>NZ_JACRAH010000002.1 GCF_016234775.1 Aquabacterium sp. | reverse complement strand
TGGACGCTGCTGTTCGCACGATCGCCGGTTCGGCTCGTTCGATGGGCATCATCGTGGAAGGTGTTTAATCATGGCAAAGCTGACCAAACGCCAAAAGGCTTTCGCTGGCAAGGTGGACACCACCAAGCTGTACGCCTTCGACGACGCGCTGGCCCTGATCAAGGAAGCTGCCGTTGCCAAGTTTGACGAGTCCATCGACGTGGCCGTGCAACTGGGTGTGGACGCCAAGAAGTCGGACCAAGTGGTTCGTGGCGCTGTCGTGATGCCCAACGGCACCGGCAAGACCAAGCGCGTGGCTGTGTTCGCTCAAGGTGCCAAGGCTGACGAAGCCCGTGCCGCCGGTGCTGACGTTGTCGGCATGGAAGACCTGGCTGAACAAGTCAAGGCTGGCAACATCAACTTCGACGTGGTGATCGCCTCCCCTGACACGATGCGTATCGTCGGTACCCTGGGTACGGTTCTGGGTCCACGTGGCCTGATGCCTAACCCCAAGGTCGGCACCGTGACGCCTGATGTCGCCACCGCTGTCAAGAACGCCAAGGCTGGTCAAGTCCAGTTCCGCGTTGACAAGGCCGGCATCATCCACGGCACCATCGGCCGTCGCTCCTTCGACGCTGACAAGCTCAAGGGCAACCTGGCTGCGCTGCTGGACGCACTGAACAAGCTCAAGCCTGCTTCGAGCAAGGGCGTGTACCTGCGCAAGGTCGCCGTCTCCTCGACGATGGGTGTGGGCGTTCGCGTGGACGTCAGCAGCATCACTGGCGCCTGATTGGCAACAGACACTGTCGGCTCGGGTCGCAAAGCCTGAGTTGACCGGATCCCGCGCGAGTCTGGCGCGGATCGTCCGAACAAGATTGGTGGGCTGTGGCTGAAAGCCGCAGGCTATCAAAGACCGTAGGCGTCAAAGGGCGCGCTTTTACAGGCGCTCCGCGACTTAATCGCTTGCTCAGCCTACGCAGATGGCGAACCCGCTGTTGAAAGTTTCCGCCTCACCTCGCAAGGGTGGCGTGGGTTCCAAGGCAGAAGGTCGCTGAAACTGGGTGTGTCCCCAGGTGCCGGCTCCTGATGGAGATGGTGCCCAGGGACATGTTTTAAGGAGTAGACCTTGAGTCTCAATCGCAACGAAAAAGAAGCCGTCATTGCGGAAGTGGCTGCCCAGGCGGGCAAGTCGCAGACGCTTGCACTGGCTGAGTACCGCGGTCTCACGGTGGCTCAACTGGATCAGCTGCGCAAAACCGCACGCGCCCAAGGTGTGTATCTTCACGTGCTGAAGAACACCCTGGCTCGTCGCGCTGTTGCCGGCACCCCATTTGAAGTCGCTGCTGAGAGCATGAGCGGCCCGCTGATCTACGGCTTCTCTGAAGATGCCGTGGCTGCAGCAAAGGTGATCGCTGACTTTGCCAAGAGCAATGACAAGCTGGTCATCAAGGCTGGCGCCTACGCTGGCAAGGCTCTGGACGTCAATGGCGTCAAGGCTTTGGCATCGATCCCAAGCCGCGAAGTTCTGCTGGCCCAAATTTGCGGTCTGCTGCAATCGCCGATCTCGGGCTTCGCTCGCGTTCTGGCTGCAGTGTCCGAGCAAAAGGGTGGCGGCGCTCCTGCTGCTGAAGAAGCACCTGCTGAAGCTCCTGCTGCTTGATCTGCTCACCGAGCAATCAACACCGTATTCAATATCCAACCGATTTTAGGAACCCAAAATGGCATTCGATAAAGACGCATTCCTGACCGCCCTGGACAGCATGTCTGTGATGGAACTCAACGAGCTGGTCAAGGCCATCGAAGAGAAGTTCGGCGTGTCCGCCGCCGCAATGGCTGCTCCTGCTGCCGGTGGCGCTGGTGGCGCTGCTGCTGCTGTGGAAGAGAAGACTGAATTCAACGTCGTGCTGACCGGCGCTGGCGCCAACAAGGTTGGCGTGATCAAGGCCGTGCGCGAAATCACCGGCCTGGGTCTGAAGGAAGCCAAGGACCTGGTTGACGGCGCTCCCAAGAACGTGAAGGAAGCTGTTGCCAAGGCTGACGCCGAAGCCGCCGTGAAGAAGCTGGTTGAAGCCGGCGCCACTGCTGAAATGAAGTAATTCCCTGCCCACCTTCGGGTGGGCGTCGGAAGACGAAGAGCTGCCCTCCTCGCGAGGGCGGCTTTCGGCTTTTCAGGGATGAAAATCCCTGAGAACAGCCGAAAGGCCATCCAGTAGTACACTGGCAGGCTTTTCGAGTGTTCTCTGAACCGACTGCGGAGAACCGGTTTGGTCGAGCCCCCGTGCAACGCGGGGGTTGTCTGCCAGCGGTTGGTAGTGGCCAACCACCAAGCCTCGGACGCAAGGTCCGAATGGCCAGTCGCCGAACAACAGCGTGCTCCCACGGCCAGGGGGCGGGCTGAATTCGAAACGGCGCATCACTTTTGGTGCCCGAAACGGAGAGTTTATGGCGCAAGCAACCCCCTATAGCTACACCGAGCGCAAGCGGATCCGCAAGAGCTTTGGCAAGCGCGGCAGCGT
>NZ_JACRAH010000032.1 GCF_016234775.1 Aquabacterium sp. | reverse complement strand
CATGTAGTAGTCGCGTTCGGTATCGTTCTGGATCTTCTCCAGGGGCTGGCCGGAACGCTCGGCCAGGATACGGTTGAGTTGCTCGCGGGTCTTGAGGATCTCGCGGGCGTGGATTTCGATGTCCGTGGCCTGACCCTGTGTCCCGCCCAGAGGCTGGTGGATCATGATCTTGGAGTTGGGCAACGCAAAACGCTTGCCCTTGGTGCCGGCGGCCAGCAGGAAGGCGCCCATGGAGGCGGCCATGCCCATGCACAGCGTCGACACATCCGGCTTGATGAAGTTCATCGTGTCGAAAATCGACATGCCGGCGCTCACGCTGCCGCCAGGCGAGTTGATATAGAACGAGATGTCCTTGTCGGGGTTTTCGCTCTCCAGGAACAGCATCTGTGCCACGACCAGGTTGGCGGTGGCGTCGTTGACGGGCCCGACCAGAAAGATCACCCGCTCGCGCAAGAGGCGGCTGTAGATGTCGTAGGCGCGCTCGCCACGACCCGATTGCTCAATGACCATGGGCACCATGCCCAGGTTTTGAATGTCCAGTGCGCTCATGTGCTTCCTTCAAAAGAGGCCCCTCGCAAAAAGGAGCCGCAAATGTGTATGTAAAACGATTATGACTTGCGAAAAGCCCGGGTCGAACGCTGGAAAAAGCGCACGACTACCTTGGTCGTCTTTCCGTTGTTTGCAAGCACAGACACGGTCGCACAAAACAAAAGCACCTGCCCTCACTCGGGATTGCAGGTGCTTTTTTTGAGGGTTTCCCTGGCTGACGGCCGGCATTCACCGGCAAACGTCAGGGCCTGGGGCCCTTTTTTCTGTCAGATCGGACGATCAGGCAGCGGCTTGCTGGCCCATCAGCTCTTCAAAGCTCAGGGCCTTGTCGGTCACCTTGGCCTTGGACAGCACGAACTCAGCCACATTGCCTTCGATCACGACGGCTTCCACTTCAGCCATGCGCTGACGGTCGCTCATGTACCAGGCCACCACTTGAGCGGGCTGCTCGTAGCTTTGCGCCAGCTCTTGAATGTGAGCTTGCAGTTGCTCGGGCTTGGCTGCCAGGTTGTTGGCCTTGACCAGCTCAGCCACCGTCAGGCCCAGACGCACGCGGCGCTCGGCTTGGGGCTTGAACATTTCAGCGGGGATCGGGGCCTTGTCGGCGTCCTTGATGCCACGTGCCTTCAGGTCTTCGCGGGCGCCTTGCACCAGACGGTCGGACTCGGCCGCCACCAGCGACTGGGGCAGATCGAAATCAACCAGCTTCAGGATGGCTTCCATCGCAGCAGCCTTGTTACGGGCGGCCACGCGGAACTTCACTTCGCGCTCGAGGTTGCGCTTGATGTCGGCGCGCAGGGCGTCGATCGAACCATCAGCCAGGCCCAGGCCCTTGATGAACTCGTCGTTCAGTTCGGGCAGGTTCTGGGCTTCCACCTTCTTGACGGTCACCAGGAAGTCGGCTTCCTTGCCGGCCACGTCCTTGCCGTGGTAGTCCTCAGGGAAGGCCAGGGGGAAGGTCTTGGAATCACCCGTCTTCATGCCGCGCACGGCCTTTTCGAATGCTTCGAGCATCTGGCCTTCGCCGACCAGGAACTGGAAGCCTTCAGCCTTGCCGCCGTCGAAAGGCACGCCGTCGATCTTGCCTTCGAAGTCGATGGTCACGCGGTCGCCGTCAGCAGCGCCTTCGGCAGCAGGACGCTGGGCGAAAGTGCGGCGTTGCTTGCGCAGGATCTCGATGGTGCGGTCGATGGCGGCGTCGTTGACTTCAGCCGTCACGCGCTCGACTTCGGCCGTAGCCAGGTCGCCGATGGTCACGTCGGGATAGACCTCGAACGTGGCGTCGAATTGCAGTTGACCTTCAACCGGGCCACCTTCCTTTTCGGAGATGCTGGGTTGACCGGCCACGCGCAGGTTGGCTTCTTGAGCGGCTTGAGCGAAAGCCTCGCCCAGCTTGTCGTTGACCACTTCGTACTGCACGGAATAGCCGTAGCGCTGGGCCACGACGTTCATCGGCACCTTGCCGGGACGGAAGCCGTCGGCCTTGACGGTGCGAGCCAGCTTCTTGAGGCGGGCATCGACTTCCGATTGCAGAACTTCAGCAGGCAGCGACAGCGTGATGCGGCGCGCCAGCTTGTCGAGGGTCTCCACGTTGATCGCCATGATGTGATCTCTCAGTAAGGAATAAGAATTGAGTCTGGTGCGCGGGGGGGGACTCGAACCCCCACACCATTGCTGGCGTCAGGACCTAAACCTGGTGCGTCTACCAATTTCGCCACCCGCGCATGAACTCTGAAAAGCCCGGCCACTGGTCGCACCTGCGAAGCGGCTCACTGGATGGAACTGTCTCGCGCAGGCCCGCCCGGCACCCGGACTGGCTAATTTGGTCTGAACCGCCGATTCTAGCGCGGCTCAGACCCTGTTTTTCATGCTTCAGGCCACGCCGGTATCGCGGCGAACCCTGAACCAGGCGGCGTACATCGCAGGCAAGGCCAGCAAAGTGAGCAAGGTGGCCACGATCAACCCCCCCATGATGGACACGGCCATCGGGCCCCAGAACGCGCTGCGGGTCAGCGGGATCATGGCCAGCACGGCGGCGGCGGCGGTCAGCACGATCGGGCGGAACCGGCGCACGGCCGCCCCGACGATGGCATCCCAGGCCGGCACGCCACGCGCCCTGTCCTGCTCGATCTGATCGATCAGGATCACGGAGTTGCGCATGATCATGCCCATCAGGGCGATCACGCCCAGCATGGCGACAAAGCCGAACGGACGATCGGACGCCAGCAGGGCCATGGCCACCCCCGCGATGCCCATCGGGCCTGTGAGGAAGACCAGCATGGCACGCGAGAAGCTCTGCAGCTGCAACATCAGCAAGGTGAAGATGATGAACAGCATGGCCGGCACGTTGGCAAAGATCGAGCCCTGCCCCTTCGTGCTTTCTTCAGCCGTACCCGCCAGTTGCACGTGATAGCCCACGGGCATCTTCGCTTCCAGCGCCTTGATCTGGGGCCACAGCGCCTGGCTGACGGTGGGGCCCTGGATGCCTTCACGCACATCGCCTTGCACGGTGATGGCGAAATGGCGGCCTTCACGCCACAGCACGCCCGGCTCCCAGACCAGCTTGGGCTTGGCCACCTGCAACACCGGCACCATGCGCCCCGAGGCCGTGGGCACGTAGGCGTTGTCCAGCGCGCCCAAGGTCTGGCGCTCGGACTGCGGCGAGCGCAGCGAGATATCGATCAGGCGATCGCCCTCACGGTACTGGCCGATGGTCGTGCCGGAGGTCAGCACCTGGCTGGCCTGTGCGATGGACTGGGTGGTGACGCCCAGCGCACGCGCTTTGTCCTGGTCCACGAACAGCCGGATCGACTTGATGGATTCGTTCCAGTTGTCGTTGACGCCACGCATGTCGCCATTGGCCCGCATCAGGTCCTTGGCTTCCTCGGCCCAGTGGCGCAAGGTGTTCACGTCTTCACCCACGATGCGGAACTGCACGGGATACGGCACAGGCGGCCCGTTAGGCAGCAGCTTGACTCGCGCACGCGCCTCGGGGAACTCGGTGGCCAGGATCTCGGGCAGCTTGTGGCGAAGCTTCTCGCGCATGGACGCGTCTTCAGGCAACACCACGATCTGGCTCACGTTGCTTTGCGGGAAGATCTGATCCATGGGCAGATAAAAACGCGGCAGGCCAGAGCCGATCCACGAACTCACCGTCTTGACGCCCGGCTCTTTCATCATGCGGGACTCGAAGCGCCGGGCCACAGCCTCGGTCGAGTCAAAGCTGGAGCCTTCGGGCAACCACAGGTCCACGATGATTTCAGGGCGGCTCGAATCCGGGAAGAACTGTTGCTGCACCTTGCCCATGCCCACAAAACCCAGGAACAAGGCGCCCAGGGTGATGGCGATGGTGATCCAGCGGTGCCCCACACACCAGTTCACCAGCGCCTTGAAGCGCGAGTAGAACGGCGTGTCGTACAGATCAACCGAGTCGCCAGCCTGCACCTTGGGTTTGGTGCGCAGCAGCCACTGCCCCAGATACGGCACGAAGTACACGGAGACGATCCACGAGATCAGCAAGGCAGCAGCCGTGACGGCGAAGATGGCGTAGGTGTACTCACCCACCGACGAGTTGGCCATGCCGATGGGCAGAAAGCCCGCCGCAGTGATCAGCGTGCCCGTCAGCATGGGCATGGCGGTGATGTCATAGGCCGCAGTGGCCGCACTCATCTTGTCGTAACCCTCTTCCAGCTTGTGCACCATCATCTCGACGGCGATGATGGCGTCATCCACCAGCAAGCCCAGCGCGATGATGAGCGCGCCCAGCGAGATCTTGTGCAGGCCCACGCCCCACAGGTCCATGATCAGGAAGGTCACGGCCAGCACCAGCGGAATGGTGATGCCCACAACCAAGCCAGGCCACACGTCCAGGCGCAATGGCTTGGTATGCAGCCCCAGACTCAGGAAGCTCACAGCCAGCACGACCACCACCGCCTCCACCAGAGCGTGCACGAACTCGCCGACCGAAGACGTCACCGCCTGAGGCTGGTTCTGGATCTGATCGAGCTCGATGCCCACAGGCAGGTCAGCCTTGATGCGCTCGGTGGCGGCCGTCAGGCTCTTGCCCAACTGGATGATGTCGCCGCCCTTGGCCATGGAGATACCCATGGCGATCACGGCCTTGCCCTGGTGGCGCACCTTGGTCACGGGTGGGTCTTCATACCCACGGCGGATGGTGGCGATGTCGCCCAGACGGAAGGTGCGCGCCTGACCGGTGGCCTGGTTGACCAGGCGCAAGGGCATCTGACGGATCTGCTCGATGTTCTGGAAGGCGCCATTCACGCGCATCTGCACATTGGTGCGATCGCCGTTGTAGACACCGGCACCCTCGATGCCATTTTGGGCATTGAGTTGGGCAATAACCTGAGGTAGCTCCAGGCCCAGCTGAGCCAGCTTGAACTGAGGAACCTCCAGGAAGATCTTTTCAGCCTGGACGCCAAACAGCTCCACCTTGGCCACGCCTGGCACGCGCAGCAGATCGGAACGGGCGCGATCGGCGAACTGGCGCAGCTCTTCCTGCGAGAAGCCATCGGCCGACAGCGCGTAGATCGAGCCATACACATCGCCGAACTCGTCATTGAAGAAGGGGCCGATCACGCCCTGCGGCAAGGTGTGGCGCATGTCGCCCACCTTCTTGCGCACCTGGTACCAGAGGTTGGGAATCTCCTTGGGTGGCGAAGAATCCTTGACCATGAACATGGTGAAGGACTCACCCGGCTTGGTGTAGGACTGGATCTTGTCCGCGTAAGGCACCTCCTGCAGCGTGCGCTCAATCTTGTCGGTCACCTGCTCTGCCATCTGCTGAGCGGTGGTGCCGGGCCAGTAAGATCGCACGACCATGATGCGAAACGCAAAGGGCGGATCCTCATCCTGCCCAAGCTGGAAGTAGGCCGCCAGGCCCAGCATCATCAGCACCACCATCAGGTAGCGCGTCAGTGCGGGATGCTCCAGCGCCCAGCGGGAAATATTGAAACGCTGCCCCTGCGCCTCGTTCGAGGAATCTGGCTTGTGACTCAAGACTCGCTCCTCGCCGATCAGGGCTTCACCGCCGGGCTCGCGCCCGAAGCAGCCGCCTCAGCCGCACCAGCTTGATAGCGGCGCACCTTCTGACCGGGATTGAGCGCATGCACGCCCGCCGTCACGATCTCCTGGCCGGCATTCAAGCCCTTGGCCACCAGCACCACATTGCCGGTGATGTCACCCGTGAAGACGGGCTGCGGCTTGACGGTCATGGTCTTGCCGTCCAGCACCCAGACGATGGACTTGCCATCGCGCTCGGCCAGGGCATACAGCGGAATGCGCAGGCCACCGCTGACACGCACCGGCGTGTTGAAGGCCACGCTGGCGGATTGCCCCAACTCGAACCCCGCCTTGCCGACATCGGCCTTGACCAGGAAGGTACGCGTCACCGGATCGGCGGCGGCAGCCACTTCACGCACGGTGGCCGATACCCACTCGCTGGTGCCCCAACGACGCACCTTGATCGCATCCTTCTTGCCAACCAGGCCGCGTACGGCCTGCCCCAGATCCTCGGGCACGGCAAAAACGGCATCGCGCGGGCCGTCATGGGCCAGGGTCAACACCGGCATGCCGGCGTTCACCACCTGGCCAGGCTCCATGTCCACCGACGTGATCACACCAGCGGCGTCCGCCACCAGCGCGGCATAGCTGGTTTGATTGCTCTGCACGCCGGCTTGCGCACGCGCCTGACGCAGGTTGGCCTCGGCCGTTCGCGCCATGGTGGTGTGGCGCTCCAGTTCAGCCTCGCTGATGAAGCCTTGCGACTTCAGTTCGGTGAAACGCTTGAGATCGGAAGTGGCCTGCGTGGCATTGGCCTCGGCCGCAGCCAGACCAGCTCGCGCGGCATCCTGCTGCAGACGCAGATCCTGTGGATCCAGTTGCCCCAGCACCTGCCCGGAGCGAACCGATTGACCCAGTTCGACCAGACGGCGGGCCACCTTGCCGGGCACACGGAAGCCCAGGCGCGACTCCGTGCGGGCACGGATGTCGGCCGAAAACTCGCGCTCCAGTACGCCACCTGTTTCAGAGATCAGCAAAGTGCGAACCGCGCGCTCGGGCGTGGGTGCAGGGGCCTCCTTGCTGCAGCCTGCGAGGACCAGAGCCAGTGCAGACGAGATCAAAGCCATGACCGCAGGCATGCGGCGCGCATTCAATTTCATAGAGCGATAAGTGTGAAATCAATGGGTGATGCGCGGTCATTCGACGACAGAAAAACGCCGGGCATCAGGCGATGACAGAATAACTGACTCGCGGGTCAGTAATGTAGGCAAGGACTTCCTGATCTGTCAATTCAGCTATTGAGACAATACGGTCTGCGTCTCACCAATTGTCATGAATTCATCCACCCCGCATTCCCCCGCTGACGTTTTCCCTCGTGCCGGCAGCAGCCTCTACTACGCGCTGGCCGCGGCATCCGCTTCACAGCGTCCTGCTTTGCTGTATTGGGTGCAATGGTGGCACGAGACTGCGCAGATTCCCTTCAAAATCCAGGACCCCGGCGTGGCGGAAACGAAACTCCGCTGGTGGTTGCAAGAGTTGAACGATGCCGCGCAAGGTCAGGCACACCACCCTTTGCTCAAAGGTTTGACCGATGCCTCACGGGTCAGCGCGCCAGCGCAGGTGCCTGCCTGGCCCTTGTGGAGCAGCCAGATCGAAGGCCTCATCACGCTCATCAACCAGACGCGCTGGCTGGATGACGCGAGCCTGCAGCGGCACATGAGGCAAACGACGGGCGCTGCCGCAGAAGGTGCCGCGTGTCTGCTGGGCGCCACCAGCGAAGCCGCACGGCAGGCCGCTCACCAGTTGGGCTGGGGCCTGCGTCAGGCTCACCAGTTGACCAGACTGGGTCAGGACGCTCGCAGCGGCTGGATCCAGGTTGCCATCGACGTGCTGCAGGCTCACGATGTGCGCGCCCACCAGTTGAGCAAACCCGACGCCGCATCACCGGCCGAGGGCTGGCCTCGATTGTTGACGCATCTCCACGGCCAGGCCTCGGCGCACCTTCACCAGGGGCTGACCGCCTGCCGTGCCCTGCCCTCGGCTGAACGAGCCGCGCTCAAGCCCTTGCTGGTGCTGTGTCACATCTACCTGCATCTGATCGACCAGGTGGCGCGCCAGGGGGATCGAGTGTTGCACGAACGCATCGTGCTGACCCCTCTTCGGAAGTGGTGGATTGCCCAGCGCGTCCGCTGGGGCCTGCTGCGCTAAACCGCTAACGAGCGAAGGGCGCAGCCAATGGCTCGCCGACAAACAGCCCCTGCTGAGGCCACATCACGCTTTTCCAGTAAGCCTCCAGGGCCGTGGCACCCTGCACATAAAACAGCAGCAGGACCTGCGGATGCGGGAACTTCTGCGGATGGGCACAGGGCTCGCTGGTGGTGCCATAGCTGGCCGTGGCGCCAGCGTCTATCCACGAGAGCACGGACATCTGCCCGTGCGCGTCATCCAGCATGCCGCCAAACGACGTCAGGTGATCAGCCAGGGCACCCGGCACAAAGCTCACGGTGTCCAGGCCTTCGATGCGCTCGCGCCCGGTCATGTAGAGCAGCACGCGATCGACGTGGCGCAAGGCATCCGTCTGATCCAGCAAGACGTTGATGCCCACCTTGGGCTGAGGCCCGGCTGGTGGATACGACCACTGCCGAACACTGCGCACCTGGTCTGATGTGGCGACGAAGTGCACGTCCACAGGGGGCGCCCCCTTCAGCCCCAAGGTGCCGTCGGAGCGCACCCCGCGATCGATGAGAGCCTTGGCGCTCGCCACATCCTTGGCAGCCAGGAGCATGCCTGGTCGCATGTGGTGATCCTTGAAAGGCTTGACGGATACCGAACCGAAGTAGACAGACGACCGGCTCTTGTGCCCTGGTTTCTGACAGGCCTCGCTGCACAATTTGCCGTCATAGCCCAGCGCCAGCGCGCCCGTAATGGAGTTGCACCCCACGGCGTAGGGCTGCTTCCAGGCCAGCGCCAGGCCTTGAACCCGATTGCCGTAGAAGGTGTCAACCTGCTTCGAAAACTTCGCGAAATCGGCTGGCGACAACTCCGGCTTCACCGGCAGATTGACGCGCAGGATCTGCGAAGCGGGGATGCGCCTTGCTTTCGCGTAATACGTCCCCACCTGCACCGAATACGGATCATCCTCGTTGATGACCAGCCCCAGGTCCTTGACGCCCAGTTTGCCGATCACGCGCGGAAAGGGAGACACCCACCGGTGCACAAACGGTGCCGATGCGCCGGAGGCCGACTGCACTGCACCCGAGGCTGTTGGCGACACGACCCCAGGCGCGCTCGCTGCGGTTTTTTCCACGCCACCGGCGGGGGAATCAGGCTGAGCCATCACCCCACCGACAAAACAGGCCACCAACAGTCCCGGCAGCCAGGCTGACATCGACCGGAAAGCGAGGACGAAAACTCGCCAAATTGGCGCAAATGGTCTGGAAATGGTCATGGGCGTTATGAAATGCCGAAAACGACATGGCAGACGGGTGGAAATGCGCTCAAGGCACGGATTATTTCGCCGATTGATGGGGGATCCCGCCTTTCAAAATCCCTTCTCACGGAGGAAAACCCCGATGAGCGATACCAAAGCAGCTTCCACTTCGATCCAGGTTCTCAGCAGAATGTTCAGTCTGCTGGACACACTGGCGCGCGATGGCGGTGCCGTTTCACTGAAACTGATCAGCGAGCAGACTGGGCTTCACCCCTCCACTGCCCACCGCATCCTCAACGACCTTGCCGTTGGCGGCATGGTCGAGCGCTCGGGCCCCGGTAGCTACCGGCTGGGCCTGCGCCTGCTGGAGCTGGGCAACCTGGTTCGTGCTCGCCTGGATGTGCGCGATCTGGCCGTGCGCCCGATGCAGGAGCTTCACAGGCTGACTGGCTTCCCCGTCTCGCTGTTCATTCGCCAGGACGACGATGCCTTGTGCATCGAACGCACTGTATCTGAGCGCAATGGCGTGCAGGTCACCCGCGTGATGGGCCTGCGCGTGCCACTGACCAGCAGTGCCGCTGGCAAAATCCTCTTGCTCAACGAATCCGGCTCTGCCCTGCAAGGCCTGGCGGGCGCCCATCCCGGGCTGCACGCTGAACTGTCTATGATCCGCCAAAGCGGCATTGCAGCTGAAGGAGAAGGCCAAGATCCTTCCCTGCAACTCAGCGCCGCGCCAATCCTGGACGACCAGGGGCGTGTCACGGCCAGCCTGGCGCTCAACGCACCTGCAGCCCGCATGAGCCCGGAATGGGGCGAAGCACTGAAGAACACAGCGCAACGCATCTCGAACACGCTGGGCTGGACCCACAACTGACGCCTGACAACCACCAACAGGCTGCAACGAAAAAGCCACCGACATGCGGTGGCTTTTTCATGCCTGGCTGAACCCTGGGCTCAGCAAGTGACACATCAAATCAGGATTGAACCTTGTTGTGCGGCAGGCTGCTCAAGGCGCCCTTTTGCGTGGCTGACTCGATCCAGCGACGCACGCGCTCGGCATCAGCCTGACGCGAGTACTTTCCAGTGGAATCCAGAAACACCATGATGAACTTTCGGCCGGCCATCTTGGCCTGCATCACCAGGCAGCGGCCAGCTTCCACGATGTAGCCGGTCTTTTGCAAACCAATGTCCCAGGCAGGGTTACGCACCAGGCTGTTCGTGTTGTGGAACTGCAGTTGACGGCTGCCCACGCGGACAGCATGCTCATGCGAGGTCGACAACTCACGGATCAGCGGCTGCTGGTAAGCGGCCTTGACCAGCGAAGCCAGATCCTTGGCGCTGGACTGGTTGCCACTGTTGAGGCCGGTGGGATCCACATAACGGGTATCGGCCATGCCCAGCGAACGAGCCTTGGCATTCATGGCCTGCACGAAAGCAGGCAATCCACCAGGATAGGTGCGACCCAAAGCATGGGCTGCGCGGTTCTCGGAGGACATCAAGGCCAGATGCAACAGTTCACCGCGCGTGAGGGTCGCGCCCACAGCAAGCCGGGAACTGCTGTTCTTTTCAGTGTCCACGTCATCAGCGGTGACCGAGATGGTTTCTTCCAGCGGCAGTCTGGCTTCCACCATGACCATCGCGGTCATCAGCTTGGTCAGCGATGCGATGGGCAACACGGCCTCGGAATTCTTGGCGAACACCACTTCATTGGTGTCCTGGTCCATCACCAGCGCCACGCTGGACTTCAGATCCAGCGGATCCTGCGTTTGGTGCAGACCATAGAGCTGGCCAAACGAGGTACCTGAGGCGCTGGAGGCTGCGGCCAGATTGGACGACGGTCGAACCGGCGCGGCAGCGTTGATGGACACTGGCGCCAGTTTGGCTGGCACGCCATTGTTTGAAACGGCGCGCACGACACTGGCGCGGGGGGCTTGCTGGACCACTCGACCGCGGGCCTTGACCTGGCGAACCACCTTGCGAGCTGCGGGCTTGGCCTTGGCAACCTTGCTGACCTTCGCAACCTTGCTAACCTTGGACGAACGAACGTTGGACTGACGGGCCTTGGTAGCGGCTTCAACAGAGGTGCCGAGGGACATGGACAGCACTGACACCAGTGCGATGACAAGCCAGTTTTTCTTCAATTTCGAGCACACCACGGTACAGCCCTTTCGTCTTCACGCAAGTGTAATAAAAAAGACGCGCAAGATCAAAGACTTACGCGTCTTTTATCAAGTGGCCTGGCTGATCAGACCACCGTCGTGCGGGTCAACCCTGTGCGGCTACCCTTTCTGACTTGCTGTGCAGCTTGTTCAACGCAGAAAGGTAGGCTTTGGCTGACGCCACAACGATGTCCGGATCTGCTCCAACGCCATTGACAACCCGCCCGCTGTGTTGCAGACGAACTGTGACCTCTCCTTGTGATTCTGTGCTTCCCGAGGTGATCGCATTGACCGAGTAGAGGACGATTTCCGCGCCACTTTTCACGACAGCCTCGATCGCCTTGAGGGAGGCGTCCACCGGGCCATTGCCATCGCTCTCGGAACGGTGCTCCTGATCGCCAGCCACGAACACGATGTTGGCGTGCGGGCGCTCACCGGTCTCGGAACGCTGCGACAGCGCCACGAAGCGGTAGTGATCCTGCTCGCCGGCCGCGCTGTCACGGCCAACCAGGGAGATGATGTCCTCGTCAAAGATCTCGCTCTTGCGATCGGCCAGTTCCTTGAAACGGGCGAAAGCGGCGTTGACTTCGGTTTCCGAATCCAGATCGATGCCAAGTTCCTGCAGGCGCTGCTTGAACGCGTTACGGCCGGAGAGCTTGCCCAGCACGATCTTGTTGGCGGCCCAACCCACGTCTTCGGCACGCATGATTTCGTAGGTGTCACGCGCCTTGAGCACGCCGTCCTGGTGGATGCCGGAGGCGTGGGCGAAGGCATTGGCGCCCACCACCGCCTTGTTGGGCTGCACCACGAAACCGGTGGTCTGCGAGACCAGGCGCGAAGCCGGCATGATCTGCTGGGTGTCGATACCCACATCCAGGCCAAAGTAGTCGCGGCGGGTCTTCACCGCCATCACGACTTCTTCCAGCGCGCAGTTACCTGCACGCTCGCCCAGGCCGTTGATGGTGCATTCGACCTGACGTGCGCCACCGATCTTCACGCCGGCCAGGGAGTTGGCCACGGCCATGCCCAGGTCGTTGTGGCAATGCACGGACCAGATGGCCTTGTCCGAGTTGGGCACCTTTTCGCGCAGGGCCTTGATGAAGTTGCCGTACAACTCGGGGATGGCGTAGCCCACGGTGTCGGGAATGTTGATGGTGGTCGCGCCTTCGGCGATCACGGCTTCGCACACGCGGGCCAGGTAATCGAGGTCAGAGCGGTAGCCGTCTTCAGCCGAGAACTCCACGTCGGACGTGAGGTTACGGGCAAAGCGCACGGACAATTTCGCCTGCTCCAGCACCTGCTCGGGCGACATGCGCAGCTTCTTTTCCATGTGCAGCGCGCTGGTGGCGATGAAGGTGTGGATGCGCCAGGAATTGGCGCCCTTCAGAGCCTCGGCCGCACGGGCGATGTCGCGGTCATTGGCGCGGGCCAGCGAGCAGACGGTGGAATCCTTGATGACATCGGCGATCGACTTGATGGCCTCGAAATCACCATTGGACGAAGCGGCAAAACCGGCTTCGATCACGTCCACCTTCAGGCGCTCAAGCTGGCGGGCGATGCGCAGCTTTTCTTCACGGGTCATGGACGCGCCGGGCGACTGTTCGCCATCGCGCAAGGTGGTGTCGAAAATGATGAGCTTGTCGGTCATGGTGGTCTCCGTAGGACAGAAGTCAGTTCAGATCAGGTTGGTGGCCGCCTGGCTTGCTGTGAAGCATCTCTTGGGCATCTGGCCAGTTCCGGATCGATCAATGACGCCATCCAAAACAAAACGGCCCGCAAGAAGCGCTTGGCGGGCCGTGATGCAAGGTACAGGTATGTACAGACGATAGCGATCAACGCGCCCGGGGCTCTCCTAGCAGTAGTAGCAGCGATGCGTTGAACGTTTTCATGGGTATCAATATAACACGCAGGTTCGTGGCCTGAGGCTGGCAAAAGCGCCAAACAAAGCCAGTAAATGGTGATCAGCGGTGCAGGCCGGCCTCTTCGGGCTCGTCCGTCGAGGTGGAAATCACGCTCACACGCTTGCCCTTCATGCGCTTCCAGATGTAGACGCCATACCCCGAGGTGCCGTACACCACAAACACGCCAAACAGCACGATAGGCGGGTGAATGGTGATCACGGCGATGCCCAGCGCAATCGCCACGATGGCGATGAAGGGCACCGTCCGACGGAAATTGACGTCCTTGAAGCTGTAGAACGGGATGTTGGTGACCATGGTCAGACCCGCATAGAGCGTGAAACCACAGGCAACCCAGACCATGCCGGGCAGGGAACGGGCCGTTTCACCCATGTCGGTGACCACCCAGATCAGCCCCATGACCAGGGCGGCGGCTGCAGGGCTTGGCAAACCCTGGAAAAAGCGTTTGTCCACCACGGCAATGTTGGTATTGAAGCGCGCCAGGCGCAAAGCCGCACATGAGCAGTACACGAAGGCGGCGATCCAGCCCAGCTTGCCCATGTCCTTGAGCGCCCATTCGTAGGCGATCAAGGCGGGTGCAGCGCCAAAGGACACCATGTCGGACAGGCTGTCCATTTGCTCGCCAAACGCGCTTTGCGTGTTGGTCATGCGGGCAACACGCCCGTCCAGGCTATCGAGCACCATCGCGAAAAAGATGCCGATCGAGGCCTGGTCAAAATGGCCGTTCATGGCCATCACGATGGCGTAGAAGCCGCCAAACAGGGCCGCCAGCGTGAACAGATTGGGCAGGATGTAGACACCTTTGCGACGCGGACGAGGCGCCTCATCGGCATCATCCAGGCTCACATCCAAGTTGGGATCGGCCTCTTTGGGGGAAACAGGTTGCACAGTCAAGCCTTGTTCAGGGTTGCCAGAATGGTAGTGGTGGCCGAGACCTTGTCGCCAGGGGCGACCTTGGGCACGGCATGCGGCGGCAGGTAGACATCTACCCGGGCGCCAAAACGGATCAGGCCATAACGCTGCCCACGCGTGAGCGTGTCGCCCGGTTTCACCCAGCACAGAATGCGGCGGGCTATCAGGCCGGCCACCTGCACCAGGGTCACCAACTGCCCGTTGGATTCGATCACGATGGCATTGCGCTCATGGTGGCGCGAGGCCGTGTCCAGATCGGTGTTCACCAGTTGCCCGGGGATGTACTCGACCTGGCGGATCACGCCGTCCACGCTGGCACGGTTGCCGTGCAGGCTGAACAGGCTCATGAACACGCTGATGCGCAAGGCGTCGCGGTTGGCGTAGGGGTCGCGGGCCTTTTCGATGCGCACGATGCGACCGTCTGCTGGCGACAGCACCACACCGGCCTGGGCAGGCACGGCGCGTGGCGGATCGCGGAAATAGACCATGTGCGCCAGCAGGCCAGCCACGGCCACCAGGGAAGCCGCCAAGGGACCTTGCCAGGAGAACGCCAGCAGGCAGGCCAGCAGCACCAGCCCCATGAAGGGCCAGTTCTCCCGGCCGGGGAAAGGAATGGGAAAGCTCATCTTGCGGCGGAGGATACCTCAAGCCACGCTGGCCTGATGCACAACCCTTTGAGGAAATGGAATCTCGATGCCCATGCTGTTGAGCGTATCGAGGATGGCCAGATTGACCGCCGAGCGCGCACCGAGCTGCCCATTCTCTGGATCCGAGATCCAGAAAGCCACGGTCAACTCCAGGCCATCAGCCGCAAAATTGGACAGATGCACGGCGGGGCCAGGGTCCTCCACCACACGCGGCAAAGCGGCAACCGCGTCCTTCAGCCTGGGCATGACACTGTTGAGGTCGGTACCATAGGCCACCTGCACGACGGTGGTGAGCATCAGCTTGTTGTCCGCCAAGGAAGCGTTCTCGACCCGCTGGGTGATCAGCAATTCGTTGGGCACGATCGACTCCCGACCCGTGGCCGAGCGCAAGACGGTGTAGCGCGTGTTGATGTCGGTGATGCGACCCTCGAAGTTGTCGACCTTCACCAGATCCCCGATGCGCAGGCTGCGCTCGGCCAGGATGACGAAGCCGCTCACGTAGTTGGCGGCCAGTTTCTGCAGGCCAAAACCCAGGCCGACACCCACGGCCCCACCCAGCACCGACAAGGCCGTCAGGTCAATGCCCGCCGCCGACAGGGCCATGATCACGCCCAATGTCAGCAAGATAGCCCGAATTGCGTTGGCCGCAATCTTGCGCAGCGACAGGTTGTCCGTCGCGCCCTTGAGCAACCGAGACTCAATGGCTGACGACAGGCTCAGACTCAGGATCAGCACCAGCACGGCACTGAGCGCACCTTCGATCAGGTTGCGCAGGCTGACCCGCGTAGCGCCAATCTTCCAGGTGATGTCTTCCAGTTCGCCCAGGACCATGGGCATGATCCCCGTCACCCACAGGACGGTGACGATCCAGGCCAGCCAGGAAACAGTTCGCTCGACCACCCTCACCGTCTGTGATGACGGGAAGGCCACCTTGAGCACCTTGACCGTCAAGCGGATGACGGCCAGCGAGGCCAGGATCGGGATGATCAGACGGAAAACCGTCAGAGGCAAAAGACCGAGGAAGGCCCTGCGGGCGGCCAGCGCCAGCAACAGCGCCAGAACGGGAAACAGCACGCCATCGACGATGTTGCGACCAAACCAGACCGAATGCGCATCACCTTGCGCACCTCGCCACAGGCGAAGCAAGCCCCAAGACAGCGCCAGGCAGGCCAAGATGATGCCCGCCTCGGACAAGGCGGAGCGCTGCTGCAATCCATCAAGCAGATGGAGCAGTTCATCAGGGGTAATGGGATGGGCGACCTGGACGGAACTCACGGACATGGAGGAGATAGGGCGGGCTTAGTTTTCAATCAGGGTTCGCACATGCGCCGCCACACTGCGGGCCAGCGAACTGAGGTTGTAGCCACCTTCGAGGCAAGAGACAATGCGCCCCTTGCTGTACTTGGCAGCCACTTCCATGATTTTCGCCGTGATCCAGGCGTAATCCGCCTCGACCATGCCTAAACCGCCCATTTCGTCTTCACGGTGGGCATCAAACCCTGCCGAAATGAAGATCATCTCGGGCTGGAAATCTTCCAGGCGGTACAGCCAGTAGCTTTCCACCACATCGCGCACGACCTTGCCGTCGCTGCGCGCAGGGATCGGGATGTTGACCATGTTGCCGGCACGGCACTCCGCCCCGCTATAGGGATAGAAGGGATGTTGGAAGAGCCCCACCATCAGGACGCGGTCATCGCCTGCCAGGATGTCTTCGGTGCCATTGCCGTGGTGCACGTCGAAGTCCACCACCGCCACGCGCTTGAGCCCTCGCACGTCCAACGCATGGCGAGCCGCCACGGCAACGTTGTTGAAGAAGCAAAAACCCATGGTCTGGTTGTGCATGGCGTGGTGCCCAGGCGGGCGCACAGCGCAGAACGCGTTGTCCAACTTGCCGTCGATCACGGCGTCGGTCGCTGCGATGGCGGCGCCGGCGGCCCGCCAGGTGGCTGCGCGCGTACCGGGGCTCGCCCAGGTGTCCGGGTCGAGCGCACGGGTGTCGCCTGTGGCCTCCAGCTGTTGTAAAAAGTCATCCAGTGTCAGCACATAGTTCAGATCATGCGCCAACGCCAGATCGGTGTTGCTGGCCAGAGGCACGTCGGGCGACAACATCAGGACGTCCAGCCCCTGGGCGCGCAACTGGTCTTCAATGGCCTTGATACGCTGGGGACATTCAGGATGCCCGTTGCCCATGTCGTGATGCAGGCAGTCAGAGTGTGAAAAATAGCCGGTTGCCATGGGTCAGCTTTGGTCCGCACGATGTGCGGGTTTGAGTTAATGTCGCGTCATGTTGCGAAACGACTCGAACCATGCCATGCCGACTGGCGGTGCCACGTCCGTCAAGGGCTCGCAAATCACGCAGCTCATTGATCAGGTTAGCACGATCATTGTGGGCAAACGCGAGCAGGTCACCCTCAGCGTGATCTGCTTGCTTGCGTCAGGTCATCTTTTGATCGAAGACGTCCCCGGCGTAGGGAAAACCACCCTCTCACAAGCCCTGGCACGCAGCCTGGGCCTGAGCTTTTCCCGCATCCAGTTCACCTCGGATTTGCTGCCAACCGACCTGATCGGCGTGAGCGTTTACGAGCGGCAGAAGGAAGCCTTTGTCTTCCATCCCGGGCCGGTATTCGCGCACGTGCTGCTGGCAGACGAAATCAACCGGGCGGGGCCCCGCACCCAGAGTGCCTTGCTGGAGGCCATGGAAGAGCGACAGGTGTCGGTGGAAGGCGAAACGCGCCCCCTGCCCTCGCCATTTTTCGTGATCGCCACGCAAAACCCGTCCGAGCAACTGGGCACACACCCCCTGCCCGAGTCGCAACTGGACCGCTTTGCCATGCGGCTGTCGCTGGGCTACCCCGATCCAGCCGCCGAACGCTCCTTGCTGACCGGCCAGGATCGCCGTGGTGCGATGCTGCATCTGCAACCGGTGATGACACCCGCGCAATGGCAACACTGGCAGCAACGGGTGGATGAGATTCATGTCGCGGACAGCCTGCTGGACTATCTGCAGGCCCTGATCACGGCCACCCGCGATGGGCGCTGGTTCGCGCTGGGATTGAGCCCGCGCGCCGGCCTGTCGTTGCTGAAACTGGCGCGTTCGCGGGCTCTGGTGCTGGGCCGCCAGCATGTGTCGCCCGAAGACATCCAGAGCCTGTGGATTCCGGCCGTTGCCCACCGCCTGATGCCCCTGCCGCAATCCGGCCGCAGTGCCACGGCGCAAGCTCGGGCTTTGCTGGAGGCCACGCCCGTCCCATGATGATGAGCCGCGCGCGTGCGATGCTGAACGCCGGCAACCACCGCCTGAGCATGGCTTGGCTCAGGCAGCGCATGAACGCGTGGTGGGAAGCCAGGCTACCCCGGCGCGATCAGCTCACGCTCAATCAACGCAATCTGTACATCCTGCCCACCAAAGCCGGTTGGGCATTTGCGCTGGTCTTCATCGTGCTGCTGCTGGCGTCCATCAATGAGCAGGTCAACCTGGGCTACGCCTTGAGCTTTTTGCTGGGCGGCGCGTCAATGGCGGCGCTCTACCAGACTCATGGCAACCTGCACGGCGTGAACATGCGCTTGCTGACGCTGCGCAGCGTCCATGCCGGCCAGGTGCTGCGCGTGGGCATCACGCTGAGCAACCAACACCGCAAGCTGGGACGCTATGGGCTGGAGATCACCGCTGGCCCCAAGGCGCCAGAGGGCACGATGGAAGGCCCTGGCACACCTCAATATGCCGAACTCGGTCCCGGCAGTGACTGCACGGTCGAGGTGGATGTCGCCACCGATCAACGTGGCTGGCTGACGCTGCCCCGTATCACGATCGACACCCGTTTCCCACTGGGGCTGTTTCGGGCGTGGGCGTACTGGCTGCCTCAGACACGCGTGCTGATCTGGCCAGCCACGGAAGCCAACGCCCCGGTCCTGCCCACCAGTGGAAGGCTTGATCACGCCGCGCACGCCCAACGCCCCACCTCCAACAGTTCGGAAATGCCCGAGGGCCTGCGCGACTATCGCCGTGGCGACCCCTTGCGCTGGATTGCCTGGAAAAAATCCAGCCAGGCGCTGGCCTCCGGCACCGGGCTGGTCAGCCGCGAGCCCGCCCAGGGCCACAGCCCCGATCTGTGGCTGGATTTCGAGCAAAGCCCCGGCATGGTCGGGCTGGATGCCGAGGCCCGCCTGAGCAGGCTGGCCAGTTGGCTGATCCAGGCTGAACAGGATGCGTCAGCCCGAGGGCCCATTTACGGGCTGCGCCTGCCTGGCATCTCGGTACCATGCAACGCGGGCACGCATCACCTGCGCCACTGCCTCGACACGCTGGCCGTTTGGTCGCCCACAGGCACAGCCCGAGGCCGACCATGAGGCGACTGTCGACGGCCGCCATCAGTCGCGAAGGGCGCGACACCCTGTTGTTGCTGGCGGTGTTGGCACTGAGCATCGCGCCGCATCTGCCGCGCCTGCCCCTGTGGTCCTCCATCAGTACTGGCGTGGCCATCTTGCTGCGCGCCCGCATGGCCTGGCGCGACGATCCCCTGCCCCCTCGCTCGGTGCTGCTGGTATGCCTGGCCATCGGCATGGGCCTGACGGTGTGGACCTTCAACACGCTGTTCGGCCGCGAGGCAGGCGTGACGCTGGTATGCCTGCTGGCCGGTTTGAAAACGCTGGAGCTGCGCGCCCGACGCGACGCCTTTGTCGTGACCTCGCTGGGCTTCTTCCTGATCCTGACCCAGTTCCTCTACTCCCAGAGCCTGTTCATCGCCGTGCTGATGGTGGTGGTACTCATGGGCATGCTCACCTCGCTGGTGCTGGCCCAACGGCCGCTGGGGCGTCCCAGCATCTGGTCCGCCACCAAGATTGCCTGGCGCAGTGTGCTCATGGGCATTCCGGTAATGCTGGCACTGTATGTGCTGTTTCCCAGAATGGGCCCGCTGTGGAGTGTGCCATCCGACGCCGGGCCACGAACCGGCTTGTCCGACCGCATCAAGCTCGGGCACGTATCGGAGTTGGCACAGGATGACACCGTGGCGATGCGCATCAAGTTCATCGATATCCCACCGATCACCAGCAAGCTGTATTTCCGGGGCCCGGTTCTGGACTTTTTCGATGGCCGAAACTGGATGGCCCGGCCACGCAATCCTGCCTTGATCAGCTCAGACGAGGTGTATCCGCCCCGCCCGGCCGGACAGGTCACCCGCTACCAGGTCACGGTGGAACCCAGCAAGGTCAGCACGGTTCCCTTACTGGATGGCACCCTGCTGGCGGCACCTACTGCGCCCCACACCGAACCCCAGATCGTTCGCGACGGCCTGAGTTGGACCGCGACCCAGCCACTGCTTGATCGCGCGCAGATCGACGCCCAAGCCTGGCTGAACATCGCGCACGGCCCTCAGGAAGGAAGCCCCCTGCTGCGGGACTGGCTACAACTGCCACCCGGCTACAACCCACGCAGCATTGCATGGGCCAGAACGTTGAGGCAACGACAGGACCTGATCGGCGCCGACCCGAAGTTGCTGTCCGATGCTGTCTTGCAGCACATCCGTCAAGAGCCGTTCCGCTACACCATGACACCGGGCGATGCCTACCTGGATGAGAACGGCCAGCCCGAGCGCGACCTCATCGACCGGTTCTGGCTGGATCGCCGCAGCGGCTTTTGCGAGCACTACGCCACCGCCTATGTGGTCGTGATGCGCGCCATGGGTGTGCCCAGCCGGGTGGTGACCGGCTACCAGGGCGCAGAAATCAACCCGGTCGATGGCTGGTTCGTGGTGCGCAACAGCGATGCCCATGCCTGGGCAGAATTCTGGCAACCCGGCACGGGCTGGGTTCGCGTGGACCCGACGGGCGCCGTGGCCCCAGAGCGCATCGAACGTGCTCGACAGGCATTTGGCCGCCGCAATACCCTACCCGGCCCTCTGTCCAACATTGATCCAGCACTCTGGGGGCGGCTGCGCAACTACATGGATGCGAGCAACCATCGATGGAACCTGTGGGTCTTGCAGTACTCTCGCCACCGCCAGATGCAGTTGCTCAAGGATTGGGGGTTCGACTCACCCAGCGCGACTGACCTGATCCGCCTGTGTGGCATCGTGATCGCCTGCACCAGCGTGATGGGCATTGCCTGGCTTTGGTGGACTCGCCCGCGCACGCCGCGCACGCCATGGCGACGTCCCTTGATGCGGGTTCACCGTGTGCTCACGTCCGCAGGCCTGCCTGCACCCGATGACTGCCCTGCTCCCGCGCCCGCACTGACTTGGGCAAAACGACTGGAGCAACTGGCCGTCAGCGCCAGTTTGCAGGCGACTCAGACCAGCCTGATCGACGCACTCAAGCAACTGGATGCCTTGCGCTACGCGCCACAGGCAGAACAAGGCCGTCAGTTCAGGCAACAACGTTCCGCGCTGATACAGACGATTCAGCAACAAGCGCAACAGTGGCGAGCCATCAAGCGACGGGATCGGGCAAACTAGGCAAATCCCGCGCCTTTGACCCTGCCTGTGCTGCACCGACATCTACCCCTCCCGATCCGAGCGAGCTCGCTGGCCTTGTTCTGCACTTTGATCGGTGCCTGCAGCAACGTCCCTAAAGCGCCCCACCCCGAGCAGACCAGCAAGGCCGTGTCACCCGTCACGGCGCAAGCCAGCGCCGCCGTTGCGGCCAGCGAGGGCGACCTGATCACCAAAGGCATTGCCACTCCGGACATTCAAGCTCAGGATGCCAGATCGACACCCGGCGGAGGATCACCGGACAGTTACGCCAATCGAGATGACGCCCATCAACTCGCCGTGGAGATCGCCACCCGGATGTCGCTGGACCCTCAATGGGTGTCGCAGGCCATCGCCAAAGCTCGCTACCGCGAAAGCGCGGCCCGTCTGATGCTGCCGGCGCCCGCTGGTACGCCCAAAAACTGGGGCGTATACCGAAGCCGCTTTGTTGAACCCATCCGCGTCAAGGCCGGCGTCGCATTCTGGCGGGCCTACGAACCCGAACTTCAAAGAGCGCAAGCGAGTTATGGCGTACCAGCCAGCGTGATTGCCGGCGTATTGGGCGTTGAAACGATCTACGGCAAGCAGACCGGCAACTTCAGAGTGCTGGATGTATTGACCACACTGAGCCTGGACTTTCCCAAAGCACGCAGCGACCGCAGTGCGTTTTTCCGAACCGAACTAGGGCAATTCCTGAAACTCTGTCAGGAGCAAGGTATCGAGCCGGACAGCATGTTGGGCTCGTATGCTGGCGCGATTGGCTTGCCGCAATTCATGCCCAGCTCCATCCGCAGATATGCCGTGGACTTCGATGGCGACGGCCGCATTGACCTGCAGCGAAGCCCTGTTGATGCGATTGGCAGTGTGGCGCACTATCTTTCGCAACATGGCTGGCATGCACAATGGCCCGTGTATTTCGATATCAAGCCACCAAAGGATGAGCAGGCGCTTGCCAAACTGCTTGCGCCAGATATCGTGCCCAGTTTCTCGGTTTCAGACATGCAAGAGTTGGGCGCATCCTTGTCTGATGCGGCACAGAATCATCCCGGGCAACTTGCGCTGGTTCTTCTCCAAAACGGCAGAGACGAACCCACCTTGATCGCAGGCACTGCCAATTTTTATGCGATCACGCGCTACAACCAATCCAGCTATTACGCACTGGCCGTCACCCAGTTGGGCGAAGTTGTTTCCAAAGAAGCCTCCCGCCAAAATGCCCAAACTCCGTAATACAGCCCGCCCCGAGGCCTAGGTACTACTACTTATCTCGCATGATGAAGAATGGCTGTACTGCATGGGGTTCACGGCGCAATATAAGGTGCATTCGGACACCACATAGGTCTGCATCGATATATGGCGTTTGCAAGGAAATTTATTTTGTGTATAGAATCCATTGCAAGTCGATGTGAACGTACCGTGAAAGTCATTCCGCTACGTGTCATGGACTGTCGCTCCCACAAATAAGTATTCATTGCCCTAGACACCCGGGCCACAAAGGACACCACATGAGCAACTACCAAGAGCTTCTCGCTCAAAAGGCCGCGCTGGAAAAGCAAGCTGCGGATCTGGACAAGCAACTGCAGGACGCCCGTCGTGCCGAACGTGCTGGCGTGATCGCTCAAATCAAGTCCCTGCTGACCGAGCACGGCCTGACTGTGGCTGACCTGGGCCTCAAGCCAGGCAAACCCGCAACGGGCGGCAGCGCCTCGGCTGGTCGCAAGGTAGCGCCCAAGTACCGCAACGCTCAAACCGGCGAAACCTGGACGGGCCGCGGACTGCAACCCAAGTGGGTTCAAGCTGCCATTGCTTCGGGCAAGAAACTCGAAGATTTCGCGATCTGAATTTCAGATTGAAACAAAAAGGCCGGTCAACTGACCGGCCTTTTTTATTGTTCAGGGCTTTGTTGGTTTGAAATCACCTGCAAGACCCAATACAAACTGTTCGGGCTTCAGATACTTCTTCAAGGCCTGATTGACCTGATCCAGCGTCAGCGATTCAATGGCCGCATCAACCTGGGCGGCCAAGGCAAAGGTTCGATCAAGGTACAAATTGGCGGCCCAACCGGCAGCCAGACGCCCATCCTGCGCGCGCCCCAATCGACGGAAATTCAGCAAGCCACGTTTGCCCGCCTCAAACTCTGCCTGCGTGAAGCCCTGCGACAGTGCTCGGTGGATCTCTTCCTTGAAGGCTGACTCCACCTTGTCTCGGTTTTGTGGCGCGAAGATGGCCGAAGCAGTCCATTCGGAATGCTGTTCGACCGGATTCCAGTTCACGCTGCTGTACACGCTATATGAGAGACCTTCCTTTTCACGGATACGGTTCCACAAACGTGAGTCGCCACCGGCCCCCAGTAAATGGTTGGCCAGCATGAACGCAGCGTAATCAGGATCCCGGTCTGTCATGGCCAATGGCATGACAACCGACATCGCGGCATTCTGTTTATCCGGTGTGCCCAGCACCAACCGCGCAGGGGGCAATTTGATCAGGGGATTGGGCACACGCGCATAGGGTTTGTCGTTGCGCCAATCACCAAAGCCCGCCTGCAATGCCTGCTTGACCGCATGGGCCTCCATATCACCCACAGCGGCAAATTGCGCATGGCCTGCAGCCAGAAACTCGCTGTGGAATGCGCGCACGCGTTCAATCTGAACGGCTTTCCAGTCGGCTTCGGTTTCGGCAAAGGTGCGGGCATAACGCACATCGCCAAGCGGATAGGGATTGCCATGACGAGAGATCGCTTCAGCCAGCACGCCTTCGGGCTCCTTGCTCTGCTCTTCGAGCGACGCCAGCGCCTGCTGGCGCACCTCTTCCAGCGCATCTGCCGGCAAGGCGGGATGTCGCAGCACATCGGCGACCAGCGCGATCAATGCAGGCAGATGCGTTCGTCGGGTTGCCAGGTTGACGATCAACTGACCAGGCGCAGCGGCAAAACTCACCTCCGCCTGCAGGGCGTCGAGCCTGTCTTGCAACTGCTGACGATTCAACGTTGTCGTGCCCTTGTCCAGCAGGGCAGCCAGTGCGGCGGCCGCTTCGCCCCAATTGGCCAGGGATTTCTCATCACCATAACGCAAGGTCAGGCTGGCCTTGACGGCCTGACCACGGGTCGACTTGGAAAGCAGCGCAACCTTCATACCCGACGGCAAGGCAAAGCGCTGCGTGCGCGCATCGATATTGGCCGGGCTGGCATCGAAGGCCTCTGCCTTGGCCTGCGCACCTTGCGCCTTGAAGTCCTTGAACATGTCGGCCACGTTCACGCGATCTGGCTGCGGCGCGCGCTCAGGCGTTGAGGTAGGCACGTACTGACCCAGGGTGCGGTTGGAAGAAACAAAGACCTGCTGAGCCACACGCTGCACATCAGCGAGCTTGGCGTTCTTGATGCGGTCACGCGTCAGGAAAAACAAGCGCCAGTCGCCTTGCGCCACGGTTTCAGACAGGGCCACGCCAATGCGCTGCGGATCTGAAAAACCCATGTCCCACGACTTGAGCCATTTGGCCTTGGCGCGGTCCAGTTCTTCCTGCGTGATGGGTACCTGCTTGAGGGAGGCCTCGATCACTTCCAGCATGGCCTTGCTGGAGGTGGCCGGATCCTGTTGGGGCGACAGTTGGGCACCGAGCAGGATGAAACCGGGATCAGCCATGCCTTCCGAGAAACTGAACACACCGGCGGCGAGTTGCTTTTCCGTCAGGGCCTTGTGCAAACGGCCTGAAGGCGTGTCACCCAGGATCACGGAGATCAGCTCGATGGCAGCGTAGTCCGGATGCGCGCCAGGCATGATGTGATAGCCGGCGTACAGCAAAGGCACACCACCCACTCGGCGCAAGGTCACGGCGCGCTCACCATCCTGCACCGCATCCAGCGTGTAGAGATGCGGCAACTGGCGCGAAGGCTTGGGAATCACGCCAAAAGCTTCCTGCACCCAGGGCAGCACCTTGGCCGGATCAAACTTGCCCGACACGATCAACGTGGCGTTATCAGGCTGGTAATAGCGGCGGTAGAAGGCTTGCAAGCGGCTGATGTCCACGCCCTCCACATCAGCCCGAGCCCCGATGGTGGACTTGCCGTAGTTGTGCCACTGGTACATGGAAGAGATCGTCTTTTCCATGAGGATGCGACCAGCGTCGTTCTCGCCCATCTCCATCTCGTTGCGCACCACGGTCATTTCGCTGTCAAGGTCCTTGCGAGCGATGAAGCTGTGCACCATGGCATCGGCCTGCCAGTTCAGGTACCAGCGCAGGTTGTCGTCGTTGGCGGCAAAACTGGCGAAGTAGTTGGTACGGTCGTACCAGGTGCTGCCATTAGCGTTGAAACCGCGCTTGTTGAACTCGCCCCAGACCTGCGGGTATTTGGGCGAACCCTTGAACATGAGGTGTTCCAGCAGGTGGGCCATGCCGGTCTCACCATAACTCTCGTGGCGCGACCCCACACGGTAGGTCACGTTGACCGTGGTAGTGGGTTTCGAATCATCGGGAATCAACAGCACCTGCAGCCCATTGGCCAGACGGTATTCGGTGATGCCTTCCACCGCGGTCACCTGTTTGATCGCTGCAACGTCCTTTTTGACCACCAAAGTAGCCTTGCCAGAGCCCGTGGCCGGTGCGGCCATCACGGCCTCCGCCAAGGTGGAGGCGACCAGCAAGGCCAGGGCACTCAGCACCAGCCGTGGTGATTGACGAAAGCGGGAAACACGTGAACTGGATGAGATCGATGCGTTCATGGGTCGGGTCGTCATGACAAAAATAGGTCCGACAGCGGACCGAGCTTTACTGAGTGTAGGGGGCATGTGTAAAGGTTCCCTTTACAACTGAGCGCCGTGGGGATGTTCAGTGCATGGCATGGCTTTGTGCGAGGTCATCTTCGCTGACCTTGATGCATGGTAAAAAACAGTGTTCTCTCTGAACGAAAAGATCCAACATGACTGCCGACACAGGCCCCCTGGCCTCCCCGATCCGCAAGCGACTTGGCTGGGTGGTGCTGGCCTTGGTTGCCGCAGCAGCGCTGATCGCGTGGAACCGCCTCAAACCGCAGGGGATGCCACCCGGTATCGCAAGCGGTAATGGCCGTATTGAAGCCACCGACATCGACGTGGCCACACGCACGGCCGGCCGGCTCAAGGATGTGCTGGTCAAGGAAGGTGACGACGTCGAAGCCGGGCAGGTGCTGGCCCACATGGACACCGCCACGCTGGAGGCCGATTTGCAGCGCGCCCAATCTCAGATCAATCAGGCGCGCAATGCCAAGGCCACGGCGGCGGCCATGCTGGCCCAACGCGAACAGGCCGTGACCACGGCCAAGGCGGTGGTGTCGCAACGTCAGGCGGAGTTGCACCTGGCCAGCAAACAGCTGCAGCGCACGCAAGAGCTGGTTAACAAGGGCTTCCTGTCACCCCAGAAGCTCGATGAAATCCAGGCGCAGGTCATGAGCGCCAAGGCGGGTGTCAGCGCGGCGCAGTCTCAGGTGGCTGAAGCGAAGACGGCCATCACGGCCACCCGATCGCAATTGCAGGAAGGCGACTCGGCCATAGCCACCGCGCAAGCCAGCCTGGCACGCGTCCAGGCGGATCTGGACGAAAGCGTGCTCAAGGCCCCCAGGCCAGGGCGCGTGCAGGTGCTGGCGGCGCAAGCGGGTGAGGTCCTGGGCGCTGGCGGCAGGGCCATCTCGCTGGTGGATGTGGGTGATGTTTACATGACCTTCTTCCTCCCCGAAACCGCTGCTGGGCGTGTGGCCATCGGCTCGGAGGCCCGCCTGGTGCTGGATGCCGCACCTCAGTACGTGATCCCAGCCAAAGTAACCTTTGTGGCCAGCGTGGCCCAGTTCACCCCGAAAACGGTCGAGACCACGGCCGAGCGCCAGAAGCTGGTGTTCAAGGTGCGCGCCCAGATTGACCGCGCCCTGCTTGATCACTATCGCCAACAGGTCAAGACCGGCATGCCGGGCATGGCTTATGTGCGTGTACAGCCCGACACGCCTTGGCCCGACAAGCTGAATGTGGCGCTGCCTGACAAGGCCTATCCCAAGCCGGGCGACCCAAGCGCCCCGCAAGCGGTTGCATCCAGCGCGTCAAGCCAAGCAGCACCGTGAACCCGTCCGTTGCCCAGATCCGTTCGCTGAGCCACGCCTACAAGCGGGTCAAGGCGCTGGATGAGGTCACGCTGACGATCCCTGGTGGTTGCATGGTCGGCCTGATCGGCCCGGATGGCGTGGGCAAATCCACCCTGCTCGCCTTGATGGCCGGCGCGCGCCAGATTCAACAAGGCGAGATCGAGGTGCTGGGTGGCAGCATGGCCGGCGCCAGGCATCGCCGCGAGGTGTGCCCTCGCATTGCCTACATGCCTCAAGGCCTGGGCAAGAACCTCTACGCCACGCTGTCCGTGCGTGAAAACGTGGACTTCTTTGGCCGCCTGTTCGGCCACGAAGCCAGCGAGCGCCAGGCCCGCATCGATGACCTGCTGCACAGCACCGGCCTGGCCCCGTTCGCCGATCGACCTGCCGGCAAGCTCTCGGGCGGCATGAAGCAAAAACTGGGGCTGTGCTGCGCCCTCATCCACGATCCGGACCTGCTGATCCTGGACGAGCCCACCACCGGTGTGGACCCGCTGTCGCGCCGCCAGTTCTGGGAACTGATCGAACGCATACGCAGCAGGCGCCCAGGCATGAGCGTGCTGATCGCCACGGCCTATATGGAAGAGGCGCAGCGCTTTCATCACCTGATCGCCATGGATGGTGGGCGCGTGCTCGCCACCGGCACGCCCGCCGACTTGCTGGCACGCACCGGCTGCGAGGATCTGGAAGCGGCCTTCATTCGGTTGCTACCCGAACAAAGGCGCCAGGAGCACCATGCCTTGGTCGTGCCGCCACGCCAGGGCGAGGTTGGTGACATCGCCATTGAAGCGCACGGCCTGACCTGCCGCTTCGGCGACTTCACCGCGGTTGACCATGTCGACCTGGCCATCCACAAGGGCGAGATATTCGGCTGTCTGGGCTCCAACGGCTGCGGCAAGACCACCACGATGAAGATGCTGACCGGACTGCTGCCCGCAACCGAAGGCCGTGCCTCGCTGTTCGGGCACCCTGTGAACGCACAGGACATGGCCATCCGCCAGCGCGTGGGCTATATGTCGCAAGGCTTTTCACTCTACAACGAGCTGACCGTCACGCAGAACCTGGAACTGCACGCCAAGCTGTTTCATGTGCCTGCAGACCAGCGCGCCGCTCGCGTGCAGGAAATGATGCAGCGCTTCGAACTGGAAGCCGTGGCAGACGAACTCCCGGAGAAACTGCCCCTCGGTGTGCGACAACGCCTGTCGCTGGCCGTGGCCGTGGTGCACAAGCCGGACATGCTGATCCTGGACGAGCCCACCTCGGGCGTGGACCCGATTGCCCGCGATCGTTTCTGGGAATTGATGATCCAGCTCTCACGCGAAGATGGCGTGACCCTGTTCATCTCGACCCACTTCATGAACGAGGCTCAGCGCTGTGACCGCATCTCGCTGATGCATGCCGGGCGCGTGCTCGCCAGTGACACGCCGGCCGCGCTGGTTCAGCAGCATGGTCACGCCAATCTGGAAGACACCTTCATTGCCTTGCTGGAGCAGGCGCAATCTGCCGATCGGGTCGATCAGACGAATAAAAGTGGACTGGACGCACCAGATGAGGCCGACACAAGACATGCCGGCACGCTCGCCGACAACCCTGCGGAAACTGACACCGCTGCGCCCACCAGCCCAGCCGTCCGCGCTGCCTCTCCCCGCCCCCCCTCCACCCGCTTCAGTCTGGCTCGGTTGCTGAGCTATGCCCACCGCGAATCGCTGGAATTGCGGCGCGACCCCATCCGCCTGACCCTGGCCCTGCTGGGCACCGCGCTGCTGATGATCATCATGGGCTACGGCATCAGCATGGACGTGCAGGATCTGCGCTTCGCCGTGCTGGACCGAGATCAGACCACCCTGAGCCGGGACTACGTGCTCAACATCTCGGGCTCGCCCTACTTTCTGGAACAGCCCCCCATCCAGAGCGATGCCGATCTGGACAAACGCATGCGCAATGGCGAGCTGAGCCTGGCCATCGAGATCCCGCCGAATTTCATGGCCGACGTGCAACGTGGCCGCCCCACGAGCATCGGCGTGTGGGTGGATGGCGCCATGCCGCAACGCGCCGAAACCGTGTCCGGCTATGTGCAAGGCCTGCACGCCAGCTACCTGGCCGACAAGATGGCGCAAGCCGGCATGCAGGCCCCGGCACTGGCAGAGGTCGAGATCCGCTACCGCTACAACCCCGACGTCAAGAGCCTGTACGCCATGGTGCCGGCCGTGATCCCCATCCTGCTCATCTTCATCCCGGCCATGCTGACCGCATTGGGGGTGGTGAGGGAGAAAGAACTGGGCTCCATCATCAACCTCTACGTCACGCCGGTGACGCGGCTGGAATTTCTGCTGGGCAAGCAGCTGCCGTATATCGGCACGGCCATGGTCAGCTTCGTGTTGATGACGGCCATGGCGGTCTGGGGCTTTGGCGTGCCCCTCAAAGGCAGCCTGCTGGCACTCACGCTGGGTGCCCTGCTCTATGTGACGGCGGCCACCGGCCTGGGCCTGCTGATGTCCACCTTCACCAACAGCCAGATCGCGGCCATCTTCGGCACCTCGCTGGCCACCATGCTGCCCGCCATCCAGTTCTCGGGGATCATCAACCCGGTGTCCTCGCTGGAAGGCTTCGCCGCCGTGCTGGGGCGCATCTACCCGACCGGCCCCTTCCTGATCATCAGCCGTGGCACCTACTCCAAGGCGCTGGGCCTGGCCGAGCTGTGGCCGTATTTCATCCCGCTGGCAGTCGCCATCCCCGTGCTGACCATCATCAGCGTCGCCCTGCTCAAAAAGCAGGACAAGTGAGGACCAGCCCATGCACAGCCTGCTGACCTCACTGGCCAACATCTTCAACCTCGGCGTCAAGGAGTTGCGCAGCCTTTGGCGTGACCGGCTCTTGCTGCTCTTCGTGATCTGGGCGTTTTCCGGTGCCTTGTACACCGCCGCCAAAGGCGCACCAGACCGCCTGCACCGCGCGCCCATGGCCGTGGTGGATGAAGACCAGTCCAGCCTGTCACAGCGGGTGATCAATGCGTTTTACCCGCCCACCTTCATGAAGCCCAGCCTCATCAGCCTGAGCGACATGGACCCCGGCATGGACGCCGGCCGCTATACCTTCGTGATGGACATCCCACCCGACTTCCAGCGCGATGTGCTGGCCGGCAAGACACCCGCCATCCAGCTCAATGTGGACGCCACCCAGATGAGCCAGGCCTTTCTGGGCTCGGGCTACATCCAGAGCATCGCCCTGGGCGAGGTCAGCGAGTTCGTGCAACGTGAGCGGCGCAACAGCACCCCACCTGTGGACCTGGCCATGCGCATGCGTTTCAACCCGGCGCTCGACAACACCTGGTTCATGGGCGTGATGGAACTCATCAACAACGTGACCATGCTGTCCATCATCCTCACTGGGGCGGCCTTGATCCGCGAGCGGGAGCACGGCACCATCGAGCACCTGCTGGTGCTGCCGCTCAAACCGGTCGAGATCATGCTGGCCAAAGTCTGGGCCATGGGCGCCGTGGTGATGCTGGCCACGACGCTGGCCGTGCACTTCGTGCTGCGAGGCGCGCTGGCCATGCCGATCACGGGCTCGGTGGGTCTGTTCATGGCGGGTAGTACGCTGCACCTGTTTGCCACCACCTCGATGGGCATCTACCTGGGTACCGTGGCACGCTCAATGCCACAACTGGGGCTGTTGATGATTCTCGTGCTGCTGCCACTGGAAATGCTCTCGGGCGGCATGACCCCCAGCGAGAGCATGCCCGAGGTGGTGCGCTTCATCATGCTGGGCGCGCCCACCACACACTTCGTGAGTTTCGCGCAGGCCATCCTCTACCGAGGTGCCGATCTGAGCATCGTGTGGCCGCAGTTCGCCGCGATCGCGCTGATTGGCGCCGTGTTCTTCACCGCCGCTCTGAGGCGCTTCCGTTCTGCGGTCAGCCGCATGCAAACCTGACACCATGCCCTTGTTCAAACCCGGATCCAATCAGCCTGGCGGCCCCACCGATGGCGACAAGAAGCAGCCCTGGCCCATGAGCCCCTGGGGCATGGCCTTGATTCTGCTGACCATGCTGTGGGCGCGTGACCTGTGGGTCAACAACGCCCAGGTCCAAGCCATGCCCTACAGCGAGTTCGTCCAGCACCTGGAAGCCGGCGAAGTGGCCTCGGTGCGCGTGGCCAGTAACGTCATCGAAGGTGAATTGAAGAAGCCCCTGCCAGACGGCCGCCAGCGCTTCATCACCACCCGCATTGAACCGGGCCTGGCCAAAGACCTGTCGAGCTACAAGGTGCGCTATGAAGGCGTGGTCGAGAACACCATCGTGCACGATGTGCTCTCGTGGGTGCTGCCTGTGCTGCTGATGTTCGGGCTGTGGAACCTGCTGGCTCGCAAGATGATGAAGGACGGCGGCTTCGGTGGCGGCCTGGGCAGCATGATGGGCGTGGGCAAGAGCCGCGCCCGTGTGTATGCCGAGACCGAAGTCAGCGTGCATTTCGATGACGTGGCCGGTGTGGACGAAGCCAAGGACGAACTGCGCGAATCGGTGGACTTCCTCAAGAACCCCAAGTCCTACGGCCGCCTGGGCGCGCGCATGCCCAAGGGCATTCTGCTGATCGGGCCACCGGGTACCGGCAAGACCATGCTGGCGCGTGCCATGGCCGGTGAAGCCGGCGTGCCCTTCTTCTCCATCAGTGGCTCGGAATTCGTCGAGATGTTCGTGGGCGTAGGCGCGGCCCGTGTGCGCGACCTGTTCGAGCAGGCGCGCAAAGCCGCACCCGCCATCATCTTCATCGACGAACTCGACGCCCTGGGCCGCGCCCGCGGTGCCGGTCCCCTTAGCGGCGGGCACGACGAAAAGGAGCAGACGCTGGACCAGTTGCTCTCCGAGATGGATGGCTTTGATGCCAGCGTGGGCGTGGTCATCCTTGCGGCCACCAACCGCCCCGAGGTGCTGGACCCTGCCCTGCTGCGCGCCGGCCGCTTTGACCGCCAGGTGCTGGTGGACCGACCTGATCGCAAAGGCCGAACCGACATCCTGCGCGTGCACCTCAGAAAGATCACCACGGCCGCCGACGTGAACCCCGATGCCGTGGCCGCCCTGACGCCCGGCTTTGCAGGCGCAGACCTGGCCAACCTCGTCAATGAAGCGGCATTGCTGGCCACGCGCCGCAAGGCAGAAGCTGTTGAGGCGCGCGACTTCAACGACGCCATCGAGCGCATCGTGGCCGGCATCGAAAAGCGCAACCGCGTGCTGAGCCCCAAGGAACGCGAAACCGTGGCCTATCACGAGATGGGGCATGCCTTGCTGGCCATGTCTCTGCCTGGGGCCGATCCGGTTCACAAGATCTCCATCATCCCGCGGGGCATCGGCGCGCTGGGCTACACCATCCAGCGCCCCACCGAAGACCGCTTCCTGAGCACCCGCACCGAGCTCGAACACCGCATGACCGTGCTGCTGGGCGGCCGAGCAGCCGAGCAACTCATGCTGGGCGAGATCTCCAGCGGCGCCGCCGACGATCTGGCCAAAGCCACCGACATCGCGCTGGACATGGTGACGCGCCTGGGCATGTCAGCCGAGCTGGGCCAGGTCGCCTACGAGCGACAGCGCACGCCCTTTCTGGCCCAGATGCCGGCCTTCGGCTCCGAGCGCAACTACAGCGAAGACACGGCCCGCCACATCGACGAGGCGGTGCGTCAACTGGTCGACAAGGCCTTTGCCAATGCCACGGCCGGACTGCAAACCCGGCGCGACTTGCTGGAACAAGGCGCCCGGCTGCTCCTGGCCCACGAGACGCTCACGGAGGCCGAACTGGCCCCTCTGGCCGCGCAGGCCCGCACCCAGACCGCTTGACAAGAAACAACAGCTGTCACGAAAAAGGACAGTTGTCCTGAATCAGCAGGTATAACGCAGTCTGTCAAACCGAGGCTGGCATCGCAAAGCCAGCCAGGTCGTCGGATTCCGGAGTCGATACATGAACATCGTCAAGCTCGCTCAGACGGGGACTGGGCTGCTTCTGATCAGTTTGCTGGTGGCGTGCAAGCAGGATCCACTGCCCGCGTATTCTGGCTATGCCGAGGCCGACCTGATCTACATCGCCCCCTCTGCAGGCGGTGTCCTGCAGGATCTGCGAGTACAGCGCGGTGACCATGTCGAGATAGGCAAGCCATTGTTCCAGGTGGATGCCAGCGCCGAGACCTACAGCCGCGATGCCGCCGTCGCCCAGCAAAGCCGTGCCAACGCCCAACTGGCAGACCTGAGCAAAGGCCGCCGTTCGGAAGAAATCGCCGCCATTGAAGCCCAGCTTGTACAAGCCCGGGCTGCGCGCGACATGTCTACATCTCAGCTCAAGCGTCAGCGCGAACTGATACGCCAGGGTTTCGTATCCGCGGCCCAGATGGACGAGCTTGAAGCCACCCAGACCCGCGATGTCGCCCGCGTCAAGGAGCTGGAAGCCCAACTGGCCCTGGCCCGTGATGCCGCGCGCCCTGACACCATCCAGGCCGCACGCGCCGAAGTACAGGCTGCCAGCGCCCAGGTATCCCAATCCACCTGGGCCCAAGGCCAGAAGGCGCGCAATGCGCCGGTGAGCGCCACCGTTTTCGACGTGCTGTACCGCCCCGGCGAATGGGTGGCCCCCGGCTCCCCCGTGGTGGCCCTGCTGCCGGACAAAGGCGTGAAGGTCCGCTTCTTCGTGCCTCAGGCGGATCTGGCCAGAACCAAAGTTGGCCAGACTGTCAATGTGCAGTGTGATGGCTGCGGCCGCACGCAGGCACGGGTCAACTACATCTCCGCCCAGGCCGAGTTCACGCCGCCGGTGATCTACAGCAACGAGAGCAAGGGCAAGCTGGTCTTCTTGATCGAGGCCACGCCTGTGAGTGAACAGGCCCAGCTACTCAAACCCGGTCAACCACTGACCGTGAGCCTGGCGCCATGAACGGGTCTGACCTGGCGATTGATGTCCGAGGCCTGACCAAGGACTTTGGCGGGCGCACCGTCGTTGATGGCATCGACATCCAGGTGCGCCGCGGCGAGATCTGCGGCTTCCTGGGGCCCAACGGCAGCGGCAAGACCACCACCATCCGCATGCTGTGCGGCTTGCTGGAACCGTGCGCCGGCGAAGGCCACTGCCTGGGCTTTGATCTGCTCACCCAGTCGCGTCAGATCAAGCTGCGCACCGGCTACATGACGCAGAAGTTCGGCCTGTACGAAGACCTGTCGATCGAAGAAAACCTGCGCTTCATCGCCGAGGTCTATGACATGCCCAAGGGCCGTGAGCTGGTCCGCCAGACACTGGACAAGCTGGGCCTGTATGAGCGCCGCCAGCAACTGGCCGGCTCGCTGTCCGGCGGCTGGAAACAGCGCCTGGCACTGGCTGCCTGCCTCCTGCACGAGCCCGAGTTGCTGCTGCTGGACGAACCCACCGCCGGCGTGGACCCCAAAGCCCGGCGCGACTTCTGGCACCAGATCCACCTGCTGGCTGCAGAGGGCCTGACGGTCCTGGTCAGCACGCATTACATGGACGAGGCCGAGCGCTGCCATCGCCTGGCCTATATCTCCTACGGCAAGCTGCTGACCTCGGGCACCACGCAGGAGGTGATCGCCGGCTCGAAGCTCAAGACCTGGGAAGTAACCGGGCCAGCCCACAACCCACAGCTTGATCGCATCATCGCCCTGACGGAAAAACACAAGGACTGGATGGCGGTGCCCTTCGGTACCGAGATCCATGTCAGCAGCGTCACAGGGCGGGATTTCGGGGGCTGGCTGTCCAGCATCGAACCCCACCATCCCTGGCAGGTGCGCGCCATCCCTACCGGCCTGGAAGACGTCTTCATCCATCTGAGCCAGCATGCCCAAGACAATTTCCGATAAGGCCTTGTCATGGCGGCGCGTGTGGTCCGTGCTGCGCAAGGAATTCGTCCAACTGCGGCGTGACCGCCTGACCCTGGCCATGCTGATCGGCATCCCGCTGATCCAGCTCATCCTGTTTGGCTATGCCATCAACGGCGATCCCAAGCACCTCCCCACTGTTGTGGCGGCGGTGGACAACAGCCCGCTGAGCCGCAGCGTCATCCGTGCCATCGAGAACACCGGTTATTTCGACATCCAGGGCGTGGTCAGCGAGGCCGAGGCCGAACGGCAGATCAGCGCGGGGCTGGTGCAATTCGCCATCGTGCTGCCTTCGGATTTCAGCCGCAAGCTGCTGCGTGGCGAGCACCCGGTCATCGCCGTCTACGGTGATGCGAGCGACCCCTCCACCTCAGGCGGCGCCATCTCGGCACTCAACCAGTTGCCCGCGCAGGCCTTGCAAACCGAGTTGCGCGGCCCACTGGCCCACCTGCGCGCCAAGGACGCCCCTTTCGAGTTGCGCGTACACCGCCGCTACAACCCGGAAGGCATCACGGCCTACAACGTCGTGCCGGGCCTGATGGGCATCATCCTGGTCATGACCCTGGTGATGATGACGGCCATGGCCATGACACGCGAGCGCGAGCGCGGCACCTTGGAAAACCTGCTGGCCACACCGGTCAAGCCCATCGAGGTGATGATCGGCAAGATCCTGCCCTATGTGGTGATCGGCTATGTGCAGGTGCTGATGGTCTATGTGGCATCGCGCGTGTTATTCGATGTGCCCATGTTCGGAAGCTACCTGCTGCTCACCGCCTCGGTACTGATCTTCATCATCGCCACCCTGGTGGTCGGCTTTCTGTTTTCAACCGTGGCACGCACGCAGTTGCAGGCCATGCAGATGGCCATCTTCTTTTTCCTGCCCAACATCATGATCTCGGGCTTCATGTTCCCGTTCAGGGGCATGCCGACCTGGGCTCAGTGGATCGGCGAGGTGCTGCCGGTGACCCACTTCCTGCGTGTGGTTCGCGGCGTGATGCTCAAAGGCTCGACCCTCGCCGAGGTAGGCCACGAGATGTGGCCCATGCTGGCCTTCACGCTGATCGTGGGCGTATTGGCCATGCTGCGCTACCGGCAGACGCTGGATTGAACGGGCTGCAACGGCCAAGCCGCGCAGCCACCACACTCACTTGGCTGCAGGCGCCGCTTGCGGCGCCGTCACCTTGGGTGCCAGCATCACGCGGGTCTTGCCGCTGGTCGTCACGAGGATCACCGCATCGCCCGGATTGAAGGTTTCGTTGCCCTTGGCCTGCACAATGGAGCGGCGCTGGCCATTGGCGGTCTGCAGCAGGATCTCGATGGCGTCCTCACGCGTACCGAAGCGCTCCACCGCATTGCCCACCACAGCACCAACCACCGCACCGGCCACGCCGATCATGGCCGAACTGCGGTTGTTGCTGGACGCGCCCACGCCGGCTGCACCACCCAGCACGGCGCCCGTCACGGCGCCACCACCGCTTTGACTGCCCTCGATCACGACGGGGCGCACATTGAGCACCACGGCGTCCTCAACCTGGGACATGCGCTGGGCATTCTCAGGCTTGATCACGTCGGGGCTGGTTGTCGAACAGGCCGCCAGAACCGCCAGGGACACCGCAGCCACGGACTTCATGGTCAACTGCACGATTTGCTTCATACACACACTCGCTTCAACAGAAAACGGGTGCCCGGAAACAGCAAAGGGATGGCACCCCATCCCTTCACTGTATCGCAGTCGTGTTGGGCTTTTGTAAAGAAGCCCATAAGGTATCGCGGTCAGTCGTCAATACCCAGTTCCTGGATCTTGCGCGTGATCGTGTTGCGACCAATGCCAAGCTTCTGGGCGGCCTCGATGCGACGCCCACGGGTCAGGTCCAGCGCCGTGTGAATCAGGCTGGCTTCGAACTGGCGGGTCAAGGCATCCCAGACATCTGTCTGGCCGGATTCGAGCCGCGCACGCGCGTCACGCTCCAGGTCCTTCAACCACGTCGGCGCCACCGCCACCGTAACCGGCAGCGCATCTTGCCCACCCTCAGGCACCACCACGGCAGACGGCACAGACGGTGCGGCGGCATTTGGCAAACCAGATGAAGCCTGATAGACAGGCGCCAATGTTTCACCCGGCATCCCTTGCCAGCCTTCAGGCGAAGGCCGCACCGCATCTGCAGTACCGCTGTATGCTGCCGCTTCAGGCGCGGCCGTGTTGGCCACACTGGCGGCAGCGAGAGGCTCAGGCATTGCCAGGGAAGACACACCCACCTTGCTGTCCAGCAACTCTGGCGGCAGATCCTTGGACTCGATCACCTGCGCTGGCGCCATCACGGTCAGCCAGTGGCAGATGTTTTCCAGTTGACGGACGTTGCCAGGGAAGTCGAACGCAGCCAGCCGGGCCAGCGCCTGTTCGGAAATGCGCTTGGCCTCTACACCCAGATCCTTGGCGCTCTTTTGCAGGAAAAAGCGCGCCAGCGTCGGGATGTCTTCTCGGCGTTCGCGCAAGGCTGGCAGGCGCAGGCGGATCACGTTGAGGCGGTGGAACAAGTCCTCACGGAACACGCCATGCTTGACGCGGTCTTCCAGGTTCTGGTGGGTTGCGGCAATCACCCGCACGTTGCTTTTGAGCGGGTGGTGGCCACCGACACGGTAGAACTGACCATCGCTCAACACGCGCAGCAACCGCGTCTGCAGGTCAAAGGGCATGTCCCCGATTTCATCGAGGAACAAGGTGCCGCCATCGGCCTGCTCGAAGCGGCCACGACGCATGGTCTGCGCACCCGTAAAGGCGCCGCGCTCATGGCCGAACAGTTCGGACTCCAGCAGATCCTTAGGGATCGCAGCCGTGTTGATCGCCACGAAAGGCCCATTGCCACGAGGGCTGTGCTTGTGCAGCGCGCGTGCCACCAACTCTTGACCCGAGCCTGATTCGCCAGTGATCATCACCGTCACATTGCTCTGACTGAGGCGGCCAATGGCACGGAACACGTCCTGCATGGCCGGCGCCTGCCCCAGCATCTCCGGCATCTGCGTCACGCGCTCGTCGATCACCTCTTCGCGCACGCTCTCATCCACGGCACGGCGGATCAGCTCGACCGCCTTGGGCAGGTCAAAGGGCTTAGGCAGGTACTCGAACGCGCCGCCCTGGAAGGCCGACACGGCACTGTCCAGATCCGAATACGCCGTCATGATGATGACAGGCAGACCCGGCAGACGCGCCTTGACCTTGGACAGGAGGTCTATGCCGGAGCCACCCGGCATGCGGATGTCAGAGACCAGCACCTGAGGTTCGTCCTCATCGAGTGCTGCCAGCACATCACGGGGGTTGGTGAACACGCGAACGGGCAAGCTCTCGCGGGTCAGTGCCTTTTCAAGCACAAAGCGGATGGATTGGTCGTCGTCAACGATCCAGATGGGTTTCATGCTGGCCTAGTGTGGATGGCATCCCGAACCGGATACGTCGCGGTGGCCGGCGTCACGGTAGTGGTATCAGTATTTTGAATACCGTGCGTCCTGGCTCGCTTTCGCATTCGATGGTGCCTTGATGCTGTTGAACGAAGGTTTGCGCCAAAGTCAGGCCCAGACCGGAACCACCCTCACGCCCCGACACCAACGGGTAAAAAATGCGATCGCGGATGGTTTCCGGGATTCCCGGGCCGTTATCTTCAATATGCAAGACCAATGCCAGCCGGTGCAAATGGCGGTTGATGGTGACCCTTCGCATCACCCGGGTGCGCAAGGTCAGCTTGGCATCACCGGCGGCAATACGCTCTGACAGGGCTTGCGCCGCGTTGTGCGCGATATTCAGCACCGCCTGAATCAACTGCTCACGATCGCCCCGGAACTCGGGCAGGGAGGTGTCGTAGTCACGCCAGACCTTCAAGCCTTTGGGGAATTCCGCCAGGATCAGGGAGCGCACCCGTTCACACACCTCGTGAACGTTGACATCCCCCACCAGATGCGGGCGCCGATGTGGTGCCAGCAGGCGATCGACCAGCGCTTGCAGACGATCAGCCTCGTGGATGATGACCTGGGTGTACTCCGTGAGGGATTTGTTCTCCAGCTCCATCTGAAGCAACTGCGCCGCACCACGGATCCCGCCCAGCGGATTCTTGATCTCATGGGCCAGGTTGCGGATCAACTCCTTGTTGGCCTGCGCCTGATCCAGCGCGCGCTCTTCCCGCTCCTGCTTGGTCTGCTGTTCGATTTCGACCAGTTCGATCAGCACATGGGCCGTGAGGTCCATCTTGGTGACGATGACCTGTACAGGCAGCGGGTCACCTGCCATCACATGCAGATGCCGCTTGAGCTCCGCCTGCAGGCGGCTGGTTGCGAACTCGTTGCGCGCCACCGCCGTGACGATCTCCTTGAGCAGAGCCGGATCGACGAACCAGTCGTAGATGGACTCGCGCATCACGCTGCGACGAGACAATCCCAGCACCTCTTCAAACACCGCATTCGCAAACAGGCAGCGCCCGTCTGGCTCGACGACCGCCACCATCGTGGCCAGGTGATCGAATGCTGTCAGCTGCGCGGACAACTCCTGTGAGCCGCGCCTGGTGGTCTTGACCGACGCCTCTGCCTTGTTGCCCATGACTGCCTTTACTCTGCCTTGACTCTACCGTTACGCGCTCTTGTGCACACCCCGCAGGCGCTTACTTGCTGGCAGACGCGCCGCCCAGATTACCCAGCTCGCGTTTGAGTGCAGCCACGTCAGCTTCCTTGCGGGTGATCGCAGCCTTCATTTCATTGACGCGATCCTGGTACTTCTGGAAATTGCGCTCGTCACCCTTGCGATCGGGCTGACCGTTGTTGAATTCCTTCTGCAAGGAAGACAGGGTCTCCTCTTCCTTGCGCAGCTCGGCTTCCAGAATCTTGCGGCGATCGGCGTCGCGAGCCTTCTGATCGTCTGCCGACACTTTCTCGCCCGTGCTGCTGCCGCCAGAGGACTTGCCGCCACTGCCGCCTTTCGGCGCAACGGACTGGATCACCGTGATGGGTGCGCCATCCAGCGTCTTGCAGCCCTTGTCGTGAGCCTCCTTGGCTGACAGAGCATCGGTGTACAAATTGCCGGGGCACCGATAAACCGGCTTGTCCTCGGCTTGCGCGGGTGCGTGACTCAAGGTGGCCAGCATGGCCAAGGTCACCCACCTCGACAAGCTGCCAGCACACCTGGACGTGCCTCGACCCGACTGATCCACAGGAAGGTGATAAGCCATATCCGTCATGTTGATTCATTGATGTGGCAAACAGTATGCCCTCAAGCCAGGGGCGCTGGTCAAGCGCACAAGCGCGCGTTTACATGACACAACGCCCCGAAGGCTGAATCGGGCAATAAAAAAGGGCGACTTGCGTCGCCCTTTTCGAGTGGCCTTTGCAGACCACACTGGCATCCCGAAGGATTACAGCGCGTAGTACATGTCGAATTCGACAGGGTGCGTGGCCATGCGGAAACGCGTCACTTCCTGCATCTTCAGCTCGATGTAAGCGTCGATGTAGGCGTCGGTGAACACGCCACCCTTGGTCAGGAAGGCACGGTCCTTGTCCAGATATTCCAGAGCCTGATCCAGGCTGTGGCAAACGGTCGGGATCAGTGCGTCTTCTTCTGGAGGCAGGTGGTACAGGTCCTTCGTGGCGGCTTCGCCCGGATGGATCTTGTTTTCCACGCCGTCCAGACCAGCCATCATCAGGGCCGAGAAGGCCAGGTATGGGTTGGCAGAAGGATCGGGGAAACGTGCTTCGATACGGCGGCCCTTGGGGTTCGCAACGTAAGGAATACGGATCGAGGCCGAGCGGTTCTTGGCCGAGTAAGCCAGCTACACAGGGGCTTCGAAGCCAGGAACCAGACGCTTGTAGCTGTTGGTACCGGGGTTCGTGATGGCGTTCAGGGCACGAGCGTGCTTGATGATGCCACCGATGTAGTACAGAGCGAATTCGCTCAGACCAGCATAGCCTTCGCCTGCGAACAGGTTCTTGCCGTCTTTCCAGATCGACTGGTGAACGTGCATGCCGGAACCGTTGTCACCAACGATAGGCTTGGGCATGAAGGTGGCGGTCTTGCCGTAAGCATGTGCCACGTTCGTGATCACGTACTTTTGCAGTTGCAGCCAGTCAGCGCGTTCGGTCAGGGTGCTGAACTTCGTGCCGATTTCCATCTGGCCGGCGTTCGCCACTTCGTGGTGGTGCACTTCGACAGGGATGCCGACCGATTCCAGAATCAGGCTCATTTCAGAGCGCATGTCCTGGAAGGAGTCAACGGGAGGCACGGGGAAGTAGCCGCCCTTGACGGTGGGACGGTAGCCGCTGTTGCCGTGTTCGAATTCCTTCGAGGTGGACCAGGCGCCTTCTTCCGATTCGATCTTGAAGAAGCTGCCCGACATCTCGTTGCCCCAACGCACGGAGTCGAAGACGAAGAATTCGGGTTCCGGACCGAAGTAGGCGGTGTCGCCCAGACCGGAGGACTTCAGGTAGGCTTCAGCGCGCTTGGCCAGCGAGCGAGGATCGCGCTCGTATGCCTTGCCATCGGTAGGGTCGATGACGTCGCAAGTCAGGATCAGGGTGGGCTCTTCGAAGAAGGGGTCGATGTTGGCCGTGTTAGGGTCAGGCATCAACTGCATGTCGGAGGCTTCAATGCCCTTCCAGCCGGCGATGGACGAGCCGTCGAAGGCATGGCCCGAGACGAACTTGTCTTCGTCAAAATGAGACACAGGCACGGTCACGTGCTGTTCTTTGCCACGGGTGTCAGTGAAGCGGAAGTCAACGAACTTGACTTCGTTGTCCTTCACCAGCTTCATCACGTCGGCGACGGTCTTGTTGGCCATCAGGTGCTCCTAGCAAGAGGCTTAATGTGAATGCGAGAAGAGAAAATATGTCTGTTTCCAGATCAGAAACAGCGCGCAAGTGTAATAGCAGAAAGCGTGCCTCAAGGTCGTGACAGATCAAGCTTTTGAATTCCTTGCACGGGAAATCCCCCGCCAGATCGCACCGAAGCGGATCACGAAGTCCGATTCGCCATGCACTTGAAGGGGACAAGATTCAAATCGTGAAATCTCGGAAGCCTCTCTGCCGAACTGGGCACCTCCACAAATGCACTATATAGGTGCACAAGCGTGATCAACCCTGGTTGCGCACCAATATTGGGCCAGTTTTTGCACCAAGCTTGAGCAGACCTTGCTGCAGGTATGCAAACGCCTCCTCGACCTCTTGCGCCCCCCCTTTGACGCCCAGTTCGATGTGGCGTCCATGCACCGGATGGTCTACGCTGGGCAGGCTGAACACTTTCACCGGCGCATAGCGGGATTCGACTTCCACCATCAAAGGCGTGAGCACCGACTCGATCGCGCCATAGACCACGACAGCTTTCTCTGCCAGTTGCCCCTGCCCGTGCAGATCCGCGTGCAACTCGTCGAGCGCCCAGGCCATCATGGGCCAGGCCATGACAGGAAAGCCTGGCAGGAAGTGCACGCGCCCCTCCAGCGTGAATCCGGGAATCTGGTTGTAGGGGTTGGGGATGATGTCCGCGCCAACGGGAAAGAAACCCATCTGCAGGCGTCGCTGTGTGTCAGCCGAATCTGGCTCGAAAGGCTTGCCATCCTGCTCTGCCAGGACTTTGCAGCGATCCAGGATCAACGCCCTGGCTTGCGGATGCAATACCAGTTCACGGCCCGTGGCTTTGCCGGCGCAAGCACGCGTGTGGTCATCAGGCGTAGCGCCAATGCCACCAAACGAGAACACCACATCACCGCTGTCCAGCGCGTGCCGAAGGTCGGCCGTGATGCGCTCGGGCTCATCACCCACATAGCGCACCCATGAGACGGCCATGCCGCGCTCGGAGAGCAACTCGATGGCCTTGCTCAGATGTTTGTCCTGGCGGCGTCCGCTGAGGATTTCGTCGCCAATGATGATGAGTCCGATCATGTGGATGTCCCGATGTGGATGTCGACCGTGTCGCCAGACACTGATGAAGATGGGGAAGCCTGGCGCTGGGCCTGCAAGGCACTCAAAAGAAAATGCGCGAACCAAAGGCTGGAGAAGGCGAACACCAGCGTGTAAAGCCACACCGACAGCAGCACCATCAGCGGTGCCAGAATCACGGTCAGCGCCCCCATGGCCCACAGCGCAGCCGGTGCTGCGCCAATGTAGCCACACAGGATGCCCATGCCCAGCAGGCTGCCATGGTGGCGCTTGAGCAGGACCTCCCGCTCGGTCGGCGATGCCACATCCACCAGGGTGTCGAAAGCCATGACGCGGTAGGTCAGCCAGCCCCAGATGACGGGCGGCACCAACACGGCAAAGATCGGCATCAGCCACAAGGGCAGGCTCACCACAAACAGGGCCAAAGCCGTTATCGATGCCCCTGCCGACCACAATAGCGAGCGCCACCAAGGGGTTGCATCACGATCGAGCAATTGAGGAAATCGTCTGTGGCGAACGAGCTTGACCAGGGATGGTGTCATCAACCCCGCTACCAGCAGCAGGCACACGACAATCACCAGCGGCACGACCATGAGCACCAGCAGAAAGGGTGCTGCGGCCGTTCGCAGGAAGCTCAAGCCTGCGCGATCAAGCCAGGCCAGCACGTTATGGCTGATACCCCAGGTATCCAACGCCTGCCGCACCGCAGCCACACCTGGCTCCCAGCCGAACCATCCCAGAAGCCCCAGACCGGTGGCAGCCAGGATCAAGGGCAGAAGAGACAGATAGATCACACGCGGGTGCAGACAATACGCCACAGCCCGCCAGGCCGAATCGGCCATCAGCGCCGTAGACGAGATCGAGGTGCCAGAAGACAAGACAACATTCAAGGGGGATCGCTGCATGGCTGCCAGCATACCCAAGGTCGGGCGAGTTGGCCTCGCCCGCTTTCGCTTTAGCCTTGACCGATCAGGCGCTTGAGCCCCAGCCATTGCTGAGCCCAGAAGCCTTCTCCGTAGTCCCGCCCACCTTCCTCGGGCAACTGATCGCGGATGCCCGTAGCGGCAAACTGGCCATCGAACCGTGCGGTGCGAAACACGATGTCCCAGATCGGGAACAGGACGGCAAAATTGCAGCCACCCAGTGAACCGGGTTTGTTGCCTTCATGGCCCAGACCAATCGCGTGGTGCAGGCGGTGGAACTTGGGCCCTACGAGCAGACGCTCCCCCAGCCAGCCAAAAGTCAACCTTGCGTTGGCATGCGACAGGTTCTCGATCAACTGGGTGACCGCGACCACCGCCACGAACCGCCCTGGCGGCACACCGATGGCGCGTGCCGTGAACGCGATGATCAGGTCGCGGATGACGTCATCAAGCAGGTGGTTGCGGTTGTCGCTCCACATCGTCATGTGGCGCTGGCTATGGTGCACCGCGTGCAGTGCCCACCAACGGTTGACTTGATGTTGGCCGCGGTGGATCCAGTAATCCACCAGATCGAACACCAGCAAATACAGCACGAAACTGGCCCATGCCGTGTCGGTCACGCCCGGCCACCAGGGCGCCATGGCGGCGTCAAGCTGCATGCCATCCAGACCATTCACACGGGCCTGGCCAAACAAGCCATCCAGCAAAGGCTCGACGGAAAAGAACATGGCCACGCGGAACACACCCAAGCGGTGCAGGAGTGTGTAGATCACATCGGCTCTCACACCCCTGTCAAAGCCAAAACGCTCGACAGGCCGCCAACGTTGCAATGGTGCGATCAGGCACAGCATCAGCAATAGCTGGATGAGCCCCACCAGCAACCAACCAGTCGCCGCATAGGCATCTTCGAGCAGATTGCCCATGCCTGCCGCAAACATGGCGGGCTGCACGGCGTTTTCGAACAGCCATTGCTGAACCTGCCCGAAAGCGTCGGTCAGCGGGGTGATCAGCGTCTCATCAATCATGATGCGATGTTGAATTCAAGGCTTGAGCGGGGCCGGCCCCGCAGCAGCAAAATCAGGATGCGCACGCAGCGTCGCGAAACACAAGCCACGTGCCTGCAGCCCCACGATGAGCGGCTCCAGCACGGCGGGCGCCCAAGGGTCCTGCCGTGACCAGATGCCCAGGTGCATCAGGAGAATCTCCCCCTGGCGTACGTTCTTCAGCGCCCGATTGAGCAAGGCGGCATTGGGGTAACGATCACTGGACAACTCATCACCGAGGAAGCCCGCAGGCGTCCAGGGCACGTGCTGCCAGCCACAGGCTTTCGCGGCAGCCAGCAAGGCCGGCGATGTCTTGCCGCCAGGCGCTCGAAAAATAGCCCGCATGGATTGGCCCGTCATCTCCTGGAAACGCCGGGCTGGTTGAGCAAGTTGAGCGCAATACTGCTGGGCGGTGAGCGTTTGCACCTGCCCGGCCTGCGGACCGGCCGAGCCCTTGAATCTGAAGCGGCCAGCCACATCGGCTTGCCAGCTCAGGTGGTCCCAGGTGTGGGAACCAAAGTCGTGACCTTGTGACGCCAGCGCCTTCCACCACGGGGCCCATTGCGCATCCAGCGTGCTGCCCTCGGTCTTGCCATCGACACGCTGGGTGCGCTCGTTGGCCAGAAAGAAGGTGGCCTTGACACCATGGCGTTGGAGCGTGTCCACGATCAAAGGCGCAACACCCATGTGGCCAGTGTCAATGGTCAGGTAAACGGGCTTGTCACAGCGCTCGGCAGTTGGCGTATCAGCCCATACCGACCCGGCACTCAGGCACAAAACAGGAAGACAAACCCCGAGCGTGCCCGCCACAGCCAAGGCGACATCAGTTGCGCGGCGCATGGTCCAGCGTCCACACGCCGTGCGGCGAACGTCCCAGTGGAATCTGACGGATCACCTTTTGCGTGACCGTGTCGATAAAAGTCAGCTTGCGTGCCCAGCGCGAAGTCACCAGGATGGTCTTGCCATCCGACATCAGGTCCATGCAGTCCGGGCCACCAGGCGCCGGATAAGTGGCCACCACCGACATGGTCTGCATGTCGATTTTGCTGATCGTGTTAGCCACCCGGTTACTCAACAGAACATGGCGTTTGTCACCCCAGGCTCGAAACGCATGAGCGCCCTCGCCTGTCTTGATGCGTTTGCTCAGAACGGGCTTGGGACCGGTAATGTCATACACCTCGACATAACTGTCGCCGGTCAGGCCGATCATCAACTGTTTGTCATCTGGCGTGAGAAATATATCTGCCGGCAGCTTGCCCACTGGCACCTTCCAGCGCGGCGTCTGCGTAGCCAGATCAATGGCAATCAGTTCATCGCTGTCCTGCATGGTCACATAAGCGACCGTGCTCTTGCTGTCCACATTGATGTGGCTGGGCGTTTTACCAGTAGGAACACGCTTGACCAGCGAAACATCCACGCCACCGCCCTGACGGGGCATCGAGCGGTAAATGTCCACGTGGTTGAGCCGATTGGCTGCCGTGATGAACCACTTCATGTCCGGCGAAAAACGCAGTTGATAGGGGTCGGCAATGCCCTCCATCACGCGCTGCACCTGCCCTGTCTTCGGGTCCACCAGGGTCATGGAATCAGCCCGCGCATTGGCGACCATGAGCGACTTCTCGTCCGGCGTGAGGTAGAGGTGATGCGGCTCCTTGCCTGTGGGCAAGCGGCGCAACTCTTTGAAACTCACCGGGTCGACCACGCTGATCGTGGCGTCCAGCGAGTTCAAAACAAAGATGGGCGGCTTGGCGTGCGAGGTCGCAGCAGGTGCGGATGCAGTCTGAGAGGCTGCAGGCGAGCCAAGCCCAAGGCTCAACACGCCCGCTAGCAAAGCGCCGGCGAGACGCCCAAAGTGGACATGTCGTGCGGCGCTCGGATTGTCTGTGCGGTTCATCGGATAACTAAGCTTCGGTCAAGCTCTCCAGTGTAAGCCGGCCCAGAGTCAGGCCAGACCGCTGCTCGTGTATCGCCAGCCATCCAGCGCACCAAGCCAGTCAATTGCGATCGCTGCCCAGAACCGATCCCAGCAGACCGCCGGAGCCACCCAGGCTGCTCAGCAGATTGCCCTCTTCGCGGCCACCACTGCCAGTTTGGGGCGCGGCGGCAAAGATGCGGGAGGCCAGTCGCGAGAACGGCAAGCTCTGCAGCCAGACATGGCCGGGGCCCGTCACCCTGGCCAGGAACACACCCTCGCCGCCAAACATGGCCGTCTTGATCTTGCCCACGTATTGAATGTCGAAATCCACGCCTGACGTGTAGGCCACCAGGCAGCCTGTGTCGACCAGAAGGGTTTCGCCGGCCTTCAACTCACGCCGCACGACCGTACCGCCTGCGTGCACAAAGGCCATGCCATCGCCTTCCAGCTTTTGCATGATGAAACCCTCACCACCAAAAAAGCCGGTCCCGAGCTTGCGCTGAAAGGCAATCCCCAGGGACACGCCACGCGCGGCGCACAAGAAGGCATCCTTCTGGCAGATCAGCATGCCGCCGAGCTGCTTGAGGTCCATCGGCAGGATCTTGCCCGGGTAGGGGGCCGCGAATGCCACGCGCTTCTTGCCACTACCCTGGTTCTGGTAAACCGTTGTGAACAGACTCTCCCCGGTGATCAGGCGTTTGCCCGCCCCCAGCAACTTGCCAAAAATGCCGCCTTGTTGCGGCGATCCGTCACCAAAGACCGTGTCCATCTCAATGCCGGACTCCATGAACATCATGCTGCCGGCCTCGCCGATGGCAGCCTCGCCCGGGTCGAGCTCGACCTCCACGAACTGCATTTCAGCGCCTTTGATTTCGAAATCCACAACGTCCATCGCCATCTCAGTGTTCTCCTGTAGTCAATACCCCGGCAGTGCGGGATTCACACAGCGCGTTGCATGCGTGAAAATAGGACGCACAACAAAGAACTGTGCAGGGGTACCATGAAGGAGGATTTTGTCCGACTTCCGGACATCATGTTGCGACCAAGCAGTTAAAAGCCGCAATGCCTCATTTCGAACCCCTTCACTTGCCCACGCTGACCCTGGTCATCGGCGTCGTGCTGTTCATGGCCGCCGGGATCATGACCTTGGTCGGCGTGACGCAACGCACCTACCGAGGCTACTGGTTCTGGACGGCAGCCCAATGGGCCAACATGCTCAGCGCCCTGACGCTGTTCCTGCATGACACGCACCCCTGGATGGTGCCGCTGTCGGTCCTGCTGTCGCTGCAATGGCCCCTGACCATGCTGGCCGGCATGCGCCAGTTCTACATCCGCAGCAACTTCCGAACACCACCGCTCACAGACCTGGTGTTGCTCGTGGGCGGTTTCCTCGCCTACGTCACCATCTGGCGCCAGAACCCCAACGACGTCGGCGCACGTGTCGCCTCATTCAGCCTGATCAACATCTGCTTTTACACCTACACCGCCTGGCAGGTGCATTCGATCCGCGACTGGCGGCAAAGCCCTTATCTCAAGGCCATCCTGTTCTTCCTGGTCGTGGCAGCAGGCTTCCAGGTACCGCGCATGGTGGCCGCCTTCGGCGCGTGGGGCGTGCCGGTGGTAGACCCCAACCAGATCCAGCAGCCTGTGGTGCTGATCGGCCTGGTGGCCGCCGTCATGTTCTCGGTTTACATGTGCCTGCTGTTGACCTACGAGCGCACGGAACAGGACCTGCGCGAGTCGCACCGACAGTTGCGCATCATGGCCGACTTCGACATGCTCACCCAGGTTCCCAATCGCCGCCACTTCAACGAGATGGCCTCGCAGACACTGCGTTTGAGCCCACCCGGCTCATCTGCCCTGATGGTGTTCAACATCGATCATTTCAAGCAAGTCAACGATGAAAGCGGCCATGCAGGTGGTGACGAAGCACTGAAACTCGTGGCGGGCAGCGCACGCAAGATCCTGCGCAGCCGCGACTTGGTAGGCCGATTGGGCGGCGACGAGTTTGTGGCCTTGCTGCCCAACACCACCATCAACGATGCCCTGCACGTGGCAGACCGCATGGTCAGGCAGGTGGACCAGGGGCGCTCGTCGCTGCAACAAAGGCCTTTGAGCCTGAGTTTCGGCGTGGTACAGATTCAAGCTGGCGAGTCCCTGCCGGACGCCACACACCGAGCCGATCAGGCCCTGCAGGAAGCCAAGCGGCAAGGGCGTGGCCGTGCCGTTGCGGCTGAGCAGGAAGGCGAAGAAGGCGTGTTCACAACGGTGCGCACGCTGGGCATCAACGAGGCCTGATCGCACTGCTGCGACAATCCCGGCATGTCAAAGTTCGATGTCGTCGTGATCGGCGCAGGTGCCGCCGGCCTGTTTTGTGCGGGTTTGGCGGGCCAGCGAGGCCTGAGCGTGCTGGTGCTGGATCACGCCAGCAAGGTGGCCGAAAAGATCCGCATTTCTGGAGGCGGCCGCTGCAACTTCACCAACCGTGAGGTCACGCCGGCCAACTTCCTGAGCGAGAACCCCCACTTCTGCCGCTCGGCGCTGACGGGTTTCACGCCCCAACACTTCCTGAGTCTCATCGAGCGCCACGGTATTGCCTGGCACGAGAAGCACAAGGGACAGCTGTTTTGCGACCGCAGCGCCGGCGACATCATCGACATGCTGCTCAAGGAGTGTGACGCGGGTGGCGTGGTTCGGCGCCAGCCCTGCGCCGTGCATGCCGTCAGGCCGATGGGCACATCCTCGGCAGATCAAGCCCGATTCGAACTGGACACGGACCAAGGTCTGGTTCGGGCTCACCAGGTCGTGATTGCAACCGGCGGCTTGTCCATCCCGAAGATCGGCGCCACCGACTTCGGCCAGAAGCTCGCTGCTCAAATGGGCCACCGCATCGTGCCCCTGCGCCCTGCTTTGGTCCCCTTGACCTTTCCTGCCGAGCAATGGGCGCCGTTCGTGTCGTTGGCCGGCATCTCGCTGGAGGTGGAGATCAGCACACCCCCCGCACCGCCGTCTGAAGGCGCCAAACGCAACAAGAAAACCGCGCCTGCATCCTTCCTGGAGGACCTGCTGTTCACCCATCGCGGCCTGAGCGGCCCGGCCGTGCTGCAGATTTCCAGCTACTGGCAGACAGGCCAGCCTTTGACGCTCAACCTCGTGCCCCAACGGGATCTGGCTGACAACCTCAAGCAGGCCAAGACCGGCTCGCGCAAGCAGTTGTCCACCCAATGGGGATTGAGCCTGGGCGACACCGTACCGCAGCGCATGGCGCAAACCCTGCTGGCGCAACAGGCCGTGTCCAACCCAGCTCTGAAGCCGGACGCCGCCCTGGCCGAGCTCAAGGACAAGGATCTGGACGCACTGGGGCAGGCAGGCAATGCCTGGTCCATCACGCCCAACGGCACGGAAGGCTACGCCAAGGCGGAGGTCACCGCTGGCGGCGTCGATACCCGCGACCTCAGCTCCCAGACCATGGAGAGCAAGATCGTGCCCGGCCTGCACTTCATCGGCGAGGTGGTGGACGTCACCGGCTGGCTGGGCGGCTACAACTTTCAATGGGCCTGGGCCAGCGCGATGGCCTGTGCCCGCGCCCTGACCCCGTTTGCGGGCCCACAACAGGATTAAGATGCCGGCCTATGAGCAGCACGCACTTCGGTTTTCAGCAGGTTGACGAGCAACAGAAGGCACAACGCGTTCGCGGTGTGTTCGACTCCGTCGCCGGCAAGTACGACATCATGAACGACCTGATGTCGATGGGTTTGCATCGCCTGTGGAAGGCCTACACCATCGCCGCCAGCGGCGTGCGTGAAGGCCACAAGGTGCTCGACATCGCTGGTGGCACGGGCGACCTGTCCGAGGCCTTCGCCAAGCGTGTCGGCGCCACAGGCATGGTGGTGCACACCGACATCAACGAAGCCATGCTGAGCACCGGACGAGATCGCCTGCTCAACGCCGGCATGGCCCTGCCCACAACCTTGTGCGACGCCGAAAAGCTGCCCTTCCCCACCGGCACATTCGACATCGTCACCGTGGCCTTCGGCCTGCGCAACATGACGCACAAGGACCTGGCCCTCAAGGAAATGTGCCGCGTGCTCAAGCCTGGTGGCCGTTTGCTGGTGCTGGAGTTCTCCAAGGTCGCCAAGCCGCTTGAAAAGGCTTACGACTGGTACTCGTTCAAGATCCTCCCCAAGCTGGGCCAGATCATCGCGGGCGATGCCGCCAGCTACCAGTACCTGGCCGAATCCATCCGCATGCACCCCGATCAGGCCACGCTCAAGGGCATGATGAAGGAAGCCGGCTTCGGCCATGTGGACGTGCACAACATGACCGGCGGTGTCGTGGCCATGCACATGGGCATCAAGTGCTGAACACCTGATGCAATCGCAGCGGCAGCGCCTGTGCCAGACGCTCAGGACTGCCCCAGCAGATCACCCTTGAGGCTGCGGTCAGACGGATGCTCGCCCAGCCAGATCTTCAGCAAGGCACGATAGAAGTCCTCGCCAGCAATGTCCTTGCCCAGAGGCTTGCCACCCATGGTCACACGGGTGCCGATGCCCGGCAAGTAGTCCAGCTGGATCTGCGCGCCCTTCACCGCCTCACCGGCACTGCGCATCGCAGCCTCCAGCTCATCGATGCGAGGCTGCAAGCTAAGGAGGTCAGCCGGACTCACGTTGTCCTCGATACCTTCCGTCAGGGCATTCGCCAGCTTCTCGCCCGAGACACTGCGCAGCATCACGATGCGAATGCTCTTGGGGCCAGCCTGATTGAGGATCGCAGCAGGCGCAGTCTCTTTGCGCGGCACGTACAGGCCAACCGCATACACCTTGATGATCATCTTGACGCGCACGCCCGCGCCATTGAGCACCAGAGCCTGACTGGCCAGACTGGTCTGATCATCGAAACGCACGCCAGCCACTTCGAGGGCGGCAAGGGCCGGCAAGGCCCAGAGGCTGGTCAACGCCAGAACCAGGCTTGCCATGGTCGACTGAAAACGGTTCATCACGTGGATCGGACGGTAAAACTGCCATTCAGGTCGAACCGATACTCGCCCTCCCGCCCATCCCGCCGTTCGACATCGCGGGGATGGACATGCGCCAGAAACTTCATTGTCGACGCAACAACACAGATGTTACATTAACTCTGCAATATAGGGTCGGTATCATGCAGGCCAATACCGTTATCCGACTATCGATGTCTGCCGTTCCTGCCAATAATTCCCGCCATCGCCCTGCCCGTCCTTCCGCGGACGGCAGCGAGATGACCGTTGAAGAACTCTCGGCGCGAACCGGCGTCAGCGTCCGCAATATCCGCGCATACCAAACTGCGGGCCTGATGCCTCCGCCAAGATTACAAGGCCGACTGGGTCTGTATGACGCTGAACACCAGGGCAAACTGGAGCTGATTCGGGACTTGCGCCAGCAAGGATTCAGGCTGGACGCCATCAAGGGCATGTTGGAAAAGACGCCTGAAGGCGCCTGGGGCGAGTACTCGCTCATCAGTGAACTCTTCTCGACCACCTTCTTCACCGTCGAGGCACCCAAGCGCAAAGCCATCAACGAGATGGCGGCCAACTGGGACACGAAGGCCACGCCTGAACAAAAGGAACGACTGGCACGCAACGGTCTGTATCGCCCCGTGGGGGACGACGAGGTCGAGATGTTGAGCCCGGCACTCGAGCGCATCGGCATTCAGCTGGCCGAGTTGAATGTGCCTCTCGACACCGTTCTGGACCTGCAGGACGAACTGATCAAGCACACCAGGGCCATTGCCAAGGCCTACGTGGAGCAACTCTTTTTGGAACTGCTCAAGGCCATCACCAGCCCACAACCGACATCCAGTGACAAAGGTGCAACAGCCCCCAAGCTAGCCCCGGACCCTAATGTCATCGGCGCGATGAAAAGCTTGTTCGAACGGCTGCGCCCGCTGGCGATTGGTTCGGTCAGTGCGGCCTTCCCCGTGGTCCTGCAGCAGGAGTTTGACCGCGCCATCCAGAAGCAACAGAAGAAGCGCAGCTGAGCAGGTTCCGATCAGCCCTGCACCAGGGCACCGGTCGTGAAGAAGGCGCCACCCGCCACGTGATGCAGGCTGCGCTGCTCGTCACGAGCAAAGTGCCACCGGCCTTCACGGAACACGGAAGGATCCGCCCATGCGGCCACCACCTCCGCCAGAAACAGGTCATAGCGCTGGGCCATTTCAGGCTCAGGCAAGACCCTGCACTCCAGCCAGGCCACACAGCCCTCCACCAGGGGCGCACCCACACTTGATGCGAGGGCAGCCTGCAGGCCGCACACCTCGAATTTGTCTTGCGCCAGGTCTTTGCCACTCTGGCTTCCCGCTGCCATGACTTGATGGGTCAAGGCCACTGGCGGCACCGACAGCACAAACTCGCCCGAAGCCTCGATCAAGACCCTTGTATAGGCCTGCTTGTCGATCACGACGGCCACTTTGGGCGGATTGAAATCCAGCGGCATGTTCCACGCAGCCGCCATCACATTGCGCAGACCGCCGTGAGCCGCACTGACCAGCACGGTGGGCCCATGATTGAGCAGGCGATACGCCTTGCTCAGCTCGACAGGTACGCGCGCGGCGTGGCTAGGCTGATCAGGGGCGCTCGTCATGAAGGGACTCCGACAATTCAGTTCATCCGAGCCAAGCCGCTCTGCGTGAACGGGGGCCAGAAAACACGAAAGGGTCAGTAGTTTCCTACTGACCCTCGTGAACTTCTTTGGTCGGGGCGGCGGGATTCGAACTCGCGACCCCTTGCACCCCATGCAAGTGCGCTACCAGGCTGCGCTACGCCCCGACGAAGACTTAGACTATAGCATGGCTTTTTTGCCATTTTTGAGGCTCAAGCAAACTTTTTATCATCAAGACAACAGATCGCGGATCGACAGCAAGGCTTCGCGCAGCGCCATGACCGAGTCCGGGCTCAGTTTATCCAGTTCAGGCAAGGCGGGCATCATCCAGGCTGCATCGGCCATGGCAGGTGTACTGGCCTGCAGGGCGCGCGCCGCACGACCATCCAGCAAGCCGCTGGATACCGCGCCGTGGTGTGCACCGTTGAGCACGCCAGCCGACACGGGCGGCATGCCACCCGCATGGTTGCGCGCCGGGCTCAGCGGCTCATCCACCACGCCATCCAGTTCGTCCGCCGCTGGCGCCAGCACACCCATCTCGGCCAGCTGATTGCGGGCACCACTGATAGTGAAACCCTGCTCGTACAGCAACTCGCGGATGCGGCGAATCAGCAGCACCTCGTGATGCTGGTAGTAGCGGCGGTTGCCGCGGCGCTTCATGGGTTTGAGCTGGACGAACTCCTGCTCCCAGTAGCGCAGCACATAAGGCTTGACCAGGCACAACTCGCTCACCTCACCAATGGTGAAGTAGCGCTTGGCAGGAATGGGGGGCAAAACGCCCTCGACGCGGTCCATGGATCCCATCGCAGACTACAGATCAGTTTCCCGATGTTCCGTAAAAATCCCGAGCAAGATCAACAAGATCGGGAAAAGGCTTCAGACTTTACTCCAAGTCTTCACCAGATGGAATGTCACCTTGCACCATGCCTTTGAGCTTCTGGCTGGCGTGGAAGGTCACGACATTGCGCGCCTTGATGGGAATCGCCTCGCCCGTACGGGGATTACGTCCCGGGCGCGGTGCTTTACGGCGAATCTGGAAGTTGCCAAAGCCCGACAGCTTCACGTCGGTGCCCTGCACCAGGGTGTCGTTGACCAGCTCGAAAAACGCCTCGACCATGTCCTTGGACTCACGCTTGTTGAGGCCCAGGCGCTCAAACAGCATGTCGGCCAGCTCGGCCTTGGTCAGGGTTGGCGTTTCGATGGTGGGCAACAACACCGTCAGATCACTGATTTTTTCGCTCATCTCTCAGGCCCTCCCCGGCCTCAGGCACGAACTCGTGCGCCAATGCCGCTGTCCAGGGAGGCCAGGACGGCCCTCATGGCAGCTTCAATGCGCTCATCGGTCAAAGTCTGCTCATCATCGCGCAGTTCCACGCGCACGGCCAGACTGCGCTCGTTGTCGGCGATGCCGGCCACAGGCGTCTTGGGCTTGTAGATGTCAAACAAGCGGGCACCACGCACCAGGCCCTCGCTCGGGGCCTTGGTGATGGCGGCGATCAAGGCGTCGTGCGGCGTGCTGTCCTGCACCACCAGGGCCAGGTCACGGTACACGGACTGCATCTTGGGCACACTGGTGAACGCAGGCACCACGCGCTGCACCAGCACGTCGGCATCCAGCTCGAACAGCACCGGCGCCAGCGGCAGGTCATACGACTGGCGCCACTTGGGGTGCAACTCACCCACGAAGCCTACCGCCTTGCCGTCCACCACCACCTGCGCGCAACGGCCAGGATGGAAGGCGGGGTGCTCGGCGGCCACGAACTGAGGCTGACGCGGGGCCAGCAAGGCCTCCACGTCGCCCTTCACGTCGAAGAAATCCACGTTGCGTGCAGCCGTGCCCCATTGCAGCGCGTCAGCCGAGCCATAAGCCAGGCCGCTCACGCGCACGGGCTGATCAAAGCCCGCCACGGTCTGCGCGCCGTCTTGCACGGACGCGTCACGCTTGAACACACGCCCCACTTCGAAGATACGCACGCGATCGGCCTTGCGCGAGAGATTGGTCTTGAGCACCTCGACCAGGCTGCCGATCAGGCAGGAACGCATCACGGCCAGCGGGCTGGCGATCGGGTTGAGCACCCGAATCGGGTTGGTGTTGCCGGCGAAATTGGCTTCCCACTTTTCCTCCACGAAGCTGAAGGTGATGGCTTCCTGATAGCCACGCGCGGCCACGGCACGGCGCACGGCGTACAGGCCACGCTGAGCTTCCGGACGCACTTGCGAGGTCACAGGTGCCTTGGGCGCACGCTTGGGCAGCTTGTCGAAGCCGATCACGCGCACTACTTCCTCGATCAGGTCTTCTTCGATCTGGATGTCGAAACGCCAGCTTGGCGGGGTGACGACCAGGTGCGTGTCATCCTTCTTCGCCTGGGCCGTGAACGGCAGATCCAGACGCGTCAGCACCTGCTCGACTTCCGTCAGCGTCACGGGCATGCCGATCACACGCTGGGCACGCGCCAGACGCAGCGTCACCGGCTTGCGATCGGGCTTCTGCACGATCTGGTCATCCAGCGGGCCAGCCTGGCCACCGCAGATGTCGATGATCAGGCGGGTGATGCGCTCGATGTAATCGGCTGTGGGCGCCGGGTCCACGCCACGTTCATAGCGGTGCGAAGCATCGGTCGAGAAGTTGTAGCGGCGAGCACGGCCAGCAATGGCCTTGGGCCACCAGAACGCGGCCTCCAGGTAGACATTGCGGGTGTCATCGCCCACGGCGGTGGCGTCGCCACCCATGATGCCGGCCAGCGACTCGACCTGGTTGCCGTCCGCGATCACACCAACCTGCTCATCCAGCGTGATGGTGTTGCCGTTGAGCAGCTTGAGTCGCTCGCCGGCCTTGCCCCAGCGCACGGCCAGCCCGCCCTGGATCTTGTCCAGATCGAACACGTGCGAAGGCTGCCCCAGCTCGAACATCACATAGTTGGAGATGTCCACCAGCGGCGACACCGAACGCTGACCACAACGCGCCAGGCGTTCGATCATCCAGTCCGGTGTCCTGGCTTGCGGATTGACACCACGGATCACGCGGCCAGCAAAACGACCACACAGGTCGGCCGCTTCCACGGTCACTTTCACGCGGGCGTCGATCTCGGGCTTGACGGGCGCCACAGCGGGCAAGGTCAGCGGGGCACCCGTCAAGGCGGCCACTTCACGGGCGATACCCGCCACGCTCAGGCAATGCGCCAGATTGGGCGTGAGCTTGAGCGTGAACAGCGTGTCGTCGAGCTTGAGGTGCTCGCGGATGTTCTGGCCAATCGGTGCATCATCCGCCAGGATGTGCAGGCCGTTCGACTCCTCCGACACACCCAGTTCGCGCGCCGAGCACAGCATGCCCTGGCTTTCCACGCCACGCAGCTTGCCCAGTTTGATCTTGAACGGCTTGCCATCGGCGCCTGGCGGCAATTCGGCCCCCACCGTGGCGCAAGGGATCTTGATGCCCGGGCGCACATTGGGCGCACCGCACACGATCTGCAACACGGCGCCCGTGCCGGCATCCACCTTGCACACGTTCAGACGATCGGCGTCCGGGTGCTTGGCCACTTCCAGCACATGCCCCACCACCACGCCCGTGAAAGGCGGCGCAACGGGTTGCAGCTCTTCCACTTCCAGACCCGCCATGGTCAGGAGATCGGCCAGTTGCTGCGTGGTCAGGTCGGGGTTGCAGAAGGTTCGCAGCCAGGACTCGGGGAATTGCATGTCAGTGATCCTTGGGAATCGGTATGTTTGGTTCGATCAGATGAGCTCGGACGGGTAATCCGCGTCCAGCACCACGCGATAACGGGCCTTACCCGCGCGCAGGTGCTCCAGCGCATCGTTGATGCGGCTCATCGGGAAATGTTCGGTTTGAGGCTCGATGCCATGGCGTGCGGCAAAGTCGAGCATGGTGTCGATGTCCTGGCGCGAGCCCGTTGGCGAGCCCGACACACTGCGTTGGCCACCGATCAGCGGGAAGGCTTCCACCTCCATCGGCTGAGGCAGGATGCCCACGATGTGCAGGCGGCCATTGGGCGCCAGCGTGCTCATCAGCGCCTTCCAGTTCAGCATGACGTTGACGGTGACCAGCACCATATCCAGCTTGCCGGCCACCTGCTTCATGGACTTGGCATCCACGCTGGAGACCACGTTGTGTGCCCCCAGTTGCAAGGCCTCATCACGCTTGGACTCGCTGGACGTGAAGGCTGTAACCTCGCAGCCCCAGGCGCGCGCGAACTTGAGCGCCAAATGCCCCAGCCCCCCAATGCCCACCACGCCAACGCGGTGCGTCGGCTTGATGCCGAAGTTCAGGAAAGGCGAGAACACCGTGATGCCGCCACACAGCAAGGGACCAGCCTTGGACGGATCCAGCTTCTCAGGAATAGGGCAAGTCCACAGCCAGTGCGCACGCACACGTTCGGCAAAGCCACCGTTGTGACCGACGATGGTCGGCACACCGGCCCGGCACAGTTGCGGCTCACCACCCAGGCAGCTTTTGCAGGACATGCAGCTTGCGGCCATCCAGCCAATGCCCACACGCTGGCCCAGCTTCAAGCCCTTGGTATTGCTGCCCAGCGCGACGACCGTGCCGACCACCTCGTGGCCACCAATGATCGGGTAGCCCGAGAAGCCCCATTCGTTGTCGATCAAGGACAAGTCGGAGTGGCACAGGCCGCAATGCTCGACCTTGACCTCCACCTCTTCCGCGCCTAGGGGACCTGGCTCATACGAGGTTGCCACAAGCGGCTTGGAAGCCTCTTGCGCAGCCCAGGCACGGATGGTGGTAGCGGAAGTCGTGGTCATGGCAGAGATCCTTAGGCAGGTGTAGCGGGGCTCAAAGCATCACACAAACGGCAAAGGCCTTGCGGCCCCTGCCTTTACTGGAATTGCTGCAGGAAACGCAGATCGCCTTCGTAGAACAGGCGAAGATCGTTCACGCCGTAGCGCAGCATGGTCAGGCGATCCGGCCCCAGGCCAAAGGCAAAGCCGATGTAGTGCTCTGGATCCAGACCAAAGTTGCGCACCACGTTCGGGTGCACCTGCCCTGCTCCACCTACTTCCAACCAGCGGCCCTTGAGTGGGCCGGAGGCAAAAGCGATGTCCACTTCAGCCGATGGCTCCGTGAACGGGAAGAAGGACGGACGGAAGCGAATGTCCAGCTCGTCGGTCTCAAAGAAGGTGCTGAAGAAATCACCCAGCACGGCCTTCAAGTCGGTGAAGCTGACACTCTCGCCAATCCACAGGCCTTCGCACTGGTGAAACATGGGCGAGTGCGTGGCATCGCTGTCCACACGGTAGGTACGGCCCGGCGCGATCACACGGATCTCGGGCATGCGCTCGCCCTTGGCGATGGCTTCAGCGTGTTGCTTCACATGCTGCACGGCGTAACGCACCTGCATCGGGCTGGTGTGCGTGCGCAGCAGGTGACCACCTTCCACGTAAAAGGTGTCGTGCATCGATCGCGCAGGATGGTCTTCCGGCGTGTTCAGTGCAGTGAAATTGAACCAGTCGGCTTCGATTTCCGGACCATCGGCCACGGCAAAACCCATCGAACCGAAAATGCCTTCGATGCGCTCGATGCTGAGCGACACCGGGTGCAGACCGCCCTCGCCACGGCGGCGACCAGGCAAGGTCACATCCAGCGATTCCGCACGCAATTGCGCTGCCAACTCGGCATCCGCCAACTCCTGACGACGCGCATTCAGCGCCGCCTCTACCTGCTGCTTGGCCTGGTTGATGGCGGCACCACGGGTTTTCTTTTCTTCAGGGCTGAGCGCGCCCATGCCTTTGAGCAATTCGGTCACGCTGCCAGACTTGCCCAGGAAACGGGCCTTGGCGTTTTCGAGGTCGGCGGGCGTGGCTGTGGCGGCAAATGCCTCTTGGGCAGATTGCACCAGCGCCTGGAGATCGCTGTGGGTGTCGGTCATGGTCTTTTGTCGAAAAAAAAGGCCAACGCGATGTTGGCCTTTAGTTCACCGGCCTGACGACCGGCGCAGCATCTTGCGAGCTGTCTGCTCGATAACGATCAAGCAGCCAGTTGAGCCTTGGCCTTTTCAACGATGCTGGCAAAAGCAGCAGGATCGTTGACAGCCATGTCAGCCAGCACCTTGCGATCGATTTCGATCGAAGCCTTCTTGATGCCAGCAATGAACTTGCTGTAGGTCAGGCCCAATGCGCGGCTACCGGCGTTGATACGTGCAATCCACAGACGGCGGAATTCACGCTTCTTGGCACGGCGGTCACGGTAGGCATATTGACCTGCCTTCATGACGGCTTGTTTGGCGATGCGGTATACGTTCTTGCGGCGACCACGGAAACCCTTGGCCAGGGCGAGAACTTTCTTATGACGAGCGCGGGCTGTTACACCACGTTTGACGCGAGGCATGGATTACTCCTTCGGCGTAAATATCTAAAACCAGATCGAGACGTTTCGTTAGCTCTGAAGCGATGCGCTTACAGGCCAGCGAAAGGCAACATTTGAGCCATGTGGCCCATGTTGGTCTCATGCACGTTCACAGCGCCGCGGAGCTGACGCTTGTTCTTCGTGGTCTTCTTGGTCAGGATGTGACGCTTGAAGGCTTGACCGCGCTTGACGGTACCACCCGGGCGAACGCGAAAACGCTTCTTCGCACTGCTCTTGGTCTTCATTTTGGGCATGTTCTGCTCCTTT
>NZ_JACRAH010000027.1 GCF_016234775.1 Aquabacterium sp. | reverse complement strand
CCTGAGCCTGACCGCCGAGCAGTGGACCGACATGCTGGCCACCTGGTGCGACAAGTACCCCATCATCTCGATCGAAGATGCCATGGGCGAAGGCGACTGGGCTGGCTGGAAGCACCTGACCGAGCGTCTGGGCAAGAAGGTTCAGCTGGTGGGTGACGACCTGTTCGTGACCAACACCAAGATCCTGAAGGAAGGCATCGAGAAGGACATCGCCAACTCGATCCTGATCAAGATCAACCAGATCGGCACCCTGACCGAAACGTTTGCCGCCATCGAAATGGCCAAGCGCGCCGGCTACACCGCCGTGATCTCGCACCGCTCTGGCGAAACCGAAGACAACACGATCTCCGACATCGCCGTGGGCCTGAACGCTGGCCAGATCAAGACCGGTTCGATGAGCCGCTCCGACCGCATGAGCAAGTACAACCAGCTCCTGCGCATCGAAGAAGACCTGGGCAACGTGGCCGTGTACCCCGGCCGCAGCGCTTTCTACAACCTGCGTTGATCTCTCTTCTCTCGCTGGTTTGAGTCAGAAAGGCCCTTCGGGGCCTTTTTGTTTGATAAATTCGAGCCTATGCGCATGGCGACCATCTTTCTGCTGGCTTTGTTGGCCGTAGTCCAGGCCGAACTCTGGTTCGGCAAGGGCGGCGTGCCGCGTGTCATGGCCTTGCGTGCGCAAGTGCAGACCCAGCAACGGGCCAACACTGAAGCGCAGACTCGCAATGAGCAGCTCTCGGCTGAAGTGCGTGACCTGCAAGAGGGGCTGGAGATGGTCGAAGAAAAGGCGCGCACCGAACTGGGCATGGTCAAGCCCGATGAGATCTATGTGCAACTGACCACCAAGCTGCCTCAGATCATGCCCACGCAGCCTGTTGCTTCGGCACCCTGAGTGATGTCATTCGGGTTGGATGGCGTGGCCGCCTCGCTGGCCTGGCTGGATCCCTGGCTCGCGCCACTCTTTACCGCATGGGGTGTGCCCGTGAGTCAATTGGAGTGCTGGGCATTCCTCCTGTCACTGGCCATGGTGGGCTTCAATCTCAAAGTCAATGTGTGGGGGTGGCCTTTGGCCATCGTCAGCTCCATCTTGTATGGGCTGCTGTTTGCGCACAGCAAGCTGTATGGCGAAGCGTCCTTGCAGATCCTGTTTGTGCTGATGTCCGCTTGGGGATGGCGGCAGTGGCTGGCAGGCAAGGGCGAGGACAAGCAGGCCTTGCGGGTTCGGGCTTTGTCGATGAGGTCACGCATGGTGGCGCTGTCGCTCACCTTGTTGTTGTGGCCTGCCCTGGGCTACGTGCTTGAGCAGGTGACCGATTCCGATGTGCCGTACCTTGATGCCCTGCCCACCGCAGGCAGCGTGATGGGCCAATGGTTGTTGGCGCGCAAGCTGATCGACAACTGGCCATGCTGGCTCCTGGTCAATGTGATCAGCATGGGTCTGTTTGCCTACAAGCAGTTGTGGCTGACCGTGCTGCTCTACGGCATCTTCGCCGTGCTGTCTGCTTGGGGTTGGCGTGTATGGCAAGGTATGGCCAGCACCCAAGCCGCAGAGGGGCGCTGAGATGGCTGGGCATGTGGTCGCCTTGCTGGGCGCGGAGAGCACCGGCAAGAGCACGCTGGCGCGCGAGTTGGCGCGCATTCTGTCTGCGCGTGGCGTGGACGCCGTCATGGTGCCGGAGTCCTTGCGGCTGTTTTGTGATGAGCATGGTCGCACGCCGGTGCAGCATGAACAGGCGGACATTGCCAAGGCGCAAACCGAGCTCATCGAGCAAGCCCGGGCCAGCCATCAACTGGTGCTGGCGGACACCACCGCCTTGATGACAGCCGTCTACAGCGAGTACATCTTTGGCGATGACAGCCTGTATGAAGAAGCTTTGAAGGCGCAAGCCCAGGCCAGCGCCACCTTGCTGATGTCGCTGGATCTGGCCTGGGCGGCCGATGGCCTTCAGCGTGATGGCCCTCATGTGCGGGAGCCTGTCGATGGGCTCATTCGTTCGGCGTTGCAGCGGGCCGGTCTGGGCTACAACGTGGTGGCGGGCCATGGCGTGGCGCGAGTCGAGCATGCGCTGGCTGTGATCGACCATCTGCTGGAAGCCCCAACGCGCCCGCCCCGCAAGCCTGGCGCATCCCGCTGGCGCTGGTTTTGCGACAACTGTGATGACGGTGAATGCGAGCAGCACTGGCTGCCGCGTGTCGGGCAAGTCTGATGAGCGCTGCTCAGGCTCCTTTGCACGTCATCTGGCAGGACGATGACATGGTCGCTGTACACAAGCCAGCGGGTTGGTTGGTGCACCGCACAGGCCTGGACGCCCATGAGACCCGCTTCGTCATGCAGACCCTTCGGGATCAGCTTGGGCGCCATGTTTTTCCCGTTCACAGGCTGGACAAAGGCACCTCAGGCGTGCTCATCATGGCGCTACACAGCGAGGCGGCGCGTGCCTTGTGTGAGGCCTTTGAGGCGCAGCAGGTGCGCAAGCACTACCTTGCCATGGTGCGCGGATGGCCTGCGCTCACAGCCCACGTGGACCATGCCCTCAAGCCAGACGATGCACCGGATGACGCCTTGCCTCAAGCTGCCGTGACGGATTTTCAGCGCCTGGCTACGCTGCAGATCGATGTACCCGTTGACCGCTATCCCACTACCCGTGTGGCCCTCGTCGAGGCCTGGCCGCACACCGGGCGACGGCATCAGATTCGGCGCCACCTCAAGCATCTGGCGCACCCCATCATCGGTGATGCCACGCACGGCAAGGGCACGCACAACCGCTGGTGGGCGCAGCAACTGGGATTGCAGCGCCTGTGGCTGCATGCGCTGCAACTGGATATGGTGCACCCCTTGACGGGGCAAGCCCTGAAGCTGGTGTCACCCTTGCCTGGCATCATGCCGCAGGCGCGTGAGCTCAATCAGGATTGGGGCCAGTTGCTTCAGAACTGGCCCTGGCAGTTCGACCGGGCGCCTGGTCAAGCAACAGGCCCGGTCTGAGCTTCACTGCAACGTTGAAGAGCTGGGCGGTGTGTCTGCGCCACTCGTGAACAGTTCAGCCGCATCGACGGGGTCAAACTGATAGTGCTGGCCGCAGAAGTCGCAACCGATCTCGACCTGACCTTGTTCGGCCACGATGGAGTCGATCTCCTCCTGGCCCAGGCTGCGCAGCATGCCTGCCACACGCTCGCGCGAGCAGGTGCAGGCAAACCGTGGCCCTGTTGCGCCTTGTTGAGGTTCGAAGTAGCGCACATCCTCTTCCCAGAACAGGCGCCGCAGGATGGTCTCGGCATCCAGGGTCAGCAGTTCTTCCTGTTTCAAGGTGGATGCCAGGTGCGAGATGCGGTTGTAGTGCTCGGCCATCTCGATGGCATCCACGTCGGATGTGGCACCCTCCAGATTGGCCTTGCCCTCAACGGGCACACGCTGGATCAGCAAGCCGGCTGCGATCTGGTCATTGGCGGCCAGGATGATCTTGGTATCCAGTTGCTCGGAGCGCACCATGTACTGCTCGAGCACAGCGCTCAGGCTGTGCAGCGGGCCTTCTTCGTCGTTGAGCGGCACCACGCCTTGATAAGGCTGTTGGCCGGGCAGGCGGTCTTTCGGATCGAGTGTGATCGCGCAGCGGCCCTTGCCATTGACGTTGACCATGACCTCCAGCGGCAAGTGGCCGTTGTCGGTGGCGGGCAACTCGCCCACGACCTTGGCCGTGCTTCTGAAGCTCAGGTCGGGCTGGACTTCGGTGACCGCCAGCTTCACGGGGCCCTCGCCGAAAATCTGCATGACCACGGCGCCATTGAACTTGATGTTGCCTTGCAGCAGCACGCCCGCCGCAGTCATCTCGCCGAGAAGCTGGCGCAAAGGGGCATCGAAGGCGCCTGCCGACTCGCGGCGACGCAAGGCCTCCTGCCAGCCATCAGTCAATCGGACCAGCATGCCCCGCACGGGCAGGCCTTCAAACAGAAACTTGTGCAATTCGCTCATGGCGTGTCGTTCATTTCGCCGGTGCGTCAACGCGCACCAGATCGGTTTTGTATTCAGCGGACTTGGCCACATACATGGCCGTGCCGATGTGCATGCGGGCCAGATCGCCATCGCTCAAGGGGCGCACGGCCTTGGCAGGCGAGCCCATGATCAGCATGCCATCTTCAAAGACCTTGCCTTCGGTGACCAGTGCGCCCGCGGCCACCAGGCAGTTCTTGCCGATCACCGCGCCGTTGAGGACCACCGCCTGGATGCCGATCAGGGAGCCATCGCCCACCGTGCATCCATGCAGCATGGCCTGATGGCCCACGGTGACATCCTTGCCGATGGTGAGCCCGAAGCCGATATCGGTGTGCAGCACGGACGATTCCTGCACATTGGAGCGTTCGCCGATCACGATGGGCTCGTTGTCACCGCGCAAAGTCACGTGCGACCAGACGCTGCAACCTTCGGACAAGGTCACGCTGCCGATGACGTCGGCCGATTCAGCCACATAGGCGCTGGGGTGAACCTGAGGAACCTTGTCTTTGATGCGATAGATCGCCATGGTCAGAGGCCGCGACGGGATACCGCGGCAGGGCAGTGGAGTAGAACCGCGATTTTATGAGTGTTGCGCAAGTCCTGCTTGAATCTCATTGACACGCATTGCCCGAATCTATGATGAGAAAATGGCTGCATCACAGCGAATGCCGCAAGGAGCAAGCATGAAAACCGTTGGCGACAAACTGGATCACTTCAAGGTCGTGGGCGTCAAACCCGGCTTCAATCACCACGAAGAGCATGGGCAGACCGCTTTTGAAGACATCACCGAGAAGAGCTTTCCCGGCAAGTGGAAAATCATTTATTTCTACCCCAAGGACTTCACGTTCGTCTGCCCGACCGAGATCGTCGGCTTCGACAAGCTCAACAAGGAATTCCTGGATCGAGACGCCATCCTGATGGGCGGCTCCACGGACAACGAGTTCTCCAAGCTGGGCTGGCGCCGCGAACACAAGGACCTCAACAAGCTGGGGCACTGGAGTTTTGCCGATGTGACCGGGTCGCTCATCGACCAGCTCGGCGTGCGCGACAAGCAAGCTGGTGTGGCCCTGCGTGCGACCTTCATCGTGGACGCCGACAACGTCATCCAGCACGTGTCGGTCAACAACCTGAGTGTGGGGCGTAATCCCGATGAAATCCTGCGGATCCTCGATGCCCTGCAAACTGAGGCCCTGTGCCCCTGCCAACGCCAGCCAGGCGGCGAAACGCTCTGATCATTTCTCTGCCTCATGCTGATTCTGCTGTCTCCTGCCAAAAGCCTCGATTACGACACCGCCCCGACGACCGACAAGCACACCTTGCCGCCGTTTGTGGACGAGTCTGCCGCCTTGATCGAGGTGCTCAAGCCTTACACCCCGGCCCAGATCGCCTCCCTGATGGACCTGAGTGATGCTCTGTCGACCTTGAATGTGGCGCGCTACGGGGCCTGGAAGCCCAAGTTCACGGCGAAGAACAGCAAGCAGGCCATCCTGGCGTTCAACGGTGATGTGTACGACGGCTTGAATGCCAGCAGCCTCAAGCAGGCCGACCTCGATTGGGCTCAGGAGCACATCGGCATCCTCAGTGGCCTGTATGGTGTGCTGCGGCCGCTTGACTGGATGCAGCCATATCGACTGGAAATGGGCACGAAGCTGCCCAATCCTCGGGGCAAGGATCTGTACGCCTGGTGGGGTGACACCCTGGCCAACCACCTTCAAGATCGCTTGAAGAAGCAAGGCGATGACGTCATCATCAACCTGGCCTCTCAGGAGTACTTCAAGTCGGTCAAGCGAAAGGCCTTGAAAGCCCGCGTGGTCGAGTGTGTATTCGAAGATTGGAAAGGTGCTGGATGGAAGATCATCAGCTTCCACGCCAAGCGCGCGCGCGGCCTCATGGCGCGCCATGCCATCCTCAAACGTGCGCAGAAACCCGCCGATCTGCTGGACTTTGATGCGGATGGCTATGCGTACGACGCGAGTGCATCAGAGCCCGATCGCCTGGTGTTTCGGCGCAAATTGACAGTGTGAGCAGACAGCGAACTGGAGTGCGAATGAGCGAGCAAGCGATCACCCCTGAACTCCGACAATGGCTGGTCCAGCAAGCCGAGAGCGGGCACAGCGGTGATGCCATCCTGAGCGCCATGAAGGCCAGCGGATGGGACGAGGTCGTGGCGAACCGCGCGCTGGAACAAGTGATGGTCGAGCGTCTTGCCGAGATCCAGTTAGCGATGAGCAAGGTACCCGAGGTGGCATCCAATGGCGCTTCACGCATGTGGGTGCATGACAAGCATGTGAATGTCTTGGTGCAGATTCGCCATCCGCGCGTGGTGGTGCTCGGAGACTTTTTGTCGCTGGCCGAGTGTGAAGAACTCCGTGCTTTGGCTCGGCCACGCATGGAGCGATCCCAGACAGTGGTCCACGCAACCGGTGACAGTGAAGTCAACGATGTGCGTACCAGTCAAGGCATGTTTTTCCAGCGTGGCGAAAACGAGTTGTGCCAGCGAATTGAGGCGCGCATTGCCGCGCTGGTGAATTGGCCGGTCGAGAACGGGGAAGGTATCCAGGTGCTGAGATATGCGCCCGGTGCTGAATACAAACCGCATTTTGATTACTTCGATCCGGGCCAGCCTGGTACAGCCGCGGTGTTGAAGCGTGGCGGGCAACGAGTTGGTACTGTGGTGATGTATCTCAACACGCCGGACGGCGGAGGGGCAACCACGTTCCCGGATGCAGGGGTGGACGTGCATGCCGTGGCAGGTCAGGCTGTTTTCTTTGCCTACGGCATACCGCACCCCGATACCAGAACCCTGCATGGTGGCGCACCTGTCAAGCAAGGTGAGAAATGGGTGGCGACCAAATGGCTGAGAGAGCGGGCATTCGAATAAGTTGGAAATTTTTTGTGCAGTGTGTCAACCGGAGTCCGAAGCGGGGCGTTGAGCACACACAGGCCGGGCAGTGAACTGGTCTGACACCAACCACATATCTCTGGAGTTTCTACATGAAAAAGCTGATCGTCGCTCTGACTGCCTCGATGTTTGCTATTGGCGCTTTCGCCGCTGAAGCCGCTTCCGCTCCCGCCGCAGCGTCTGCCGCTTCCGCTCCAGCCAAGAAGGCCAAGAAGGCTCACAAGGCCAAGGCCGCCAAGAAGGCTGCTGCCGCTTCTGAAGCTGCTTCGAAGTAATACATTCGCTTGAACCAACCTTTTCAAGGTTGGTTCAGCAAAGAAAAAACCCGGCCTGGCCGGGTTTTTTCATGAGCACCTCACATTGGCGCTTTGCTTCAGCCTCGAACGCGGCGCGGTGGCGGCGAAGAAACGGGGCCGCCACTGTTTGCCGCTTCAGCCCTGCGAGGCGCACGCAAGTCCTGCTGTTGGCCTTGAGCGGGTTTGTTCGTGTTGCTGTTGGCGTGGCGCGATCCGCCGCCCCCGTGTTGACCACCATGCGGGCCACGATTGCCGCCACCTGAGCCAGGGCGACCGGCCGATTGACCACCTGAGCGGGAGCCGGGGGCACCATGGAGGACACGACGTCCCAGCACAATTGGTTCGGCCTTGGCGTGTGGGTCAGCTTCAAATCCGGGTACGGACTCGCGCGGAATCTGGCGCTTGATCAGCTTCTCGATATCGGCGAGGAAGCCTTCTTCGTCCACGCACACCAAGGAGATGGCCTCGCCTTCGGCGCCGGCGCGACCCGTGCGGCCGATGCGGTGAACGTAGTCCTCCGGCACATTGGGTAGTTCGAAATTCACAACATGGGGCAATTGATCGATATCAATGCCACGGGCGGCGATATCTGTCGCAACCAGTACCTGCAGTTCGCCAGATTTGAACTCGGCCAAGGCACGCGTGCGCGCGCTCTGGCTTTTATTGCCATGGATGGCCATGGCTGTGACGTCCTGCTTGAGCAGGTATTCAACCAGGCGATTGGCGCCATGTTTCATCCGTGTGAATACGAGCACCTGATGCCAGTCATTTGTTTTGATCAGGTGTGTGAGTAATTCGCGCTTGCGATCGCGATCAACCGGGTGAACCTTTTGTGCAATGGTTTCTGCGGTGGCGTTGCGCCGCGCAACCTCAATTACCTTGGGGCTGTTCAGCAAACGTTCAGCCAAGGCTTTGATCTCATCCGAGAATGTTGCAGAGAACAACAAGCTTTGCTTTTTAGGCGGAAGAATGGATAACACGCGACGGATATCGTGGATAAACCCCATGTCCAGCATGCGATCCGCTTCATCGAGCACGAAGTATTCAACGTGACTGAGATCAAGCGTGCCTTGCTGGTGGTGATCCAGAAGCCTGCCCGGCGTAGCGACCAGCACATCCAGGCCTCGACGCAGGGCTTCAATCTGGGGATTCATCCCCACGCCACCAAACATGACAGCAGAGCGGATCGGCAGGTATTTACTGTAAACACGCACCGATTCTTCGACCTGGGCAGCCAATTCCCGTGTGGGTGTCAGAATCAAGGCGCGGACATGGCGTTTACCGCCTGGTGCCTGACCTGTTTGACTGGTCATCAATTTGTGGAGCAAGGGCAGGGTAAATCCTGCAGTTTTGCCCGTGCCGGTCTGCGCGCCAGCGAGAAGATCACCACCCCCCAGTACAGCAGGAATAGCCTGCGCCTGGATGGGTGTGGGAGTTGAATAGCCAGCCTCGTGAACTGCTTTCAACAGAGGTTCGATCAACCCCAGATTTTCAAACGACATACAACAGGCCCACTTCTGGTGAAACGGCGACTGCACTCAGTCTTTCCGGGCCTGGAAAGATCGAGTCAACCGATTTATGGCGTGACAAGTCAAGAAACTGCTTGTCGCGACGCGACGTATTTATCGCGATTGATCAAATTGTAGGGCTGACCGTGCATATTTCATAGCTTCAAACGAGCGTTTGGCATCGACTTTGTGACTCAACCTGTTTCCAGATGTATCAGGGACGCATTGTGAAAATGCCGTCGTGCCAAATCGCAGGGCCCCGGCGCCCCTAGAATCGCACCATGAGTTCAATGGTCCTCGCACGCAAATACCGCCCCAAGGGCTTCGACAGCATGGTCGGGCAGGGTCACGTTGTTCAGGCGCTGAGCAACGCCCTGTCGCAACAGCGCTTGCATCACGCCTACTTGTTCACCGGTACGCGGGGAGTGGGCAAAACCACGGTCTCTCGCATTCTCGCCAAGTCGCTCAATTGCGTCGGGCCGGACGGCCTGGGGACGATCACGGCTTCCCCGTGCGGTCAGTGTCAACCTTGTCGTGACATCGACGCCGGGCGCTTTGTCGACTATGTCGAACTGGATGCAGCCTCCAACCGTGGCGTCGAAGAGATTTCGCAACTGCTGGAGCAGTCAGTCTACAAGCCTGTTGTGGGGCGCTTCAAGGTCTACATGATCGACGAAGTGCACATGCTGTCAAACACGGCATTCAATGCCATGCTGAAAACGCTGGAGGAGCCGCCCGACTATCTGAAGTTCGTGCTCGCGACAACGGATCCTCAGAAGGTGCCGGTCACGGTGCTGTCCCGTTGCCTGCAGTTCAACCTGCGCCCGATGGCCGCTCAAACCGTTCACGAGCATCTGTCCCAGGTGCTGGCTGTGGAAGGCATCTCTTTCGAGCCCGAGGCCTTGCGCCTGCTGGCACGCGCGGCCCGTGGCTCCATGCGCGATGCGATGTCGCTGGCCGACCAGGCCATCGCGTTTGGTGGTGGGCAGTTGCAGGAAGGGCCTGTGCGCCAGATGCTGGGCGCGGTTGACCGGCAGCATGTCCAGCGCATCATCGAGGCTGTGGCGCAAGGTCATGGCAAAGGTGTGGTCGACGCCGTCGATACATTGCGTCGATTGGGCCTGTCAGCATCGGGCACCTTGGAAGAACTGGCCACTGCCTTGCAGCGCATGGCGGTCATTCAGGCGGTGCCGGGGTTGGATGACTCCGAAGATCCGGATGAGCTGGTGTGGCGCTTGCTGGCGCCGTTGCTGGCCCCTGATGAGACGCAGTTGTTCTACAGCTTGTGCCTGCAAGGTCGCGCCGAACTGGCGTTGGCACCAGATGAGTACAGCGGCTTGTTGATGCTCCTGTTGCGGCTGCTGGCATTCAAGCCAGGCGGGGGCCTGGGGCAGGGGGCAAGCAGCCCCCCAAAAGCTGAAGGCTCGGTCAACAGGCGGCAGCCTCTGACCGAGCCGGTTCAGCCTGCTGAGCCTGTTTCACCTGTGGCGAATCCCGGTGGATCAGGCAGCAAGCCAGTCGTGGTCGACGCCCCCGCGCTGGTTGTCGCTGAGGCATCACACGTGTCACCAGTGCGGCCACCGGTGCGCGTGGCGCCACCGTCGGTTGCGCCTGCCCGCACGAGCGGTCAGAGTGTGCCGCCGTGGGAGGCTTTGCCGCCCGAGGCTGAGAGCGAAGCAAGCTGGTCGCAAAGCGCGCCACCCGATATTGACATGCCGCCGCAGGATGAATACACGGCGTCTGTCGAGCCGGATCTGCCTCCTGTCGAGGATGCCGCTGCGCGTCCGCAGCCTGCCGCCGAGCGTGTGAGGCAAGACTCAGGTGATCGAGCGGGTGACCCCTTGCAGCGCGCTGTATCAATCGATCTGCCTCCTCCAGGCGCAGACCCGATCGCCGATCGCTGGGCAGAACTGGTGGCGCAGATGAGTGCCAAGGGTGTCATCACAGCCCTGGTGCGCGAATTGGCCATGCAGGCGCAGTGCGTTGCACAGCAGGCCGAAGGCGGCCAGAGCCTGTGGCGCTTGCGTGTGGAGCGTGAAAGCCTGTGCAGCGACAGCAACCGCGATCGGTTGGCCGCAGCCATGGGGCAGGTGCTGGACGTGCAGGTCATGCTGGAGTTGGAGCGAGGCAAGGCCCACAATACGCCGGCTCAGCGAGATCAGGTGGCGCGCGAGCGTCGCCAGCATCAGGCTGACCATCTGATTGAGACAGACCCGCTGGTGCGCGGTCTGTTGTCGCAGTATCCGGGGGCGCGGATCGTGCCCGGATCCATTCGACCCATTTGAGTCGCCACGACGTTCGCGGCGACAATCACGTTTTGCGCAAGAAAGGATGATGAGCCATGCTCAAAGGACAACTCGCCGGCTTGATGAAACAGGCACAGCAAATGCAGGAAAACCTCAAGAAGGCTCAGGATGAACTGGCCAATATCGAGGTGGAAGGTCAGTCCGGTGCCGGCCTGGTGAAGGTGGTGATGACCTGCAAGAACGACGTCAAGCGTGTCACGATCGATCCCAGCCTGTTGGCCGATGACAAGGACATGTTGGAAGATCTGGTGGCTGCGGCCTTCAACGATGCCGTGCGCCGCGCTGAGACGACCAGCTCGGAAAAGATGGGCAAGCTGACGGCAGGCATGCCCATGCCTCCCGGCATGAAGTTCCCCTTCTGATCCATGGCCGATCCTGCCCTTGAGGGGCTGATCGAGGCCTTGCGCTGCCTGCCTGGTGTCGGGCAGAAATCGGCACAACGCATGGCCTATCACCTGTTGCAGCATGATCGTGCGGGTGCGGTGAAGCTGGCGAGGGCGCTGGACACCTCGGTGTCCGAGATCGGGCATTGCCAGCGATGCCACACCTTCAGCAGGGCACCTGTGTGTGATGTCTGCCTGGACCCGGAGCGTGATCCGCACTTGTTGTGCGTGGTCGAGACGCCGGCCGATCAGGCAGCACTGGAGCGCACGGGCAGCTATAAGGGCCAGTACTTCGTGTTGCTCGGGCGCTTGAGCCCGCTTGATGGCCTGGGCGCTCGCGACATTGGTTTGTCGTCCTTGCTGGACAGAGCGTCAGATGGTGTGGTTCGGGAGGTGATCCTGGCTACAAACTTCACCGCTGAAGGTGAGGCGACGGCCCATGTGCTGGCCGAGCAGCTGAAGGCGCGTGGGCTGAATGTCACCCGCCTGGCGCGAGGTGTTCCGGTAGGCAGCGAACTCGAATACGTGGACCTGGGCACCATTGCCCATGCATTCATGGACAGGCGCTGATTCCTCAGTGCCTGCCTCGCACATGGTCAGCGTGCGCTGGCCACGCGCATGCGTGTCGTGCGGTTAACTGGCGGGCGGCCCTTGATGGCGTTGCCACGAGCAGTGCTGCGAGTTGCGCTGGCAACCACGCGAGTCTGAGGTCTTCCCTTGACGGACGGCCCATTGTGGCGAACGGCAGTGGCCACACGGCGTGCGGTGTTCTTGCTGGTTGGCACGTACACCACCACGGTCTGGCCACGCTTGAAGCTCGCCGAAGCCGATACACGATTCCATTGCGCAATCTGTTGCGGTGATGTGCGATAGCGCTTGGCAATGCCTGCTACGGTATCACGCTTGCCCGCCTTGAAACTCACGCGGCGCATGGGGGGAAGATCTGGTGCCAAGGCCATGATGGCGTTGTCGGCCAACGCTTCGGACACATCCTGCTCACGTTGCCCGGAGCGGGGCACCAGCAAGGTCGAGCCCGCTTTTACCAGCATCTTGGGAGGGATGTGGTTGATGTCACGCAGGTTGCCTTCGCTCATGCCGACCTGGCGCGCTGCATCGCCGGGCCGCATCGTGCGAGGTACGACCCAGGCGGTCCAACTGGCCAAGGGGCCTTTGTGGTTGCTCAGGTTGTGCACGAACAGGCCGGCGTTGTCATAGGGCAGCAGCACCTGAGGGGTGCCCGCCGCCAGGATCACCGGCTTGTTGAGCGAGGGGTTCAGCGCCTTGAATTCGTCCAGCGGCAGGCCAGCCAGGCGTGCGGCCAGGGAGGCATCCAGATCGCGCTGAATGGGCACGCTCACGAAGTAGGGGTGGTTCTCGATCGGCGTGAGCGTCAGGTTGTAGGCTTCAGGGCGCGCCACGATGTTCTTGATGGCATGCAGCTTGGGCACGTAATTGCGTGTCTCCGGCGGCATGTTCAGGCTGGCGTAGTCTGTGGGCAGTCCCTGGCGCGCATTGCGGTTGATGGCTTTCTGCACGTTGCCTTCGCCCCAGTTGTAGGCGGCCAGTGCCAGGTGCCAGTCCCCGAATTGCCTGTTCAGGCGCTGCAGGTAGTCCAGTGCTGCGCGGGTCGAGGCCAACACGTCGCGACGGTCGTCGCGAAACAGGTTCTGCTTGAGTTCGAAGTCCTTGCCGGTGGCGGGCATGAACTGCCAGATGCCTGATGCTCGGGCCGATGACAGGGCTTGCGGATTGAATGCGCTCTCAATGAAGGGCAGCAATGCCAGCTCCGTGGGCATGCGGCGACGCTGGATTTCGTCGACCACATGGAACAGGTAGCGGCTGGCGCGCTCGGTCATGCGCTGGACGTAATCAGGGCGGCTGGTGTACCAGCGCTCGTGGTCCAGCACCAATTGGCTTTCCAGTGCTGGCAGCGCAAAACCTTGACGTACACGGCCCCAGAGGTCCTGGTTGGCCGTGATGTCGCTGAGGTCCACGGTGGCTTCGGGGCGCAAGGGGTCGGTGGGCGCGCCGGCCGCTTCCTTGGCATCTTGTTCGTCGTTGGCTACGGATGTGGATGCTGCCTCGGCAGGCTTGGCAGCGGTTTCATTGAGCGCTGGTGCGCCGGCATCCGTGCCGTTGATGGTGGCAGCACCAATGTCCACACGCAGGCCGGATGTTGGATCCTGTTTGACCGCGCCACGCAGGAATTTGCCTTCGTTGCCGGCCAGTGTGTTGCCGGAGGCAGGGGGCGATGTCTGAAGCAGCTTGTCCATGTCGAGCTGCATGCGGCTTTGTGGGCCATAGACCGAGCCGCATGCCGTCAGGATCATGCATCCCAGCGCAGTGGTACTCAAGGTGAAGGTGCGTCGGAGTGAGCGTGTGGTCTTCATCTTCAGAATGTGTTTTTCCATAGTCGCAGAGCGGCAAAGACAGCCTCGGGGCTGGCATCCTTTGCGCCTTGCTGCAGGGCGCTGGAAACCACTTCAGGTTCGGCGCAACGAAGGAAGGGGTTGATGGCCTTCTCATTGCGCATGGTGCCGGGCAGGGTAGGCAGTGCGCGGGCTCTCAGAGCTTCGCAGTGCGCCTGGTAGGCACCAAGGTCAAGGTTGTGTGGCTCAACAGCCTTCGCAAAACGCAGGTTGCTGAGGGTGTACTCGTGCGCGGCACAGATGCGCGTGGCATCCGGCAGAATGTCTTTCAGGCGGGTGAGGCTGGCGAACAACTGCGCCATGGTGCCATCGAACAGGCGGCCACATCCCGCAGAGAAGAGTGTATCTCCAACGAAGGCTGTCGGATCAGGCAGCGATTGATCTGGCGCAGGCGGTAGCAGGTAAGCGATGTGACCGGCCGTGTGCCCCGGCGTGTCCAGCACGTGGATGCTCAGGCCAGCCCACTCGATGGTGTCGCCCTCTCCAACCCGTTGTGTGACGCCGTCAATGGCTTCGTGGCGTGGCCCGTAGACTGCAGTGTGGTCAGATTGCAAGGCCCGCAGGCCTGCGGTGTGATCCGGATGATGATGGGTCACTAGAATGGCGGTCAGCGTCAACCTGCGTTGCTGCAGCGTGTCGAGCACGGGCGCAGCATCACCTGGATCGACGACAAGGGCTTGTTGGCCGTTGTGGATCATCCAGATGTAGTTGTCGGTGAAGGCGGGTAGAGCTAGTAATTCCATGACCAGAGTCGATCCAATTATAGAGTTGCACCCCTGGCTGGCCTTGCCGCCAGGGCAGGCTTTGCTGGAGTGGGAGCAAGCGCAGATGGATCGCCTGGTGGCGGACATCTTCGGCTTTCACGCGCTGCAGCTGGGTTTGCCTGAGTTGGATGGCCTGCGCATGAACCGCATGCAGCATCGTTGGCTGGCGCTGGACGCAGCTTACGCGCAATGGGAGCCGCCGTCTGGCATGTCGCCACTGGTTCATGAGCCTCTGGTGGAGGGCGGGCAGATCCTCAATGGCGCACCCTTCAGCTTGCGCTGTGATTTCGAGGCGCTGCCTTTCCCGAGCAACAGTCTGGATCTGGTGGTGCTGCCTCATGCCCTGGAGCTGGCACGCGATCCGCACGATACCTTGCGTGAGGTGGAGCGTGTACTGGTGCCGGAGGGGCGTGTGGTGATCGCCGGCTTCAATCCGGCCAGCTTGTGGGGCGTATGGCAAAGAATGGGGCGCTGGGGCGCTCGCTCTGCGCTGGTGTTGCCGCAAGGCGAGTTCATCGCTTACTGGCGCTTGCGCGACTGGTTGCGCCTGCTGGACCTGGAGGTGGAGGCAGGTTGCTTTGGTTGCTACCGCCCAATGGTGCGCAGCGAACAATCATGGGCGCGCCTGAGTTGGATGGAGCACGCGGGCGACCGCTGGTGGCCCGTGTTGGGCGCCGTTTATTTTGTCGTGGCCGTGAAGCGGGCACGGGGCATGCGCCTGGTGGGCAAGATCAAGAAGGCTCGTGTGGCGCCGAGCGCTGCACCGGCCGTCGTGGCACAGCGCCATCAGCGCGATGGCCACTTTCAACAGGATGTGAATGGATGACTGAATCAGCAACGCCTGCCGTCGTGATGTACACCGACGGCGCGTGCAAGGGCAATCCTGGCCGAGGTGGCTGGGGTGTATGGATGGTCTGCGGGCCTCACGAGAAAGAGATGTGGGGCGGTGAACTGGTGACCACCAACAACCGCATGGAGTTGACGGCGGTCATCCAGGCGCTGGCTTCACTCAAGCGCCGCTGCAAGGTCGTGATCTACACGGACAGCGAATACGTGCGCAAGGGAATCACCGAATGGATCACCGGCTGGAAGCGCCGCGGCTGGAAGACCGCCGATGGCAAGCCCGTCAAGAACGAAGATCTGTGGCGCACGCTGGAGCTGCAGGCGGCCAATCACGACGTGGACTGGCGCTGGGTGCGCGGCCATGCTGGCGACCCGGGCAATGAACGTGCTGACGGCCTGGCCAACCGCGGGGCCGCTGAGGCGAAATAGCCTTTTGAGGACCGTGCGCTCAGGCCTCAGAGAATGAGGACCATGGTCAGCTTGTCGAAATAGCGAATCTGTCCGGGGCCATCAACCAGCTTGATGGCATGAGGCAGGACGCCGCACGCCTGAAAGCCGGCGCGTTCATACAGGCGGATGGCTGATTCACTGGATGTGCTGACACGCAAGGTGATTTGCTCCAGGCCGATGGCGCGACGCGCCTCGGCGATGGCCGCATTGATCAGCATCAGGCCAATGCCTTTGCCCGTTGCTTTGGGGTTCACCATCATGCTGTTGAGTTCGGCGCTGTGCCGCAGCTTCTGCAGCGACTGGCGCTCCAGACCGATCATGCCGACCAGATCCTTGCCTGCCCATGCGCCCAGCAGGAAGGTGCCACCCAGCGTTTCGTACAGGCCCAGGCGGCCGATGTAGCTCTCGGGTGGGCGCGCCTGCTCGCTTTCGATGTCGGAGTCAAACGCATCCGGGTGCAGCTTCAGGCCTTCATCGCGAAGCCTCTTGTAGGCGCTCAGGTCCGCAGGGGCAATGCGCGCGATGCGGAGGGAAGAATCATTGCTGACCACGCAGGGTCTCCAGGGTGTTCATGTTGGCAAAAGCTTGGGTGTCCGCAAACGCGACGCTGGCCCAGTGCTGAGAGCGCACCCAATGGCCAACTTTGCGTTCACCGTTCACGAACTGGCTGACAGTGTCAGGGCAAACCCGCTTGCGAATCAATCCACAGACCCAATGGTGACGCTCATTTTCGGTGCCTGATTGCGTGCAAGGTGTCACGATGTCGGCATTTGATTGATGGGCCTCGCGCATCAGGCGGGCGATGAGGTCAGCGGGCAGGTGCGGCATGTCGCATGGCACGATCATCAACCAGTCGGTGTCCGTATGGCGCATGGCGGTGATGATGCCGGCGAGCGGGCCCTGGCTGACGTGCAGGTCAGGGTCATCGGGCAGGACCGAGTCTGAAGGTGCTTGACCGGTGACGTCGTTCAGGAGTTGCTGATAGCGGGGCAGATTGCGGTTGGCGCTGATGCGCAAGCTGCCGCACTGACGCTGAAGGCTGTCGAGCACCCAGGCAGCCAGAGGGCGCCCCTGATAGTTGACAAGGCCTTTGTCCTGCCCTTGCATGCGGCGCCCTTCGCCGCCGGCCAGCAGCCAGCCCGTGACGTTCTGAGAGGTGTGGTCAACCACCGATGTAGCTCATTTCAATGCGGGGCCCGCTGGACTGCCGGATCGCGTTGTCGGCCTGACCCGGCTGGCCTCGCAATTGAGAGTAGCGATCATCCCGCTGGGCCCACAAGGCGGCCATGCGTGCGGTGATCGCGTCATCATGCAAGGCCGGATCACGCAGGAGGCTGCGCAGTTCATAACCCTGAGAGGCGAACAGGCAGGTGTAGAGCCGGCCCTCGGTCGACATGCGCAGGCGGGAGCAGTCTCCGCAGAATGCCTGCGTGACGCTGGAGATGAAGCCCACCTGGCCGGCGCCATCGGCGTAGGCCCAGCGCTCGGCGGTGTCGCCGGACTGGCTGGGTGCGACAGGTCGCAGCGCGAAGGCCTGCTCGATCCGGGCTCGCACAACCTGCGAAGGCAGCACGTGGTCCATCTGCCAACGGTTGGTCTGGCCAACGTCCATGAATTCAATGAAACGCAACTCGACACCGGTGTGCCGGAAGTGCCTGGCCAGAGGCAGGATCTCCTGATCGTTAACGCCTTTCTGCACCACCATATTGACCTTGATCGGTTTCAGCCCGACGGCGTGCGCTGCCTCAATGCCGCTCAGCACGTCTGCCACGCTTAACTGGCTGTCGCTCATGCGCGCAAACATGGCTTCGTCCAGCGCATCCAGGCTGACCGTCACGCGTTGCAAGCCCGCATCCTTCAGTGCCTGGGCCTTGCGTTTGAGCAAGCTGCCATTGGTGGTCAATGTCAGCTCAGGCGGCTGGCCGTCCAGCGTGCGCAGTTCGGCCAGTTGGGCAATCAGGCGTTCGATGTCCTTACGTAGCAGGGGCTCGCCGCCCGTAAGCCGCAGCTTGCGCACGCCCAGGCGCATGGCCATGCGGGCAACGCGGGTGATTTCTTCGAAGCTCAGCAGTTCGGAGTGGGGCAGGAACGGATGGTCAGGGCCGAAGGCCGTGCGAGGCATGCAGTAGCCGCATCTGAAGTTGCAGCGATCCGTGACGGAAATGCGCAGGTCACGCAGCGGGCGCCCGAGTCGATCGGGCGTCGGGGAGCCCTGCGCGGCAGTTGTCGCGGATGGCAACGCCTTGGCGGCGGGCTGTGCGGAGGTCCGGATGGGGACGACTCGGCCCTTAGGTTGAGTGGCTGGCTGACTCATGGCCCTGCATTGTGCTGCAAGACGCGATCGGGCGCTGCTGCCCGCCCTGTCACGGACTCAGTTGTTCTGCTTGGTGTTGGGTTGACGTGAGGTCACCACGGGCGCACGGCGGGCACCATCAAAGCGTTGCTGCCAGTAGGCTTGACGCATGTCTTCGACCCGAACTTGCCCTCCCGCACGAGGCGAGTGGATGAACTTGTCATCACCGATGTAGATGCCGACGTGCGAAAAGGTGTGGCGCAGGGTATTGAAGAACACCAGGTCACCCGGCTTCAGTTCGGATTTCTGGATCGGGATCAGGTCAGGTGAGTTGGCTTGTTCACTGGCGCGGCGCGGCAGGATCAGGCCCACGCTGTTTTCAAACACATGGCGCGTGAAGCCGCTGCAATCAAACCCGCTTTTTTCGGATGTGCCGCCACGGCGGTAAGGCACGCCCAGGAAGTTCATAGCCGACAGCACCAGTTCCGAGGCCATGTCAGAGGCCTTGTCACGAACCTGCTGGGCCAGTTCGACCACGGGCTTGGTGTTGGGCAGCAGCCCCTTGTCGGCCAGGAAGCGGGACACGGGGTCACTGTCTTCTGCCGAATTGTTTGCCGTGGGAGTGGCGGGCGTGGCGCTGTTTGCCTGATTCGTGCCGGTCGCCGCAACGGGCGTCGCACTCTGGACTTGTTGTGCTTGTGACGAAGGCGCACCGAACAACAGGCCGATTGCCAGAAGGCAGGCGGCGAGGGCGTTCGTGTGGACTCCAACAGGGATCCCGGGGGCAGTGTCACCCAGCATCGGGGCTAGGCGGCCTTGACGGCGGATCGTGAAAAGCATGGGTCGCAAGCGTAGGGGCTCATCCTCGGTGCGTCAACCTCGAAAGGCTGGGGGAAACCTGAGATTAGCACCGAAATTTCGGCTTTTTCGATGAGCAACGCCCCAGATTGCCTGCGGCTTGCGACATATCAGCCCCGTTTCGCTGGCAGTCCGCCCGTCCGGCTCGGCGATCGGTGAGGATGACGTGGCGCAATGTTGTTGTTCTCTGCTGCTGCCGCATGTATGGCCTTGATATGTCGCAAGGCGAGGGGCCAGATGGCTGCCTATCCTGAACTGAGGGACTGGCCGTCCGCCAGTTCAAGAAGAAGACTTCAAGTCCCGGAGAACAGAAGATGTCGAGCAATACAGCCCAAGTGACCCCGATGACGCCCGCACTCGCTGCGGATGAACTGGCCCGCTTCAAGGCACGCTTGCAGGATCAGGCGAGGACGCTGAGTGCGCAGGACAGCGAACTGCGAGCCCGACTGGCTGCCGAGGAGTCCGTGACGGCCAATACCTTTGTGGCCGGTATCGAGGGTGCCATGGCCGCTGAGGCTGATGACGAAACCATCGCCTTCCTGCACCATGAGCAAACCGAGCTGGCTGCCACGAAGCAGGCGTTGGCGCGCATCGAAAGCGGCGAGTACGGCTACTGCGAGGAGTGCGGCGACGCCATCGGTGTGGCACGCCTGGAGGTCTTGCCTGAAGCCCACTTGTGCGTGAGCTGTCAGGACATGATGGAGCACCGCAAGGGTCGTTGATCAGGCGCTGAGTTGCTCGATCTGATCGGTCAACTCGAGCCAGCGTGATTCCAGTGCCTCCAGCTCGTCACCGATCGCCTTGAGGCGTTTGCCTTGCTCGGCGCGCTCGGAAGCTGACAAGGCTGGATTGGCCAGGCTTTCGGTGAGCGCGGCCTGTTCTTCATGCGCCTTGGCCAGACGCTGATCCACTTGCTTGAGTTCAGCCTTGAGCGGCTTGGCCTGATCGGCCAGCCGCTGACGCGCTTGAGCTTGCGCCTTGCGGTCTTCCTTGCCCTTGGCTGGTGCATCTGCTGGCAATGAAGGTGTTGCGGTGACCACTGCGGCGGTTGGTGTTGGTTGCGCTGGCGTCGGGGCCTTTGTGCCGCCGCCATTGGCCTTTCGATCTGCATCGCGCGCGGCGCGTGCAGCTTGCGCCACTTCCTTGGCTTGCTCCTGCAGCCACTTCTGGTAGTCGTCCAGGTCACCATCAAAGGTGCTGACGCTGCCCTTGGCCACGAGCCAGAACTCGTCGCACACTTCGCGCAGCAGGGCGCGGTCGTGGCTGACCAGCATGACGGTGCCTTCGAATTCGTTGAGCGCCATGCTCAAGGCTTCGCGGGTGGTGAGGTCCAGGTGGTTGGTGGGTTCGTCCAGCAGCAACAGGTTGGGGCGTTGCCACACCACCAGGGCCAGCACCAGGCGGGCTTTCTCTCCACCACTGAACTGGCTCACGGGCTGGTTGACCATGTCCCCGGTGAACTGGAAGCGGCCCAGGAAGTCGCGCAGTTCCTGCTCGCGGGCATTGGGCCCCACATCGCGCGCCAGGCGGATCATGTGTTGCATGGGGCCTTCGTCCATGCGCAGCACGTCCAGCTCCTGCTGGGCGAAGTAGCCGATGCTCAGCCCCTTGCCTTCGGTGATCTCGCCACTGACCAGCTTGTTCATGTGGGCCAGGGTCTTGACCACGGTGGATTTACCCTGGCCGTTGGCACCCAGGATGCCGATGCGCTGGCCGGGCAGCACGGAGCGGTTGATGCCGGACACGATGGTCAAGGGCTCCTGCCCGTCGCGGTGGTAGCCGCATGACAGTTCCTTGAGCGAGAGCATGGGGTTGGGCAGGCTGGCGGGCTCCGGGAAGGTGAACTGGAAGTCGCTGGCGGTGAGCACGGGCGCCAGCTTTTCCATGCGCTCCAGTGCCTTGACCCGGCTTTGCGCCTGGCGGGCCTTGCTGGCCTGGGCCTTGAAGCGGGCAATGAATTTGGACAGGTGGGCGATCTTGTCTTGCTGCTTGCTGAACGCGGCTTGCTGCTGGCTCATGCGTTCGGCACGCATGGACTCGAAGGCCGTGTAGCCGCCCGTGTAGCGGGTCAGCTTGCCTTCATCCAGGTGCAGGGTGACCTTGGTGATGGCGTCCAGAAATTCGCGGTCGTGGCTAATGATGAGCAGCGTGCCTTCATAGCGTTGCAGCCAGGCTTCCAGCCAGACCAGGGCGTCGAGGTCCAAGTGGTTGGTGGGTTCGTCGAGCAGCAACAATTTGGCCGGGCACATCAGGGCGCGGGCCAGTTGCAGGCGCATCCGCCAGCCGCCCGAGAAGCTGTTAACGGGGGCTTGCGACTGTTCGAGTGTGAAGCCCAGGCCCAACAGCAAGGCTTGTGCACGGGCGGGCGCATCGAAGTAGCCCACCTCGGCCAGCGTGGCATGGGCTTCGCCAATGGCGTTGCCGTCATCGGCTTCTTCGGCGGCGGCCAGGTCTTCCAAGGCCTTCATCAGGCGGGTGTCACCTTGCAGCACATATTCGGTGGCCGGGTCATCCGTCTCGGGCATGTTCTGCGCCACTTCGGCCATGCCACCCGGTTGCAGCCAGCTGGGCGGGATCTCGACATCACCGGCATCAGGGTGCAGGCGGCCGGCCAGCAGGGAAAACAGCGAGGATTTGCCCGCGCCATTGCGCCCGATCAGGCCGACTTTCTCGCCTGGATGCAGGGTGGCGCTGGCCTGGTTCAGGACGGGCTTGGTGCCGCGCAGCAGCGACACATTCTTGAGGACGATCATGGGGGCAATCAGTAAAGCAGATGGGCCCGGCGCTGGGCGCCGAGCGTGCGCAGTCTAAGGCAAGGCCTCAGGCGAGTAGCGCTTCGCGGGTGATGAGCAGCACCTGGTCGTCACCCGACGAGGTGGGCAGCCAGAACACAGGCAGGTTCGGAAAAGCGCGCTCGAAGTGCTCGCGCTCGTTGCCGATTTCCAGCACCAGCACGGTGTCAGGGGTCATGAACTTGTCAGCTTGCGCCCGCAGATCGGCGATGAGCTGGCGTGTGAAGTCCATGCCATCTTCGCCTGAGGCCAGGGCCAGTTCGGGCTCGGCCAGGTATTCGGCGGGCAGCGCCTTCATGGACTGCGCATTCACATATGGCGGATTGCACAGGATCAGGTCGTAAGGGCCGTTCACCGATTGCAGGCCGTTGCTTTGCAGCAGGGTGATGCGATCGGCCAGATCATGCTGGTCCACATTGATGCGGGCCACGGCCAGCGCATCCGGGCTGATGTCGGCGCCATCCACGCTCACGTCCGGGTAGGCCATCGCCGCCAGCACGGCCAGGCTGCCGTTGCCAGTGCACAGGTCCAGCACGCGTTGCGTCTTGTCACTCAGCCAGTCGTCGATCGTGCCTTCGGCGAGCAGTTCGGCGATGAAGGAGCGAGGCACGATGGCGCGTTCGTCCACATAAAAGGGCACGCCTTGCAGCCAGGCTTGATTCGTCAGGTAGGCGGCAGGCTTGCGCGTGCTGATGCGCTCGTCAATGAGCTGGCGCACTTGCGTCGCTTGTTCGCTCGACACGGTCTGGTCGGCCACGCCATCCAGATCGTCGATGGGCAGGTTCAGGCGCCACATCACCAGCCAGGCGGCTTCGTCAAAGGCGTTGGTGGTGCCATGACCAAAGCCCACACCAGCTTGCGTCAGTCGGGCGGCGCTGTCGTCGATCAGCTGGATGACGGTCTTCACGGTGTTCGTCACGCCAGCAGTCTTTCCAGCGTCTGCTTGTAGATGTCCTTGAGCGGTTCGATGTCGGCCACGGCCACGTGCTCGTCGATCTTGTGGATGCTGGCGTTGACGGGGCCGAATTCGACCACCTGCGGGCAGATCTGTGCGATGAAGCGGCCGTCCGAGGTACCGCCGGTGGTGGACAGCTCGGTGTCGATGCCGGTGACGCTCTGTATGGCTGCTGCCATCGCGTCAACCAGCGGGCCGCGCCGTGTCAGGAAGGGGCGGCCACCCACCGTCCAGTCGATGCTGAAATCCAGGCCATGGCGCTGGAGCAGCGCTTCGACCTGGCTTTGCAGTCCTTCCGGTGTGGATTCGGTGGAGAAGCGGAAGTTGAAGTCGATCACCAGCTCACCGGGGATCACGTTGTTCGCACCCGTGCCGGCATGGATGTTGGACATCTGCCAGCTCGTGGGCGGGAAGTGGTCATTGCCCGCATCCCAGACGATGGTGGTGAGCTCGGCCAACGCGGGTGCGGCCAGGTGAATGGGGTTCCTGGCCAGGTGCGGATAGGCGATGTGGCCTTGCACGCCCTTGATGCGCAACTTGCCCGAGAGCGAGCCACGGCGACCGTTCTTGATCATGTCGCCCACCTGCTTGACCGAGGTGGGTTCGCCCACGATGCAGGCGTCCAGACGTTCGCCACGTTCCTGAAGCCATTCGCATACCTTGACGGTGCCGTCCACGGAGGGGCCTTCTTCGTCGCTGGTGATCAGAAAGGCGATGCTGCCCTGGTGCTGCGGGTGGGCTGCCACGAACTCTTCGCTGGCCACCACCATGGCAGCCAGAGAGGTTTTCATGTCGGCAGCGCCGCGGCCATAGAGCAGGCCATCGCGGTAGCTGGGCACGAAGGGTGGGCTGCTCCATTGATCAAGCGGGCCGGTGGGCACGACATCGGTGTGGCCGGCAAATACCAGTGTGGGGGCACCCGTGGCGTGGCCTGTGCCGCGCTTGATGGCCCAGAGGTTGGTCACGGGGGCATCTTGCGGGCCGAAGGTCAGTGTCTGGCACTCGAAGCCGATGGCGCGCAGGCGATCGGCCATCAGGTCCTGACAGCCATGGTCAGCCGGGGTGACGGACTGGCGTGCGATCAGCGCCTCGGTGAGGCGCACGGTGGCGGTCATGTTGTGGTGTCGGAAATCGGGTTGCTTCTGAATCAGAAGCGGGTGGACGAGAAGCCGTTGTTGCTGTCGTCAGGGCGAACGTCGAGGGTGATCTCGGTGAACGAGGGGCCGTCTTCCACTTCCTCGGGCTTGGCCGCGAGCTTGGACTTGTTGGTCGTGTCGTTCTGCAGGCGCCACATGAGGTTCGTGGGCGAGTCGGCGTGGATCAGGCCCTCATCGCGCGTGACGATGCCTTCGTTGATCAGTCGGGCGATGTCTTGTTCGTAGCTCTGCGAGCCTTCGGCCATGGACTTCTCCATCGCTTCCTTCACGCCGGTGAAGTCACCCTTTTCGATCATCTCGGACACGAGGTGGGTGTTGAGCAACACTTCAACCGCCGGTACGCGGCCGCCTGTGGCGGATTTGAGCAGGCGTTGCGACACGATGGCTTTCAGGCCGGAAGCCAGGTCGCTCAGCAAGGCCGGGCGGGCCTCCGGTGTGTAGAAGGACAGGATCCGGCCCAGTGCGTGATAGCTGTTGTTGGCGTGCAGGGTGGACAGCACCAGGTGGCCCGACAGCGCGTAAGAGATCGCGGCCGTCATGGTTTCGCGATCGCGGATTTCGCCGATCAGGATGCAGTCCGGCGCCTGGCGCAGGGCGTTCTTCAGGCCGACCTGCAGCGACTGGGTGTCACGCCCCACTTCACGCTGGTTGACGATGGACTTCTTGTTGGAGAACAGGAACTCCAGCGGATCCTCGATGGTGAGGATGTGGCCGGTCATATTCTGGTTGCGGTGCTCCAGCATGGCCGCCAACGTCGTGCTTTTACCGGCGCCCGTGGCACCAGCCAGCAGGATCAGGCCACGCTTTTCCAGGATCAGGTTGGACAGCACATCGGGCACGTTGAGCGAGTCCAGCGCAGGGATGTCGGAGGGGATGTAGCGAAACACCGCTGCCACCGAGCCGCGCTGCTTGAAGGCGCTCAGACGAAAGATGGCCACACCGGGAATGGTGATGCCCAGGTTCAGTTCACCCGTTTCGTCCAGCTCTTCCATCTGTGTCGAAGAGATCATCTCCGACAACAGTTGGCGAGGCTGGGACGGGGTGAGGATCTGATCCGTCAGCTGCATGATCTGACCATGGATCTTGATGAGGATGGGTGTCCGGGCAGACAGAAAGACGTCAGACGCCTTCTTCTCGGCCATCAGGCGCAGTACCCGTTCGAGATTGCCACCGCTCATCAAGTTCTCCCGTTTGAATCAGTTCTCAGATGCAGGAAGGATCAGACCGGCAGGCCGATCAGGCGCCGCGCAGCAGGTCGTTGATGCTGGTCTTGGAGCGGGTCTGGGCGTCCACGCGCTTGACGATCACGGCGCAGTACAGCGAGTACTTGCCGTCAGCCGAGGGCAGGTTGCCCGACACGACCACGGAGCCGGCGGGGATGCGGCCATAGCTGACTTCGCCCGTGGCGCGGTCATAGATCTTGGTGGACTGACCGATGTACACGCCCATCGAGATCACCGAGTTCTCTTCCACGATCACGCCTTCGACCACTTCCGAGCGGGCGCCGATGAAGCAGTTGTCTTCGATGATGGTGGGGTTGGCTTGCAGGGGTTCCAGCACACCGCCGATGCCGACGCCGCCGGACAGGTGGACGTTCTTGCCGATCTGGGCGCACGAACCAACCGTAGCCCAGGTGTCCACCATGGAGCCTTCATCGACGTAGGCGCCGATGTTCACGTAGGAAGGCATCAGGATCACATTCTTGGCCTGGAAGCTGCCACGACGGGCCACAGCAGGAGGCACCACGCGCACGCCGGAAGCGCGCAATTGCTCTTCGCTCCAGCCGGCGTACTTCGTTGGAACCTTGTCGTAAAACTGCAGCGGGCCGTCGCCCATGGGCACGTTGTCGTTCAGACGGAAGGACAGCAGCACGGCCTTCTTGATCCACTGGTGGGTCACCCAGTCGCCGTCGATCTTCTCGGCCACGCGCAGCTTGCCGCCGTCCAGGGCGTCGATGATGTGGTTGACGGCGTCGCGGATTTCAGCGGGGGCGCTGGCGGCGGACAGCGAAGTGCGCTGTTCCCAGGCGTTGTCGATGACGGTTTGCAGAGCTTGGGTCATGTTCTTCTCTCAGATTCAAACAGATTGGGATTCAATGAAGGCCTTGATGCGCTGGGCGGCTTCGACGCATTCGTCGACACCGGCCACGAGCGCCATGCGGACGCGGCCCTGGCCTGGGTTCACACCGTTGGCTTCGCGCGCCAGGTAACTGCCAGGCAAAACGGCCACATTGTATTGAGCCAGCAGCTCGCGGGTGAATGTTTCGTCGCTGCCGCCGCAAATGTGTGCGGGCACCTTGGCCCACAGGTAGAAGCTGGCATCGGGCAGGGCCACGTCCATCACGGAGGCCAGGATGGGGGTGACCTGCTCGAATTTCTGGCGGTACAGGGCGCGGTTTTCCACCACGTGGGCTTCATCGTTCCAGGCGGCCACGCTGGCGCGCTGCACGGCCGGGCTCATGGCGCTGCCGTGGTAGGTGCGATACAGCAGGAAGGCCTTCATGATGGCCGCGTCGCCCATGACGAAGCCGGAGCGCAGTCCCGGCACGTTGGAGCGTTTTGAAAGGCTGGTCAAGGCGATCAGGTTCTTGAAGTCGGTGCGGCCGAGCTTGACGGCGGCTTCGAGGCCACCCAGGGGCGCCGCATCCGCTCCTTCACGGAAGTAAATCTCCGAGTAGCACTCGTCCGAGGCGATCACGAAACCGTAGCGGTCGCTCAGTTCGAACAGGCGTTGCCATTCGCTCAAGGGCATGACGGCGCCGGTCGGGTTGCCGGGTGAGCACACGAACAGCAATTGCGTGGTCGCCCACGTCGATTCCGGGATGGACGACCAATCCGCCGCAAAGTTACGGGCCGGATCCGAGTTGGCAAACACCACGCGGGCGCCTGCCAACAGGGCAGCGCCTTCGTAGATCTGATAGAAGGGATTGGGGCAGACCACGGCTGGGCCACCGGCATCCTGATGCTGGGTCGGGTCGATCACGGCCTGCGCCAGGGCAAACAGGGCCTCTCGCGAGCCGTTCACCGGCAGGATCTGTGTGGCGGCATCGAGTTTCAGGCCGTAGCGGCGCTCGACCCAGGCGGCGCAAGCCTCGCGCAAGGCGGGCTCGCCGGCTGTGGCGGGGTAGCTGGCCAGGCCATCCAGGGCAGCCGTCAGGGCTTCCTTGATGAAGGCCGGGGTGGGGTGCTTGGGCTCGCCAATGCCCAGGCTGATGGCACGGTAAGCGGGGTTGGGGGTGACGCCAGCCGTGAGGCCACGCAGGCGCTCGAAGGGGTAGGGCTGGAGTTTCTTCAGCAATGGGTTCATCCCGCGATTATCCCAGGCGCGGGCGCTTTGCTGCGGTAACAGGGGCAAGACGGTGTCAGGGCTTGTCCGCAGGTGCGGTCACGTCACGGTCGCGGCCGTTGCTCTTGGCTTCATACAGAGCCTTGTCAGCGCGCTCCAGCGTGTGCGTCAGCGAGGTCACGCAGTCGTGCACGGCCACGCCTGCCGAGAACTTCACCCGCAGTTGCGGTACGTTCTCGGATACTGTGCACGTCGAAAGCGCTTGGCGCAGGCGCCCCAGGGCGACCAGGGCCTTTTCGGCTGCGGTATTGGGCAGCAGAAAGATGAACTCTTCGCCGCCCCAACGGGCAATGATGTCGGTTTCGCGCAGCACGATGCCGGATGCGTTGGCAAATGCCATCAGGGCTTGATCACCAACCTTGTGGCCATATTGGTCGTTGACGCGCTTGAAGTGGTCGAGGTCAATCAGTACCACCGTGAATCTCTCGCCATAACGTTCGAATCGCTTGACGGCGTCCTCCAGGCGATCCTGCATGAAACGTCGGTTGTACAAGCCTGTGAGCACGTCATGCGTGGCCATCTGCTGCACTTGCTCCAGTGCCATCTTCAGGTCCTTGCGCTGGGCGGCCAGGCGATTTCGCCATGACGAAATCTGGTAGGCCGAAAAGATCAGCGTCGGCACCGTGCCCAGCATCAATTCAAAGCGCAGCAATTCCAGATCTGGCGGGTAGTAGTCAGGGTCAATATGGGCCAGAACGCCCATGCTCAAACCCAGCAGCAACATGGCTGCCACGCCGATTTGCACTGATTGCTTGGGGGTGTGGGTATACATGCCAAACACCATGACCAGGGCGATCAGCACCAGTACCACGCCACGGTCATGCGGCCCCACGGCGGTGTAGGCAAAGGCGATGGCCAACAGTGCGAACACGTTTTGCGGCAGCATCAAGGTGGGGTCCTTGAGGTGCCTGGTCTTGCCGAAGCGGACCAAGGCGTAAAACGCCACGTAGGCAGGCATGCTGGTTGCCCACAGCAGCTTGGGGGCAAAGGGCCGCATCAGGTTGATCTCGGCGGCGTAGTAGGCCGCGCTGCAACAGATGGCATACATGATGGCGCACAGCAAGATGGCTGCGGTGCGCGCCCGTGTAGCGCGGTCATGTCCGAAGACGGTATGTACCAGCTTGCCTACCGCGTCCTCAATGGGGTCGCTGGGCTGCACAGGAGGAACGAACTGTGTCATGTCATCGCCTCGCTGGATGAGGCCGAGGTGGCACTGGGTGATTTCAGCTCTGTCTGGGCCAGCAGGCTGCGGTTTCGGCCCTGTCGTTTGGCTTCATACAAGGCTTCATCGGCGCGTTCGATCAGGTGCTCCAGCGCTTCACCGACTTTGGCCTGGGCCACACCGGCAGAGAAGGTCACGTGCAACTGTGGGTAACCAGGAATTTCCAGTTGAGCCACAGACATCCGCAGGCGCTCAATGGCGTTCATGCCCTCTGTCGCGCTGATGCTGGGCAGCATGACCAGGAATTCTTCGCCGCCCCAACGCGCAAACTTGTCAACCTGCCGGATCTGCCCCTGGGCGTGCTGGGCCATGCTGCGTAACACCGCATCGCCGGCGTGGTGGCCATAGTGATCGTTGACATGTTTGAAGTGATCAATGTCGATCAATGCAATGCACATCGCCGAGCCGCTGCGCTCTATCAGCCGCAGCTCGTTTTCTGCCAACTCCGTCATCATTCTGCGGTTGAGCGCGCCGGTGAGCATGTCGCTGGTGGCCATTTGCTTGACCGTGTCCACCGCTTCCTGCAGTTCGCGCGCCTGACGCCCGATGCGCACACGGATGTCGCTCACCCATTTGCCGATCAGCGACAGGGTCAGCAATGTGGAGCCACCAACCAGGAAGTGCGTCCAGCCAGAGGAGGCTGGATAGTTGGCGGATGGGTCCAGCGCCATCCACATGACACAGCCACACAGTGTCAGCACCGTGAATACACCCAGCATCAGCACCTGTATGGGTTTGAGCCTGAACATGGACAACACGATCGTCTGCGCAATCAGGATCATCACGTTGCCCCGGTTTTCACCCAATTGAGCGTAGGCGGCCATGCACAAGGCAATCGTCACAAGGGCATGAGGGAAGGTCAGCACAGGGTCGGCGAAGCGTTGCGACCAGCCTGAGCGCACCAACACGAAGACACCGAGGAACGTCAGGATGCTCGCCTGGATCAGCGCCTGAGCCATGTCATGTGGCAACAGGTTCAGATACTCGGAATGCAGGATGACGCCCACACTCACGGCATAGGGTTGCAGGGTAATCAGAACCAGCAGAACATGGCGACGCAGGTGAGGGTCTTCACCCAGCACCCAGTTCGACAGTGTTTGCAGCCAGAGAGGTTTGTTCATCAATGCTCAACAGGTTTAACGGGCTATCGGCACTGGCGGCAAAAGCTTGACCCTGGATGGCCCTAATGGTGGGGGCTGTTGAGCTTGTCCCACAGCCTGAAGGCCTGCGTCTGGATGGCTTGAGGCAGCGTCAGGAAGTTGGCGGAGAGTTTTCTTGATCCGAAATCGCTGGGTGTGCGGGCCACGGCACCCCGGATGGCGTATTTCTGATCTTTGTAGAACACCAGCAACTTGCCTTCGTCCGGCTCCGCAGGCAGCCCTGGAATGGCGTAAGCGAGAAAAACGTCAGCTTGTCCGTCACCGTCGTAGTCACCCAGCAGGATCAGTTCGTTGGTGCGTTGGGCAGGCTGGTCGTGCAAAAAATCACGGGCTTGCCAGTCCCGCTTCCAGCCAAGTGGCGTCTGGCGGAATTTGAGGAAAGTGAGTTCTGCCTCCGATTGGCTCGGGGGCAGGGGCTGACTGTTGGTCGAAAGGGTCGCCAGCACCAATTGCTCGCCTAGTTTGTCCTTGCAGGACCAGGCTTGGGTAACGCGGCTACCCTTTGGCAATTCGAGGCTATCGGGCAGTGCAGCAGGAGGCAGAGGTCTTGTTGTGCAGGCGTGTGCTGCAAAGTCGGGCAGCACGCACAGCAGCGCTGCCATCCATGAGGCGCAAAGTGATCGCGTCATGGGTGTTTGCCGGCTGCGCCCGGCAGGTAGCGCTTGTCGGAATAGGTCAACATCCACTCAGGCTTGAATGCCACGAAAATGGCCGTGATCATGCCCGTGCTGATGGCCTCGCCCCATCCAAGCAACCAGTTGGCCAGCATCCAATCCTCGGTCGACAGGGCATCAGGTTTGTGCTGAGCGAAGATGGCGAAGTAGCCCGTGAGCGTGACGGCCAGAGCGGTGACCACGAACCCTCGCCCCAGGATGTAGACAAACAGGTGTTGGGGCATCCAGCGCCGCACTGCCAGGCCCAACATCAGGGCGAGCGTGGAGGGAATCACGCCCAGCCAGACGATGTGGGTGACCAGTGCGTCGGCGTCAGGCCAGGCACGTGCCTCAATCAGTTTGGCAACAAGGGCGATGGGCAGCAAGCTCCAGATGGCGAGGGGCCAGCCAAACATGAGCACCAGCAGGCAGGCGCCGGTGACATGCAGGGCCAGGCCGTTGGGCAAGAGGTGCTGTGTCCACCAGACGCAGGGCAGCAGCACCATCGCGCCCATCCAGGGGCTCTGCAGGGGGGCATGCCTCAGCGGGAGCCAGGGCTTGAACAGCAAAGCAACACCGAGGGCCGCTATCAGCAGGGCCCAATCCAGCCAGGCGGGCAGGGTGCCCATCACATGGTCATGGTGGCGTGGCGGTCAGCGGGCTGAATCAGCCCAGCAGGCCGGTTTCAGCGTTGTGCTGGGGCAGGTCCACCTTGGGGGCGGGCTTCCAGCCCTTCTTGCGGTGCTCCACGACCACGTTGGTGTAGATGCCGCCACGCACATACCACTTGGCGGTGATGCGCACGTAGCGCGGGTCGATGGCCTTCACGATGTCGGTCAGGATGTCGTTGGTGACTTTTTCATGGAAGGCGCCGTCGTTGCGGTAGCTCCACATGTACATCTTCAGGCTCTTGAGCTCGATGCACAGCTTGTCGGCGATGCAGTCGATCGTGAAGTGTGCGAAATCGGGCTGGCCGGTCAACGGGCAGAAGCAGGTGAACTCGGGCACCTGGAACTGGATGACGTAGTCGCGCTGGGGTGCCGGATTGGGGAACACGTCCAACTCGCGCGAAGGCGCCGAGGGCGGTGTGGCCGGCTTGGCGCGTGCGCCCACCTTCAAGTCGGCTGGCTTGCCGGTCTTGGCAGGCGCCTTGGTCTTGGCGTTGGGCTTGACTTCGGTGGCGCTGGTGGCGGGGGCTTTCTTGGCCATGGCGGACTACTTATCGTTAAAGGGGGAATCGGCAAAAGTGCAATGCTATCATCTTTGGTTGATTCTGGCCTGTCTTCGAACAGGTTTTGTCAAACAAATCAATGACTTAGCGGGTTTTTCGGAGGCGCGAGTCCCGGGCCGACACCAAGCATGCGACTGAATTCGATCAAGCTGTCTGGCTTCAAGTCATTCGCTGAACCTACGCACTTCCACCTGCCGGGCCAACTGGTCGGGGTGGTGGGGCCCAACGGTTGTGGCAAATCCAACATCATGGATGCGGTGCGCTGGGTGCTGGGCGAGTCCAAGGCGTCCGAGCTGCGTGGCGAATCCATGCAGGACGTGATCTTCAACGGCTCCGGCAACCGCAAGCCCGCCAGCCGCTCCAGCGTGGAGCTGGTGTTCAGCAATGAAGACGCCCGTGCGGGCGGCCAGTGGAACCAGTTCGCCGAGATCGCGGTCAAGCGCGTGCTGACGCGCGATGGCAACTCCAGCTACTTCATCAACAACCAGCCCGTGCGCCGTCGCGATGTGCAGGACGTGTTCCTGGGCACCGGCCTGGGCCCGCGCGCCTACGCCATCATCGGGCAGGGCACCATCAGCCGCATCATCGAATCCAAGCCGGAAGAGATGCGCCTGTTCCTCGAAGAAGCCGCCGGCGTCTCCAAGTACAAGGAGCGCCGCCGCGAGACCGAGAACCGCCTGAAGGACACGCGCGAGAACCTCACCCGCGTGGAAGACATCCTGCGCGAGCTGAACAACAACCTCGACAAGCTGGAAAAACAAGCCGAGGTGGCCACGCGTTATCACGGCCTGCAAGAGCAGGGCACGCTCAAGCTGCATCAACTGTGGTTCCTCAAGCACCGCGATGCCGCCACCGAGGAAACGCGCATCAAGCAGGCTGTGCTGGAGGCCACCAATGCGCTGGAAGGCCGCATGGCCGAGCTGCGTGCGGTGGAGGCCGAGCTGGAGCATGTGCGCCAGGATCACTACGCTGCCAGCGATGAACTTCATACGGCACAAGGTGTGCTGGCAGAGGCCAATCTGGAAGTCAGCCGCCTGGAAGAGCGCATCCGCTATGTGGTGGAAGGACGCCAGCGCGTGGAACAACGCCTGGCCGAACTGAAGGGCCAGAACGACCAGTGGGCCGAGCGCCGCGCCTCAGCCGAGTTCGAGCTGGAAGAGCTGGCCGAGAAAATGCTGGCCGCCGAAGAACAGGCCGAGATCATGGCGGCCCAGGCTGAAGAGCTGGCGGGCAACATCCCGAGTTTCGAAGACGCTGTGCGTGCGTCTACCGCGCGCGCCAACGAGCAACGTGGCGTGGCCGGCCAGGTGCAGCAGCAGATCCAGCTGCTGGCCGCCGAGTCGCGCAACATCGATGACCAGTCGCGCCAGTTGAGCCTGCGCCGTGAACGTCTGGCCACCGAGCGTCAGGGCCTGGCCGCCACGGACGATGCCCGCCTGATCGACATGCGTCGGCAACTGGAGATCGGCCAGGAAGAGCTGGCTGTGTTCGAAGCCCAGTTGGGCGAGCTGACCGAGTCCGTGCCCATGCTGGACGAAGGCCGCAAGGCCGCGCAGGCCGACAGCAACACGCAGGCCGCCAAGCAGGCCGAGTTGTCCGCCCGACTGGATGCCCTGCGCGCCTTGCAGGAGAAGGTGCAGACCGAAGGCAAGCTCAAGCCCTGGCTGGCCAAGCACGGCCTGGAAAGCCTGCAAGGCTTGTGGACCCGCGTTCACATTGAAACTGGTTGGGAAAACGCGCTGGAATCGGCGCTGCGCGAGCGTTTGTCCGCACTGGAGGTGGGCCGCGTGGAAACGGTGCGTGCGTTTGAAAACGACGCACCGCCCGCCAAGCTGGCCTTCTACAGCCTGCCTCAGCCCGGCATCCAGAACACGCATCACACGCTGCCGCGCCTGTCCGATCTGATGCGCCTCAACGATCAGGGTCTCAAGGCCTTGATGAACGATTGGCTCGAAGGCGTCTACACCGCAGGCAATCTGGAAGAAGCGCTGGCCAACCGCAGCAAGCTCACGCATGGCGAGGTCATCATGACCAGGGCTGGCCACATGGTCAGCCAGTTCGCCGTGAGCTTCTATGCGCCTGACTCCGAGCAGGCCGGCATGCTGGCGCGTGCGCAAGAGATCGAAAATCTGGAAAAACAGCTTCGTGCGCAGTCGCTGATCGCCGAAGACGCTCGCGCCAGCCTGATCCGCGCCGAAGCCGCTTACACCGATGCCGCTCAACGCCTGGCCACGGCCCGCCGTGACACCAGCGAAATCCAGCAGCGCACGCACCAGTTGCAGGTGGAAGTGCTGCGCCTGACACAGCAGGCCGAGCAGACCAACACGCGCCGCAGCCAGATCGAAGAGGAACTGGCCGAGATCGATGCGCAACTGGGTGATCTGCAGGAACGCCGTGCCATGGGTGAAGCCCGCTTTGAAGAGCTGGACTTGAGCCTGGCCGATGCCCAGGAAAAGCACGCCCAGCTTGAAGAAGCCGTGATCGAAGCCGAGCGCAAGCTCAACCAGGCGCGTGAGCAATCACGTGCCCTGGAGCGTCAGGCCCAGGAGGCCCAGTTCAGTGCCCGCTCCATGGCGGCTCGCCGTGGCGAGTTGCAACGCGGCATCGAGACCGCCGCCCAGCAGATCCAGACCAACGAAGCCTCGGCGGCGCAATTGCACGAAGAGCATGCGCGCCTGAGCGAGTCCACCTCGCAGACCGGTCTGGACGACGCGCTGGCCGTCAAGCTGGAAAAAGAAGGCCTGCTGCTGCAGACCCGCAATCGCTACGAAGACCTGTCTGCCCAACTGCGCCGGGCCGATGAGCAGCGCATGTCGTTCGAGCGCAGCCTGCAGCCCTTGCGTGACGAGATCACCAAGCTGCAACTGGAGCTGCAGGCCGCCACACTGGGTGGCGCGCAGTTCCTGGAGCAACTGACGGCCGCCGAGGTCAATCTCGAAGCCCTGGCTGAAGTGATCGAGCGCGATGGCGTCAAGCTCTACGGCCTGCAAACCGAGATCGACCGCATCCAGCGTGACATCAATGCCCTGGGCGCCGTCAACCTGGCCGCGCTCGATGAACTGACCGCAGCCCGTGAGCGCAAGGGCTTCCTGGATTCGCAGATGGCCGACCTGATGGACGCCATCCACACCCTGGAAGACGCCATCCACAAGATCGACCTGGAAACACGCGATCTGCTGGGTGCCACCTTCAACACCGTCAACGAGCACTTTGGCCGCATGTTCCCCAATCTGTTTGGGGGCGGCACCGCCAAGCTCGTCATGACGGGCGACGAAATCCTGGACGCTGGCGTGCAGGTCATGGCCCAGCCACCCGGCAAGAAAAACAGCACGATTCACCTGCTGTCCGGTGGCGAAAAGGCCCTGACCGCGATCGCGCTGGTGTTCGCCATCTTCCAACTCAACCCCGCCCCGTTCTGCCTGCTCGACGAAGTGGACGCGCCGCTGGACGACGCCAACACCGAGCGCTACGCCCGACTGGTCAAGAGCATGTCCAGCGGCACGCAGTTCCTGTTCATCTCTCACAACAAGATCGCGATGGAGATGGCCGAGCAACTGATTGGCGTGACCATGCAGGAGCAGGGCGTGTCCCGCATCGTGGCGGTGGACATGGAAGCCGCGCTGGGCATGGCCCACGCCGCCTGAGGAAACATCAATAATGAGCAGCAATTCCCTGACCTTGTATCTGGCCATTCTGGGCGGTGGTGTGTTGGCCGCAGTGGTCGCACATGGCGCCTGGACGGCCCGCAAGGCCGCCGCACGTCAACCCAAGCGCGCCACCCTGGAGCCCATGGATGGCTCGGTGCGCACGTCTGATGCGGCCTCCCAATCTGAGTTCGACAACGTTCCGACCCAGCCCATGGACGACCGCCCTGGCTCCGGCGGCCAGCCCGGCCTGCCTCCTGTCAAGCGAACCGGCCCGCGCCTGGATGCGCTGGTGGACGCCATCGCCACCATCAGCATCGATTCGCCCATGAGTGGCGACCACATCCTGCTGCATGTGCCCACTACGCGCCGGGCCGGCAGCAAGCCCATGCTGATCGAAGGCCTGCGCACCGATTGCGGTGAGTGGGAACAGCCTCAGGCAGGCGTGATCTACAGCGAACTGCAGGCTGGCGTCTTGCTGGCCAATCGCACGGGCGGCTTGAACGAGATCGAGTACTCCGAGTTTGTGCAAAAAATCCAGGCCATGGCCGATGCGCTGGGTGCCTCGCCAGAGTTTCCTGACATGCTGGATGTGGTGGCGCGCGCCAAGGAACTGGATGCCTTTGCCGGCGCTCACGACGCCCAACTGGCCTTGCGTCTGCATGCACGGGGCAGCGCTTGGTCGCTGGGTTATGTGACCCAGCAGGCAGCCCGCCACGGCTTCCTGCCAGGCGCCTTGCCGGGCCGCCTGGTGCTGCCTTCGCACGAAGAGGGCGCCCCGCCCATCCTGACGCTGCACTTCGACGCCCAGGCGGCTTTTGCCGAAGACCAGGAGCAGGCGACCCTGCGTGAGTTGGTGCTCTCATTCGACGTGCCACAAACAGGTGTCGAGCAGCAACCGTTCAAAGCCTGGTGTGCAGCTGGCGAAGCCTTGTCCATGTCCATGGATGCGGTGATGGCCGATGACCAGGGGCATCCGTTCACGGCAGCAGCTTTCGCCGCGATCGAAGGCGAACTGGGCAAGCTGTACGAAGCTCTGGCGGCGCGTGACCTGGCGGCGGGTGCTGCCTCCACGCGCCGACTGTTCAGCTGAAGCGGAGCCCGGCATGAGCCAGTCTGATCTGTTTGGCGAGCCACAAGGGGCATCGCCGGCTCAAGCGTCGCCCGCCGAGCAGGCGGCACAGTTGCGAGACCAACTGCATCGCCACGCGCACCAGTACTACGTGCTGGATGAGCCTCTGATCCCGGATGCCGAGTACGACCGCCTGTTTCAGGCCCTGCAAGTCCTGGAGGCAGAGCATCCTGAACTGCTGACGCCAGATTCGCCCACGCAACGCGTGCTGGGCAAGGTGCTGGACGGCTTCACGCCCGTGCGCCATGCCGTGCCTATGCTGTCCATCCGCACCGAGACGGACACCGAGGCCACCGGCGCGGAAGCCTTTGATGGCCGCGTGAGGCGCGAATTGGGCCTGACGGAGGATCAGCCTCCGGTGGAATACGCCGCCGAATTGAAGTTCGATGGTCTGGCCATCAACCTGCGTTACGAACAAGGCGTGCTCGTGCAGGCGGCCACGCGTGGTGATGGGGAGCAGGGAGAGGACGTCACCCAGAACATCCGCACGATCGGGCAGATTCCGCTCAAACTGAAGGCTTCTGATTCGACGCCTGAGGTGCTGGAAGTTCGTGGCGAGGTCTATATGCGCCGCGACGATTTCGAAGCCTTGAATGAACGCCAGCGCGAACATGGCGACAAGACCTTCGTGAACCCGCGCAATGCGGCTGCAGGCGCCGTGCGCCAGCAGGATCCGGCCATCGCCGCCAAGCGGCCCTTGAGTTTCTTTGCCTACGGCCTTGGTGAAGTCAAAGGCTGGGCCGTGCCGCCCACACACAGCGGTTTGCTGGATGCGTTGGCCGAGATGGGCCTGCCCGTTTGCGCCGAACGCACGGTGGCGCAAGGCGCTTCAGGCCCACAAGGCCTGGTGGCCTTTCATCAGGCCATCGGCCAACGACGAGACCAGTTGCCCTTTGACATCGATGGCGTGGTCTACAAGGTCAACAGCCGCGAACTGCAGGAGCGCCTGGGCTTCGTGACCCGCGAGCCACGCTGGGCCGTGGCGCACAAATACCCGGCGCAGGAGCAACTCACGCAGGTCGAGGGCATCGACATCCAGGTCGGGCGCACCGGCAAGTTGACACCTGTGGCGCGCCTCAAGCCCGTGTTCGTCGGTGGCGTCACCGTGACCAACGCGACCTTGCACAACTTGTTCGAGCTGCGCCGTAAGCGCGCCAGGGTAGGGGACACCGTCATCGTGCGCCGCGCGGGCGATGTGATCCCCGAAGTGGTGGGCGTGGTGGGCGAGGCGCGTGCCAGCTACGTGCCCAACTTCCGCATGCCGTTGAACTGCCCCGTGTGTGGCAGCACGGTGGTGCGTGAGCCTCGCGAGGTGAACCACCGCTGCACGGGCGGCCTTTTTTGTGCCGCCCAGCGTAAACAGGCTTTGCTGCACTTTGCCCAACGCCGCGCCATGGACATCGAAGGCCTGGGCGACAAGCTGGTCGATCAATTGGTGGACAGCGACCTGGTGCGCACGCTACCTGACCTGTATAAGCTGGGCCTGCTCAAACTGGCTGCGCTGGACCGCATGGCGGACAAAAGTGCCCAAAACATTATCGACGCGCTGGACAAGAGCAAGGCCACAACCTTGCCTCGCTTCCTGTTCGGCCTGGGCATACGGCATGTCGGCGAAGCGACCGCCAAAGACCTGGCGCGCCATTTCGGCCAGATGGGCCACAAGGATGACGAACGCAAGGGCGGCATCATGCATGCGACGGTGGACCAACTTCTGGCCGTGCGCGACGTGGGCCCCGTGGTCGCGCAGAGCATTCACACCTTCTTCGCACAGCCACACAACTGCGAAGTGGTCGAGCAACTCCGTGCCGCTGGCGTGACCTGGCCCGAGCACGAGCCCTCAGCCGAAGCCGACGCGGCCTCGCTGCCGCTGGCGGGCAAGACCCTGGTGCTGACCGGTACCTTGCCCACGCTGTCACGCGACGATGCCAAGGCCATGATCGAGGAGGCCGGCGGCAAGGTGGCGGGCTCGGTGTCCAAGAAGACGCATTACGTGATCGCAGGCGAAGAGGCTGGCAGCAAGCTCGACAAGGCCCAGAGCCTGGGTGTGCCGGTGCTGGACGAGGCGGGTTTGCTGGCCTTGCTGGCTCAGGCCGCTGCAGCCGAAGCCGCAGTCGAACCCGCGGCGGTCCCCGCATCCGACACCTCCGATCCAAGCTGAGGAACACGAGCCATGGCCATCCGCGAGATCCTGAAGATGGGTGATCCCCGCTTGCTCAAGGTGGCCGAGCCCGTTCAGGCCTTTGACACGCCCGAACTACACGCGCTGATCCAGGATCTCAAGGACACCATGGCCCATGCGCAGGGCGCCGGTCTGGCGGCGCCGCAGATCGGCGTGGACCTGTCGGTGGTGATATTCGGTTTTGGTCGCAGCCAGCGCTATCCAGATGCACCCCCTGTGCCTGAAACCGTGCTGATCAACCCGATCATCACGCCGCTGTCGGACGAAGAAGAAAACGGCTGGGAAGGCTGTCTGTCGGTTCCGGGCTTGCGTGGCGTGGTGCCGCGTTTTGCCAGGATTCGCTACCAGGGCTTCGACCAGCTCGGTCAGCCCATCGACCGCGAAGCGGAGGGCTTTCACGCCAGGGTCGTGCAGCACGAGTGCGATCACCTGATCGGTAAGCTCTACCCCATGCGGGTGCGGGATTTCAGGCAATTTGGCTACACCTCGGTGCTCTTTCCCGAACTGGAAGCCCTGCAGGAAGATTGAGGCCAAGCCTGTCCGCTGCGTTCAGGCGCTGTCGGGCCTCACTGGCTGGTAGGCATAGGCCTGCAGCACGTCCAACGGGACCACCTCAAGGGCCTTTTCATGGGTGCTCTCCAGCACGACGGGTGGTGCGACGCCGGCTTTCCAGGCTTCCAGCCAGCGTGCGGCACACAGACACCAGCGATCGCCTGGCTTCAAGCCCGCAAAACGCCATTCAGGGCGGGGCGTGATCAGGTCGTTGCCCCGACTCAGGGAGTAGCTCAGGAACTCCTGGGTCACACGTGCGCAGATCACGTGTTGACCTTCATCTTCGCCGCGCGTGCGGCAGCAGCCATCCCGGAAGAAGCCTGTCAGCGGATCGAAGGAGCAGGCACGCAAGGGGCCTCCCAGCACATTGCGTCCGGAGGTCAGTTCCACACCCATGATGTTTGTTTGTCCGGCAGGTTCAGATCGGCTCGAGCACGAGATAACAACTCTCGATGGCGCGAATGCGGTGGGGCCCCGTCTGAGGAACATGTGGGCCGTGGTGCCTGGCCATCCAGGCGCTGCCGCGATAGACGACTTGAGCGGTACCGTCTGGCCCCCAGCCTGCGACAGACACTTCCTCGCCCACATCCAGGTGATCAAGACCTGTCGTCGTATAACCCTCAGTGTCGATGGGGCCGCGCTTGAGCAGTTGGCGATGCCAGAACAGCACGCCACCGCCACCCACCAATGCGGCGACGACGAATTGCACGTTTTGGGATTGACCGGAAAGGGCGCACAGCGCCGCGCCTACTGCACCAAAGGCCAGTATCAGCAGGTACAGCGAACCAGAGAGCAGTTCGAGGCTGCCAAAAAACGCAGCCACAATCCACCAAAGAGTCGACTCGCTCATGGGCGTCTTCCCCCTTTCGGTGGATAAGTTTACGACCGAAAACCGGCGCCTGGCCACAGTCCAGGGGGTTTGAAGGAAAACTTGTCCACCAGATCAAACAAATAGGGGGCTGAAACCCCTAAACTGCGCGGACTTTTCGTGGACTTTTCGAATTTCCGCTCCCGTTTCGCACCTCAAAGGTACTGCTGGCCATGCTGCGTTTCCGCTTTCCGATTGTCATCATCGACGAAGACTACCGCTCCGAGAACACGTCCGGTCTCGGCATCCGTGCCTTGGCTGAGGCCATCGAGAAAGAGGGATTCGAAGTACTGGGCGTGACCAGTTACGGTGACCTGGCTCAGTTCGCCCAGCAGCAAAGCCGCGCCAGCGCCTTCATCCTGTCGATTGACGACGAGGAGTTCACGCCGGGCCCCGAGCTGGATCCCGCCGTGCTGAATCTGCGCAAGTTCATCGAGCAGATCCGCTTCAAGAACGCGGACATCCCGATCTACCTGTACGGCGAAACGCGCACGTCCGAGCACATTCCCAACGACATTCTGCGCGAGCTGCACGGCTTCATCCACATGTTCGAGGACACGCCCGAGTTCGTGGCGCGTCACATCATCCGTGAAGCCAAGAGCTACCTCGACGGCCTGGCGCCACCGTTCTTCAAGGCGCTGATGGACTACGCGCAGGACGGCTCCTACTCCTGGCACTGCCCAGGGCACTCCGGTGGCGTGGCTTTCCTCAAGAGCCCCGTGGGCCAGATGTTCCACCAGTTCTACGGCGAGAACATGCTGCGCGCCGACGTGTGCAATGCCGTGGAAGAGCTCGGCCAGTTGCTGGACCACACCGGCCCGATCTACGAGTCCGAGAAGAACGCCGCGCGCATCTTCAATGCCGACCACTGCTTTTTCGTCACCAACGGCACGTCCACCTCCAACAAGATGGTGTGGCACCACACCGTGGCGCCCGACGACATCGTGGTGGTGGACCGCAACTGCCACAAGTCCATCCTGCACAGCATCATCATGACCGGGGCCATCCCCGTGTTCATGACGCCCACGCGCAACCACTACGGCATCATCGGCCCCATTCCCAAGAGCGAGTTTGAGCCGGCCACCATCCGCAAGAAGATCGCCGCCAACCCCTTGCTCAAGGGCGTGGACCCCAAGAAGGCCAAGCCGCGCATCATGACGCTCACGCAGAGCACCTATGACGGCGTGCTCTACAACACCGAGGCCATCAAGGCCACGCTGGACGGCTGGATCGACAACCTGCACTTCGACGAAGCCTGGCTGCCGCACGCCGCCTTCCACAAGTTCTACGGCATGTACCACGCCATGGGCAAGGGCCGCGTGCGCCCGAAGGAGGCCGTGGTGTATTCCACGCAGTCCATCCACAAGCTGCTGGCCGGTATCTCGCAAGCCTCGCACGTGCTGGTGCAGGATTCGCAGAACGTCAAGCTGGACCGCAACCTCTTCAATGAGGCTTACCTGATGCACACCTCGACCTCGCCGCAGTACGCGATCATCGCGTCGTGCGACGTGGCGGCGGCCATGATGGAAGAGCCGGGTGGCACCGCCTTGGTGGAAGAAAGCATCCGCGAAGCGCTGGACTTTCGCCGTGCCATGCGCAAGGTGGACAAGGAATACGGCAAGGACTGGTGGTTCAAGGTCTGGGGCCCGGACAAGATTGCCGCCGACGACATCGGCAAGCCCGAGGACTGGGTGCTCAAGGCCAACGAGAAGTGGCATGGCTTCGGCAACCTGGCCGACGGCTTCAACATGCTGGACCCGATCAAGTCCACCATCATCACGCCGGGCCTGGATGTGTCGGGCAAGTTTGCCAAAACCGGTATCCCTGCATCCATCGTCACCAAGTACCTGGCCGAGCACGGTGTGGTGGTCGAGAAGACGGGCCTGTACTCCTTCTTCATCATGTTCACCATCGGCATCACCAAAGGCCGCTGGAACACCATGCTGACGGCCTTGCAGCAGTTCAAGGATGACTACGACAAGAACGTCGCCCTGTGGCGCATCCTGCCGGACTTCTGCAAGAAGTACCCCAAGTACGAGCGCATGGGTTTGAAGGACCTGTGCCAGAGCGTGCACGAGGCCTATGCCAAGGGGGACATCGCCCGCCTGACGACCGAGGTGTACCTGTCGGGCCTGGAGCCTGCCATGAAGCCGTCGGACGCCTATGCCTGCATCGCCCGTCGTCAGACCGAGCGCGTGGACATCGAAAAGCTGGAAGGGCGCATCACCACCGCTTTGCTGACGCCATACCCCCCCGGCATCCCGCTGCTGATCCCCGGCGAGCGTTTCAACAAGAAGATCGTGGACTTCCTGAAGTTCGCACGTGACTTCAACGCGGCCTTCCCGGGCTTCGCCACAGACGTGCACGGCCTGGTGGCCGAAGAGTTGCCTGGTGGCGGTGTGCGTTATTACGTGGATTGCGTTGCGGCGGACAAGTAAGCCTGCGGCCGCCTTGGCACGGTGCTGCGCTCAACTGCGCAGATTGAGTCCGCCGGCCTGACGACCCGAGTTGGCGCCCAACTGAACATGGGCGCTGGCTCGGCAGAACTTGCTGCGCATGTCCTGCACCATCTCGGCGAGGATCTCGGCGTCCTTGATCTGGCCGCGATAGCGATTGAGCACCATCTCCGCGAGATCCAGCAACTTGGCGTTCTGGGTCTTGGAGCCATGCACCAGCAAGGTCTTGATGCCTGTGGCGGGTGAGCCTTCCTTGGCCTGGCCCATGGCTTTTTCTGCGTGCTCTACGACGGCCTTGTAGGCAGCGTGGACGGCCTCGAAATAGGGCTCGTAACTGGCCACTGACATGGCCAGCAAGTCGGTTGTGGGCTTGGAAATGCAGAACCGCGATGACAGGCGCTGCACCCACAACTCCGCATCTGGCAGTTCCAGTTCGCTATTGCGCAGTCTGGTCAGCAGGCCCAGCATGTTGCCGGCAGCCTCAAAGTCGTAGTCAGGCTGGTCGAAGTCGGTCGACATGTCCTTGATCAGGCGCACCACCTCAGCCACTTGTCTTTGCAGCATCAGCGCCAGCACGTTGACCAGGGCCGTCATGCGACGCAGGCGCCCACTGTTGGATTGCTTCTCGAACGCATGCTGAAGGTTGCTCAGACAACGCTGGACACCCTTGTAGTCTTTTTGCTCGAAGCGAATCTGGGCCAGCATGACCAGGCTCTGGAAGTCGAACATCTTCGACGTGACACCCAGACTGGCCGCACGCTCCAGGCTTCGTGAAGCTTCGTCATTGCGCCCGAGGTAGTAGGCCAGCATGCCCACCTTCTGGAGGCGCCCGATGGACGAGGGCGTGATCTCCGCCGCGTGCTGATAGGTCTCGTAGGCCTCTTCAAAAGAGCCTGCCTGCAACTGCGCACGCCCCATGACGTCATACGCATCGGCGAACGTCGGGTTCTCCGACAGCAGGCTTTCCAGCGTGCGCCGTGCAGGTGCGGCATGGCCACCTTCCAGTTGCGCGCGGGCGATGCCCAGGCGAGCCCAGGGCATGGCCTTGATCTCGTCGAGCGCCTGAAAGAGCTTGCGGGCCTCTTCGTGACGCCCCAGTCGCAACAGCAACTCGCCACCGATGCGAGCCGCGTAGACCCAGTATTCGCCACGATTGGCAAAGCGCTGCAGACACAACTCGGCAGCGATACCGAACTCCTCGCGCTCGATGGCTTCGAAGATGTTGGACAGCACCACCTTACGATGGCGTGCCATGTGCAGCCGTTGCGCCAAGGTATTGGAGTTGTGCGGTTTGAGCAGGTAGCTGTCCAGCGCCGACTCGGCGGCCTCCGCCACCTTCACATAAGACGCTTCACCGGTGACCATCACGAACACGGTGGCATAGGGCAGTAGTTGCGCGCGACGCAGGTCGTCCAGCAGGTCCGACCCGGTCATGTTGGAGTCATCGAAGTGGTAGTCGCACAAGACCACGTCAAATGTCTGGTGTTCAAGGGCGCGTCGTGCATCGCTGATCTTGCCTGCTTGAACAATGCTTTGCAGCCCGAGATCGGCCAGCATCGAGCGCAAGATGCTGCGCGAGGTCTGGTTGGTGTCGATGATCAATGCACGGCAGGTGCTCAGGTCCGTGACAGGGATACCTGACTGCGACTGAGAACTGGACGCGATTGTCGGGAAGTTCATGGCGTTCGCCTGCGGTAGCGGGTCGAATCGGCAAACGGCCTAATCGACGAATATGCCGACTTTCTCATGTTGGCGAGCGCTGCATCCGTGAAAAAGTGCGTGCTCGGCAGGCCAAATCATGGGAGCCATAGTTCGAACCGTGCGCCACCTTCCGGCCGGTTCTGCAGATCGATGCGTCCCCGGCGTTCACCGCTTCGATGTGCTTGGGCCACTGCCTGGCATAGGTCGGTGCCAAGACCAGTCGATGCGGCAGATGGGTCTGCAGCCCCCAGCCCGGGGCCGTCATCATCGATGACAAAAACCAGGAAGCCGTCCTGTGCGCGCAAGCCCAGGGTAACCTGGCTGCGCGCAAATCTGCTGGCGTTGTGAAAGGCTGCATCCAGGGCCATGTGCACCAGTCTTTGGTCGAAGTACCAGAAAGAGGGCGCGTCCACGCCGACCTCCAGCACTACCCGTGGCGCATTGGGCAAACTCAAATGCCGGATCTGACCTGCCCGGTAGACCAGTTCGAGCACATCCTTGGGTGACTCGTCTTCGCAATGGGCATGCATGTCGCCTGCTGCGCCGTAGACCGTGAGGAATTGCACGAACTGTCGACGCAACTCCGTGCAGCGCATGTAGGCGCTGTGCGCCATGGCAGGCGATGGGTCGTCGATCAGGCCCTCCAGTTCCCCCTCCAGAGAACCAAGGGCGTTCTTCAGGTCGTGCGCGATGAGGGCGAAGGATGAGGCTTCCATGTTGGGTCTCGTCAGCCCGCTCAGGCTTGTGCGGGCTGTTTTTCCAGCTCGAGCATGGTTTCTCGGAAGTAGCGGCGCATCATGACGACGCGGTCGCTGGTGGGCATGAGCTTTTCCAGGCGGGTCAGGTAGAGTTGGACGCGGTCGATCATGTCGTAGTTGTGCACCTTTTTCAGGCGCAACGCCATGCAGTTGAGCTGGGCAGCTTGAAGCAACACACCGGTGTTTTCGGGGTAGTCATGGACGGCGCCTTCGATGGCGCGTACGGCTTCATCGATCTTGCTGTCTCTGAACAGTTTCCTCGCATCCTTGACGCGGTTCTCCAGCTCCACAGCGCCCGCGTCGACGATGTCGTGAACCTTGTCTTCGTGACCAGTCTCTCGGAGCGTGTTGCTGACCATCTGCTTGATGCGCGGATTCTCGTGGTCGGCACTGATCGTGCTGCTCAGCAGTTTGAGTCCAACTTCCACGTTGCCACTCATCAGTTCGGCCTTGGCCAGCGCCACCGACGCGAAGTCAGCACGGCCCTTGCGCATGGTGGCGCGGGCCTTCGCCAATAGTTTCTGGGCCTCTTCGGGCTTGCCTGCCTTGCACTCTGCCTGGGCCTGGATAGCCAGCGCCACGTTGCCAAATGTCGGGCTGGTCTGGTAGGCGGGGCCAGCCTCCTTCAGCAACTTCACCGCGTCGGCGGACTCCCCCAGGTCAACCAGTGTTTGCGCCAACAGCAGCGTGTCCTGAGCTTGCGCGATCACGGAGCCTTTGGTGGCCTTGGTGGCTTTGTGCAGGAATTCCTTGGCGGTGTCGAGGTCCCCGTTGCGGTAGGCACTTTCGCCCGCGATGCGCTGACGACGGGCAGATGGCACCACGGTGGCCGCATCCCGCAGAACCCACATGGCAGCCTGCGGGTCACCTTGCGCCTCCAGGGCCTCGGCCACCACGTCGTAGGCGGCGACGTTCTTTTCACCTTCTCTGGACTGGATGATCTGCTGTGCCAGGTGCTTGGCCTCGTCGAACTGGCCCGCTGCCTTGTGCGCACGAGCCAGGCCAAGCTGCGCCCACACCAGCTCCGGCCTTTTCTCCAGGGCCGCACGATAGGTGCCTTTGGCTTCATCGTTTTTGCCCAACTTGAGCAACGTTTGGCCCTTGATCTGCAGGGCCTGCATGAACCAGCGATTTTGCTGCGCCATCAAGTTGTCGCATTCCCCCAGTACGCCCGGCAGGTCGTCCTTGAGTTGCTTTTGAGAGATGGGCAAGAGGGCCGCGCGCTTTTCCAGTTGGGTCTTGAGGCGATCACCGATATCAGCGGCCGTGGCGGGTTTGAGCAGGTAGGCGTCAGGGCTGTGCTCGGTGGCCGCGGCAACCGAGGCATAGTTGCTTTCTGCCGTGATCATGAAGAACAGGCAGTCTGCCGCGAGAAGACTGTTGTCTCGCAGGTACTCGAACAATTGTTGCCCGTCCGTCTTCTGATTGAGGTTGTAGTCGCACAGGATCAGGTTGTAGCGCCGTTGTTTGATCAGCTTGGTGGCTTCTTCAGCGGTGCTGGCCAGATCGACCTTGCCGATGCCCAGCATGCCCAGGTGGCCTTTCAGTGTGGACTGCTGTACCGACATGTCGTCGATGATCAGGGCCTGAATGCCGGGAAATGATGGAGAAGTTTGTATGGCCATGGCGCCTCGCATGACAAATGGCGATCCGGTCCCGCGTGGACCAGTACTTTTCGCATTTCGGCAAGCATGTGCACAAACTTGAGGCAGCGCACGGGGGAAACCCCTGTCCAAAAATGGAAAAGGCACCTTTCCAGGTGCCTATGTCTTGTCAGGTGGCGCGCGTTTACTTGAAGATGTTCTTCACGCGGTCTGTCCAGCTCTTGGAGTTGGGTGAATGCTTTTCGCCGCCCTTTTTGAAGGACTCGTCCAGCTCCTTGAGCAGCTTGCGCTGGTGCTCGGTGAGTTTGACGGGGGTCTCCACGGAGATGTGGCAGTACAGATCGCCAGGGTAGCTGGAGCGGATGCCCTTGATACCCTTGCCGCGCAGGCGGAAGGTCTTGCCATGTTGCGTGCCTTCGGGGATCTCGATCTCCGCTTTGCCACCCAGCGTGGGCACTTCGATGTTGCCACCCAGCGCAGCCGACGTCAGCGGAACGGGCACCGAGCAGTGCAGGTCGTCGCCATCGCGCTCGAAGATGTCGTGCTGCTTGATGCGGATCTCGATGTACAGATCACCAGGAGGGCCGCCATTGGTGCCAGGCTCGCCGTTGCCTGCCGAGCGGATGCGCATGCCTTCGTTGATGCCGGCCGGGATCTTGACTTCCAGCGTCTTGGTCTTCTTGACGCGGCCCTGACCATGACAGGCCGTGCAGGGCTCGGGGATCACCTTGCCGGTGCCCTGGCAATGCGGGCAGCTTTGCTGAACGCTGAAGAAGCCCTGGCGCATGTGCACCGTGCCGGAGCCATTACAGGTCGGGCAGGTCTTGGCGCTGGTGCCGGGCTTGGCGCCGGAGCCATGGCAGACGCCGCATTCGTCCCAGGCGGGGATACGGATCTGCGTGTCCTTGCCGGCGGCGGCTTCTTCCAGCGTGATCTCCATGGCGTACGACAAGTCGCTGCCTCGGTAGACCTGCGGGCCACCACCACGGCGCTGCCCACCACCACCCTGGCCGAATATGTCGCCAAAGATGTCACCAAAGGCGTCGGCAAAGCCGCCAAAGCCTTCAGGGCCACCACGGCCGGCACCCATGTTCGGGTCCACGCCAGCGTGGCCGTATTGATCGTAGGCCGCCTTTTTCTTGGGGTCGGAGAGCATCTCGTAGGCCTCTTTGACCTCCTTGAACTTCTCTTCGGCTTCCTTGGCCTTGTCACCCTGATTGCGGTCAGGGTGGAACTTCATGGCCAGCTTGCGGTAGGCCTTCTTGATGTCGTCGTCCGAGGCGCCCTTGGCGACGCCCAGAACTTCGTAAAAATCGCGTTTTGCCATGATCTTGATGGGCTGTGCGAGTGTGTCGCGTGCTGGTCTGTCTAGATCCAACAAAGGCACAGGGCATGAGCTTGACGCTCACACGGCCTGTGCCCTGTCTGCTGGAGCGAGGGGCACCGTTGGCGCCCCGTGCCCCGATCAGTCCTTCTTGACTTCCTTGAACTCGGCGTCGACCACGTTGTCGTCAGCGGGCTTGGCTTGTTCTGCACCAGCGGCACCTTCGGCGCCGGCTGCACCCGCAGCGCCTTGAGTGGCCTGCATGTCAGCGTACATCTTCTCGCCCAGCTTCTGGCTGGCGGTCATCAGGGCATTGGTCTTGGCCTCGATGTCGTCCTTGTCGTCGCCCTTGAGGGCTTCTTCAACTTCCTTGATCGCGGCTTCGATCTTGTCCTTCTCGTCGGCTTCCAGCTTGTCGCCGTATTCCGTCAGGGACTTGCGCACGCTGTGCACCAGGCCGTCGCCCTGGTTCTTGGCCTGAACGATTTCCAGCTTCTTCTTGTCTTCGGCTGCGTTCAGTTCGGCGTCCTTCACCATCTTCTGAATTTCTTCCTCGGACAAGCCCGAGTTCGCCTTGATGGTGATCTTGTTTTCCTTGCCGGTGCCCTTGTCCTTGGCGCTCACGTGCAGAATGCCGTTGGCGTCGATGTCGAAGGCCACTTCGATCTGGGGCACGCCGCGTGGTGCGGGTGGGATGCCTTCCAGGTTGAATTCGCCCAGCATCTTGTTGCCCGAGGCCATTTCACGCTCGCCCTGGTAGACCTTGATGGTCACGGCAGGCTGGCTGTCATCGGCGGTCGAGAAGGTCTGTGCGAACTTCGTCGGGATCGTCGTGTTCTTGGTGATCATCTTGGTCATGACACCGCCCAGGGTTTCGATACCCAGGGACAGCGGGGTCACGTCCAGCAGCAGCACGTCGGTACGGTCACCGGCCAGCACCTGGCCTTGCACGGCAGCGCCCACGGCCACGGCTTCGTCAGGGTTCACGTCCTTGCGGGGTTCCTTGCCGAAGAATTCCTTGACCTTGTCCTGCACCTTGGGCATGCGGGTCATGCCGCCAACCAGGATGATGTCCTGAATGTCGCCGACAGCCACGCCTGCGTCCTTGATGGCCATGCGGCAAGGGGCAATCGTGCGCTCGATCAACTCTTCAACCAGGCTTTCCAGCTTGGCGCGGGTCAGCTTGATGTTCAGGTGCTTGGGGCCGGTGGCGTCAGCCGTGATGTAGGGCAGGTTGACGTCGGTCTGGGTGTTGCTAGACAGTTCGATCTTGGCCTTTTCAGCGGCTTCCTTCAGGCGCTGCAGGGCCAGCACGTCCTTGGACAGGTCAACGCCAGATTCCTTCTTGAACTCGGTGATGATGAAGTCGATGATGCGCTGGTCGAAGTCTTCGCCGCCCAGGAAGGTGTCACCGTTGGTCGACAGCACTTCGAACTGCTTTTCGCCGTCCACGTCGGCGATTTCAATGATGGACACGTCGAACGTGCCGCCGCCCAGGTCATACACGGCGATCTTGCGGTCACCGGCGCCATGCTTGTCCAGGCCGAAGGCCAGCGCAGCAGCGGTAGGTTCGTTGATGATGCGCTTGACTTCCAGGCCGGCGATGCGGCCAGCGTCCTTGGTGGCTTGACGTTGTGCGTCGTTGAAGTAGGCCGGTACAGTGATGACGGCCTCGGTGACTTCTTCACCCAGGTAGTCTTCCGCGGTCTTCTTCATCTTGCGCAGCACTTCGGCCGACACTTGGGGAGGCGCCATCTTCTTGCCGCGCACTTCAACCCAGGCGTCGCCGTTGTCGGCTGCCGCGATGGTGTAGGGCATCAGGTCGATGTCCTTTTGAACTTCTTTTTCAGTGAACTTGCGGCCAATCAGTCGCTTCACGGCATACAGCGTGTTGCGGGGGTTGGTCACAGCCTGGCGCTTGGCCGAGGCGCCCACCAGGATCTCGCCGTCTTCCTGATACGCGATGATGGAAGGGGTGGTGCGAGCGCCTTCGCTGTTCTCGATCACCTTGGTGGTGTTGCCTTCCATGATGGCCACGCACGAGTTGGTGGTGCCCAGGTCGATACCAATGATCTTGCCCATTTAGATAGCTCCTATCGAATTTGCTTTGGAAGCTTCGTGCTTCCGCTTGTGTACTGATATGTGAACAACCGTTCCTTTTTTCAAGGCCCTGTTCCAACTATTTGCGGACAAAACAGGGTTTGGAGGACGGTTGCGGACTGGTTTGTTTACTTCGGCGCAGCGACGGTCACCAGGGCAGGGCGCAGCACGCGCTCGGCGATGGAGTAGCCCTTTTGCAGCACGCCCACCACGGTGTTGGCTTCCTGGTCGGCAGGCACCATGCTGATGGCCTGGTGGAAGTGAGGGTCGAACTTGGCGCCGGCGGCGGGATTGATTTCCAGCACCTTGTTGCGCTCCAGGGCGGATGCCAGTTGGCGCAGGGTGATCTGCACGCCTTCGAGCACGGTTTCAACAGGGGTGTCAGGCTTGGCTGCGTGGGAGGCCAGCGCGGCTTCCAGGCTGTCACGCACGGGCAGCAGGCTTTCGGCGAAGGATTCGACCGCGAACTTGCGGGCCTTGCTGATTTCTTCTTCCGAACGACGGCGGATGTTCTCGCCTTCGGCTTTGGCGCGCAGGTAGGCGTCGGACACTTCGGCGTGCTTGGCGATCAGTTCAGCCAGTTGCTGCTCAACGGGCACAAAACCGACTTCTTCGGGTGCACCGGCGGTACCGGGTGCAGCTTGTTGCTCTGGGGTGGCGGACGTGTCGCTCATCTCGCGTGCTTCTTGAAATTAGGTTGGAGGAATGCGAAAACCATGCGCATTTCAGGGCGATGCCAGGCTTTTCAAGCCCGTTTGTCGAAGAAATTTGTAACAGCGCCGAACCCACGATTGTCGCAGGCCTTTGCCATCTGGCGAGAAACTGGCGGCTTGATTTTTCGGACGACCTTTTTGGTCCTGCCCTTGTCGTGGCGGGCAGGCTTATTCGTCCACGCTGGCCGACCAGCGCTGCCAATCCGCCAACTGGCGCCGATCACGCTTGGTGGGGCGGCCCTGCTCAATGGCGTCAGCGGGTTCGCTGGCCAGTTTGCGCTGCTCCTGGAAGTTCGCCCGACGCTGGATGCTCTCTGTCGTCTCTTCGTAGAGCTGCTGCGCCTGGGGCGCCGGGCCCCGCACGGTGCTGAGCGCCTGCACGATCACCGTGCGGGTCAGGGCGCCGTTGCGGATGTCCACCCGATCGCCCGCCTTCAGTTCACGCGAGGGCTTGGCCACCTGCTCGTTGACCTGGATGCGGCCCTTGTCGATGTCGTCGGCGGCCAGGCTGCGTGTCTTGTAAAAGCGGGCGGCCCAGAGCCATTTGTCCAGGCGCAGGCGCTCAGTCAAGCCAGGGAGTGGGCGGTTCTCGTCTTTCATGTGATGGGGCTACTTTACTGCGCCTTATGTGGCGGCGTCTTGCTGGGGCGCGTCATCTGACGTACCAGGAAGCGGGCTGGGTCGAGTGCATCACGCAAATCAGTTTCAACGGGGCAAGGGCTGCCGGTGACCCAGTGCGCGAGCAACTCGGCGGCCAGGCAGCTCCAGGTGATACCGCGGGAGCCGAGCCCGGTCATGGCAAAGAGCCCTCCTCTTTCACCGCGTTGCCGGGGAATGAGTCTGACCTGGTCCAGGCGGCGGCTGGTCTGGGTAGCGGTGAGGCGTTCCTGGCTCCAGGGCAGGGCGCCGACCAGTGGCAAACGGTCGGGCGTGGTTGCGCGCCAGGCTGTGCGGCCTTGCAGTTGTTCGGGCAGGGCGTGGGATTCGGGCCAGGAGGGGCAGGCGCCCAGTCGCGCGGCCTGACGCAGGTTGTGGCGGTGGTCGGCCTCGCGCACTGCGGGGTCGTCATCATGGTGCTGGGTGGTGGCGCCGCACAGCAAGGTATCGTCTGGCAGGGCCAGCACGTAGCCGCTGCCGGCCACCGGCAAATGAGGGCGCTGGAGGCCTTCGGTTGAGGCCAGTGGCATCCGGGAGATCTGCCCGCGCACCGCGCTCAGCGGCAAGGTGGTCACGGCCTGCTTGGGCGACAGGCCTTCCAGCAGATGGTTGGACTGCATGGCATTGCACATGACCAGCGTTGGCGCGCAAGCCAGGACGTCGTCACCGCGACGCGCTTGCCAGTCGCCAGCCGCTGTCTGCGTGATCGCTGTGACAGCCTGGCCCCAGACTGTGCCCAACAAGGGCTGCCCATCGCGTGTCAGCGAGGCAACCGATTCCAGCATCAAGCTGGCCAGGCCGGCCGGGTGCAGCCAGCCACCTTGGTGAAACAGCCAGCCACCACTTTCTACAGGCAGGCCTGACAGCATTCGAGCCTGCTCCTGATCCAGCCACTGCACATGATCTGCAGGCAAGGCTTGCTGCGAAAGCCATTCACGCGCTTGTTCGGCTGTGGTCTTGCCATCGAGCCGCAGCAAGCCATCGACCTGTCCGTTGAGTTGCCCCTGTTTGATCCAGCCCTGGGCCATTCGCCAGGTGGCCATGGCCGCCGCCCGGTGTGCCCGCGCGTGGATGCCATCCTCGGCATGCAGCACGCTGTGAAACATGCCACCGGGGTTGCCGGAGCCTTCTCTGGCTGGCCCTTCGTGCTGGTCGATCAGGGTGACGCGCCAGCCCTCCAGGCACAGTGCCCGCGCTGCTGCGCAGCCTGCCAGGCCCGCACCCATGATGATGGCGTGGCGATCCTCGGGTTGTGCGGGTTCCGGGTGCCAGCCGCCGGCCTGCAGTGGTGGCGTGAAGCGGGGCTGGTAGCTGGCGCGCAACATGTGCGGCTTGTAGGCAAAGCCCTCCACGCGCTCCACGTTGAAGCCTGCCGTGGTCAAGGCGTCACGCACGGGGCGGGCGCATGACCAGGTGGCCGCCGTACAGGCCGGCGCGGCCAGCCGGTTCAGCCTCGACAGCAATCCGGTATCCCACATCTGCGGATTCTTGGCGGGGGCAAAGCCGTCCAGGTAGAAAGCGTCGACGCTGGCCATCAACTTGGGCAGCAGGTCGGCGATGTCGCCCAGCCCCAGCAGCAGGGTGACACGCTGTGGTGCGGGGCTGGTCACCTTGTCGGCATGACTGGTGCTGACGCCGCCATCCGCCGGTTCGTCAAAGTGCAACGTGTGCATGCCAGGCGTCAACGCAGGCCAGGCGTCTGTCAGGCGCTGTGCCAGTTCCAAGCGGGCGGCACGATCGCTGTCAGACATCTTGCCCAGGTCCACCACCTTGTCGCCAGGCAAACCATGCACCCGCGCCAGATCGTCGCGATGCAATGGGTGCTTCTCAATCGAGATGAAGACCAAGTGGTCGCAACGCCGCGCATCGGCGCGCCAGGCGGCCCAAGTGGCCAGAAAGTTGTTGCCCAGGCCGAAGCCCGTCTCCAGGATCACGAAGCGGGTGCGGCCCTGCCAGCGCCCGGGCAGGCCATTGCCCGCCATGAACACATGTTGCGCCTGGGCCCAGGCGCCCTTGGCGGGGTGATACAGATCGTCGTAAAGCGGCGAGTAGGGCACACCCGCCGCGTAACCCTCGGTCAGCTCGCCAAGGGTTGCGGGCTCCACCGTCATGCTTTATTGCGCCACCCAGCCGCCGTCCACGTTCCAGGCTACGCCACGCACATTGTCGGCGCCTGGCGAGCACATGAACACGGCCAGATCGCCCAGCTGACCTGGCGTCACGAACTGCAAGGAAGGTTGTTTTTCGCCCAGCAGGCCTTTTTGCGCTTCCGCCAGCGACACACCTTCATTGGCTGCCTTGGCATCGATCTGCTTTTGCACCAGCGGGGTCAGCACCCAGCCGGGGCAGATGGCGTTGACCGTCACGCCCGTGGTGGCGGTTTCCAGTGCCACGGATTTGGTCAGGCCGACCAGGCCATGCTTGGCCGCCACATAAGCCGACTTGCCAGCCGAGGCCACAAGGCCATGCGCCGACGCCAGGTTGATGATGCGGCCCCAGTTCTTCGCACGCATGCCGGGCACAGCCAGGCGCATGGTGTGGAAGGCCGAGCTCAAGTTGATGGCGATGATGGCGTCCCACTTCTCGACGGGGAAGTTCTCCACGTTGGACACGTGCTGGATGCCGGCGTTGTTCACCAGGATGTCCACGCCACCGAACTCGGCCTGGGCATACGCAAACAAGGCCTCGATCTCGGCAGGCTTGGACATGTCCGCACCGTGGTAACCAACCTTCACGCCATGAGCCTGTCCCGCCGATGCGACAGAAGCCTTGGGCGCCTCGACGTCGCCAAATCCGTTCAGAATGATGTTGGCACCCTGTGCAGCGAGTTTTTCGGCGATCCCCAGACCGATCCCACTGGTGGAACCTGTCACGAGGGCGGTTTTTCCATTCAACATCTCGGGCCTCCTGTCGGCAAGAAGAAACACAATGTGGACTGGCCCATTATCTGACGACACATCCAAACGTATAGCCATGACCAGTATTCAGAACGACACATCATCTGCATCCGGCATGGAGCCGGTCCTTCAATATGTGACATGTCCGGGTGCCAGCAAGACCGATGCCCAGACGCACCGCATGGCTTATTGGCAATGGGGTGATGCGTCCAATCCGCGCATCCTGATCTGTGTGCACGGCCTGAGCCGCCAGGGCAGGGACTTCGACAGCCTGGCGCGCAGCCTGTGCGACCGCTACCAGGTGATCTGCCCCGATGTGGTGGGCCGCGGCCATTCGGACTGGCTGGCCGATGCCAAGGGCTATCAAGTCTTTTCTTATGTGGCGGACATGGTTGCCTTGATGCAACAGTTGCGCGCCCAGGTGAAGGCCACCGAGCCGCTCGAGATCGACTGGGTGGGCACATCCATGGGTGGATTGATTGGTCTGGGCTTCTCGACCCTGCCGCCTGAAGTCAGTGGCGTGAAGCTGCGCAAGTTCGTGCTCAACGATGTGGGCCCCAAGCTGCGCTATGAAGCCATGGTGCGCATCGGCGAGTACCTGGGTCAGCCCATGCGCTTTGACAACGAGCAGCAGGCTGCCGATTACCTCTGGAGCATCTCTACCGGTTTCGGGCCCCACACACCAGAGCAGTGGCTGAACCTGTCGCGCCCCTTGCTGCGCCCGGCGCCTGATGGCAATGGCCTGGTCCTGCACTACGACCCAGCGCTGGCCGAGCCCTTCAAGACCATCACACAAGACAGCGCCACCAGTGGTGAAGCCATGCTGTGGCAGGTCTACGACGCATTGAAGTGCCAGGTCATGCTCTTGCGCGGCAAGAATTCTGATCTGCTGGACATCGATACCGCCACCGACATGACACAGCGCGGCCCCAAGGCGCAACTGATCGAATTCGAAGGCGTGGGCCACGCCCCGACGCTCAACAACCCGACCCAGCTTGAACCGCTGATCCATTTCCTTCTTGCATGAAAACAGGTCTGCTCAACCCGGTCGCCTCAACAACGGATGCGCTCGCTCATGCCCCCATCGTGGAGCTGGCCGAGATGGCACCGGGTGGTGAGCCGGGCGAACAGCAGCAGGGGGCTTCTGCCTCCGAGCAACTTCTGGCCAAGGCTCGTGCTTTTGCCGAGCCCCTGCTGCTGGCTCAACGTTTCGATACCGGCGAAGACGCGCTCACCCATGCCGATGGCGTGAGCTTCATCCTGCAAGGCATAGGCGCACCGCCGTCCTTGCGTGCGGCAGCTTACCTGGTCTACGCCAGTGAATACCTGACTCAGCCTGAGGACGTGATTGCACGTGCGTTCGGGGCCGACGCCGCCGGGATCGTCGCTCACACGCGCAAGCTGGTGCATGTGCAGCGCAACGCCCGCGATGCATTGGGTGACAACGCCGAAGGCCCGCTGGCGGCCGAGCAGATCGAGCGCATCCGCAAGATGCTGCTGGCCTTCTCGCGTGATCTGCGCGTGGTGCTCTTGCGCCTAGCCTCGCGCCTGCAGACCTTGCGGCACTATGCCGAGAGCAAGCTGCCGTGCCCTCGTGCGCTGGCGCGTGAATCGATGCAGGTCTTTGCGCCTCTAGCCAATCGGCTGGGTATCTGGCAGATCAAGTGGGAGCTGGAAGACCTGTCCTTCCGCTTTCTGATGCCCGATGCGTACAAGGGCATCGCCAGGTCCTTGCAGGAAAAGCGGCTGGAGCGAGAGCAGCACATTGAGCAGGTGCGCCACCAACTGGCCGATGCCATGCGCGAGGCGGGCATCCATGCGCAGGTGCAAGGCAGGCCCAAGCACCTCTACAGCATCTGGAAGAAGATGCAGGGCAAGGGCCTGTCGATCGACAAGGTCTTCGACATCCGCGCCTTGCGCGTGATCGTTGATGATGTGCCCGCCTGTTATGCCGCCCTCAGCCGCGTGCACGAGGTCTGGCAGGCGCAGGCCGACGAGTTCTCCGACTACATCGCCAGGCCCAAGCCCAATGGCTACCAGTCTCTTCACACCATCGTGAGGGACGAGCAGGGTCGTTTCATCGAGGTGCAGATCCGCACGCAGGCCATGCATGACCATGCTGAAAGCGGTGTGGCAGCACACTGGGCTTACAAGGAAGCCGGCACCAAGGGCTATGCAGGTGTGCAGGCAGCTGGTGATTTCGAAAGCCGTGTGGCCGAAGCGCGCAAGACCGTGCTGCGCCAGTTGCTGGCGTGGGAGCGCGACCTGGCTGCGGCGGACACCGAGCACAGCGGCGCGGCGGGCAACGGCCTGTTTGAAGATCGCATCTACGTGTTCACGCCTGGCGGCGAGATCATCGACCTGCCGGCAGGCGCCACGCCCATTGACCTGGCTTACACGCTACACACCAATCTGGGACACCGCTGCCGCGGCGCCAAGATCGATGGTGTCATGGTGCCCTTGAACACCGCCTTGCAAAGCGGCCAGACCATCGAGGTCATGGCCATCAAGGATGGGGGGCCGTCCATGGACTGGCTCAACCCCGAACTAGGTTACGTGCGCAGCCACCGCGCACGCTCCAAGGTCAAGGCCTGGTTCAACGCACTGGCTCAGCAAGCCTGCATTGCGCGTGGGCGCGAAGCCGTTGAAAAGCTGCTGCAACGCGAGGGCAAGACCGCCACCAAGCTGGAAGACCTGGCCAGCAGCCTCGGGTTTCGCAATGCCGATGCCTTGTTCGACGTGGTGGGCAAGGACGAGTACTCGCTGCGCAACATCGAACAGCACCTGCGCCCCGCGGAACCCGAACCCGATCCCGACGAGTTCCTGACGCACCGCCTGTCCAAAGGCGAGGTCGATCTGGGCGGCGATGGCCGTGGTGTGCTGGTGGTCGGCATGGACTCCTTGCTCACGCAACTGGCGCGTTGCTGCAAGCCTGCACCGCCTGATGCCATCGGTGGCTTCGTGACCCGTGGCAAAGGCGTGGCCGTGCACCGGCAGGACTGCAGCAACTTCCGCCAGATGATGGGGCGGCATGCTGAGCGCATCATCCCGGTGGCATGGGGGCGCCAGGCCGTGGCCGATTCGGCGAAGTACGCGGTCGACGTGCTGGTCGAGGCTCATGACCGCACGGGCTTGCTGCGTGACGTGTGCGATGTGCTGGCGCAAGGCAAGATCCACGTGCTGTCCCTGCACAGCCAGGTCGTGAAGGAGCGCATCAACATCACCCTGACCGTGCAGACTGGTGACACCGCCAAGTTGGGCGCCATGCTCGCCAAAGTGTCGCAAATTAACGGCGTCTTGCGCGCAAGGCGAAAATAGTGCTATAGTCATGGTCTTCCAGGCGCGTAGCTCAGTTGGTTAGAGCACCACCTTGACATGGTGGGGGTCGTTGGTTCGAATCCAATCGCGCCTACCATCACTTTCAGTGATGGGAACAAAATGTCATTGCCAGATACCCCCCTTCCGGCGTCCCTACCAAGGGTTTAGCTGGCAAAACCGAAAACCGCTCACAAGGCGGTTTTTTTACGTCTGTACGCAGCTTACGTCGGCAACGCGCAAGTCTGCGTTGCATTCAAAATGCTGCCCAGACATTCAATCTGGGGTGGGAAATGGGAAAGTGGTTCCGAAGGTTAGGCATGGCCGCCGCAATGGGGGGCTTGCTGCTCGCTTTGATCTGGGGGGCGCTTGCCTGGCGTGGCAATCGATCGGACGTGACGCCGAGCATGACTGAACGGCGACAGGCCTACCAACATGCGCTCAATTGGTTCAAGAACCATGAGGCCGAGGTGCTCGGCGATGGCAATGCTGCACTATGGTGGATGCTGCGTGTGGCGTCGGAACACCAGGATGAGCCATACCTCAAGGAGCTTGTGCAGCGCGCCAGGAGGCAGATATTCGTCGGCGACAATGAGACTGTACCTTGGCGCAGGATGGTCGAACCTCAGGCCTCCGTGGTTCATGACCCAGCATTGCTGGCCGAACTGTCGCCTTATCAAAAGCTTTTTTACCATGCAGTGACTTGCGCTCCGGTCGAGTTGGGCGTGGAGGGGCAGACTACAACGCAATTTCTGGAGGCCAATGCCTGCAGGCCGATGGCGCTCAAAGTTTTCGGTCGAGACAACGTCTGCTCGACGCATCAACTGATGGGCGTGGAGTTGACTCGCCAGATGGGGTGCGCCGTAAAGCCTGCCACGGGGCCATTGCGTGAAGAGTTACTTGCCGACGTGCGACTACAAATGCACCTCGACCCGGTTTTCAAGGACGCTTACATTCAGCGTGTGTTGATGCTCTACTGGCTGGCTGGGCCCCAAGCCGTCAAGCCAGTCTGGCTGAGGCAGGTGTTTGAGCAGCAGCGAGCGGACGGGGGGTGGAGTGGGGACCGTATGTTTCAGGGCGCCCCACATTGGTTTCAGCCATGGGTTTTCCGGCAGATCTGGCACAAGTTCTGGCCCTCGAATTTCCCGCCCGAAGACCCGCCGTCAGACTTCCATGCGACGGCTCAGGGCCTGCTCCTGGCTGCACTGAGTTTGTCGGATCCTGGTGCGCAGATGGCACCCTGAACGCCGTTCGGTTTCGAGCCGATGATGCGGGAGTGCAATAGTTGCATCGGGCTGGTTCAATCCGCTCCTACAATGCATTTCATTCCAAAGGAGACGGACATGAGCGCAGCCCCCAAAAGTCGCCGCACACAAGCTGACGAGAGCGATGCACTGCCACCGACGGACGAATCTCCTGAGGCTGCGGCCAAAGCCGGCTTACGCGTCATCAAGAAGTACCCCAATCGGCGACTCTATGACACCCGTACCAGCAGCTACATCACCTTGTCCGACGTAAAGGACATGGTGATGGCCTGCGAGCACTTCGTGGTGCTGGATGCCAAGTCCGGGGAGGACCTGACGCGCAGCATCCTGCTCCAGATCATCCTGGAAGAAGAAACGGCGGGTGTGCCCATGTTCTCCACCCAGGCCCTGGCCCAGATCATCCGCTTCTATGGGCACACCATGCAGGGGCTGATGGGCAACTACCTGGAAAAGAACATCCAGTCGTTCATTGATCTGCAGTCCCGGCTTACTGAAAACTCGGTGATCAACCTGCAGAATCCGCTGATGCAGAACTTCATGGGCGGCTACATCGAGCAGTCGCGCCAGATGTTCACCCAGATGCAGGATCAGATGAGCAAGCAGGCCGAGACCCTCATGGGCAATCTGGGCGCCGGGCTGACACCCAAGAAGTAAGTCGCCTCACAGTTGCGGCTTGAGCGCCACCCACACCTGATCCAACATGATCGGGTGCCCTTTGGGCAGCGGATGGATACCGTCCGCCTGAAACCAGTCGCGTGCATCGGGCCTGTCGGCAATCCCCTTGAGCAGAAAAGGTACCAGCGCCGTGTGATGAGCCCGCGCCAGGCTGGGGAACATACTCTGGAAGTCATCCGCGTAACGCTTGCCGTAGTTGGGCGGCACCATCATCCCGATCAACAGCACTTTGGCGCCGGCTTGTTGGCTGAGCGTGATCATGGCCTGCAGATTGGCCTGACTGCTCTTGAGTGGCAGCCCGCGCAGCGCATCATTGGCGCCCAGTTCGATCACCACATGCGTAGGCTGATGCTGCTTGAGCAGCGGTGCCAGGCGCGTCAGTCCGCCAGATGTGGTTTCGCCACTGATGCTGGCATTGATGACGTCCCCTGGCACGCCATGAGCCTTGAATCTGGCCTGCAGCAACGCCACCCAACCAGTGCCTCTGGGCAAACCATATTCCGCTGACAAACTGTCCCCCATAACCAGAATGGAGGCAGCCTTGCCGGGCGCGGCGAGTGCGCCATGGCACGCGGCCCAAAAGCCTGCTACTGCAATGAGAATCCCGCGTCGCGTACAGTTGGTCTTGATCTGATTCATTGTTAGCGCAGAAAGCCTCAATTCGTTCATGCCCATGTCGTCTTCGGAATCTACTCACATCGCCACTGCGGCGCCCGCCATCGTGACACGAGATCTGAGCAAGGTCGTGGCCGATTCGGGTGGCCCTTTGGCCATTTTGCACAACATCACGATGACCGTGCCGGCAGGGGAGTCACTGGCCATCGTTGGGGCATCTGGCTCGGGCAAGAGCACCTTGCTGTCCTTGCTGGCCGGGTTGGATGTGCCCAGCAGCGGCGAGGTGCTCATGTGCGGCCGAAGTCTGTTCGAACTCAATGAGGACGAGCGGGCGGCTCACCGCGCCCGCCACGTGGGCTTCGTCTTTCAGAGCTTTCAACTCATTTCGCATTTGTCTGCGCTTGAAAACGTGATGCTGCCCATGGAGTTGCGTGGCGACAAGGATGCGCGCTCCAAGGCCTCGGCCATGTTGGAGCGTGTCGGCCTGGGTGGCAGATTGCGGCATCGGCCTGCCTTGTTGTCCGGTGGCGAGCAGCAACGTGTGGCCCTGGCACGTGCCTTCGTCATGCACCCGGACATCCTCATGGCCGACGAGCCCACGGGCAGCCTGGATCACGCCACTGGGCAGGCCATCATGGACCTCATGTTTGACCTCAACCGCGAAAACGGCACAACCTTGATCCTGGTGACGCACGATAGCCAGATCGCCCAGCGCTGCCACAGCCAGCTTCGCATCAGTGCCGGGCAGGTCGCGCCCTGATTCAGCGGTTAGGATGCCGGCATGAGTCTGAAACTGCTATTTGGCTTCCATGCCGTCTCGGTGCGCCTGAAGGTCGCGCCCAAATCCATTCGTGAACTGCACGTTGACGCGTCTCGCCGCGATCAACGCATGAAGCAGTTTCTGGCCAAGGCCGAAGAAGCCGGCCTCAAGGTCATCGACAGCGATGACGACAAGTTGCAGAAGCTGGCGGGCACGCATCGCCACCAAGGCGTTGTGGCGCGTGTGGAGGCCATTCAGCAAAGCAATTCACTGGATGACTTGCTGGATTCTTTGACCGAGCCTGCCTTGTTGCTGGTGCTGGATGGCGTGACCGATCCGCACAATCTGGGGGCCTGCCTGCGCGTGGCCGATGGTGCTGGGGCACATGCCGTGATTGCGCCCAAAGATCACGCCGTGGGTGTGAACGCCACGGTGGCCAAAGTGGCCAGCGGCGCTGCTGAAACCGTGCCTTACTTCATGGTGACGAACCTGGCGCGCACGCTGACCGAACTCAAGGAACGTGACATCTGGATCATCGGCACCTCCGACGATGCGCCGCACAGCCTCTACGAAGGTCGTGACTTCAAGGGGCCCGTTGCCTTGGTGCTTGGCGCGGAAGGCTCGGGCATGAGGCAGTTGACCCGCAAGCACTGCGACGAACTGGTCAGCATCCCGATGATGGGCGGCGTGTCCAGTCTGAACGTATCCGTGGCCAGTGGCGTCTGCCTGTACGAGGCGCGCCGTCAGCGTTTGACTTGAAGCGACCCAGCGGCCGCCACAGAAATCCAGCTACGCCAGTCCGCTGGCGTGTCTCGCAGGTCGCACCAGGGCTGAAGCCTTGCCCCTTCCCTTTCCAGGCTCAGCCCCCTTGAGGGGGCGTGTCAAAGGCGCTTCGTGGGAGGGACATCTTCTGGGCCCACCAACTCAGGGCCCAGGCGACGAGCATCAGGGCGAGGCCCAACCAGTGAAGCTGTCCGTAGCCATGGTGGGTCAGCAACCAGCCCCCACCTGATGCGCCAACGGCGTGGCCCAGGTAAATGGCCGACGTATTCAAGGCCATCAAGGCGGGTGCCAGGCGCGGTGACAGGCCGCCCAATCGTGCCTGCTGCCCCGAGTTGGCGGCAAACCCGCTCAAGGCCCATGGAACGAGGACCAAAGCCAGCAAGGGCAGGGTGTGGCCAAGCGGCCAGGCCAGCAAGCTGACCACCATCATGCTGAGCGTGATCGTGACGGCCGGCGCGGCCCCCATCTTGTCCACCACGCGGTTCAGGATCAGATTGCCGGCCAGGGCAAGGCAACCAAACCACGCAAACATGATGCTGATCTGTTCCGGGTTGGCGTCAAATTCAAATTTGTACAAGGGCGCAGCATAAGCCAGCACCGTGAATTGCCCTGCACTCTGGAAGGCCGTGACCAGGACCACGGCCATCAACAGCGGCGATCGAAACACCTTGCGCCACGCACGCATCGACAAGGCTGGCGGGCGGATACCGGCTGGCAGGCTCTTGTGCACCATCCAGGCGGCAAGCAGCCCGCCTGCAGCGACCAACATCATGGCCAGGCGCCATCCCATGCGCTCGCCTATCCAGGCGGTCATCGGCATGCCCGCAACAGAGGCTACCGACCAGCCCATGAATACAAAAGTGATGTGGCGCCCCCTGTGCGCGGGCGTGCTCATGAAGCCCATGGTGGCGGCAGCCTGGGGGGTGAACACGGCTGCAGACAACACGGTCAAGGCCCGCACGGGCCACAGCCACTCGTAGTTGGGTGCCAATGCGCACAGCGCATGCCCAAGTGAATACCAGAGCATGGCCCAGGTGAGCAACTTGCGCCGATCCATGTGTGCCACAGCGGCTGCCAGCAACGGCGCCCCCACCCCCATCATCACGGCCGCAATGGCAATCAGATGACCACCCTGTGTGACGCTGATGTTCAGTGATCTGGTCAGGTCATTGAGTGCACCACCCACCACCATGACGCCGCATCCGATCACAAAATTGCCGGCCAGCAACGCCCAGCGCGCCGCATTCATGTCCTGGCGGGGCAGGGTACGTTCAAGCTCCAAGCGCGAGGGGCCTCAGTGATGAACGCGAAGCGCGTCCGGGTTGACGATGTTCGTCGGTGTGCCCGCAAGAAAGTTCAGGAGGTTGTCAAAGGCCGTACTGAACAACTGCTCGTAGTTGTCTTGCTCGACAAAGCCGATATGTGGTGTGCACACGGCGTTTTCCAGCCGCAGCAACGGGTGTCCTTGCATAATGGGCTCGCTCTCGAACACATCCACGGCTGCCAGTCCTGGTCTCCCCCGATTGAGTGCTGCCACGAGGGCGCCATCGTCGATCAACTCCGCGCGCGATGTATTGACCAGCAGCGAGGTCGGTTTCATTCTGCTGAGATCTTCCAGCTTGATGAGATTCCTCGTGCTGTCATTGAGGCGCAGATGCAGGCTCAGCACGTCGCAAGCCTCAAAAAAGGCTTCCCGCGTAGGGGCAGGGATGTAGCCGTCGGCCTGCGCACGTGCCCTTGACGCTTCGCTGCCCCACACGGTCACATGCATGCCGAACGCCTTGCCGTAACCTGCCACGAGTTGGCCGACGCGCCCATAACCCCAGACGCCCAGCGTCTTGCCCCGCAGCAACATGCCCAGGCCAAAATTCACTGGCATGGACGCCGACTTCAGCCCGGATTGCTGCCACGCGCCATGTTTGAGGTTGCCAATGTATTGGGGCAGTCTGCGCATGGCCGCCATCACGAGCGCCCAGGTCAGCTCAGCGGGCGCATAGGGCGAGCCCAGGCCCTCTGCCACGGCGATGCCTCGTTGCGAGCAGGCGTCGATGTCAATGTGGCTCCCCACCGGGCCAGTCTGGCAGATCAGCCTGAGTTTGGGTAGCTTGTCGAGCAATGACTTCGGAAAGTGGGTGCGCTCGCGTATCAGCACGAGGGCTTCGGCGTCTCGAAGGCGCACTGCCAACTGGCCTGTCCCTTTGACAGTGTTGGTGAAGACTTTGGCGGCAAGGCCATCCAGCTTGGATGCACAGTGCAGTTTGCGGACGGCGTCTTGGTAGTCGTCCAGGATGATGATGTTCATGGGGCTGATTGCAGTCCAGCCTTCATTTTGCTACGGTTGACAACGATCTCGCCCGGCAAGGGGCAAGATTTGTGTCTTTACCAGGTCGTCACTCGGGATGAGCGAGCTTCTTCGCGGACGGATGAGCGCACAGGAAAATGGCTATCCAGGGCATCCAGACGCAGTTGCGCTTCAATCTGCCCACGGTGAACCGAGATCACGCGGAACACATCGGCACGCAGGTGCCAGAGTTCGCGCAAGGAGCGGGCTTGCTCCACCAAGGCCCGAACCTGATTGGCGCGCATGGACTGCAGGTCCCACATGGCGGAGTTGAATTCGGATTTCACCTTGCGCAAGCCCGTGGCGGGTGCAGGTGAGCGAGGCAGCTCATCCATGTCCCACAGCCAGCACCAGAAGCCGGTGATCCATGCTTTCCACATGGGGCGGCTACGCGAAAAGAGGGAAGGGGGCACCACTTCAGTCCTGCGTAGCCCGAGGCTGGACGGCGTGCCTTCATGCTGAAGGACGGTGTCTTGTTCCATTGGCCCGCACTTGATGGACGTCAGCGTTGGCCTGGCGGCCAGCGTCGCCGTCATCTCGGCTGGCGTTGCGGGTGCTGCGTCGTCGTTCGAGAAGAATGTGGATGCCATGTCGCCCTCTGGATTTCCGCTTTACTCAGCGGTTCGTCCTTGGTATCGGCGCTGATGGCATCAGCTTGAGGGCTGGGCAAGGCCTGAAAATGCCCTGAAAAGGCCTGATTCCCACGCTTTGAAACGAAATGCAACGAAGTCGTTCAAGGCGGGAATAAGTCTCGAATGGGGGCTCAAGCCGGGGCCAAGGTGATGTGGCGGGCAGCGTGCCGGGTGGCTTCTTCGGCGCACGCCGAGGCGAGCGTTTCACGCGCGCACGTTTCGCAGCAACCACAGCAGGTTGCCGCGCCGGTTTCCAGTTGGAGCGCCTCGAAAGAGTCGCAGCCGGCCGCGGCCAGACGCTTGATGTCTCGGTCGGAGACGCGGTTGCAGACACAGACAATCATGTTCACCACTCGATCAGGGATGCAATGCGATCATTGTAAATAAGAATGATTCGCATGCAAACACATGATCAAGTGGTTTGTAGGGGCTTGATTGAGCGGATGGGCCCCGTCTGCACCGCGTCAGCTCGATATCTCACCCATGACTGACTGGAGGTAGTTCTGCAGCCCGACCTTGCCAAGTAGGTCGAGTTGGGTCTCCAGAAAGTCGATGTGCTCCTCGGTGTCATCCAGGATCATTTGCAGCAGATCACGGGACACGTAGTCACGCACCGACTCACAGTAGGCGATGCCATCCTTGATCGCGCCTTGGGCGCCAGACTCCAGCTTCAGGTCACAAGACAGGATTTCCGGCACATCCTCGCCAATCATGATCTTGCCCAGATCCTGCAGATTGGGCAGGCCATCGAGCATGAAAATGCGTTCCATGAGTTTGTCGGCGTGCTTCATCTCGCCGATCGACTCCTCATATTCCTTCTTTGCCAGCTTGTCGAAACCCCAGTGTTTCAGCATGCGGTAGTGCAAGAAGTACTGGTTGGTGGCGGTCAGTTCGTTCTTCAACCGGGCGTTGAGGTGTTCGATGACCTTGGGATCGCCTTTCATGGATTTCTCACTCCTTCTTTGGCCCCGGTGGATGGGGTGGATGACTGGATGGTGACAGGATCGGTTATACTCCTAAGGTTTACCCGCAACCACCCCCCGCCTAGCGAAACCCCCTCGTTTCCTTACTGGACTCGAACTTGTCACGCCCATACGACGCTTTTGTAGCGTTGCAAGGTCGTGCGAGGGCAGAGCTGGGCGCGCACAACAAACGGAGAATGAACCCGTGCTGCCCGTACTGCCCCAAGCTCTTCTGGCCCTCGCAGACGGCACGGTCTTTCTAGGCACTTCGATCGGCGCTGCCGGTCACACAGTCGGCGAATTGGTGTTCAACACCTCGCTCACCGGCTACCAGGAAATCCTCACCGACCCCAGCTATTGCCGCCAGATCGTCACACTGACGTATCCGCACATCGGCAACTACGGCGTCAACGGTGAAGACGTCGAAGCCTCGAAAGTCCATGCCGCTGGTCTGATCATCAAGGATCTGCCCATCCGCACTTCCAACTTCCGCCAGACCCAGACTCTGTCGCAGTACCTGCAAGCTGAAGGCACCGTCGGTATCGCCAACATCGATACCCGCAAGCTCACTCGCCTGCTGCGCACCAAGGGTGCTCAGAACGGTGCGATCGTTGCGCTGCCGGTTGGTGAAGCTGTGACCGATGCCGTGATCGCCGATGCCATTGCCAAGGCCAAGGCTGCGCCGAGCATGGCTGGCCAGGACCTGGCCCAGGTCGTGACCCGCACCGAAGCGGCGCAATGGGACGAAACCGAGTGGAAACTGGCCAACGCTGAACTGGGCGGCAAGCCTGGTTTCGGCAAGCAGACCGCGCCTCGCTTCCATGTGGTGGCCTATGACTTCGGCGTCAAGCGCAACATCCTGCGCATGCTGGCCGAGCGCGGCTGCAAGGTCACCGTGGTGCCCGCCAAGACGCCCGCTGCGGACGTACTGAAGTACAAGCCCGATGGCATCTTCCTGTCCAATGGCCCTGGGGATCCCGAGCCTTGCGACTACGCCATCGCTGCGGCCAAGGAACTGATCGAAACCGGCATCCCGACCTTTGGCATCTGCCTGGGTCACCAGATCATGGCCCTGGCTTCCGGCGCCAAGACCTTCAAGATGAAGTTCGGCCACCACGGGGGCAACCACCCCGTGAAGGATCTGGACACCGGTCGCGTCAGCATCACCAGCCAGAACCACGGTTTTGCTGTCGATGAGAAAACGCTGCCCGCCAACCTGCGCGCCACGCACATCTCGCTGTTTGACGGCACGCTGCAAGGCCTGGCCCGTACCGACAAGCCCGCTTTCTGCTTCCAGGGCCACCCTGAAGCTTCGCCCGGACCGCATGACATCAGCTACCTGTTCGATCGTTTCACTGCGCTGATGGAGAAGAACAATGCCTAAGCGCACAGACATCAAGAGCATCCTCATCATCGGCGCCGGCCCGATCATCATCGGTCAGGCCTGCGAATTCGACTACTCCGGCGCACAGGCCTGCAAGGCCCTGCGTGAAGAGGGTTACAAGGTCATCCTGGTCAACAGCAACCCTGCGACCATCATGACGGACCCGAACACGGCCGACGTCACCTACATCGAGCCCATCACCTGGCAGGTGGTCGAGCGCATCATCGCCAAGGAACGTCCTGACGCGATCCTGCCGACCATGGGCGGCCAGACCGCGCTGAACTGCGCCCTGGATCTGCACAAGCACGGCGTGCTGGACAAGTACAAGGTCGAGATGATCGGTGCCAACGAGCACGCCATCGAAAAGGCCGAAGACCGCCTGAAGTTCAAGGACGCGATGACGTCCATCGGCCTGGGTTCGGCCAAGTCCGGCATCGCCCACACGCTGGAAGAAGCCTGGGCGGTGCAAAAGCGCATTCAGGCCGAGATCGGTGGCTCTGGCTTCCCCATGGTGATCCGCCCCAGCTTCACGTTGGGTGGCACCGGTGGCGGCATTGCCTACAACCCTGAAGAGTTCGAAGAGATCTGCAAGCGCGGTATCGACCTGTCGCCCACCAATGAGTTGCTGATTGAAGAGTCGCTCATCGGCTGGAAAGAGTACGAAATGGAAGTGGTTCGCGACAAGGCGGACAACTGCATCATCGTGTGCTCGATCGAAAACCTGGACCCCATGGGCATCCACACCGGTGACTCCATCACCGTGGCCCCGGCTCAGACCCTGACCGACCGCGAATACCAGTTGCTGCGTAACGCATCGATCGCCATCCTGCGCGAAATCGGCGTGGAAACCGGCGGCTCCAACGTGCAGTTCTCGATCAACCCCGTTGACGGCCGCATGGTCGTGATCGAGATGAACCCGCGCGTATCGCGTTCGTCGGCACTGGCCTCCAAGGCCACTGGCTTCCCGATCGCCAAGATCGCAGCCAAGCTGTCGGTCGGCTACACGCTCGACGAGTTGAAGAACGACATCACCGGCGGCGCAACCCCCGCGTCGTTCGAACCCTCGATCGACTACGTGGTCACCAAGATCCCGCGTTTCGCTTTTGAGAAGTTCCCCGCTGCCGACAGCCGCCTGACCACGCAGATGAAGTCTGTGGGCGAAGTGATGGCCATGGGCCGCACCTTCCAGGAATCCTTCCAGAAGGCCCTGCGCGGACTGGAAACCGGTATCGACGGCCTGACCGAGATCAGCAACGATCGAGAAGAGATCCTGCAAGAGATCGGTGAAGCCGGCCCTGAACGCATCCGCTTCCTGGGCGATGCCTTCCGCATTGGTCTGAGCCTGGACGAAGTGTTCGAAGAAACGAAGATCGACCCCTGGTTCCTCGCTCAGATCGAAGACATCGTCAAGACCGAAGCCGATGTCAAGGCACGCAAGCTGGAGTCCTTGAGCGCTGAAGAGATGCGTTACCTGAAGCAAAAGGGCTTCTCGGATCGCCGCCTGGCCAAGCTGATGGGCACCAACCAGCACGACGTGCGTCGCGCTCGTCACGCCCTGAACGTGCGCCCGGTCTACAAGCGCGTGGACACCTGCGCCGCCGAATTCGCCACGCAAACCGCCTACATGTACTCGTGCTACGAGACGCTGGGCGGCGAGTGCGAAGCCGACCCGACGGACAAGAAGAAGATCATGGTGCTGGGCGGTGGCCCGAACCGCATCGGTCAAGGTATCGAATTCGACTACTGCTGTGTGCACGCTGCACTGGCCATGCGCGAAGACGGTTACGAGACCATCATGGTCAACTGCAACCCCGAGACCGTCTCGACCGACTACGACACTTCCGACCGCCTGTACTTCGAGCCCGTGACGCTGGAAGACGTGCTGGAAATCGTGGACAAGGAAAAGCCGGTTGGCGTGATCGTGCAGTACGGCGGTCAGACGCCATTGAAGCTCGCGCTCGACCTCGAAGCCAATGGCGTGCCCATCATCGGCACCTCACCTGACAGCATCGACGTGGCCGAAGACCGTGAGCGCTTCCAGGCTTTGCTGCACAAGCTGGGCTTGAAGCAGCCGCCCAACCGCACGGCGCGTACCGAAGAAGCAGCCCTTGTGCTGGCGCAAGAGATCGGCTATCCGCTGGTCGTGCGCCCCAGCTATGTGCTGGGTGGCCGCGCGATGGAAATCGTGCACGGCGACAAGGACCTGGAGCGCTACATGCGTGAAGCCGTCCGCGTCTCTGACAAGTCGCCCGTGCTGCTGGACCGCTTCCTCAACGACGCGGTTGAAGTCGACGTGGACTGCATCTCCGATGGCACCGATGTGATGATCGGCGGCATCATGGAGCACATCGAACAAGCTGGCGTGCACTCCGGTGACTCGGCCTGTTCGCTGCCTCCGTACACCCTGTCGCAGCCCCTGCAGGAAGAGCTGCGTCGCCAGACCGCCCTGATGGCCAAGGCCCTGAACGTGGTTGGTCTGATGAACGTACAGTTCGCCATCCAGGGTGACGTGACCAAGGGTCTGGACGACGCCACGGTCTACGTGCTGGAAGTGAACCCCCGCGCTTCGCGTACGGTGCCGTACGTGTCCAAGGCAACGGGCCAGCCTCTGGCCAAGATCGCAGCGCGCTGCATGGCCGGCCAGAAGCTGAACACGCAGAAGTCGCCGGATGGCAAGGCGCCTCGCGAAGTCGTGCCACCTTACTTCACCGTCAAGGAAGCCGTCTTCCCGTTCAACAAGTTCCCGGGTGTGGACCCCGTCCTCGGCCCTGAAATGCGTTCGACCGGTGAAGTCATGGGCGTGGGTGTCACCTTCGGTGAAGCCATGCTCAAGAGCCAGTTGGGAGCCGGTTCGCGTCTGCCTGAAAAGGGCACCGTGTGCATCTCGGTCAAGGATGGCGACAAGGCACGCGCCGTGAACGTGGCCCGCGAACTGGTGGCGCTGGGCTTCAGCGTGGTGGCGACCAAGGGTACGGCCGCAGCGATTGCTGAAGCTGGTGTGCCCGTCAAGCCCGTCAACAAGGTCAAGGATGGCCGCCCGCACATCACCGACGCCATCAAGGCTGGTGAGATCCAACTGGTCTTCACGACCGTGGATGAGACGCGTACAGCCATTGCCGACTCGCGCAGCATCCGTCAGGCCGCACTGGCCAACCGGATCACTTACTACACTACCATGGCCGGCTGCGAAGCCGCTGTGGAAGCCATGAAGCACCAGGACGATCTGGTGGTGTATTCACTGCAAGAGTTGCACGCCAAACTGCACTAAACTGCTGTTTCTGACAGGGCTTTTGGCGCCTGTCAGAGAAGCAGACAAGCTACGAGGGCCGCGCCCGGCACCGTCTTCAGGATGGTCAGGTCGCGGCTCCGTTCATTTGTGAAGCCCTGTTCCCGTTGTTGATGGAGCAGGGCGCCTGATTCGATTCAAGAGAGACACGCACTATGTCCACGATTCCCGTTACCAAGCGCGGCGCAGAAATGCTCAAGGAAGAGCTGCAGCGCCTCAAGCACGTTGAGCGTCCAGCGGTGGTGCTGGCCATCGCCGAAGCCCGCGCTCAGGGCGACCTCTCTGAAAACGCCGAGTACGACGCCGCCAAGGACAAGCAAGGCTTCATCGAAGGCCGCATTCAGGAAATCGAAGGTAAGCTGTCGGCTGCCCAGATCATCGACCCCAGTTCGCTGGATGCAGGTGGTCGCGTGGTGTTCGGCGCCACGGTCGAGATGGAAGTTGAAAGCACCGGCGATGTGGTGGTCTACCAGATCGTGGGCGACGACGAGGCCGATCTGAAGGATGGCAAGATCTCCATTGGCTCCCCCATCGCCCGCGCCCTCATCGGCAAGGAGGCTGGTGACCTGGCCACCGTGCAGGCACCCGGTGGTGCGCGCAACTACGAAATCATCGAAGTTCGCTACATCTGATCGAGCGAGAGCATCTCAGCATGAAGTTGTTGCGCTTTCAAGCATGGCTGGCTGCCACCTGGATGGGTGTGATGCTGGCCGTGGGCGGTGTGGCTGCGCCCAGCTTGTTCATGGCTCTGGAGCGTGAACTGGCGGGTAAGGCGGCGGGGCGTATCTTCACCCTGGAGGCGAAGCTCAGCCTGGCTTTCGCCATCGTGCTCTTCATGATCGAGCGCCGTCGGGTTCGGGATCTGGCTGAGTCAGGTCAGACGACCACGGTGATGACCGGCAATCTGCTGATCATCCTGGGGGCCTTGTTCCTGGCCATCTTTGGCGAGTTCGTGATGCACCCGATGATCGAGGCAGCCAAAGCCGGACAGCCTACGCAGCTGTCCTTCGGCGCTTTACACGGGGTGTCTTCGGCGCTGTACTGGTTGCGCGCCGTGCTGGTTGGCTGCCTGGCGTGGCGCCTGACAGCCAACCGAGCCGAGTGATCAGCCAGGCTTCTTGCTGGTCACGCGCTTCTTGGCACGCTTGATCAGGCCGCCAGCGGTCACACGCTGATTGCCCATGACCTGAACCTTCTTCACCTCAGGGCGGCGCAGGCCGCTCTTGGAGAACTTCAGGATCTTGACCTCGCGTGGGCCTGCGCCGCGGTCTTCGCGGGCTTCCACAGGCGCTTTTTCTGGGACAGGGCGCCACAGCACCAGCAGTTTGCCGATATGCTGGATCGGTGCAGCGTCGAGCTTGTCGCACATCTGGGCGTAGATCTCTTCACGGATGGCGCGATCATCGCCCAACACGCGCACTTTGATCAGGCCATGGGCCTTGAGTGCGTTATCGGCTTCCTTCAGCACGGCGGGTGTAAGGCCATCGCCGCCGATCATCACGACGGGGTCAAGGTGGTGCGCATCAGCCCTGTAGGCTCTGCGCTCGGCAGTTGTCAATTGAATAGCAGGCATCCCTCTATTATCGAGCCATGAAAGTCCAAACGAAAAGCAAAAAAGTGAACAAAGCATGGTTGCACGACCATGTCCACGACACTTACGTCAAATTGGCGGGCAAAGAGGGCTACCGTTCGCGCGCTGCTTACAAGCTCAAGGAGATCGACGAGGCCCTCCATTTGATCAAACCTGGTCAGTTGGTGGTGGACCTGGGTGCCTCGCCAGGCGCCTGGAGCCAGTACGTTCGCCGCAAGTTCGCGCCCAAGGACGCCGGAACTGGGGGCGCTGCGACCGGTCAGCTCAACGGAACCATCATTGCGCTGGATCTGCTGGATTTCGAGCCGGTCGATGGCGTGCAGTTCATTCAGGGCGATTTCCGCGAAGACGCCGTGCTGGAGCAGTTGCGCGAAGCGGTCGGCGATCGGCCCGTTGACGTTGTCGTCTCCGACATGGCGCCCAATTTGAGTGGCATCGACGTGTCAGATAGCGCCCGTATTGCGCATTTGGTCGAACTTGCCATCGATTTTGCGCAAAATAACCTCAAAAAGGAGGGGGCGCTGGTCTGCAAGGTCTTCCATGGCAGTGGCTACAGCCAGTTGGTCGAGTTGTTCCGCGAGCACTTCCGCGTGGTCAAGCCGATCAAGCCCAAAGCGTCGCGTGACAAGTCGGCGGAAACCTTCCTGGTGGGTATCGGGCTCAAAAACCGATGAATTTTCTTGATCGGCGTCTTTTAAGTGCTGAAAAGCGGTGCTTCAAATGGGATCGAAATCTGCAGGGTCTCTCTTGACTGATCTAGAATCGTCCCCATGTACCGCGAAGATTGCGTCCAGCGTTTGTCAGATTGGCGAATTCAGATGTGATTTTTGAAACCTGTCGCGGTGGGTTGATACATACAGTGTCAGTCGCGGCGGGTGTGAATGGATTGAAGGAGCCGCGGTGAACAATCAATGGTTCTCGAAGATTGCTGTCTGGCTGGTTGTGGCGCTGGTGTTGTTCACCGTGTTCAAGCAGTTCGATCGTGCCAGTGCAGGTGGTAGCCAGATCGGCTATTCGGACTTCCTGGAAGAGGTTCGCGCCAAGCGCATCAAGAGCGTCACGCTCCAGGAGGGCGGTGGCGGCACAGAGATCATTGCCCGCACGACGGACGACAAGCCCATCCGCAGCACGGCCACTTATCTGGACCGTGGTCTCGTTGGGGATCTGATCAACAACGGTGTCAAATTTGACGTCAAGCCACGCGAAGAGCCCTCGCTCCTGATGAGCCTGCTGGTGTCGTGGGGTCCGATGATCCTGTTGATCGGCGTGTGGATTTACTTCATGCGTCAGATGCAGGGCGGCGGCAAGGGCGGCGCGTTCAGCTTCGGCAAGAGCAAGGCACGCATGCTGGACGAGAGCAACAACAACGTCACCTTTGCTGACGTCGCTGGTTGCGACGAAGCCAAGGAAGAGGTCAAGGAGCTGGTCGATTTCCTGCGTGATCCGCAGAAGTTCCAGAAGCTCGGTGGTCGCATTCCGCGCGGCGTGCTGATGGTCGGCCCTCCCGGCACCGGCAAGACGCTGCTGGCCAAGTCCATCGCTGGCGAAGCCAAGGTGCCGTTCTTCACGATTTCGGGTTCCGACTTCGTTGAAATGTTCGTGGGCGTGGGCGCCGCTCGTGTCCGAGACATGTTCGATCAGGCCAAGAAGAACGCACCCTGCATCATCTTCGTGGACGAAATTGACGCCGTGGGCCGCCATCGTGGCGCTGGTCTGGGCGGTGGCAACGATGAACGTGAGCAGACCCTCAACCAGATGCTGGTCGAGATGGACGGCTTCGAAACCAATATGGGCGTGATCGTGATTGCCGCGACCAACCGCCCGGACATCCTGGATCCGGCCCTGCTGCGCCCGGGTCGTTTCGACCGCCAGGTTTACGTGACCCTGCCAGATGTGCGCGGCCGCGAACAGATCCTGAACGTGCACATTCGCAAGGTGCCCGTTGGTCAGGACGTGCGCGCTGACATCCTGGCGCGTGGCACCCCTGGTTTCTCTGGTGCAGATCTGGCCAACCTGGTTAACGAAGCTGCTCTGTTTGCCGCACGCCGCAATGGTCGTGTGGTCGAGATGCAGGACTTCGAGAAGGCCAAGGACAAGATCATGATGGGCCCCGAGCGCAAGTCCATGGTCATGCCAGAGGAAGAGCGCAAGAACACGGCGTACCACGAAGCCGGTCACGCCCTGGTGGCTCGCCTGCTGCCCAAGACTGACCCGGTCCACAAGGTCACCATCATTCCCCGCGGTCGCGCGCTGGGCGTGACCATGCAGTTGCCAGAAGGTGATCGCTACAGCATGGACAAGAGCCGCATGCTGGATACCATCTCGGTGCTGTTTGGCGGCCGTATCGCTGAAGAAGTCTTCATGAACCAGATGACCACCGGCGCTTCGAACGACTTCGAGCGTGCCACGGCCATCGCCCGCGACATGGTCACCCGCTACGGCATGACCGATGAACTCGGCCCTGTGGTGTATGCCGACAACGAAGGCGAGGTTTTCCTGGGTCGCTCGATCACCAAGACCACCAACATGTCTGAAGAGACCATGCAGAAGGTGGACAAGCAGATCCGCAAGATCATCGATGAGCAGTACGCCATGGCGCGCAAGCTGATCGAGGATAACAAGGACAAGATGCATGCCATGGCGACGGCCCTGCTGGAGTGGGAAACCATCGATGCAGAGCAGATCAATGACATCATGGAAGGTCGCGATCCACGCCCGCCCAAGGACTGGACGCCGCCCAGCAACCGCCCCAGTGGTGGCACCAAACCCCCCGTGAGTACGGACGGTGCGCCTGCTGCAGTCTGATCGCCGGCAACAACACCATCTACGGGGCTTCGGCCCCGTTTTTCATGGCGAACAAGCTCGTCATTGCAGACATGAACATCTGGCAAACCACCCGTTTTCAACTGGATCTGATGAGGCCCTTGATCATGGGCATCGTCAACGTCACGCCGGACTCCTTTTCCGACGGTGGGCAGTTCCTGAACGCTGCCAGTGCCTTGCACCAGTGCGAACGGTTGATACAGGAAGGGGCGGATATCCTGGATATCGGCGGCGAATCCAGTCGCCCTGGTGCGCCGACGCTTTCGGTCGAAGAGGAGTGGCTTCGCCTGGAGGGGGTGCTGAAAGCCGCCGTGAGCCTGGGCGTGCCTGTGTCTGTGGACACCTGCAAGACCGAGGTCATGCGGCGTGCCTTGGACCTGGGGGTGGACATCATCAATGACATCCGTGCGCTCGAAGCCCCTGGGGCCGTCGACCTCGCGGCATCTCATGGACAATGTGGCGTGTGTCTCATGCACATGCAAGGCGATCCCGCCACGATGCAGGCCCGCCCCAGCTATCCCGATGTGGTCTCCGAGGTGAAGGCCTTTCTGACCCAACGGCTGGGCGTACTGTCGGCCTCCGGGGTGTTGCCGGATCGCATTACCCTGGATCCGGGTATCGGCTTTGGCAAGACGCCAGCGCACAATATTGATTTGCTGAAGCGTCAGTCGGAATTGCTTGATCTGGGCCGTCCTTTGCTACTGGGCTGGTCTCGCAAGTCAACGTTGGGACAGATCACTGGCAAGGCCGTTGAGGACAGGCTGGCGGCCAGCGTGGCGGCCGCGCTGGCGGCGGTCACGCGTGGCGCGCGCATCGTGCGTGTTCACGATGTGGGCGCGACTGCGGATGCCCTGAAAATCTGGCAGGCGGCAAATTTGTGTAACTGACAGATATAAGCGGGGGCACAATGTGCAGCCCGGCATCGTGCGAATTCATTTTCAAGAAAACATGGCTCGACAATATTTTGGGACAGATGGTATCCGCGGCACCGTTGGGCAGGCCCCGATCACGCCTGACTTCGTGCTGAGGCTCGGGCATGCGGTAGGCCAGGTGCTGCGTCGCACCGAAAAGCGCCCAACCGTGCTCATTGGCAAGGACACCCGTATTTCCGGCTACATGCTGGAGTCTGCGCTGGAAGCCGGGTTTGCGTCGGCAGGCGTTGACGTGCTGTTGACGGGCCCGCTGCCCACACCAGGCGTGGCCTATCTGACCCGCGCACTGCGACTGAACCTGGGGGTGGTCATCAGTGCATCCCACAACCCTTTTGCAGACAACGGCATCAAGTTCTTCTCCGCCAAGGGTGAAAAGTTGCCTGACGAGTGGGAGCAGGCTGTTGAAGCGGCCTTGAACGACGCCCCCCAATGGGTCGATTCGGTCAACCTGGGCAAGGCGCGCAGACTCGAAGATGCGCGCGGACGCTACATCGAGTTCTGCAAGAGCACCTTCTCGTCCAACATGTCGCTCAAGGGCTTGAAGCTGGTGGTGGATGCCGCTCATGGCGCAGGCTACCAGGTGGCGCCCGAGGTGTTCCATGAGCTTGGAGCGGAGGTCATCTCCATCGGGTGCGCCCCCACCGGTCTCAACATCAACGAGGGTGTGGGTGCCACGCACCCCGAGGCGCTGGTCAAGGCGGTTGCAGAACACGGCGCGCACTATGGTGTTGCACTCGATGGTGATGCAGACCGCCTGCAACTGGTGGATGCGCAAGGGCGCCTGTACAACGGCGACGAGCTGCTTTACGTGATGGTGGCAGATCGCCTCGATCAGGGGGAGCCCGTTCCGGGCGCGGTGGGCACACTCATGACCAATATGGCCATCGAGTTGGCCTTGCAGAACCGTGGTATCGATTTTGTGCGTGCCAAGGTGGGCGACCGATATGTGCTGGAAGAGCTGGTTTGCCGTGGTTGGCAGTTAGGCGGCGAAGGCTCTGGTCACCTCATCGCGCTAGACCGCCATACCACCGGGGATGGCATCGTCAGCGCTTTGCAGGTGCTCCAGGCCGTGGCGCGCAGTGGCAAGCCTCTTGCGCAGTGGCTGGACGGCGTCAACCTTTTCCCCCAACGCCTGATCAACGTGCGCTTGCAAGCTGGCCAGGACTGGCGCAACAGTGCCAAGCTGGCAGATACCCAGAAAACCGTTCTGGCGCAATTGAATGGGCGTGGCCGTGTATTGATTCGCCCCTCAGGCACGGAGCCATTGCTGCGTGTGATGGTGGAGGCAGAAGACCGGGCGCTGGCTGACCAATGCGCGCAAGCGCTGGCTGACGCCGTACAGTCCTGATGGGTTTTCCTCAACGCAAAAAGCCGGCTGTCTTGACCGGCTTTTTCATTGGTCGGTAAGCCTAAGCCCTTGTCTCACTTCTTGGGCGGTGTCAGCAGGCGGTCAATGACGTGAATGACGCCGTTGCCTGAGGTGATGTCGGCCTTGGTAACCAACGCCTCGTCAATGGTGACAAAGTCGCCGGCCTTGGCCACCGTGGCCTTGGCGCCATTGGCCGTGGTGATCTGCTTGCTACCCTCAAAATCGGCGGCCTTCATCAGTCCCGGCAGCACATGGTAGTTCAACACAGCCTTCAGGTGCACGGGATCCTTGGCGAGCTTGTCCAGCGCGGCAGCCGGCATGGCCTTGAACGCCTCATCGGACGGTGCGAAAACGGTGACAGGCCCAGCACCTTCCAGGGTGCTTTCCAGTCCGGCCTGCTTGATCAGCTTGGTAAACGTGCTCAGTTCTGCTTGGGCGCCGGCGGCAACCACCACGTTGGCGGGCGTCGAAACGACCTCGGTGCTGGCGCAACCAGCGAATGTGACAGTCAGGGCGATCAGGCTGCTCAGCAGGACGTGAGGGTGGCGAAGGGTCATGAGGGGTCTCCGTACAAGGTGTTTGCTCCCTGGGATGTTGGGGGGCACGCCGGCACGATAAAGTTGTCATGTGACTGTCACGTGACAACTCAATGACTGAAATGTCATGAAATACATGGTCTCAAGGGACTGTGTTTTCGTGACGATTGTGAAAATTGCTGTCACATACGCGTCACAATTGCGCCCTACAGTTCGCCGCATGGAAATTTGTCTGTCACATGACAGGAAAGGCGTACAAATGAGCTTCAAGATGATTCGCACCACGATGGCTGTGGCCCTGGCTCTGATCTCCAGCAGCGTGATGGCTGATGGCGTGACTGGTGCCGGCGCATCGTTCCCCGCCCCCATCTATTCCAAGTGGGCCGCCGCGTTCAACGCGGCAACGGGCGTGCAAATCAACTATCAGTCGGTTGGTTCCAGTGCTGGCGTCAAGCAGATCAAAGCCAAGACGGTGGATTTCGGTGCATCCGACATGCCGCTCAAGGACGAGGAGCTGGCCAAGGACGGCCTGGTGCAGTTCCCCACCGTGATCGGTGGCGTGGTGCCCGTTGTGAACATCAAGGGCATCACTCCTGGTCAAGTGAAGATGACCGGCGAAGTGCTCGGTAACATCTACCTGGGCAAGATCACCAAGTGGAACGACCCTGCCATTACCGCCCTGAATCCTGGCGTGGCACTGCCCGACGCCGCCATCGCCCCGGTTCGTCGCGCTGACGGCTCTGGCACCAGCTTCATCTTCACCAACTACCTGTCCAAGGTGAATGCCGAGTGGAAGGCCAAGGTTGGTGAAGGTGCTGCAGTGAACTGGCCAACTGGTGCGGGCGGCAAGGGCAACGAAGGCGTGTCCGCTTTCGTGCAACGCCTCCCCAACTCGATCGGCTACGTGGAATACGCCTATGCCAAGCAGAACAAGATGTCTCATGTGGCCCTGAAGAACGCCGCAGGCAACTTCGTGGAGCCTGATGACGCCACGTTCAAGGCTGCTGCTGCCGGTGCGGAATGGAACAAGTCGTTCTACCAGGTGCTGACCAACCAGGCTGACAAGAACGCCTGGCCCTTGAGTGGTGCGACCTTCATCCTGATGCACAAGTCGCAAGACAAGCCTGCACAAGCTGCCAGCACGCTGAAGTTCTTCGAGTGGGCGTATGTCAGCGGTGACAAGACTGCTTCGGATCTGGAATACGTGCCGCTGCCCGCTTCCGTCAAGGATCTGGTGCGCAAGCAGTGGGCCGCTATCGGCGACACGGCTGGCAAGGCGATTTCGTACAAGTGATCGCGCTGAGTTGATGTTCTTGCACAGCCGGGCACTTGTCACGCAGGTGTCCGGCCTTGTTGTTCTATCAAGTAGCACATGACCCGGATGTTCCCCTCCAACGGAGGCACGCTATGACTGCCATTCTTCCTGCTGACATGGATGGTGCGAACGCTCCGCCCGCTCGTGGTACCAAGGGCCACCCTATGACCAATCCTCCTTCGCGTCGTGTGAATGCCCCTTGGGCGGATGCCGTTTTTGCCGGCCTGGCCCGAGCTGCTGCGCTGCTGACGCTGGCCTTGTTGCTGGGCATCATCGTCTCGTTGATCGTGGGGGCCTGGCCCGCCATCAAGACCTATGGTCTCAGCTTCCTGTGGCGCACCGAGTGGGATCCTGTTCAGGAGCAATTCGGCGGCCTGGTCATGATCTACGGTACTTTGATGACCTCGTTCATCGCACTGTTGATCGCTGTACCCGTCTCTTTCGGTATTGCCGTGTTTCTGACCGAGTTGTCGCCTTCCTGGTTGAAGCGCCCGCTAGGTACCGCCGTAGAGTTGCTGGCTGCCGTGCCATCCATCGTGTACGGCATGTGGGGCTTGCTGGTTTTTGGCCCCTTGTTGGCAACCTATGTACAACAACCCCTGCAAAGCCTCACGCAGGGCGTGCCTTATCTGGGCGCGATGTTCAGCGGGCCACCAGTCGGGATCGGCATCCTGTCGGCTGGCATCATCCTGGCCATCATGGTCATCCCCTTCATCGCATCAGTGATGCGTGATGTGTTTGAAGTCACGCCGCCGTTGTTGAAAGAGTCGGCCTATGGCCTGGGCTCCACCACGTGGGAGGTGGTCTGGAAGGTCGTGCTGCCCTACACCAAGACCGGTGTGGTGGGCGGCATCATGCTGGGCCTGGGGCGAGCGCTGGGTGAGACCATGGCTGTGACCTTCGTCATCGGCAACATGAACCAGCTCAACTCCTTGTCGGTGTTCGAAGCTGCCAACAGCATCACCTCGGCCCTGGCCAACGAATTCGCCGAAGCGGGCGAAGGTTTGCACCAGGCCTCATTGATTTACCTGGGGCTGGTTCTGTTCTTCATCACGTTTGTGGTGCTGGCGTTCTCCAAAGTATTGCTGGCCCGCCTCAAGAAGTCCGAAGGAGCGCGTTCATGAACGCCGAACTGCAAGCGCTGCGCGCCCGGCGGTATGCCAGCCGCAAGCGCACCAACTACATTGCCTTGACCTTGTCTCTCGCCGCCATGGCTTTTGGCCTGGTCTGGCTGATCTGGATTCTGGTGGAGACCATTAGGCTGGGTGTGGATGGCCTGACCCTGGCTACCTTCACGCAGATGACGCCACCTCCAGAAGAGGTCGGTGGTCTGGCTAACGCCATCCTGGGGTCACTCATGATGGTCAGCCTGGCCACCTTGATTGGCACGCCTGTGGGTGTCATGGCTGGCGTGTACCTGGCCGAGTACGGTCAGAAGGGCTGGCTTGGCAGCGTGACCCGCTTCATCAACGACATCCTGCTGTCCGCACCCTCCATCGTGGTGGGCCTGTTCATCTACTCGATGGTGGTCGCGCGCATGCACTCCTTCTCAGGTTGGGCTGGTGTGCTCGCCCTGGCGTTGATTGTGGTGCCAGTGGTGATTCGCACCACCGAGAACATGCTGTCACTGGTGCCTGGCGCATTGCGGGAAGCGGCGTACGCCTTGGGCACACCCAAGTGGCGTGTGATCGCCACGATCACGTTGAAGTCGGCTCGTGCCGGTGTGATCACAGGCATCTTGCTGGCCGTGGCGCGCATTTCCGGTGAAACCGCCCCCTTGTTGTTCACGGCACTGTCCAACCAGTTCTGGTCGGCTGACCTCAGCCATCCAATGGCCAGCCTGCCCGTGACGATCTTCAAATTCGCGATGAGCCCCTATGAGAACTGGCAGAAGCTGGCCTGGGCTGGGGTGTTCCTGATCACGGCCGGCGTGCTCGTGCTCAACATCATCGCCCGCACAATGTTCCGCCAGCGCTGATTGGCGCGGCTTTACAAGTTTACGAAAGACCCTGCACCATGGATGCCAAGGTTCAAACTCAGACCCCCGCCAAGGCCAAGCTGGCCGTGCGCAACCTGAACTTCTATTACGGCAAGTTCCACGCACTCAAGAACGTGAACATGGAGTTGCCCGAAAACAAGGTGACGGCCTTCATCGGCCCATCGGGTTGCGGCAAATCCACGCTGTTGCGCACATTCAACCGCATGTTCGAACTCTATCCAGAACAGCGTGCCGAAGGCGAGATCCTGCTGGACGGCCACAACATTCTGAAGTCCAAGGAAGACGTGTCGCTGATCCGTGCCCGTGTTGGCATGGTGTTCCAGAAGCCGACGCCATTCCCGATGTCCATCTACGAGAACATCGCCTTTGGCGTGCGCCTGTTCGAGAACCTTTCACGCGTCGAGATGGATGAGCGCGTGGAGTGGGCACTCAAGAAGGCCGCGCTGTGGAACGAAGCTAAGGACAAGCTCAATCAAAGCGGCTCCGGCCTGTCGGGTGGTCAACAGCAGCGTTTGTGTATCGCACGCGGCATTGCCATCAAGCCCGAAGTGCTGCTGCTGGACGAGCCTTGCTCCGCACTGGATCCGATTTCAACCGGCAAGATCGAAGAACTGATCCACGAGTTGAAGAACGATTACACCGTGCTGATCGTGACCCACAACATGCAGCAGGCGGCACGTTGCTCGGACTACACGGCCTATATGTACCTGGGTGAGTTGATCGAGTTCGGTGCCACCACCGACATCTTCATGAAGCCCAAGCGTACGGAAACCGAGGACTACATCACCGGCCGCTTCGGCTGATGACGGTTGATCCCCCCAATATCAAAAACAGGTTTTCAAAGGAATCTTCGTATGTCCGAGAAGCATTTGTCCAGCCAGTTTGATGTCGAGCTCAGCGGCATTTCCACGCGTGTGCTGGAAATGGGCGGGTTGGTCGAATCTCAGGTCGCGCAGGCCATCTATGCGCTGACTCATTTCAGCGGGGAGACCGCCACGCAGGTGCTGCAAGGCGAGGAGCGCGTCAACCAGATGGAGATGGACATTGATGCAGATCTGTCCACCATCATTGCGCGCCGCCAACCCACTGCACGCGACCTGCGTCTGCTGATCGCCATCTCCAAGACCATCGGCAACCTGGAACGTGTGGGCGATGAGGCTGCGCGTATTGCGCGCACGGTTCAGCGCCTGATCAACACGGGTGTGTCGAGCCGCCTGCGTCTGCCGGTGAGCGACGTGTCATTCGAGGCTTCGCTGGCCACGGCCTCCCTGCGTCGTGCACTGGATGCATTTGCGCGTCTGGACACGCAGACTGCCCTGGAGGTCATCAAGAGCGACAACGAGATTGACGCCGAGTTCGATGGCCTGATGCGCAAGCTCATCACCTACATGATGGAAGACCCACGCACGATCTCTGCGTCGATCGACCTGGTGTTCGTGGCCAAGGCCATCGAGCGCGTGGGTGATCACGCCAAGAACCTGGCGGAGCAGGTCATCTACATCGTCAAGGGCACTGATGTGCGACACAACACGCCTGAGGCGGTTGAGTCGATCATCAAGTAAGTCACCCATTTAAAGCGCAAGCACGGAGAACACTTCATGAGTCGTGTGCTGGTTGTTGAAGATGAAATGGCGATCGCCGAGTTGATCGCCCTGAATCTGCGTCATTCAGGTTTTGATGTGGTCGTAGCCCACAACGCCGATGACGCCCAGAATGAGCTCGACAAGGTGCTGCCTGATCTGGTCCTGCTGGACTGGATGTTGCCCGGCCAATCGGGCCTCGCCTTGGCCAAGCGCTGGCGTAGCGCCACCCGTACGCGTGACTTGCCCATCATCATGCTCACGGCGCGTGCCGAAGAGGTGGACAAGGTCGCGGGCCTGGATGCCGGCGCTGATGACTACTTGACCAAGCCATTTTCGACGCATGAGTTGATGGCGCGCGTACGTGCTGTCTTGCGTCGCAAGGCCCCTCAGGCGCTGGATGCCGCCGTCGAGGTGGCCGGTTTGCGCCTGGATCCTGCTACACGGCGCGTTTGCCGCGGTGAGCACGAGATCAAGATCGGGCCAACGGAATTCAAGCTGCTGCATTTCTTCATGACCCACCCTGAGCGTGTGCACAGCCGAGCCCAGTTGCTGGACCGCGTCTGGGGTGATCATGTCTTCATTGAAGAGCGTACGGTGGACGTGCATGTGAAGCGTCTGCGCGAGGCTTTGTCGCCCGTTCAGCGCTCGCAGCTGATCGAGACGGTGCGGGGTGCGGGCTACCGCCTGACACAACAGGTAGCGGACGTCGCGGCCTGAGTTTCCTCTTCATAAAGAGACATCGTGGATACAAGCGATTCGTGGCTGTTGTCACGTGTAGGCGCGCGTCTGTTGGCGGCGTCAGCGGGCGGCTTCGCGGGCTGGTGGATTGGCAATCAGATCGGATACCCTGCGACCACAGGCATGGCTGCTGCGGCGTCAGCGGTTCTGATCCTGTCGGTGAATGACACGCTCAAGGGACACAGGCTGCTGGACTGGCTGAGAACGCCGGAAGCCGTGCCACCTGATTTGCCCGGCATGTGGGGGGAAGTGGCCCACCGCGTGCAGCGCGTCGTGCATCTCAAAGACGTGCGCATTGCCGAAGAGCGAGCGCGTCTGCGCGAATTTCTGTCCGCAATCGAGGCATCGCCCAATGGCGTGATGCTGCTTGATGCCAATGATCAAATCACCTGGATCAGTTCTGCAGCGGCCGACCACTTTGGCTTGAACCCTCAGCGAGACCTGATGCAACGTGTGACCAATCTGGTCCGTCAGCCTGCATTCGTTCAGTACCTCGCTGCTGGAGACTACCGTGACGTGGTGAAGTGCCAGGTGAGCCATGGCAGGCAAACCGTGCTGCAGATTCTGGTGCGTGTGTACGGTGACGGATTGAAGCTGGTGCTGTCCCAGGACATCACGGAACGGGAGCGCTCCGATACCATGCGACGAGACTTCGTGGCCAACGTATCTCACGAGATCCGCACACCGCTGACTGTACTGAACGGCTTCATCGAAACATTGGGCTCATTACCGCTGACCGAGGTAGAGCGCAAGCGCGTGATCACCTTGATGATGCAGCAGTCTGAGCGGATGCAAGGTCTGGTCAGTGATCTGCTGACTCTAGCTCAGATCGAGGGTAGCCCAAGGCCCGCATCGGATCGCTGGATCAAGGTGGACACACTGATGGCGCGCATAGAGACAGATGGCAGGGGGCTATCCCGCGACCGTCATCCTATGACATTCGTGACCGAGGCCGGTGGCAAGCATTGCGAGATCGCCGGTATCGAGAGCGAATGGCTCAGCGCCATGGGCAACCTGGTTTCCAATGCCGTCCGCTACACCCCGGAGGGCAAGGCGATCGATGTGCGATGGCAGACGTTGCCAGATGGCAGTGCCGAGTTCAGTGTGAAAGATGGCGGCATCGGTATTGCCCCCGAGCACATCCCTCGCCTGACCGAGCGCTTCTATCGAGTGGATGGCAGTCGGTCACGAGAGACGGGAGGGACAGGCCTTGGCTTGTCCATCGTCAAGCACGTGGTGCAGCGTCATGGCGGTGAACTTCGCATTACCAGTGAGGCTGGTAAAGGCTCGACGTTTACGCTGTCACTGCCAGCCGTTCGTTCGCGCCTTGTTTGACGGGCTGATGCTCAGTCAACGGCGCGTGGTGCGCGCTTGTAAATCACGATCTGCTCGGAGTTGTGTGTGCGCTGGTTGTATTGCACGATCAGGCGCCAACTTTCTACTGCTGGCGCTTTCGCATGTGCGGGTACGCGGAGCACAAGCCATGGGCAGGATGCTGCCGACACACCCGCCGAGGCAAGCGGGAGGCCGTTGACGCGATGGTGGCCAAAATATTCCATGGCCGTCAGCAAACCAACCGGCGCACCTGGCGCGCAAATCTGCTGGCCTGAAGGAATGTGTGGCGCCATGCGCGCCATGACCAGGCGATAGCTGCGCGCCTGGTCCAGCAGCGGAAGCCACAAGGTCATGAAGAGCAACCAGCATAGCGCAACACCCCCTGCGGGCAGCACCAGACTTTTCCAAAGTGCATGTGTCTGACGAGCAGTGCGCCACCTGACCAGTCCCAGCCAGAGCAGCGTACCCAGCGCGGCCACGATCAGTGCCAGCCAGGAAAAATGAGGCAAGTAGCCGGGCACCAGTTTGGCCACATTGCCTGCGACCTTGACCGGCACACCTTTGTGCATGGCCAGGTAAATGACCCATATCCCGGCGGCACATGCGGTGAAGAAGCAGACGGAGAACCAATCGATCGCCGAGCCCAGGCTACGCTGCAGGATGGGCAGGGCAAAAGCGGCGAGTACGGCCAACGGTGGCAGCGCAGCAAGCAAGGCGCGCTCGTTGGCCCCCATGGCCATGGATGCCGCAAAGCCGACGGTGGCCGCCAGCAAGGGCACGGCAATGTGACGCCGCCAGATCTGCCGACGCCAATGCCAGACGGTCAGGATGGCAAGCGGCAGCGTTGGCCAGGTAAACCAACTCACGAGCTGGAGGTATTCTTTAAGACTGAAGTCTGGGTCGAGGCGCCATGCCCAGCCAGACAAGCCGGCTGCACTCAGGCCGCTGGCAAGTCCCAGTGCCAGCACACTGGCCAGCAAGACCCAGATGAGGTGGGCTTTCATGGTGGCGTGCCTGGATCGCACGCAGACCACCAGGCCGGCCATCCCAAGCAAGCCCGCGACAACCGGGCTACCACTGGCTGCCATCACGGGTAGCGAGATCAACACCGCCAGTCTGGCCTGCCTTGGTTTGCGTTGAACCGCTGACAGGCTGAACAAAAACAGGGTGCTGCCGGTCAACTGCAACAGTTCAGGTGTGGTTTCATGCCCGAGTTGCAGGAGACCCAGGCTGGCAATCAAGGCCAGCAAGGCGCCGTCAGCCACGGCGCGAGCATAGTCATGCGGCTTGGCCTCTCCACCAAAAGCCAGTGGCAGGGGCTGGGCGGCGTCAGTCAAAGCCAGGTTGTAGCAGGCATACCAGGTCAGCGCCAGGATGGCCACCAGCAGCAGCGCAAATGGGATACGCGCGGCAACAGCAGGGTCGACCCAGGGGCTCAGTACAGAGATAAAGGCACCGCCGAGCCAGTAGGGCAGGATGCCGCCGGAGGTAGGCAAAACGCCGCCTACATTGGGATGCAGCCAGGACGCCTGTCCCAATGCCAGGCTCCACATGTGGCCGAACGAGGTGATGTCTTCGTTTTTCCAGGGATCACGGCCCAGCAGGCCGGGAATCACATAGGCCGCACAGAACAACACGAGCGCCCACCGAGGAAGGCGCTGCACCGCCTTCTGGGTGACCAGGGCGGGGGAGATGACCGGGGCATGCGAACGGGCGTTCATGCGGGCAAAGTCAGGCTGTGCGAGCGCTGGCGTACAGGGTAGGGCACAAATGCAAAAGGGCAGCCAGAGCTACCCTTTCGATGTGAATCAGCAGGCCGCAAGCAATGAAGCCATGCGCGGCCAGGCTGATTACTTGCGGAACTGAGCGAACTTGGTGCGGAACTTTTCCACGCGGCCGCCCAGGGAGTCCACAGACTTCTGAGTACCTGTGTAGAAAGCGTGCGATTCCGACGAGGTTTCCAGCTTGAACAGGGGCAGTTCACGGCCGTCTTCCAGCTTGGTGGTTTCCTTGGTAGGAGCGCACGAGCGGGTCACGAACTTGAAACCGTTGGATTGGTCCACGAAAACGACTTCGCGGTAGTTAGGGTGGATACCTTGTTTGGGCATATCAAAACCTCTTGCTGCTGTTTGCATCATCGGGAGCCATCAGGCACCATGCCTGACACTTTCCGACAGCCGGAAAACCTTGGAGTATAGCACACCCCCTACGCGCTTTGCGCGCCCCCTCAAGGGGGCACCACTGGCGGACCGGCGAAGCCGGATCCGCGGTGGTCGCTGGGGGTGGCTTGCCTTACTTCAACCACCCCTACGCATCATGTCGAAGAAGTCGTGGTTGTTCTTCGTCGAGCGCATCTTGTCCAGAACGAACTCCATCGCCTCGATTTCGTCCATCGGGTAGAGCAGCTTGCGCAGAATCCAGCTCTTTTGCAGGATGTCCGACTTCAGCAGCAGTTCTTCGCGACGGGTGCCCGACTTGTTGATCAGGATCGAAGGGTAGACGCGCTTTTCGGCCATGCGACGATCCAGGTGGATTTCGCAGTTGCCGGTGCCCTTGAATTCTTCGTAGATCACTTCATCCATGCGGCTGCCGGTGTCGATCAGGGCGGTGCCGATGATGGTCAGCGAACCGCCTTCCTCGATGTTGCGGGCCGCGCCGAAGAAGCGCTTGGGGCGCTGCAGGGCGTTGGAGTCCACGCCGCCCGACAGGACCTTGCCGGAGCTGGGCAGCACGTTGTTGTACGCGCGGGCCAGACGTGTGATGGAGTCCAGCAGGATGACCACGTCCATCTTGAGTTCGACCAGGCGCTTGGCGCGCTCGATCACCATTTCGGCAACCTGCACGTGACGCTGGGCGGGTTCGTCGAAGGTCGAGCTGATGACTTCGCCGCGCACGGTGCGCTGCATTTCGGTCACTTCCTCAGGGCGCTCGTCCACCAGCAGCATGATCAGATGCACTTCGGGGTGGTTGGCAACCAGGGCGTG
>NZ_JACRAH010000029.1 GCF_016234775.1 Aquabacterium sp. | reverse complement strand
CTGCGCATCGCCCTGCATGGTCAGGCTCGTGTCCTGGCCGCTGAAGAGGCTGATGCTGCTGGGCGTCACAAAGGCGGCCGTGCTGGGGGTGTCCAGATGCAGCAGGGGCTGGGCGAACTTCTCTACCGGGTCTGCCAGGCTACGCCCATTGGCTTTCTTCGCTTCATGGCCGTTGACGCTGCCTTCGTGCTGGCCTTTGGCTGCCGGGTCCATCAAGGCGGCATGCGTTTGCAAGGCCTGTTGGCCATCGTGGCTGCTCAGGCCCTGTGCGCCTTGCTGGCGGGCGCTCTGGCTGAGTGCATCGCCCAGTTGCTGCGCAGCCTTGAGCTGCCCCACGGCCTCGGCCGCATCCATCTGGGTGCTGTTGACGCTGCTGCCTTGTGCGGTGCGCGCGGTACTGCTCAGCAGCAGGCCCTGGCCGGCGCGCACCACGGCGCAGCCTTCGGTGTGGCCGTAGAAGCCTTCGCCCAGCCATGGGCCGCGTTGGGCATGGCCCTGCCCACCCTGCCCGCTTTGCTGGATGATGCGGCCCAGCGTGAGCTCGTTCCAGCCTGTTTGGCTGCTGTGGCTGGCCAGGCGCATGCGCAGCTGGCCGGTGGCGTCATCCACCAGCCATTGGTTGGCGCCTTGGCCGTCCAGGTGGGGGTGGTGCCAGCCCGACACGGTGCCGGGGTGATTGGCGCCTGAATCCACGCCTGCGGGCCAGGGCAAGTCGTGCTGGCCGTTGTGCAATTGGCCGACCACAATAGGCCGGTCAACGTCCCCATCGATGTAGTCCACCAGCACCTCGGTGCCGGCACGGGGTGTGAACACGGCGCCCCAGTTGGGGCCTGCCACGCCTTGGGCCACGCGCACCCAGGTGCCGCTCTGGGCGTTGCCAGGGGCATGGCCGGTGTCGGCGCCTGCCAGCGTAGCCGGTGCGTTCAAGCCGCCAGCAAGCGGTGATGCACCACGCTGCCAGCCAAACTGGATGCGGATGCGGTTGTCACGGTCGGTGGTGAGGGGCTCACCTTCGGCGGCCACCACGATGGCGGTCTGCAGGCCGGGCGCGGTGGGCACCTCAACCGGCATGGGCACGATGCGGGCATTGGCCGGCACGGCATCGAAGCGGTTGCGGTAGCTGCCTTGCTCCACATCCGTGCTGCGCATGATCTGCGCGGCTTCGTGGCCCAGGTTGTTGGCGGCTTCGTGGGTGATGCTCAGAGTACAGAAAACGGTATTCGTGCCAGCGTTGGGCCCAAGGTCCATGTACATATCGGTGCAGCGCGACTCACTCCTTGGAGCGCTGCTGCCTTATGGTCTGCCTCAGTTGACTTGCGGCAATGTATGCATTTACCCCCCTGAAGAGGGACCAAGAGAACCAAGCAGAAACGCCGGAATAAAGGCCTCCCGTACCCAAGGCCAAGAACTTAGACATGGGTACCGGTTGATTCCAATCAACTCGATCCACCGCAACCGCCAGCAACCCGAGCATCCCCAAGGAGATCCCGACAAAGACCAGGCAAGAAAAGGCCAGCCCGATAGCTGCGAACCAATCTCGACGAGTCATATCTCTCGGATGGGCGCAGTCATCGCGACGATTCAAGAGATCGATGGCATGACGCATGTACCTGAGTTGCATATCCGTGCCTCCCAGTCGCTCGTGCAACGCAAGCAAGCTGGCATGCCCGTCAGGTACATCGATACCTGTTAAGCGAGCAAAGTGTGCACGCGTCAACATACGTTGGCCCAACGCCTTTTGCCAGTCTGCAGTGCCTTTTTCAGCGAGCGCCGCAGCACTCTCTATGCGGATTGCCAGCTTACGGTCCTTCCACCACGCAACAAACCTGATGAAGCCGCCAAGCCCGGAAGCGCCAGCCGCGATTGCGCCTGCTACTGCCAGCAAGAGGGATGACACCTCAGGGGTACCGGACACCTCACTCACCTGCCCATTGCCAGATGGTCACACCATAGTCGCCACCGACAGACGGCATGACCTCGCCAAGCTTGAAGTGCCGCTTGTCTGGCGCTGCTGGTGTGAACCACAAACCTTCGCGTGGGCAACGTTCACCAGATTCACAGCGGCCTTTCGCCGTTGCAGCGCCATGCTTGAGTTGAGCTAGCACGGGATGCTCAATCATGCGGCCAGTAGGCTTGACCGGGTGCCATATGCAGTCCACCAAATTGAAGCTTGCATAGCCATCGTCATCGACAGAAGCGATTTCATAGGTTGGTTGCATGATTTGCACGTTCTGGCGTGCAAAGGCGAGAGCCGCCGTACCCATACCTGTATTGGGTACCCACACGCCTGTCCATGGCACGACGTCGCCAGTTTTGCAGGACACAGAGGTGTCCGGGGCGTACTCGGGGATTTGATGGGGAAGAACAGGAAAGACACTTGGCTCAATGTAGCGGGCGATGCCATTTCCTTCATACCCCACATCCTCAGGGAGTTCGTAGCGCCAATCTGCTGATCCATCCTTGTAGTTCGGATCGCTGAACCTCTCGCTCATTGCCACAGACGTTAAGAACTCATCGCATATGCCAAAGGTTTCGTTGAGCAAATCCATGAACTGCCCCATCTCCGACATCCAGTTCATGTTGCCTTCTTGGAGGCCACGAGGGATTGTCTTCATGCGACTGGCCCATCGCTGCATCGGATCAAACTCCCCCTGCTTGAGGATTTCCAGCGCGCCATCGAACCTGTCCAGCAAGTCTTCGATCACGCCGCCCCAATAGGGCACAGGCGCATAATCGGCAATGAAGGCGTGTTGAGCCACATCCGCACGCATGAGGTCGGCCGCTTCTTGTAGCTTGATCTTGGCTTTCGCGATGTAGTCCGGTGAAGAAATCGTGTACCAGAGGTGAGCCTCCTGGCTCAGGTTGCGAGTTGCCATGGCTTATTCTTTCAAAGGGTTGGGCAGGCCAATGATGTTGTTCTGATCTTCAAAATCCTTGAAGCCCCAGCCCGTCTCAGTAGGCCCTTCGATGCGCGGGTCGTTGATCTGGGTGCGGATGCCTGAAGGCTTGGCGCTCCCCGCAGTGTCGCGAATGATGCCTCCCTCAACCATGTCGGGGAACTGGGCTTTGGTAAAACCGTCGGCCTTGGCGTTCTTTAACTGATGCGGCACCATCTCTTTGCGTGCAGGATCCCAGCGCATCGGCTGCCAGACAACTTGTGTTAGTCCACCTTCAAGGAATCCCTCTGCTTCCTTGCCTTCGTTGCCCAACCACTGCATGGCAGTTGGCCCCTCCCACACAGTGATGTCTCCATCGCGAGCTTTGTTGTATGTGAACTTCACGTAGGTGCCATTCTGGTTCCAGTCCGGCCTCACAGCCAGCTTGCCACGCCACATCTCACGCGCCAAGGCTGGGTTGGCGTTGATTTCCTTCCAAACGCCCTCTGTGATCCAGCAGGTGCTCAATGAGCCACTGGTAGGGTCGACCACACGGTACAAGGTTTCGCCATCGCGCAAGGGGCGAGCTTTAACGCCTTTGGCAAAGCTTTTGATGGCGGTGTCATCCAACTCCGGGGCACCTTGTTGCCGACCCTTGGTGTAAGCAGGCGCCAATCGAAAATTTTTAGGCGTCAGTTGCTCAAACAAAACCGGCTTCTTCGTCTTCACCCAAGCCGGCTTGTGCTTCGCAATCAACCGCTTGCTGCCCTGTTCCGACAATGGTGCCATCCAGCCTTTATTGAGCTGCTGGCTCTGCGCCACCCAATGCATGTCTTCCAGGCGTTTGGCCAACTGCAGCATCATCGCGTGCAACGGCTCCATGAACTTGTTGACGGCACCCTCGAAGTTCTTCTGCACCATCACGATGCCATCGAGCACCTGCTTCACTCGCGGCCCTGCCGATGCGGGCAGCAGCGGGCTCAAGGTGTTGAGAATGTCCTTGAGGCTGTTGGCCTTGTCATTGAACTGCGCTTTAAGTGCCGCTGGATCGATCTTGCCAACCGTCTCCCGGATACTCTTGGCCACCCACTTGATCACATCCGGGACACCAGCCTTGGTGAGAAAACTCTGAACCTTGGGATGCGTGAGGTACTGGACGATGGATGGCAGGGCCGCGTCAAAGGCCTCGTCCATGTACTTCACCATCTTGCTGGCGTTCGTCAGGTCATCCGCACTCTTGATCAGGGGCTTGAGCTTGACGAACACAATCTTGACCACACCCTTGGCTACCGAGCCCAAGCCTGGGACGAAACCGATCAAGGTGAGCACGAGATTGAACCAGGCCATGCCATTGGCCGGTGCAGCCACGATAGCGATGATGTTCGCGATCAAATCACGAATGTCCATGACCGTGTCGATGCCCGGTATCAGGCACACAGCCGTATCCAGGCCGATCTGCCCCATGGAACGATTTGGATTGAAGTCGCCTTGCAGCGCTTCCCAGACCCAGTTTGCTTTCTGCTTTGCATCCATCGCTGCGCTCTTGGCGCTGTGCTTCCAACGATTGATGCCTTTGACAATGTCTTCAAAGGAAAAGGACATACCTACCCTATGGTTTTGTATTGTTCAGATCACGCGCCGAGGAAGGCCTTGATTGACTTGGCCAGGTCGTTGAGCGTGTAGGGATCAGGGTCCACTGAGGTAGGTGGGTTCTTGTATTCGACCTTGTGTTCAACGCCCTTGGGAATGCCATCAAGATGTGCAAAACCTTTGCTGTTCAGCGTGCCTTGACGTTTGCTTCCGTCTGAAAACGTGACCTCATATGGCACATTGGCCAGAGGCGCGGCTTCCCATCCTCGCAACTCAAGCTCCATCCATCGAGGTTGTTCACCAACCCGAGCATCAGGTAAACCAGTCAACTGTGCTGCCTGGCTTCCCCCGCTCCCCCACTCATGCGCCGCCCCCTTCACCGTCCACGTCCCCGGGCAGGTGAAGGTGATGTCGCCACCCTTGATCACGATCTGGCTCTGGCCCGCAGTGAGCGTGATGCTGTCGCTGGCCTGGATGCGGATCTCGTCGGTGGTGCTTTGAACGGTCAGGTCCTTGTCTGACCAGATCTGCTGGGCATCGGTATGCGCGCGCAGGCTCAAGCCCGCGTTGGCCGTGATGGCCTTGATGCCGCCTGCGTGGGTGTAGAGGCTGGTGGTCTGGCCGCTGACGCTGCTCAGCGTGTGCGTGCTGGTGAGCTGCGCATCGCCCTGCATGGTCAGGCTCGTGTCCTGGCCGCTGAAGAGG
>NZ_JACRAH010000028.1 GCF_016234775.1 Aquabacterium sp. | reverse complement strand
TCGCCAGTCAGGAAAGGCTTGTCGTTTTCGTCGTAGTCGCTGGTCAGCAGGTTGGCAGCTTCAGCGTCGGTACGAGCCAGAACGATGGTGGGCACGCCCATCACGTCAGCAGCGAAACGAGCAGCGATCAGCTTCTCGATGGCTTCACGTGTAGGAACCAGCACCTTGCCGCCCATGTGGCCGCACTTCTTCACAGCGGCCAACTGGTCTTCGAAGTGAACGCCAGCAGCACCTGCGGCGATCATGTTCTTCATCAGTTCGAAAGCGTTCAGAACGCCACCGAAACCGGCTTCAGCGTCAGCAACGATAGGCAGGAAGTAGTCAACGAAGCCTTCGTCGCCTGGGTTGATGCCACGGCCCCACTGAATTTCGTCAGCGCGCTTGAAGGTGTTGTTGATACGACGAACCATCGTGGGGACGGAGTCGTAAGCGTACAGCGACTGGTCGGGGTACATGGTTTCGGAGGTGTTGCCGTCAGCAGCAACTTGCCAGCCCGACAGGTACACAGCTTCCAGACCGGCCTTGGCCTGTTGCATGGCTTGACCAGCGGTGATGGCGCCGAAAGCGTTCACGTAGCCCTTCTTGGCACCGCCGTTGACCTTTTCCCACAGCTTTTCAGCGCCGTTCTTGGCCAGGGTGTACTCAGGCTGCAGGCTGCCGCGCAGGCGCACAACGTCAGCAGCGGAGTAACCGCGCTTGACCAGCTTCCAGCGGGGGTTTTCGGCCCAGTCTTTTTCCAGGGCAGCGATTTGCTGTTCACGTGTGAGTTTCGTCATGACGAGATCTCCGGGGGTTGGTAGGGGAGTACTTGAAAACCCGCGATTCTACGTTGGTTTGAGGCAGCTTGCAAAGACTTATGTCTTATATAAGACCAGCCCCTTCATACGCGGGGGAAGAGTGCGCGAAGGAATGCGCAATTGATTGACGCAAAAAGACAACAAAGTCGCACGAACGCGACGGCAGAGACCCGCACCCGAACAGCGCGAGGGCTAGCCCGGAGCCGATTTGTCACTTTTTGCGAGCAAAGTTGGTGCCATTGAGGCCAGCGGTGCGCCATGACCGCAGGCCCGCACCGAGCCTCGACAAGGAGAACAACATGGACTTGAACCTCGACGCCTTCTGGATGCCCTTCACGGCCAACCGCGACTTCAAACAGGCGCCGCGCCTGCTGAGCAAGGCCAAGGACATGCATTACTGGACGCCAGAAGGCCGCCAGATCCTGGACGGCACCGCCGGCCTGTGGTGCGTCAATGCAGGGCACAGCCGCCCCCGCATCGTGGAGGCCATCGCCCGCCAGGCCGGCGAAATGGACTTCGCCCCGCCCTTCCAGATGGGCCATCCACTGGCCTTCCAGCTCGCAGACCGCCTGCAGAAGTACGTGCCGGAAGGCCTCAATCGCGTGTTCTTCACCAACTCCGGCTCGGAATCGGTCGAGACGGCGCTGAAGATCGCCCTGGCCTACCACCGCCTGCGCGGCGAGTCGCATCGCACGCGCCTGATCGGTCGTGAACGTGGTTACCACGGTGTCAACTTCGCGGGCACGGCGCTCGGGGGCATGGGTCCCAACCGCAAGATGTTCGGCTCCAGCCTCTCGGGCGTGGATCACCTGCGCCACACGCATGATCTGGCACGCAACGCCTTCACCAAAGGCCAGCCGGAGCATGGTGCCGAACTGGCAGATGACCTGGAGCGTCTGGTTGCCCTGCACGACGCCTCCACCATCGCGGCCGTGATCGTGGAACCCATGGCCGGCTCCACCGGTGTGCTGCTGCCTCCGAAGGGCTACCTGCAGCGCCTGCGCGACATCTGCGACAAGCACGGCATCCTGCTGATTTTTGACGAGGTGATCACCGGTTTCGGGCGCCTGGGCGCACCCTTTGCCGCGCAGGTCTATGGCGTCACGCCGGACATGATCACCGCCGCCAAGGGCATCACCAATGGCACGATCCCGATGGGCGCGGTGTTCGTGAAGCAAGGCATCCACGACACCTTCATGCAAGCGCCAGCGGGCATCGAATTGCCACACGGCTACACCTACTCCGGCCACCCCATGGCCTGCGCCGCGGCCCTGGCCACGCTGGACACCTACGATGAGGAAGGCCTGCTCACGCGCGGCCAGGCCATGCACGCCAAGATGGAAGCGGCGGTACACAGCCTAAAGGGCCTGCCCAACATCGTGGACATCCGCAACACCGGCATGGTCGGCGCCATCGAGTTCGCGCCACGGGCGGGTGCCGCACCTGGCCGCCGGGCTTTTGAGGTCTTCCTGGGTTGCTGGGAAGAAGGCGTGCTGCTGAGAGCCGCGGGCGACAACATCGCCATCTCGCCACCACTGATCATCAACGACAGCCAGATTGATCAGATCGTATCGACGCTGGAGAAGGTGATCAAGCGCGTTGCCTGATTCAACGGGCCCTCCACAGGCTCGAACGCACCCAAACAAAAAGCCGCCTTGCTCACGCAGGCGGCTTCTTTCTTTGCAGGGCACCTCGCGAGGCGCCCTGCCCGATCTTCAGGTCAGTGTTGCTTGGCGAAAGCAGCCAGACCGGTGGTCACTTCAGCTTTGGCGGCATCGATGCCATCCCAGCCGGTGACCTTCACCCACTTGCCGGGCTCCAGATCCTTGTAGTGCTCGAAGAAGTGCTTGATCTGCGACACCAGCAGCACAGGCAGGTCTTCCAGCTTCTGGATGTCCTTGTACATGGCACAGATCTTTTCGGTCGGCACGGCCACCAGCTTGGAGTCGCCGCCAGCTTCGTCTTCCATCTTCAGGATGCCCAGAGGACGGCAAGGGATGACCACGCCAGGCTGCAGGGGGAAAGGTGTCACGACCAGCACGTCGACGGGGTCACCGTCAGCAGCGATGGTCTGAGGCACGTAGCCGTAGTTGCAGGGGTAGTGCATGGCTGTACCCATGAAACGGTCGACGAAGACGGCGCCGGTTTCGTGGTCGATCTCGTACTTGATCGGATCAGCGTTGGCGGGGATTTCGATGATGACGTTGAAGACGTCAGGCGCCTTGGCGCCAGCAGGAACGTTGAGCAGGCTCATGATGAATGGATCACAAGTGAGTAAATATTTTGGGCGTCGGCAAGTGTAGGCGAAGCCGGCACCTTATTGACCACGGAAGGAACGCTCATGGACGTCTGTGGTGCAACAAGCTGCCGACAAGTGCAGCAAACCATCAGAAAGTAAATTTTTTGACATTTGCGCGGCACTTTTGCTGCACCGCACAAAAAGTACTTGCAAAGTTTTTCCGGATGCCTATACTGAGAATCATGTTGCAGCGCAACAAAGGTTTCAGAACCATCAAGCCAACTGCAATTCAACCCATCAACACGTACGGAGAATCGTCATGCTGACCGCTGAACAACTGCTGGCCACCCAGAAAGCCAACCTCGCTACCCTGTTCGACCTGGGCCAAAAGGCTTTCGAAGGTGTCGAAAAGGTTCTGGAACTGAACCTGCAAGTTGCCAAGGCCACGCTGGACGAAGCCGCTGAGCACACCAAGGCTGTGCTGGCCGTCAAGGATGCCCAGGAACTGCTGGCTCTGCAAGCTGCCATGCTGCAACCTTCCGCAGAAAAGGCCGCTGCTTACAGCCGTCATCTGTACGACATCGCCTCGTCCACCAGCGCCGAAGTGAGCAAGCTGGCCGAGTCGCAAATGGCTGAAGCCCAGAAGAAGTTCGCCTCCGTGGTGGACAACGCTGTGAAGAACGCACCTGCCGGCTCTGAAAACGCCGTCGTGCTGGTGAAGTCGGCTGTCGCCGCCGCCAACAACGCTTTCGACTCCGTGCAAAAGGCTGCCAAGCAAGCTGCTGACGTCGCTGAAGCCAACTTCCAGGCCATCACCAACACCGCGGTGAAGGCCACGCAAGCTGCGACTTCCAAGTCGCGCAAGGCTGCCTGAGAACGGACAGTCAGGGGCCCGTTCGATTGGGATTACAAAACTTTGCAGGTTTGTGAGCCCGGTCAACTTGAACTTTGGCCCCGGAACCGAATCTGAGAGATGTCGCTCTGGACAAGCGACACTCCCTGAAAGGTTGTCTCCTCGGTACCTCCTGAACCTTTTCTAAGGTACCTTTCAAGCCCGATGGTTCGCCATCGGGCTTTTTTTCTGTCCGCACGATTTCACGCTCGCGCTTTCTTATCATGGCAACATGATCCCCTGGCTGGAACCCGACACCCCCTTCCCTGACACGGCCACCGCGCTGGGCCCTGAAACGGACGCGCCCGGCCTGCTGGCTGCTGGTGCAGATCTGTCGCCACAACGGCTGGAGGCAGCCTACCGTCGCGGGATCTTCCCTTGGTTCAGTCAGGGCCAGCCCGTCATGTGGTGGACAACCGATCCACGCATGGTGCTGCCCGTCAGCGAGTTCAAGCTTCATCGATCCTTGCGCAAAACCATCGCGAAGTTCCTGCGCTCACCAGGTTGCGAGATCCGCATCGACGGCGCCTTTGACGAGGTGATGCTGGCGTGTGCGGGCACGCCCAGAGAGGGCCAGGACGGCACCTGGATCGTGCCAGGCATCCGCGAGGTCTACGGACAGTGGCACCGGCAGGGGCGCGTGCACTCCTTTGAAACCTGGGTGGATGGTGAACTGGTGGGCGGCCTGTATGGCGTCAGCATCGGCCGCATGTTCTACGGCGAATCCATGTTCGCCTGGCGCACGGATACCTCCAAGATTGCCTTGGCTGCGCTGGTTTGTTTTTGCAGGGAAAACGGCATCACGTTAATCGACTGCCAGCAGCAAACCAGCCACCTCGCCACCCTGGGTGCACGGGCTATTTCACGAGGTGATTTCGAGTCCCATTTGCGGGGGGTGGTCGATCAAAATCCGCCCTCCGTTTGGGCCTATGATGATGCTTTCTGGTCTCACCTCGAGCGCAGCGCCTGACACCTCCGTGACGCACCTCAAAGATCTTCCACTGGCGTCCTTGCAGTTCTATGCAACGGCACCCTACCCGTGCAGCTACCTTGACAACAAGGCCGCTCGCTCGCAGGTGGCCACGCCCAGTCACATGATCAATGCGGATGTGTACTCCGGCCTGGTCAGCAACGGCTTTCGCCGCAGCGGCATGTTCACGTACCGGCCCTATTGCGACGGTTGCCGGGCCTGCGTGCCCCTGCGCATACCGGTGGAGCGCTTCGAGCCCAGCCGCAGCCAGAAGCGCGCCTGGAAAGCTCACCAGCACCTGGAAGCGCGCGTGCTGAGGCTGTGCTTCACACCAGAACACTACCAACTGTATTTGCGCTACCAGGCTGGCAGGCACAAGGGTGGCGGCATGGACCACGACTCGGTCGATCAGTACACCCAGTTCCTGCTGCAAAGCCGTGTGAACTCCCGCCTCGTGGAGTTCCGTGAGCCACCCCTGCCCGGTGAAACGCAAGGCAAGCTGAAGATCGTGTCCATCCTGGACATCCTCAACGATGGATTGTCAGCGGTCTACACCTTCTACGAGCCCGAGCCCCACACGAGCTACGGCACGTACAACATCATGTGGCAGATCCAGCAGGCCCATGACCTGGGGCTGGCCAATCTCTACCTGGGCTACTGGATTGCCGAGAGCCAGAAGATGGCCTACAAGGCACAGTTCCTCCCGCACCAGGTGCTGGTTGGCGGCCAGTGGCGCGACCAGACCAGCTACCCGGCGGCAGGCTGAACGAGCAAGGCCCGTTCGTTCTGAGCCTGCCTCAACCCGTCAGGGCTTGAGCGTGACCTGACCGTTGACGGTCACCGACAGCACACCCTTCCCAGGCTCCACGGGCAGCGGCGCATCCGCCATTTCGGCGCGCATGGCCATGGCCTTGGCCAGATACGGACGCGGCTCGAAGCCCGGGTCGGTCGACGAAACCGTCACGTCCCCCAGGGTGTAGCCCTTCATGCCAAAGTCTGTCGCGATCTGCGAGGCGCGTGTCTTGAAGCGGGCAATCGCCTGACTGGTCAGCGTTGACTCGTACTGCTCGCGCAAGGCGCGCGACAGGCCATAACTGACGTTGATCACATTGAGCTGGTTGATGCGCCCGGTGGTCTGGGTGATGCGGGCCACATCTGTTCCTTCGAGGATCAGTTGCGCAAAGCCTTGCCAACCGTTCACGCGCCCCGAATTGTTGTAACGGGGCTGCACCGAAAACGTACCTGTGCGGACCTCCATGCCTTGCGGGTGCGCCGACTTGCGTGCCTCGGCCAGCGCCGCTTCCATCGCCTGCTTCAAGCCAGCCTGCACGTCAGCCGCCTGGCTGCCTTCTCGCGTCGCCTGCAGGGTGACGATCAGCAGATCCTGCGTGACCTCCTGCGTGACACCAGCGGAGAAACGAACCACGTTCTGCTGCGCTTCTGCCTCGGCATGCACGGCGCAAGCACCCATGGCCAGCGCACTGGCCAGCAAGGATCCGCTCAAGGTGCGGGACAGACCGGAACGGGACGAAAACGCTTGTCGCATCAATGACCTTCTTTCTAAGTGGCACCCGGCCGAGATGGCGGGCACCTCAACTTAACGCACATCGACGGCTCGCCGACGACAAAGATCCACAGCATGCAAAGGGCTTGACGAGGTGTTCATACGGTCGCAATATTTGTAACAGCTGGTCAGCGCACCGGTTTTCGTGCGCATAAACTGCGCACAATCCGCGTCTGTTACAAATGCCGAGGAATGCAGAGATGACCTCTACGACTCCCAACCAGCGTCCCGACCGCGTGCTCGTGGTCGATGACGATGCGCGCATCCGCGATCTGCTGCGCCGCTACCTGAGCCAGGAGGGTTTCGAAGTCCTGCTGGCCGAAGATGCCAAGGCGCTCAACCGCCTGCTGACGCGTGAAACGGTCGACCTGATCGTGCTGGACCTGATGCTGCCCGGTGAAGACGGCCTGTCGATCTGCCGCCGCCTGCGCGCCGCCAACGACATCACCCCCATCATCATGCTGACCGCCAAAGTCGAGGATGTGGACCGCATCGTGGGTCTGGAAGTGGGCGCCGACGACTACCTGCCCAAGCCGTTCAACCCTCGCGAGTTGCTGGCCCGCATCCATGCCGTGCTGCGTCGCCGCCCGGCCCAGGAAGCCCCTGGCGCCCCGGCCAAGGAAGCTCAGACCGTTCAGTTCGGCCCCTTCGAGTTCGACCTGGCCCTGCGTCGTCTGAGCAAGGAAGGTGAGCCCATCTCCCTGACCACCGGCGAGTTCTCGATGCTCAAGGCCCTGGTGCGCCACCCGCGCCAACCCCTGTCACGCGACAAGCTGGCTCAGTTGGCACGTGGCCGCGAATTCGAACCGTTTGACCGCAGCCTTGACGTGCAGATCTCGCGTCTGCGCAAGATGATCGAGCCCGATCCGGCACAACCTCGCTACATCCAGACCGTCTGGGGTGTGGGTTATGTGTTCGTGCCGGATGGTGGGGCTTGATGAATGCCTAGAAAGCGTTTCGCCCTCAGTCTGTTCTGGCGGACGTTCATCCTGCTGGGTCTGCTGCTCACGGCCGGCATTGTCGCGTGGGTACAGACTTTCAAGGCTCTGGAATTCGAACCTCGTTCGGTACAAGCCGCTCAACAGATCGCCAGCCTGGTGAACCTGTCACGCACAGCCCTGCGCTATGCAGACAGCATCAACCGCGTCACCCTGATCAAGACCCTCTTCGATCAGGAATCGATCGCGCTCAAGCCGCACGAGCCATCCGACCGGTTCGAGCCATTTGAAGTCAACCGCTTCACGCAGGCCATCGGCAAGGAGTTGCGCTCTCGCCTGGGGCCGACCACGATCGTGGCCAGCAGCGTCAACGGCGTACAAGGCCTGTGGGTGGGCTTCCAGATCGAGAAGGACAACTACTGGCTACAGGCCGATAGCAACCGCGTCGCGCCCATGACGGGGCGAACGTGGTTCATCTGGGTGGGCATCGCGCTGGTCGCCACCATGCTGGGATCGGCCGTGATCGCGCGCCTGATCAACCAGCCGCTCAAAGAGCTGTCATTTGCCGCCAGCCGAATACGCGAAGGCGAGTACGACTCGGTGCTGGATGAATCCATGATCACCCGCGAGATCCGCGAAGTGAACCAGGGCTTCAACCGCATGGCGCGCGAACTGGCCAAGGTGGACGAAGACCGCGCGGTGATGCTCGCCGGCATCTCGCACGACCTGCGCACACCGCTGGCCCGCCTGCGCCTGGAGGCCGAGATGAGCGTGGTGGACGAAGAAGCCAAGCGCAACATCGCCGCCGACATCGACCAGCTCGACGCCATCATTGACAAGTTCATGGACTACGCCCGCCCGGGCAACGTCGAACTGATGCCGGTGCACGTGTCTTCGGTGGTGGACAAATCGATCAGCCAGTTCCGCGACACCAAGCGCATCCGCATCACGGCCAAGCTGCCCATCGACACCAAGGTGATGGCGGACGAAACCGAACTGAGCCGCGTGCTCACCAACCTGTTCGAGAATGCGCGCCGTTATGGCCGCAACACCTATACAGGCGTGACCAACGTGGACGTGAGCTACACGCGCTCAGGCTCGTGGGTGATCCTCAGCGTGCGCGACCACGGCCCCGGCGTGGCGGCAGAAAAGCTGTCTCAGCTGACCACGCCCTTCTTCCGGGGTGATGCGGCGCGCACGGCCGCCACGGGCGCTGGCCTCGGCCTGGCCATTGTAGAAAAAGCATTGCAGCGCATGGGTGGCGGTTTCGAGATCGCCAACGCACCGGGCGGTGGCCTGGTGGCGCACATCAAGCTCAAGCGCGCGCCCTGATCAGGGCTTGAGCAACAGGCAGACGGCGCGTGCCTCGATGGCACGCCCTTCTCCTACCGGGCCCATCTTCTCGGCCGTCTTGGCCTTCACATTCACGGCATCAGGCGCCAGATCCAGTGCCTGCGCAATGCGCTCGCGCATCAGCGGAATGTGAGGCGCCATCTTGGGCGCCTGGGCCACGATGGTGGTGTCCACATTGCCGATCTGCCAGCCCTCGGCCATCACGCGCCGCGCGGCCTCCTTGAGCAGCACGATGGAATCGGCGCCCTTGAACTGCGGGTCGGTATCCGGGAAGTGCCGGCCGATGTCGCCCATGCCAGCCGCGCCCAGCAGCGCGTCCGTGATGGCGTGCAGCAAGGCATCGGCATCCGAGTGCCCCAGCAAACCGTGCGTGTGAGGAATGGTGACGCCGCCCAAGATCAAGGGGCGACCTGTGACCAGGGCATGGGTATCCCACCCCTCTCCGACGCGTATGACTGGCAAGGACATGTTGGTGACGCTTCAAATGTGAATGACGCAGCCCGTATTGTCCTGCGGAATGAAGCGCGCCCATGCGCCAGTCCTGCTGGCGTCAGGCCGTGGAAGGCCTGCCTACCTCCACATATGCACCACATTGGTTCACTCACATTCACACCAACGGCACCAGGCACCAAGTTTGCGCACCACATTGCGTTGTTGACGCACAAAATCAAACCTGATCGCCCCAAATGCAGGCACGTATATTGCTTACTTATGGTGCGTATTGACCCAAGACGCAGCACACGATTCATTTCGGTGCGGCGTCGTGTTCTTTTTGAAAGTCAAAGAATGGACCAACTCAAACAAGGCGCGGATGCGCTGTTTATCCTTCTGGGCGCCGTGATGGTGCTGGCGATGCACGCGGGCTTCGCCTTCCTTGAACTCGGCACGGTGCGCGGCAAGAACCAGGTGAACGCCCTGGTCAAGATCCTGGTGGATTTTTGCGTGTCGACCCTCGTGTACTTCTTCGTGGGCTACACGATCGCTTACGGCGTCGACTTCTTTGTGGGTGCCGGCACCCTGGCCCAGAACAATGGCTACGCCCTGGTCAAGTTCTTCTTCCTGCTGACTTTTGCCGCGGCCATCCCCGCCATCGTGTCTGGCGGCATCGCCGAGCGCGCCAAGTTTGGCCCCCAGTTGATCGCCACAGCGGTGATCGTGGGCGTTTTCTACCCACTGTGCGAAGGCGCTGTGTGGAACAACAAGTTTGGTTTCGAAGACTGGTTGCAGAACCTGACCGGAGGCCAGTTGCATGACTTTGCCGGCTCCGTGGTGGTTCACGCCTTTGGTGGCTGGATTGCCCTGCCTGCCGTGCTGATCCTGGGCGCGCGCCGCAATCGCTACCGCAAGGATGGCGCCATGTCGGCTCACCCGCCTTCGAGCATCCCCTTCCTGGCATTGGGCTCGTGGATCCTGGCTGTGGGCTGGTTCGGCTTCAATGTGATGAGTGCCCAGACGATCGACAAGATCTCCGGCCTGGTGGCCGTGAACTCGCTGATGGCCCTGGTGGGCGGCACCCTGGTGGCCGTGCTGATGGGCAAGAATGACCCCGGCTTTGCCTACAACGGCCCCCTGGCTGGCCTAGTGGCCGTCTGCGCTGGCTCGGACATCATGCACCCCGCCGGCGCGCTGGTGGTGGGTGCCATTGCCGGCGCCATCTTCGTGATCATGTTCACCCTGGTCCAGAACAAGTGGAAGATCGACGACGTGCTGGGCGTGTGGCCACTGCACGGACTTTGTGGCACCTGGGGGGGCATCGCGGCCGGCATCTTTGGCCAGACGGCGCTCGGTGGTGCAGGTGGCGTCAACTTGGGCGCGCAGGTGGTGGGCACCTTGTGCGTGCTGGCCTTTGCGCTGGTAACGGGTGGCTTGGTTTACGGCATCCTCAACAAGGTGATGGGCCTGCGCCTGTCGCACGAGGAAGAGTACGAAGGCGCCGACCTGTCTCTGCACCGCATCAAAGCCACGCCGGAGCAGGAAGTCTCCTGGTAATCGGGCAGCCACGGCCCTGTTGTACGCAAGCCCGGCCCCGCGCCGGGCTTTTTTCATGGCGCAATCAGGCTCACAAACTGGACAGATTGGCCGAAATAGCTAAAATAGCCAACAGCATCGAAACAAAGGCAATCATGACCGCGCTAACTTTGCGTAATCCTCGTGGCGAGGATGTCCCGGTGACCGAGTTTTCAGCCACTGAAGCCAAGAACAGTTTTGGCCGCGTACTGGATGCCGCGTCCAGCCAGGGCATGGTGGCCATCACCAAACGGGATCGCACCACCGCTGTGGTGCTGTCTTTGGATGCGTATCAGGCCCTGCTGGGTGCGCAAGCCAGACCGCTGGACACACTCAGCCACGAATTTGATGCCCTGCTGCAGCGCATGCAGACACCCGCCTCACGCGATGCCATGATGGACGCGTTCGATGCCGATCCGGCTGAATTGGGCCAGGCCGCTGTGGCAGCAGCCAAGACTGCACGAGCCTCGTCGCGCCACAGCTGAAGTACACCGCTGCCACGGTCAGTTGGCCAACACTGACCACGCTCATCTCGATGGGCACACGATCTCCGCATCGCTTTCACGCACGGTGCGAGACACCCATATCCAAATTCAGAGAGACAGCCCGTGGCCAAGACTGCCCACGTTCCCCGACTTTTTGTTCTGGCCGGCACCAATGGTGCGGGCAAGAGCAGCATTGGCGGCGCCACCATCCGGTCGCGCGGCGGGGAGTACTTCAACCCGGATGAAGCAGCGGCCCGCATTCGCCAGGCCCAACCCCATCTGAGCGCCACGCAAGCCAACAGCGCCGCATGGCACGAAGGCAAGCGCCTGCTGCAACACGCCATTGCCAAGGGCCTGGACTACAACTTCGAGACAACGCTGGGCGGCAAGAGCTTTGCGGCCTTGCTCAAGCAGGCGGCCGCCGGTGGCTTTGAAGTCCGCATCTGGTACGTGGGCCTGGCCAGCCCGGAACACCACCTGGCGCGCGTCAAGGCACGCGTCAAAAAAGGTGGCCACGACATCCCCGAAGCCGATATCCGCCGGCGCTTCGATCAAAGCCGCTTGCAGCTGATCGAGCTGTTGCCGCACCTGGCTGAACTGCGCGTGTACGACAACAGCGACGAAGCCGACCCGCATCAAGGCAAGGCCCCGAAACCCAGGCTCGTGCTGCAATGGGTTCAAGGTGCGGCCACAGGTACGCGCAAAGCTCAGGCCAGCGTGCTGGTGCCGGCTTCGGCGCAAGCCTTGATGGCCACGCCTGAATGGGCCAAACCCGTGGTGATGGCCGCGCTCAAACTGCAATCTGACGCGCAGACGGTGCCTGAGGCCGAGGCGCTCAAGGACGCGTCGACAGCAAGCGTTCGGCCAAAGCGAAATCGCCCGGCCAAGTGACCTTGAAGTTGTCGTATGCGCCCGGGATCAGCCTGGGTTGATGCCCCAGGATCTCGACGGCGCTGGCCTCATCAGTGATGGCAGCAGCCGTTGCGGGATCCGACAAGGCCAACATCAAGGCCGGACGCAACAAGCCCAGACGGAACATCTGCGGTGTCTGCGCGGCCCATTTACCCGCTCGGTCCACAGTGCCTTGAACCCGGGCTTCGCCCTGATCACCTGGGGCCGCCGACTTCAAGGTATCTGCCAAAGGCAAGGCCAGCAGCCCGCCCACCTCATCGTCTTCACAGGCATCAATCAGGCGATTGACCCAATCGGGCTGGATCAGACAGCGTGCCGCATCGTGCACCAGCACCCAGTCATGGGGCTGCGCGCCCCGCACCAGCAACTCGTTGAGGCCATTGGCCACGCTCTCGGCACGCGAGGCCCCGCCCACACGGGCCACCCAGCCCTTGGGCCCCTCAAAGCCGGGCACGTGCTGCTCGAACAAGGCGTCTTCAGGTGACAACACCACCAAGGTGGCCTCGATGCGCGCCACGGCCCCCAAAGCCGCCAGCGTGTGCGCCACCACAGCCTGCCCTGCCACGGGGTGATACTGCTTGGGGCCGCCAACGCCCGCCCGCTCCCCCACGCCCGCACATGGGACAAGGGCGTAACAACGTGCTTTGAATTCGTGAGAAGCGATCGTGAGTGACATGGGGAGATTGTCGCCCACCTAAAATGCACGATTGAATCTGGATCACACGCCCGGCCACCCTCGTTGCCGGGCGCTTTGTCATTTCTGCGCCATGCTGCCTGCCCTGCCCCTGCCTTCCATTGCTCCCGGCAAACGCTACACCGTCCCCCGCCCAGCGGGCTCGGGCGATGCACTGCTGCTGGCTCGTTTTGCCCAAAGCCGCAAGGCCCAGGGGCAGATCACGGCGGTGATGACGGCCGACCCGGCAGACGCCCAGCGCCTGCTCGATGAAATCGCCTTCTTCGTGCCGGACCTTCGCTGCGCCATCTTCCCGGACTGGGAAACGCTGCCCTATGACACCTTCTCGCCGCACCAGGACTTGATCTCGGAGCGCCTGGCCACGCTGTGGCGCATCCAGCAAGGCGTCAAGACGGACACGGGTGTGGACGTGGTGCTGTTGCCTGCCACCACGGCGCTCACCCGCCTGTCGCCGCCTTCCTTCCTGGCGGCCTACACCTTCCACTTCAAGCAAAAGCAAAAGCTCAATGAAGCCGCGTTGAAGTCGCAGTTGACGCTGGCGGGCTACACGCATGTGAGCCAGGTGGTGTCGCCCGGTGAATACGCCGTGCGCGGCGGCCTGATCGACCTCTACCCGATGGGCTCGCTGGTGCCCTACCGAGTGGACCTGTTTGGCGACGAGATCGACTCCATCCGCACCTTCGATCCGGATTCGCAACGCAGCCTCTACCCCGTGCCCGAAGTGCGCCTGCTGCCAGGCCGCGAGTTCCCGATGGACGAAGCAGCGCGCGGTGCCTTCCGCAGCCGCTGGCGCGAACGCATCGAGGGCGACCCGACAAAGTCGCGCATCTACAAGGACATCGGCAGCGGCGTGGCCACGGCGGGCATCGAGTACTACCTGCCTCTGTTCTTCGATGAGACCTCCACGCTGTTCCATCACCTGGGCGAACAGGCCGTGATCGTGATGCACGGCGAGGTGGACGAGGCCTTGAAGCGTTTCTGGACCGAAACCAGAGAGCGCCACCGCTTCCTGCAGCACGACCCCGAGCGCCCTCTGCTGCCGCCCGAAGACCTCTTCCTCAAGGTCGAAGACTTCTTCACCCTGGCCAATGCGCATGCCCAACTGGCCGTGCGCGGCACCGAGCCTACAGAGTGGGCCCGCCCCCTGCCCGACCTGAGCGTGGAGCGCGGTGGCCAGGACCCGCTGCGCAAGCTCGAACAACACATCGGCAAGACCGACCAGATCGGCCAGCGCGTGCTGGTCGTGGCCGAAAGTGCCGGCCGCCGCGAAAGCCTGATGGAGTTGCTGCGCGACCACCGCATCAACCTGCCCAGCATCGACACGCTGCAGGCCTTTGTGGACAGCGACCATCGCCATGCGATCACGGCCGCCCCCCTGGCTGCCGGCTTCATCTGGAACGACCCGGCCAACGCCAAGGCTGGCATCCAGTTCGTCACCGAAACCGAACTGTTCGACGCCACACCCACCACGCGCCGGCGCCGCAAGTCCGAACAGGTCACCGATCTGGATTCGCTCATCAAGGACCTGAGCGAACTGAACGTGGGTGACCCGGTGGTGCACAGCAACCACGGCATCGGGCGCTACCAGGGTCTGATCAACCTGGATCTGGGTGATGGCCCCTCCGAGTTTTTGCACCTGGAATACGCCGACAAGGCCACGCTGTACGTGCCGGTGTCGCAACTGCACCTGATCAGCCGCTACACCGGTGTGAGCGCCGAAGAGGCGCCCCTGCACAGGCTGGGCTCGCCCCAATGGGACAAGGCCAAGCGCAAGGCCGCCGAGCAGGTGCGCGACACCGCCGCCGAGCTGCTCAACCTGTATGCCCGCCGCGCGGCCCGTGAAGGCTTTGCCTTCCGCTTCTCGGCGCAGGACTACGAGGCCTTTGCCGCCAGCTTCGGCTTTGAAGAAACCGCCGACCAGCGCGCGGCCATCCATGCCGTGATCCAGGACATGATCAGCCCTCGCCCCATGGACCGCCTGGTCTGCGGCGACGTGGGCTTCGGCAAGACCGAAGTGGCCCTGCGCGCCGCGTTTGTGGCCGTCACAGGCGGCAAACAGGTCGTACTGCTGGCGCCTACCACCCTGCTGGCCGAACAGCACTACCAGAACATCTCGGACCGATTCTCGCAATGGCCCGTGAAGGTGGCCGAGATGTCGCGCTTTCGGTCCGCCAAGGAGATCAAGGCCGCGATGCAAGGCCTGGAAGACGGCACCATCGACATCGTCATCGGCACACACAAGCTGCTGAGCGACTCGGTCAAGTTCAAGCGACTGGGCCTGTTGATCATCGACGAAGAACACCGCTTTGGCGTGCGCCACAAGGAGGCCATCAAGGCCATGCGCGCCGACATCGACGTGCTCACGCTCACGGCCACACCCATCCCGCGTACGCTGGGCATGGCGATGGAAGGCCTGCGCGATCTGTCCGTCATTGCCACCGCCCCACAACGCCGCCTGGCCATCAAGACTTTCGTGAGATCCGAAAGCAGCAACACGATCCGCGAGGCCATCCTGCGTGAGCTCAAGCGCGGCGGCCAGGTCTACTTCCTGCACAACGAAGTGGAGACCATCGAGAACCGGCGCGACAAGCTCACCGAGCTCATACCTGAGGCGCGCATCGCCATCGCCCACGGCCAGATGCCCGAGCGCGAGCTGGAGCGCGTGATGCGGGACTTCGTGGCCCAGCGCCACAACGTGCTGCTGTGCTCGACCATCATCGAGACCGGCATCGACGTGCCCAGCGCCAACACCATCGTGATGAGCCGCGCCGACAAGTTCGGCCTGGCGCAGTTGCACCAGTTGCGTGGCCGTGTAGGCCGCTCCCACCACCAGGCCTATGCCTACTTGCTGGTGCCCGATGTGGAGGGCCTGACCAAGCAGGCCGCCCAACGCCTGGACGCCATCCAGAACATGGAAGAGCTGGGCTCCGGCTTCTACCTGGCCATGCACGATCTGGAGATCCGCGGCGCCGGTGAAGTGCTGGGCGACAACCAGAGCGGCAACATGATGGAAGTGGGCTTCCAGCTCTACAACGAGATGCTGGGCGAAGCGGTGCGTGCGCTCAAGTCAGGCAAGGAGCCTGATCTGCTGTCGCCATCGGGCCTGTTTGGCAGCAACACCGACATCAACCTGCATGCGCCCGCCCTGCTGCCCGACGCCTACTGCGGCGATGTGCATGTGCGACTGAGCCTGTACAAGCGCCTGGCCACCGCCGATTCGCTCGACAAGATCGAGACCATGCTGGAAGAAATCGTGGACCGCTTCGGCAAGCTGCCGCCGCAGGCCCAGGCCCTGTTCGACACGCACAAGCTGCGCGTGCAGGCCAAGCCTTATGGCGTGATCAAGATCGATGCGGCGCCCGGCATCATCAACATCACCTTCCGCCCCAACCCGCCCGTGGAGCCCCTGCGCATCATCGAGCTGGTGCAGAAGAACAAGCAGATCAAGCTGGCGGGCAACGACAAGCTGCGCATCGAGAAGGCCCTGTCAGACCCGAAAGACCGCGCTCAGTACGTGCGCGATCTGCTGCGCGCTTTAGGGCAACCCATCAAGGCGTGAACCCACAAGCTATCGGATACTCGCCCAGGAGGACCCTCATGAAAAAACACGCCCAATCCCACATCTTCGCCCCTCAGCCACCCGCAGCCCGTCAAACTGCGGCCAGCCCGCTTGAACGGCAGATTGCCGTCACGCTCTACAACCAGGGCAACTTCGGCGAACTGGAGCGCTACACCCGCAACCTGAGCGCCCAATACCCTGGCGACGGTTTCGGCTGGAAGCTGCTGGGCGCAGCGCTGAAACAGCAAGGGCGTGCAACGGAAGCGCTGGAACCCATGCAAACTGCGGCGTCCATCATGCCCATGGACTGGGAGGCCTTCAACAATCTGGGCAGCACCCACCAGGCACTTGGCAACCTGGACTACGCGGACGCCTGCTATCGCCGCGCCATTGAACTCAAGCCGGACTTTGCCAACGCCATTGGCAACCTGGCGGAAGTGGCGCTCAGTCAGGGCAAACTGAATGAGGCCCTCGCGCTATTCCAACGACGACTCAAGATCTCGCCTGACGATGGCTACACCCAGCACTTGGTCAATACCCTGAGCCAGCAGACCACAAGCAAAGCCCCTGCGCAATACGTGGCCCAGGTGTTTGACACCTATGCCGACACCTTCGATGCTCACCTGCAGGGTGATCTGCGTTGCCAAGTACCCTCGCAACTGGCCACGCTGGTCAAGAGCCAAACCAGCCCCTCACCAGACAAATGGGATGTACTGGATCTTGGTTGCGGCACCGGACTGGCCGGCGTGACCATGGCCCCCATGGCTCGACAAATGGTGGGGGTTGACTTGTCTGCCCGCATGCTGGAGAAAGCGCACGAACGCCAGATCTACCAGCGGCTGGTCTGCGCGGACATCCATGACATGCTCAAGGATGAAGCCGATGCCAGCTACGATGTCATCGTCTCTGCCGACGTGTTCGTCTACATCGGCAAACTGGACACCATCATTCAGGAAGCCAGACGCCTGCTGCGTCCCAATGGGGTCCTCGCATTCTCGGTAGAGACGCTAGAGGCAGACCAAGGCGATTACCGACTGGAAACCACCGGCCGATACAGCCAATCGCTGACCTACATGAACCGACTGGCCACCGAATATGGCTTTGAAGTGCTTCAAATGCAGCCTACCGTCCTACGCTACGAAAAGCACACGCCGGTCAATGGCTACCTGGGTCTTTGGAAACGATAAGCCCCAGGATCGAGGCCCCGACAGCCTCAGCCACTTCAATGCCATCCACGCCGGCCGACATGATGCCGCCGGCGTATCCGGCCCCCTCGCCAGCCGGATACAAGCCTTTGACGTTGAGGCTCTGGTAATCGCGGCCACGCGTGATGCGCAATGGCGATGAGGTGCGCGTCTCGACACCCGTCAGCATGGCGTCCGGCATGGAGAAGCCCTTGATCTGTTTTTCAAACGCAGGCAGGGCTTCGCGGATGGCGGCCAGGGCGTAGTCTGGCAGGCTGCCGTTGCCCGGTTGCGCGAGATCGGTCAGCGTCACACCAGGTTTGTAGGACGGCATCACGTTGCCCAGCACCTTGCTGCGCTGCCCCTTGATGAAGTCACCCACGAGTTGCCCAGGGGCCATGTAACCGCCCTCGCCCAACTCATAGGCGCGTGACTCCCAGAAACGCTGAAAAGCGATGCCATCCAGCGGGTTGACCGGGCCCTCGTGCAAGCCATCCTGGCGATAGTCCTGCGGCAAGATGCCCACCACGATGCCCGCGTTGGCATTGCGCTCGTTGCGCGAATACTGACTCATCCCGTTGGTGACCACACGGTTCGGTTCAGACGTGGCCGCCACCACGGTGCCGCCCGGGCACATGCAGAAGCTGTAGACCGCACGCCCGTTGCTGGCATGGTGGACCAGCTTGTAATCCGCCGCCCCCAGAATCTCATTGCCGGCGTTGGGGCCGAAGCGCGCCTTGTCGACGATGCTTTGCGGATGCTCCACGCGGTAGCCGATCGAAAATGGTTTGGCCTCCATGTAGACGCCGCGCTCGTGCAGCATCTTGAAGGTGTCGCGCGCACTGTGCCCCAGCGCCAGCACCACATGATCTGCTTCGATCTGCTGGCCACCTTCCAGCGTCACGCCCCGAACCTGCCCCTGGTCGATCATCACATCCGTGACGTGGTGCTGGAAACGGATCTCACCGCCCAGCGCTTCGATATCGGCGCGCATCTTCTCGACCATGCTCACCAGCCGGAAGGTGCCGATGTGGGGCTTGGCCACGAACAGGATCTCTTCAGGTGCACCGGCCTTGACAAACTCGGTCAGCACCTTGCGCGTCAGGTGACGAGGATCACTGATCTGGCTGTAGAGCTTGCCGTCCGAAAACGTGCCGGCGCCACCTTCACCAAACTGCACATTGGATTCCGGGTTGAGCTCGCTTTGACGCCACAAGCCCCAGGTGTCCTTGGTGCGCTGGCGCACTTCCTTGCCACGCTCCAGCACAATCGGGCGCAGCCCCATCTGCGCCAGGATCAAGGCCGCGAAGATCCCGCACGGCCCGAAGCCGATCACGATGGGTCGCTTTTCCTGGCTGTAATCTGCCGGCGCATGGCCCACAAACTTGTAGCTGGTGTCAGGCGTGGGGCGGATGTGCTGATCCTGGCCCAGACGCTTGAACAGGCCTTGCTCGATCTCGCTGCTGGCGAACTCGCAGTCCACGGTGTAGATCAGCACGATGGCCGTTTTCTTGCGCGCGTCGTAACTGCGCTTGAAAACAGTGAAGTTCTGGAGTTGTGCGTCCTTGATCCCCAGTCGCTTGACGATGGCAGGACGCAAGTCGCCCTCGGCGTGGTTCAGGGGCAGGCGCAGTTCGGTGATTCGCAGCATAGGCGCGGATTATCTCAAAGCATGTGCCGCCGCACGTCCTCCAGCGCCATCAATAAACTCGCACGCTCCGTATCGGCCACCACTTTCCAGTCCCGATCGGTCAATGCACCCTCCAGGGCCCACAGCAGGTTCAGGCTGGCCTGGGGGCAAACAGCCTTGGTTCGGGCATAGGCCACCACGGCACCCAGGCGTCGCAAATCCTCGTCGTGCACGATACCGACCTTGGCCAGCATCTCCTGGCTCTTGGGCCCGAGGTTTCTCATCATGGAAACGGACGAACCGACCACACCGGCAGCCTGAGCTTCAGGCGTGACGGGCGTATCAAGCCGTACAGACTTTCTCGCCCGCGAAGCCGGCTTCTTCCTGTTTTGCTGCCGCACCGCACAGTCGTAAGCCAGCCTGGCCCAGGTCGCCATGTGCGCGGGCTCGTCATAAGCCTCGGGCGGCGCCTCGCAGTAGCGCAAGGAGGCCGTGCGCCCCTTGGATTCATAACTGAAACGCGCCAGGCCGCGCTGCGCAAACAGAGGCTCGGACTCGTCGTCCACCTTGAGATACAGGGTGTCCTCGATCAGGATCGCGAACATCAACCCGTCCCTGTAGACCCCGAAGCCACCAAACATGCGCCGGGCCTGAACCGGCGCCCAGCCAGCCATCAACTCCACGATGAAGTTGGCAAATTCCTGTTTGCGAATGGAAGAACTGGCGCCAGACATGTCGCCAGCATACGCGCGCACCGCAAGGCGGGGATAATCACGCCTTTCCCCATCACGCCTTTTTGCCAGCCCTGCGACACACTGCTCGCGCCAGACCCTAACGCCATGTCCGCCACAGAATTCGCCCCCGGCCTCGTCATCCAAGGTTTCACGCCTGCCCTGAGCCTGTCGTCTTTCAAGGCCATCGCCTTCGACATGGACTCCACGCTCATCAGCATCGAGTGCATCGATGAAATCGCCGATGCCGTGGGCAAGAAGGCCGAAGTGGCCGCCATCACCGAAGCGGCGATGCGAGGCGAAATCACGGATTTCAAGGACAGCCTGCGCCGCCGCGTGGCCCTGCTCAAGGGCGTGCCGGCTGAAGCCCTGCAAGAGGTCTACACGCAGCGCCTGAAGATCAACCCGGGCGCGCCAGAGCTGATCAACGCTGCCAAGGCCGCCGGCCTGCAGACCCTGCTGGTCTCCGGCGGCTTCACCTTCTTCGCAGACCGCGTCAAGGAGCGCCTGGGCATGCACGAGGCCCACTCCAACACCCTGGCCATCGAAGGCGGCCTGCTGACAGGTGAGGTGCTGGGCGACATCGTTGACGGTGAGGCCAAGAAGCAGCACCTGCTGGCACTGTGCACCCGCATCGGCTGCGACCCCAGGCAATCCATTGCCGTGGGCGACGGCGCCAACGACCTGTTGATGATGGGGGTCTCGGGCCTGAGCGTGGCCTACCACGCCAAGCCCAAGGTACGCGAACAAGCCATGATCGCCATCAACGAAGGTGGACTGGATCGCGTGCTGGAGGTCGTTCGCTGAAGGACCTCCTCGAACTGGATCAGGCCTTGGGCTTGTCCATGATGACGATGCCATCCTCGTCGGCATACAGCCAGTCACCGGGGCGCACCCAGACGCCCTGGATCTGCACAGCGATGTCTTTCTGACCTTCGTTGCGTTTTTCGGTGGGCAAGGGCATCAGGCCCAGCGCACGGATGCCCACATCGCACTCGGCCAACTCGGCGGAATCACGGACGCAACCATCCACGATCACGCCAGCCCAGCCATTCTTCGCTGCGGCCTTGCCGAGGTTACCGCCGACCAGCGCGCGACGCACCGAAGCGCCGCCGTCCACCACCAGCACTCGCCCCAGGCCGGGAGAATCAACAGCAGCCTTCACCAGTGTGTTGTCCTCGAAACACTTCACCGTGGCCACCTGACCTGAAAACTTGATGCGCTTGCCGTAGTCCTTGAACACGGGCGGCAGCACGCGGAATGCGCCATCGCTGTCATTCTTGTGCTCGTCGCACAGGTCGCAAGTTGCAAAGCTGTTGCTCACGCCAAATCTCCGTCAAAACATGAAAAATAAACCCGAACGGAATTGTGCGGGACTTTCATGGACAACGACACGGCTTCCGAACGGAATCTGGCTCAACCGAGCGCGGACGAGGGGGTGAACAGCGAGTCCCGTGCACCGCCCTGCGCCGCTTACCCCTGGCCAGGGAAAAATGTCCGGGTCGGCCCATCAAGCCCCCCGATTTGCGCAGTGAAAATGAAAAACCACGCGCCTGCCTTCCGACAAACTCCGCTATGATCCGCGCTAGCCAATGGGCGAGGGGCGACCTTTCATCACAAAGGCAGCCATAACTCAGCCCACATATTCAAACGGCAGAATCCGGGCAATCCAGGGTTGGTCGGCAGTTAATCGCGGTTCGCCATGTACATTGTTTGGGGATTGTTGCTCGTTGCGCTGTTATTTCTCGGCATCGGGATCATCATCGCCCGGGAAGTGCGCACTCGCCACATTGACATCTGGTTCCGTTCGTGGCGGCGTCAGGATTGGCGTGAAGCGCCACCTGAAAACACCTTGCGCCACCTCATGTTCTGCTTCGTTGATCACTACGAACCGGCGTGGTCACGACCCAGTTACGACGTTGAGCGCGAGCGAGTGCTGCGCTGGAAAGTCGAGTACCCACGCCTGTGCGCCAAACACCGGGATGCCGATGGCCGCCCGCCTGTCCACACCTTCTTCTACCCCGAAGAGGAGTACCGCACCGAACACCTCGATGACCTCGTTGACCTGTGCCGAGAACAATTGGGCGAAATCGAGATTCACCTGCATCACGACAATGACACCGAAGCAGGTTTGCGGGAGAAACTTCGTCGCTTTACGAAAATCCTGATTGATGAACATGACGCCTTGCCTGTTGACCCCGTCACCGGGCAAGCACGCTGGGCCTTCATCCACGGCAACTGGGCCCTGGATAATGCGCACCCAACCGGTTTTGGTTGTGGCGTCAACAATGAATTGATCATCTTGCGAGAAGAAGGCTGCTACGCCGACTACACCTTGCCAGCGGCACCCAACCCGTGCCAGACCACCACCATCAATCAGATTTATTACGCAAAGGACGATCCCGTCTGCCCCAAGTCACATGACCACGGCATCCCCGTGCGAGTTGGCACGCCACCCAGCGGCGACCTGATGATCATCCAGGGCCCTCTTGGATTCGACATGCGCAATCGCAAGCTGGGCTTGATTCCCCGCATTGAAAACAGCGATATCCGCGCCGTCAACCCACCTAGTCGCCAACGGGTGGACCTGTGGGTCGAAACAGGTATCCACGTCAAGGGTCGACCAGAGTGGATCTTCGTCAAGATCCATACCCACGGCACCCAGGAAGTCGATATGCCCGCCTTGCTCGGCCCGGACATGGACGACACCTTCACCTACCTCGAAGAAAAGTACAACTGCGGCAAGGACTGGAAGCTGCACTACGTCAGCGCGAGGGAAACCTACAACATCATCAAGGCTGCCGAAGCCGGCCTGACAGGTGACCCCAACCAATACCGAGATCACCTGATCCCCCGTCCGAACTACGCCCCCCGAGCGAGGTCATGAGCGCTTTGATGGACGCTCTGGCCCTCTTGGCAGTGGCGTGCTGGGCGCTGGTGGTGTACACCTACGCCGGCTACCCTGTCGTGCTCGGCCTGTGGTCCGCATGGGGCCAATTGATGCGCGACCTGCGCTACATCGCCCGCAAGGACGATCGCCGGGTCGCCAACGTGACCGACTTGCCTGCTGTCGCGGTGGTGATCGCTGCCTACAACGAGGAGCGACATATTGCAGACCGGGTCAAGAACCTGCTGGACCAGGACTACCCGCCAGACAGGCTGCGCATCTATATCGGATCAGATGGCAGCAAAGACCGCACAGCCGACATCCTCAGGCAGTTCACCGACGAGCGCCTGCATCTTCACCTGTTTGAGGTGAATCGAGGCAAGGCATCCGTCCTCAACGACCTGCGTGATCGCGTGACAGAGCCTTTGGTCGTCTTCTCGGATGCCAACACGTTTTTCGATCCTCAGGCCATTCGCCGACTTGTCCGGTGGTTCGCCGATCCTCAAGTCGGTGGCGTGACCGGTGAATTGCGCCTGCGTGGCAACAAGGGTCAGAATCAGGACAGCCTCTACTGGCGCATCGAACAAGCCTTGAAGTTTTTCGAGGGCCGTATTGGTGGGCTGCTCGGCGCCAACGGGGCCATCTACGCGATTCGCAGACCTTTGTGGCCAGCCTTGAGGCCGCAGGAAATCTGTGACGACTTCTGCATTGGCATGCACGTGCCCGTTACCGGCCACCGCCTGGTCTATGACCCCTCCGCCTGGGCTGAAGAAGACACGCCCGATGACATCAGCGAAGAGTATCACCGCCGATTGCGTATAGGCGTCGGCAACTTTCAAGCCTTGTTTGATCACCCCGAGTTCCTGCTGAAAACGAATCCGGCCACGCGCTTCACCTACCTCTCGCACAAAGTGCTGCGCTGGGTGACCCCCCATCTGCTGCTGCTGGCCTTGCTGATCTCCATCGGCCTGGCCCCGCAAAGTACATGCTGGCAAGTGATGGCAGGTCTGCAAATTGCCACCTATGCCATCGTGGGCGCGCTATATCGGCGAAGCGCCCGCGGAGAAACCGTTCCCGGGCCGGCCAAACTCCCGACCTTCTTCTTTGCGCTGAACTGGGCCTTTCTGATTGCATCCCTGCGATACATGAAAGGCACACAACGCGGCACCTGGCGTCGCACGGCAAGGTAAGCGCGCCATGAAAGAAGCTTTCGGCCGCGTGGCCGTTCTCAAGGCTGCCGTATTCGCCACAGCGTCCGCTTACATCACCTACGCGTTAGGCCTGCTGTTGAGCGTCCTGATCGCGCGCCACCTGGGCCCTTCAGCTTACGGGCAATATGCCTATGTCGTCTGGCTCGCCGGCATGCTGATCATGCTGGGCAATCACGGCCTGACCGGCACCGGCATCAAGTTCATATCGGAAAGCATGGGGCGCGGCGACCGCGATCTGGCCTCGCAAGTGCATGGCTGGCTGGGGCGCTGGCAAAAGCTGTCCCTGCTACTGACCGTGCTGGCCGCCTGCATCTTTGTGCCGCTGGCCAAGCCTGCAGGCTGGGACGGCCACATGGGCGCACTCCTGGGCCTGGTCATCGTGTCATTCGGGTTCAAGGCCTGGTCCCTGTTCAATACGGCCATGGCCAAGGGCTATGGGGCATTCAACATCGAGGGCATCACCAACGTCGTATCCACGATGTTCAGCGCCGTCCTCGTGCTGCTGCTCTACCTGTCGGGCGCTCCGCTCATGGGCTACCTGCTTGCCTTCGCATGCACCAGCATCATGTACTGGGCCTGCTCGGTCTGGCTGCTGCGCAAGCACGCCATCAAGGCCAGCGACAAGATGCCCGAGCCGACGGTGCTCGACAAGTTGAAACCCCACCTGTGGTGGACCATCCTGCTGGCCCTGATCAGCGCAGCCGGCGCCCGCACAGTTGAAATCCTGCTGACCAACCGTTGGCTGGGTGACGCCGACATGGGCTATCTCGCCGTTGCCATGGGCCTGTCCCGTGGCGGCATCGAATTGCTTGTAGCCGGGCTGGCCACCGTCATCATGCCGCTCATGGGCTACGCCTTTGGCAGCGGTGATCCGACGCAAGTGCGACGCATCTTTGAAAACGCCACCCGCTACTACCAATTCGTCGGTTTACTCCTTGCCGGTGGCGGCTGCTTCTGGTCGGAGGCACTGGTCACATTGATGTATGGCGAACGCTACACCCCGGCCATTCCCGTGCTGCGCATTTTCCTGCTGACGGCCGGCGTCCTGATGATCAACGGCGCCGCGTCCGCCATCCTGACCAACAGCGACAACCAGCGCTTTCGCGTCGGGGTATCGGTGCTCTCCTTCCTCATCTCGGCCATCATGGCCGTCGTCTTGATCCCGCACTATGGCCTGATCGGGGCCGCATTGGCGTCCACCATATCAGGCGTGCTGTCGTATGCCGTGATCGTCGTGGGCATCAAGTTGTATACGGGCCTGAGCATTCCCTGGCTGGAACTCGCTCGACAGTACCTGGCCGCCGGTCTGGCTATCGTGCCCGCCACCTTGATATATCTGTTCACCGAAGGCGTGGTGCAGCGCTGGGTGCCAGGCATCATCTACGGTGTGGCATTCGTGCTGATCAGCCTGTCCGTCAAGGTGTGGCATGCCGACGAGCTGGCGTACGTTGCCAGCATGGCGCAGCGACGCCCACGCTATCTGGGGTGGGTCCAGCATGTGCTGCGTCTGGCACGCTAACGCCGTCCACCAACCTACCAAGAAACAGTAGCCATCATCATGAGCGTGCAGTCCGCATCCGGCACCAAACTGGCTTCGCACATTCCGTCCCTGGATGGCCTCAGAGCATTCTCGGTCGCACTGGTTCTGATCGGACATGTTGCTGCCACACACGGCGCGCCCGCATGGATGGACCGCCCCATCATCACCTCCTTGGGCAACATCGGGGTGCGCTTCTTCTTTTTGATCTCAGGCTTTCTGATCACCTCGCTGCTGATGCGTGAACATGCGCGCCACGGCCAGATCAACCTGCGGCACTTCTACATCCGTCGCGCGTATCGCATCCTTCCCGCTGCCCTGGTGTACATCGGTGTGATCTGGGCTTGCCACCTGGCGGGCTGGATAGATTTGAGCTTTCATATCGCCACCAAGACCACGGCTGAAAGCGCCCTCCCCGACTTGCTCCACGCGCTGACCTTCACCGCCAATTACAACCACGACTACAACTGGTACTACAACCATTTGTGGTCACTGTCGGTGGAAGAGCAGTTCTACCTGCTCTGGCCATTCGTCCTGCTGTATCTCGGCAAGGCTCACGGGCGCTGGGCCTGCGTCGCTGCCATGCTGGCCTGCCCGGTCATCCGTGCGGCCATGTACACATGGGGGGATGCACCAGAGATCGCCATGAACCGCGAATTTCAGGCCATTGCCGACGCGCTGGCCACTGGCTGCCTGGCCGCTTTGCTACACCAGCAAATCGGCCAATCAAGGCTCGCCCTGCGCTTCTTGATGCACCCGCTGCTCCCGCTGATGGTCGGTGCGGGCTTACTTGCCATGGGCTATGGCTCCGCACTGGTCTCTCGGCCATTCGCCTACATCGTGGGTCAGGTCTTCAGCAATCTGGGCATCATCATCGTGCTGCAGCACGTCATCCGCAGCCCGAACACCTGGGCCGGCCAGATCCTCAACTGGCGGCCCATGGTGTGGGTTGGTACGATGAGCTACTCGCTCTACCTGTGGCAAGAGCCCTTCCTGTACTTCCACCTGGATCATTGGCTGACCGGCTTTCCGCTCAATCTCCTGCTGAGCTTCGTGGCTGCCTGGTTATCGTATCGCCTGATTGAAAAGCCCTTCCTCAAGCTGAGGGAGAAGCTCCACCCGACGCCTGAGCCCAACCGATCAACGGCATGACCTTCAAGCTGTATCTGTTGCTGATGGCGCTGAGCTACCTGCGCCCCTTCGACCTGTTCGCCCCCGAACTCGCGGTCTATCGGCCCATGCTCATTCTGCTCATGATCGTCCTGGTCATGTCCCTGGTCACCACCCGAAAAGCAGGGGGCGGCATCCTGACGGGTCAACATATCCGCTTGATATGGGCGCTGCTGCTCGCAGTCACGATGTCAGTCACCATGGTGGAGGGCTTCGGGAACGGCATGAACTCGCTCGTCTCCTTCCTGCCCACCGTACTGCTCTTCCTGATATCCGGCCTGAATCTGACCAGTCTCAAGCGCGTGAAGATCACAGGGGCTGTCATCGTGGCCAGCCTTGTCGTGCTCAGTTGCATGAGCATTGCCTGTTTCCACACCGGCTTCATGAAAGACGTGCTCATCCTCAAGCAGCATGGCTCGGATGACTCGGCCGAACTGGCCGCCATGGATGTCAATGAAATACCTGCGCTGGACACCAGCGGCCGCTATCTGTGGCGCGTGCGCAGCGTGGGATTCCTGGCTGACCCCAATGATTTTGCGCAAACCATCGTGTGCTTCATGCCCGTGCTGTTTGCCTTCTATCAAGCCAGACGACACCTTCGAAACCTGCTGTTTCTGGGGCTGCCCGCGGGCATCTTGCTTTACACGATTTTCTTGACCCACTCGCGCGGCTCCCTGCTGGGCCTGGCTGCCCTGTTCTTCTTCAATATCAAGGAACGCCTGGGCACCCTCAAGACAGGGCTGCTGCTGGGCACCATGGCCATGGGGGCCATGGCCTTCAACTTCACCGGCGGGCGAGCCTACTCCGCCAATGAAGAGTCTGCCGGCGGGCGCATTGACGCCTGGAGCGAGGGGCTGGTCATGCTCCGCAACTACCCCATCCTGGGCGTTGGGTACCAACGCTTCTCCGAGCACCACTCCCACACAGCCCACAACATCCTGGTCGTGACCTTCGGTGAGATCGGCTTCGTGGGCTACTGGATCTGGCTGGGGTTGATCATCCTCACCTTCAAGCAGCTCTCGCAGGCCATCAAGCTCGTGCCGGCCAATGCGGACGAGCACACCTGGCTGATCCGCTTGCGCACATCGATTTTTGGCTTTTTTACCTGTGGCATGTTCCTGTCGCGGGCCTTCGAGCCACCGCTGTTTATCCTGCTCATCTTCTGCCTGGGTGTCTGGCATGCCGGCAAAATGCAGGTCAGCAACACACCTGCAGCCAAAGAACTGGCTGCGCCCATGCTGTGGCGAGGCCGCACAGTGCTGATGATGTTCATCTCCATCATGGCGATCTGGGGCATCGTCATGATCAAGACCATGACGGTTGGTCGCAGCGTCTGAGCACACGCCAACATTGTTCAACATGCCCCCGAGCACTGCCTTGCCCACGCCCGCCCACACTCCTCCGCCCTCTGTGCTCCACGTTGTCGACTCGCTGGAGCGTGGCGGGCTGGAGCGCCTCGTCAACGATCTAGCCATTGCGCAGCATCAGGCGGGCTGGAACGTGGCCGTGTTCAGCATCAACGACACGCAGGGCTATCGTCAATGCCTTGAAGATGCCGGCGTACCGGTCATCGTGGGTCACAAACAGGGCACCCTGGACATGCAGGTTCTCAAACTGCTGCGCCACACCCTGAAGTCCACGGGCATACGGACCGTACACGCACACAACTTTGTCCCCAGCTATTACGCAGCCATCGCGCTCATCGGCCTGCGGCCCAAAGTAGCGCAAGTGGTGACCTGTCATGACATGGGTACGCGGCTCAACAACCGTCGACTGCGCGCCTTGTTCAAGTGGTCAGTGGGCCGAAGTCAGCGCATTGCCATGGTCGGCAGACAAGTGTTCGAGCGCTTTGTGTCCACGGGCATCGTTCCCGCAAGCAAAGCCTGCACGGTACTCAATGCCGTTCCCATCGATCATTTCGTCATCACACCAGACAAGCGATCCTGGGCCCGTCAGGCGCTTGGCCTGGCCAGTCAGGACCTGGTGGTGGGCTGCGTGGGGCGCCTGGTTGAGTTGAAAAACCACGCCACACTGATCAAGCTCTGGCCAGACGTGCTTCGCGCCCGCCCCGACGCCAGGCTGGTGTTGATCGGTGATGGCCCCTTACGCGACACCTTGCAGAAGCTCGCGTTCGAACTCGGCGTCGCTGACCACATTGTCTTTGCGGGCCTGCGAGAGAACGTCGCGCAACTGCTGCCAGCACTGGACATCTTTGCGCTGCCATCCCTCACCGAAGGCGTCTCCATTGCCCTGCTGGAAGCCATGGCCACAGGTCTGCCCTCATTGGCCAGCAAGGTCGGTGGCAACATCGAGGTCATCGAGCATGGCCAGACGGGCCTGCTCTTTGATCTGCAAGAGGGACAAGCCTTGCGGCAAGCGCTGATGGCCCTCGTCGGCGATGAGGCACTGAGGGCACAACTGGCTCGCCAGGCCAGAACCTGGACGCAAACCAACGCGTCGCTGAATGTACTGACAACCCGATACGCCTCGCTATACGGCGAAGCCCATGAACAACTGCGGTAAGTGGAAACAGCCATCGACATGAAGCGAATCGCCGTCGTCACCCCCATTCTGCCCGTCCCTCAGGATATGACCCGAGGACGATTCATCTACGAGACCACCCGAGCCCTCTCGCGCATCGCCGACGTCAAGGTGTTCCTGACCCAGGCACAGTACCCTCAAGCGAGTTGGCTCAAGCCTGGCCTGCACCCGGCGACGGTCGCTCAAACGGGCCACAGCTTGCCAGGCATCGATGTCGAAACCGTCAACTACCCTGCACTGCCGCTGGTCTCTCGCGTCAGCAATGGCTGGGTGGCGGGCCAACGCCTGCTCAAGCCCATACGGCAATTTGCGCCAGACATCGTGATCGGATACTGGGTCTATCCGGAAGGCGCTGGTGCCGTGCATGCGGCCCGGCAACTTGGGCTACCGGCCGTGCTGGGTGCGCTCGGCACGGACATCAACGATCGCCACGGCCTCAACGCACGGCTGACGCGCCGCACCCTCCATGCCGCAGATCGCATCATCTTTGTCAGTCAAGACATGCGCCAGCGTGCCATCGAGGAATATGGCGTGAAGCCAGACCGCTGCGCCACCGTGGTCAATGGCATTAACACCAGCGTGTTTTACCCGCAAGACACCGCCACATGCCGTGCCGAGCTGGGTGTTCCTGCCGACGCGATGTTGATGGTGTATGTGGGCCGCCTGATTGAAGCCAAGGGGCTGCGAGAACTCATCGAAGCCACGGACGCGCTCAGAAAAACCAAGCCGTCAACCAAACTGGTCATCATCGGCGAAGGCGCCTTCAAGGACCAACTCAAGCAGATGATTCAACAGCGTAATCTGACGGCGCACGTGCAACTTACCGGTGGCCTGCTGCCCGGCGAGATCGCCAAATGGCTCAACGCAGCCAACTTGCTGACCCTGCCAAGCTGGACCGAGGGTTACCCCAATGTGCTTGTGGAAGCCCTGGCCTGTGGCTGCCCCGTCGTAGCGACGCAAGTGGGCGGCATACCAGAAATTGTGCACGAAGACTGCGGGCTACTGTGCCCCCCAAAACAAGCCCAGGCACTCCAACTCGCCTTGGACCAGGCACTTGACACCACTTGGGACCGTCCTGCCATCGCACACAGGATGGGACGAACCTGGGATGACGTGGCAGGGGAAACACTGGGAATTTGTGTCGCCACGATGAATTCGCACGGTTACATACCTCGCTAAGGCAGGCACTCACACCCTCAGCAAATTGATCCCAAATCTTACTGGCCGTTACAGCCCGTTCGTGACGTATTAACGACAAGAAAACGCTTCCCGCCTGGAGAATCAATCTCATGGATCGCGGGATGCCTGCAAACGCAAATCAAACCAGACGGTCCTGACCTCTTAGATGTTTTTCTGCACTGGAAGGTGCCCATGCCAACTCAATCGCCCCTGTTCACGAACTTCACAATGACCGCCATGGCAGTGTCCTGCACACTGGCCTTGGCCGCTTGCGGCGGCGGCGGCGGCGGCGGCGGCGGTGGCGGTGGTGGTGACACCCCCAGTAACACGGCAGCGGCCCCAGCCCCACTGACTGGCCAAAGCGTGGTCACGGGCACAGTCACGGGCCCGGTCACGGATGCCACACCGGCACCTGCCCCCGCACCAGCACCAGCACCAGCACCAGCACCGGCACCGGCTCCAGCACCGGCACCGGCACCAGCACCAGCACCAGCACCTGCCCCCGCTCCGGCACCTGCACCTGCACCAGCCCCCGCGTCCCGTCCAGCACCCGACTGGTTCGCTGTTGAAACACCCACCAACTGGAACTACCAGGCTGTTTACCCCAGCCGCAGCGCGTGTGGCACCAACGAAGGCAAGGTCTTTGAAGTGGGTCCCGGCAAGGCATACACCAGCCTGAAGGCCGTGCCCTGGCTGACCTTGATTCCATGCGATCAGGTCAACATCTTCTACAGCAGCACACCGTACAAGGACATCGTGGTGCTGACGTCGCGTGGCCGTGCCAACAAGTGGATCACCATCAAGGGCATTCCTGGCCCCAATGGCGAGCTGCCCATTCTCGATGGCGCTGGCGCCGTGATGCCCCAGAACACTGGCGCGAACAGCTGGACTGATTCGAAGGGCATGATCATCATCTCCAAGCCTGATCAAGCCCTGGTCACTCGCTCTGGCTCGTACAACCCAGGCTACCTGCACATCACCGGCCTGAAAATCCGCAATGCGCGCCCACCATCAACCGTCACCAAGCTGTCAGGTGCTGTTGCAGCCTGGGACAAGTTCTCCGCCGGCATCTACATCGCCGTTGGCGAACAGGTCGCTGTCACCGATTGCGAACTGGCTGACAATGGCCTGGGACTCTTTGCCAACTCCGGTGGTGGGGCCTACAGTCAGACCAGAAACCTCCTGGTCCGCCATAACTACTTCCGCGGCAACAGCAACGTGGGCAGCTACCACGAGCACAACGCCTACACGGAAGGCATTGGTACCGTCTACGAATACAACTACTTTGCCGCCCCTGTCGCTGGCACCAATGGTGACAACATCAAGGATCGCTCTGCTGGCGTCATATTCCGCTACAACTACATTGAAGGTGGCGCCAATCTGATTGCCCTGCGCGACCCCGAGTCCAACAGAGACTACGAGCGCGTTCAGGTCGATGCCTGGGGCGAGAAGCTGGTGAACTCGGCCTTCGTGTACTCCAATATTCTGGTGACACGCGGCTACGTGGAAAGCATCATCGGCCACGGCGATGGCATCTACAACACCAATCAAGTGCGAGAAGGTGCCCTGCACTTCTACAACAACCGCGTCATCTCCACCGTGAACAACGAGGGGTATTGGGCCGGTGGTGCGTACTCCGCCACTCAATCGGTGCCGTTGTTCGCGATGATCAACGCCAAACCAACCACCGTCTATGGCCGCAACAACCTGCTGCACGCAAGCAGCCGCACCGTTGGCGCCACGCCAGCACCGATCAGCATCTTCCGCTGGCAAGGCGTTGCCGACTTCCAGTCCAACTGGACCAACCGCTTCACCAACTCGATGGACGTCGCTTCGTTAGACAGCGTCCTGACCGTGGGCACCAAGTTCAATGGCACCGGGCTGGGCGGATTGGCGGCATCGAGCGCTGACCCAGGGTTTGTGGACTTTGCTGGCAGCAACTTCCTGACAACAAGTACCTCACCCTTCGCATCCTTGTCTGCAGCCCAGCACCCTGCCGTCACGACGCGCAACCTGAGCCCCAGGTCGGAACCCATCGTCAGACCCTTCCAGGCGATTCCCTGAACGAATCAGCCTGAGCAATAAAAAACCCGCCACAAGGCCAATGCCAGTCAGTTAAGCCTCGCGTGATCTGACAGGCTGTAAAAAGGGAACGTGTTTCACGTTCCCTTTTTATTTCATGGGCTTGCTTCAAGATGCGCTGAATGAGACGTTGGCGACCTTGCTAGCTGATGGGGTGGCCCAGTTGGGGTCATTGATTGATCCCGCCTGGATCGAGCAAGCGCTCAACGCCACAGGCAAAGCATCCATCCGTCGCCGCAAGCTGCCTGCCGACCATGCCGTCTGGCTGGTGATCGGCTTGGCCTT
>NZ_JACRAH010000031.1 GCF_016234775.1 Aquabacterium sp. | reverse complement strand
TGAAACCGACGCTGACGTGCAGCCTCTGGCCGTGGCCAAGGTGCTCAAGGCGCTGGTCGACAAGGAAAAGCCTGATCTGATCATCCTGGGCAAGCAAGCCATCGATGACGACAGCAACCAGACCGGCCAGATGCTGGCTGCGCTGGCCAACCTGCCCCAAGGTACTTTCGCCTCCAAGGTGGAAGTGGCTGACGGCAAGGTGTCGGTGACCCGTGAAGTGGACGGCGGCCTGGAAACGGTCAAGCTGTCGCTGCCCGCCGTGGTGACGACCGACCTTCGTCTGAACGAGCCCCGCTACGTCACGCTGCCCAACATCATGAAGGCCAAGAAGAAGCCCCTGGAAACCGTGAAGCCGGCTGACCTGGGTGTGGACGTGGCCCCCCGTATCAAGACCCTGAGCGTGGCCGAACCGGCCAAGCGTTCCGCTGGTATCAAGGTGGCCGACGTGGCCGCTCTGGTCGACAAGCTGAAGAACGTCGCCAAAGTGATCTGAGGAGATAACCCATGACCGCTCTCGTTATTGCTGAACACGACAACAACAGCATCAAGTCCGCCACCCTGAACGTGGTGACGGCAGCCAAGGCGCTGGGTGGCGACGTGCATGTGCTGGTGGTTGGCTCCAATGCTGGTGCCGCTGCTGCTGCCGCTGCTCAAATCGCTGGTGTTTCCAAGGTCCTGCACGCTGACGGCGCCCAGTTCGCTGACGGCCTGGCTGAAAACGTGGCCGCTCAAGTGCTGGCCGTGGCTTCTGCCTACAGCCACCTGCTGTTCCCTGCTACCGCTGCTGGCAAGAACGTGTCGCCTCGCGTGGCCGCCAAGCTGGACGTGGCTCAGGTTTCGGAAATCACCAAGATCGTGTCGGCTGACACGTTCGAGCGCCCCATCTACGCCGGTAACGCCATTGCCACCGTGCAATCGGCTGACTCGGTGAAGGTGCTGACCGTTCGTGGTACCGCTTTCGACGCTGCTGCCACCACCGGTGGTTCCGCTGCCGTGGAAACCGTGGCTGCCGTGGCTGATTCGGGCTCTTCGACCTTCGTGGGTCGTGAAGTGACCAAGTCGGCTCGTCCTGAACTGACTGCTGCCAAGATCATCGTGTCTGGTGGCCGTGCGCTGGGCTCTGCTGACAAGTTCAACGAAGTCATGTCGCCTCTGGCTGACAAGCTCAACGCTGGCCTGGGTGCTTCCCGCGCTGCCGTGGACGCTGGCTACGCTCCCAACGACCTGCAAGTCGGTCAGACCGGCAAGATCGTGGCGCCCCAGTTGTACATCGCTTGCGGTATCTCTGGCGCCATCCAGCACTTGGCCGGTATGAAGGATTCGAAGGTCATCGTGGCCATCAACAAGGATCCAGAAGCACCGATCTTCCAGGTGGCCGACTTCGGTCTGGAAGCTGACCTGTTCACTGCCGTCCCGGAACTGGTGAAGGCGCTGTAAGCGCCTACCCCCTACGCGCTTTGTGCGCCCCCACGAGGGGCACCACCCGTGGACCGGCAAAGCCGAATCCACGGTGGTCACTGAATCGCCGAGGGGAATGCAAACATTGCTGCATATAAGGGATAATTCATGACAGGCTGCTGTCTGCTTGAATTTGCCCTCTGGGGGCGTCTTGCGAGACGCCCCCTTTGTCGTTTATCGGAGAAAAAAAGATGACTTTCCGCGCCCCAGTCAAGGACCAACTCTTCTGCATGAAAGAACTCGCTGGTCTGGACAAGATTGCCCAGATCCCCGGCTTTGAAGATGCAGGTTTTGAAACCGCCCAAGCCGTGCTGGAAGAGTCGGCCAAGTTCAACGAAGGCGTGGTGGCTCCCCTGAACTGGAGCGGTGACCAGGACCACGGTTCGTGGGACAACGGCGTGGTACGCGCCTCGGCCGGCTTCAAGGAAGCCTACAACGCTCTGGCCGAAGCAGGCTGGCAAGGCCTGCAGCAGCCCGTTGAGTACGGAGGCCAAGGCCTGCCCAAGACCATTGGCGCCGCCTGCATCGAGCAGACCACCGCTGCCAACCTGAGTTTCTCGCTGTGCTCCATCCTGACCGGTGGCGCCATTGAAGCCCTGCTGACCGCCGGCAGCGACGAGCTCAAGACCCGCTACATCCCCAACATGATCTCCGGCCAGTGGACCGGCACCATGAACCTGACCGAACCTCAAGCTGGTTCGGACCTGGCACTGGTGCGCTCCAAGGCCGTCAAGCAAGACGATGGCACCTACCGCATCTGGGGCCAGAAGATCTTCATCACCTACGGTGAGCACGACATGGTCGAGAACATCGTCCACCTGGTGCTGGCCCGTACCCCTGACGCGCCTGAAGGCGTGAAGGGCATCTCGCTGTTCGTCGTGCCCAAGTTCATGGTCAACGCTGACGGCTCGCTGGGCAAGCGCAACGACGTGTTCTGCGCCTCCATCGAAGAAAAGCTGGGCATCAAGGCGTCGCCTACTGCCGTGCTCGTCTATGGCGACAACAAGGGTGACGTGGGCGAAGGCGCCATCGGCTACATCGTGGGCGAAGAAAACCGTGGCCTCGAGTACATGTTCATCATGATGAACGCTGCGCGCTACGATGTGGGTGTGCAAGGTATCGGCGTGTCCGAGCGTGCTTACCAACACGCCGTGGCCTATGCCAAGGACCGCGTTCAGTCCCGCCCTGTGGACGGTTCTCAGCCTGGCTCTGCCGCCATCATTCATCACCCTGATGTCAAGCGCATGCTGATGACCATGCGTGCCCTGACGGAAGGCGCACGTGCCATGGCCCTGGTTGGTGCTTCGGCTTACGACACGGCTCATCATCACCCCGATGCAGCCACGGCCAAGCAGGCTCAGGCTTTCTATGAGTTCCTGGTGCCGCTGATCAAGGGCTTCAGCACTGAAAACTCCGTGGAAGTGACCTCGCTGGGCGTGCAAGTGCACGGCGGCATGGGCTTCATCGAAGAAACCGGCGCTGCCCAGTACTACCGTGACTCGCGCATCCTGCCGATCTACGAAGGCACGACCGCCATCCAGGCCAATGACCTGGTTGGCCGCAAGACCTCGCGTGACGGTGGTGCCATGGCCAAGGCCGTGGCAGCCATGATTGCCGACACCGAAGGCCAACTGGCTGCCCGCGACAGCGCCGCTGCCAAGAAGCTGGCAACCCAGCTGAAGGCTGCCCGCGAGTCCTTCCTGCAAGTGGTGGACTTCGTCGTGGCCAACGTCAAGACCAAGCCCAACGACGTGTTCGCCGGCTCGGTGCCCTACCTGATGCTGACCGCCAACCTGGTGGCCGGCTGGCAGATGGGCCGTTCGCTGATCGCCGCTGAAGACAACCTGGCCGCCGGCAACGACGCGCCCTTCATGGAAGCCAAGATCGCGACCGCCCGTTTCTACGGCGACCACATCCTGGCGCGTGTGGCTTCGCTGCGCGACACCATCCTCAACGGTGGTGAAAGCGTGACGGCTTTGTCGCTGGACGCTTTCTGATCGACCCGCAGTGAGCTGACATCAAGCCTGGTAGTTCAGGATTGATCGGCCCATACAAGGACGCCCCAATCGGTTCACGCCGATGAAGGCGTCCTTTTTTCATTGATAACGAGGAGACAAAGACATGGCATTGCCCGACGTACTCAAGCGCGTTCCCTTTCCCGTCATCGCTTCGCCGATGTTCATCATCAGCACGCCCAAGCTGGTCATTGCCCAGTGCAAGGCCGGCGTGGTGGGCTCGATGCCTGCATTGAACGCCCGCCCCGCAGCCCAGTTGGATGAATGGCTGGCCGAGATCACGGAAACGCTGGCGGCCTACAACGCGGCCAACCCGGACAAGCCAGCTGCGCCTTTTGCGATCAACCAGATCGTGCACAAGAGCAATGACCGCCTGGACCACGACATGGAGATGTGCGCCAAGTACAAGGTGCCCGTCGTGATCACCTCGCTGGGTGCGCGTGAAGACGTCAACCAGGCCGTGCACGGCTGGGGTGGCGTGGTACTGCATGACGTCATCAACAACAAGTTCGCCAACAAGGCCGTGGAGAAGGGCGCTGATGGCCTGATCGCCGTGGCGACCGGTGCAGGTGGCCATGCGGGCACGACGAGCCCCTTCGCGCTCATCCAGGAGATCCGTGAGTGGTTCACCGGCCCAGTGGCGCTGTCTGGCTCCATCGCGCACGGCCGTTCGATCCTGGCGGCCCGAGCCATGGGGGCTGACTTTGCCTATATCGGTTCGGCCTTCATTGCCACCGAAGAGGCCCGTGCCGTGGACGCCTACAAGCAGATGATCGTGGACAGCAACAGCGCCGACATCATCTACTCCAGCAAGTTCACCGGTGTGCACGGCAACTACCTGCGCCCCTCCATCGTGAATGCAGGCCTGGATCCCGATACCTTGGGCAACGGCGACCCCAGCCAGATGAGCTTTGGCAGCAAGGACGGCGGCGACGCCAAGGTCTGGAAGGACATCTGGGGTTGCGGCCAGGGCATTGGCGCGATCAAGCAGATCGTGCCGACGGCGGAACTCGTGTCGCGCCTGAAGGCCGAGTACGAGGCTGCACGCGCGGAGATCTGCAAGGGCTGAGCCCCTCGCGTGTGCGAACCCGCTGAGCCCACACGCGAGGCTCAGCGCGTGCTGAGCTTGAAGGCGATCATGGCGCGCAGCTTGTTGGCCACCACCGGTTTGATCAGCAGGTGGAAGTTGTATTTGCGTGCTTCTTCCTCGTGGCCGGTCATCGTGCTGCCGGTGACCATGATGGCAGGCAGATTCGGGCCGAACCTGGCGCGCATGGCCTTGATGGCGTCGATACCGGTTTGCTGCTCGGGCAGGCGGTAGTCCACGATCAGCAGATCGGGTGGCGAGTCCACCTTGCTGGCCCAGTCTGTCATGGCTTCGACCGTGTCGAATGCGCTGACGGTGGCGCCCCAGCCCTTGAGCAAGACCTCCAGGCCTTCCATCACCGCGATTTCGTCTTCCACCACGACGATGTGGCGGCGATCCAGCGTCACGCCGAGCGTGGCCTTGCTGGGGGCTGCAGCCGGTTGAAGGCGCGGCGCGCGGCCCACGGGCAGCATCAGCGTGAACACCGTGCCATGACCCACGCGTGAGCGCAGGGTCAGTGGCGCTTCCATCAGGTCGGCCAGTCGCTTGACGATGGCCAGGCCCAGGCCCAGGCCCTTGCGGTGATGCGGCTCCAGGGGGCGGTTGCTCTGCGTCTGGTAGAACTCCTCGAAGATGCGGCCTTGTTCCTTCTCGGTGATACCGATGCCGGTGTCCCAGATCTGCAGGCACAGTTGCTCGCCACGTCGGCGGCAGGTCACCAGCACGCCGCCGTCTTCGGTGTAGCGGATGGCGTTGGAGACCAGGTTGCGCAGGATGCGCTCGACGATGAGCGGATCAGCATAGACGTGGTGCTGGTCGCCCCGGAAATTCAGCATCAGGCCCTTTTCGAAGGCGTTGGGCTCGAAAGTGAGGCGGATGCGGTTGAACATGTCGCCCATGCAGAAGTGCTCGGGCTGGTTGTCGACGCCGCCAGTGTCGATCTTGGTGATGTCCAGCAGCTCACTGAACAGGCCTTCGAGCGCGTCCACCGAGCTGTTGATGCTGTTGACCAGGTGGGCGACTTCGGTGTCTTTGCTGCGCTGGCGCAGGGCCTCGGCAAACAGGCCCATGGCATGCAGCGGTTGGCGCAGATCATGGCTGGCCGCAGCAAAGAACTGGGTCTTGGCGCGATTGGCCAATTCGGCCTGACGCTGTGCCGCTTCAGCCGCGGCCATTTCACCCTTGAGTTGATGGGCCAGATTCTGGGTGTGCACCCTCAGGCTGACCATCTCGCCAAACACGTTGCGGAAACCTCGCCCCAGCGCCAGCGCACACAGCAGCACCAGGCAGAGGATGCCCGCAATCTGGACCTCGCCCTGGTTGTTTTGCAAGGCGGTGCGAACGATCATGGGCAGGAAGTACACCCCCATGCACAGCATGAAGAGCCGTGGTTGCGAGGCCATGTTGGGGACGGCACCCAGCGCCAGCGAATAGATCGTCAGGATCATCGCCGTGCGCTCCAGCGGGCCGCCATACGGATAGAACAGCATGGATGCCGCGCTCCAGAGCACGACGCCCAGGAACATGCCGATGTTCCAGCGCTTGAGCCAGAGCTCGTTGTCGGCCTGGCCTTGCAGCACGGCGCGGTCGTAGCTGAGCAGGCCGACGAAGCGGACGGTCCAGATCAAGGCAAAGGCCAGTGCCCACGCGCCGAGGAAGGTGTGGGGCGCGTGGTTCCAGTACACCGCGACGAACACGACCATGCCCAGGAAGTGGGCCATCAGGGCTGCACTCGTCTGGCGGTATACCAGCCGGGTGGTGTCCTGCGTCAGCGCTGCATCCGATGGTTGGGGCAGGGTGGGATAGGCCTCCGTATCGGCGGCGGGCGAGGCTGTGATGGCATGACTGCCCAAGGGGAGCACGCTCATGGTGGCTAGGTGTCTGTGCGTTGGGCAGATCAGCGGGGGCGCCAGGCGCCGGCTGCGCTGGCTGGTGCCACGACGCTGCCGCCTTGTTTTTGCAGGATCTGACTCACTGCAATCACGGCCTGGGTGCGAGAGCTGACACCCAGGGCGCGCAGCACCGCGGCAACGTGGTCTTTCACGGTTTCGACGGACAGGCCCAGTTCACGCGCAATCAGCTTGTTGGGCTGTCCCTTGAGCAGCAGATTGAGCACGTCGGACTGGCGTGGTGTCAGCCCCAGTTGCACCAGAGACGGAACGGTCTGGAAGGACGACACAGTGGCTTCACGTTGAACCTGCTGGATATGCGGCGAACTGCTGAGCTGGGTCATGTTGTCGGCGCCCATGCTCATCGGCGGCACATACACACCACCGGACATGACCTGTTGCAGGGCGTCAAACAAGGTTTCGTTGGTCGCCCGCTTGGGCACAAAGCCCATGGCACCCATGTCGATGGCTCGGATGACGTCGCTGGTGCGGTCGGAGGCTGAAATCACCACGACGGGCAGGGCGGGGTATTTGCTGCGCAGTTCGCCCAGGAGGTCAAAGCCGTCTTCGTCACCCAGATGCAGGTCCAGCAGGACCAGGTCGTAGCTGGGATCCTGGCGCAACGTTTCACGTGCGACCCGACCGCTGTCCGCTGCGGACACCGACACGTTGTCACCCAGGCCCTGGATGACGGACTGCAGGGCTGCCAGGATCAGCGGGTGATCGTCGATCAGCAAAACCTTCATGAAAAACTCCTGAATCGTGTTGGCAGCCTTCAAGAACCCACCTGAATGATCGTCAAGGTGTGAACTTTCTCCGTTTTTCAAGGCATCGGCTGCTTGAGATTTTCGGATCATAGGGGCAAGCCGGGTCAAAAAACCCCGACACCCCCATGTGTGTGAACCAGGAAAGCCGCGTTGAGCACTGTTGTCACGTCCCGCCCCAAAGAGGCAGAGGCCAAGCCGGCCGCGCCCGTGGTGCCCCCTGCTGGCACGCCAAGCCCGGCAAAGGCTGTTGTGCCCGACGCGCCATCAGAGACGCACGCGGTGGCGTGTTTGCAGGCATTTCTCGCCGAAAAGGACTGGACCGCCGGGGCGGCCGCCTTCGTGACACTGTTGAATCAGCAATTGAAGTGCCACCGGGTGGCGCTGGGTTGGGTGAGCGGGCAGTCCTTGCGCTTGCGCGTGCTGTCTGACGGCGTGCTGCTGGATGAAGGGGTGGCCTTGCCGGAATTGCATCAGGCCATGCTGGAAGCAGCGCATCAGCAGCAAATGTTGAGTTGGCCCTTGGCCTTGGCGTCTAGCCACGATCAATCCAAGGCCATTTCGATGGCGCACCAGACTTTGTGTCGGGTCCAGGGCTTGTCCGGCGTGACCACGGTGCCCCTGGCACAGGACGGTGTAGTACTAGGCGCACTGACCCTGGAGCGCACTAACCAGGTTGACCCCTTGCGTCCGATGTCCTTCGAGCAGCTGCAAGCGAACAAGGGCTTCAGCGATGAGGATCTTCGCTGGCTCGCACGCTTGGCTGGCCTGATGTCTCCGGCCTTGAGCCTGCGCTACCGGTTGGAGCAGCCCTGGTACGAGCGCGGTCGCGGGTGGGTCGAGTCCTTGCGCCTTCGGCTGGCCGATCCGCGGGAGCGCGCGCTTCGTTGGTCGGTGCTTGCCTTTTTCGGGGTCATGTCATTTGGCATTGGTTTGCCGCTTCCTTATCAAGTCACGGCGTCGGCCCGGCTGGAGGGGGCTGTGCAGCGTGTCATGAGTGCACCTCAGGATGGGTTTTTGCGCGAGGTGCATGTGCAGGCCGGTGATGTGGTGAAGGCCGGGCAGGTGCTGGCCGAGATGGCCGACGATGATTTGCAGAATGCCCGCCGCGCCCGATTGGCCGAAGTGAATCAACATGAAAACGCCTTTGCAGAGGCCTTTGCCCGTGGGGACCGTGCTCATGCTGTGATCGCTCAGTCGAAGGTGAGTGAGGCCAGGGCGCAAATGGCCTTGATCGAACAACAGATTACGCGTTTGAAAATCGCGTCTCCATTTGACGGCGTGGTCATTGCAGGTGATCTGCGACAGCAACTGGGCGCACCGCTCAAGCGCGGCGACAACCTCCTGACACTCGCGCCTGGGTTGGACTGGCGGGTTGTGATCGAGGTTGACGAGACCGATATCGCCGGCCTGAACAAAGGGCAGATGGCGCGATTGCGGCTGGCGGCCATGCCGGATCAGACGATTGGCCTGATGCTCAACCGCGTGACGCCTGTAGCGAAGTCGACACCCAATGGCGTGCGCTACGAGATCGAGGCCATCCCCACTGGTGCAGGCGCTGGCGCGAAAGGCTTGCGACCAGGCTTGCAAGGCGTGGCACGCATCGACATGCCGCCCAGACCGCTGCTTTGGCGCATGGCGGATCGCACCTGGCAATGGCTTCGCATGCAGGCCTGGACCCTGCTCTGATCGAGGCGGCCCATGCAGGACGTCTTGCTGTCCCCCTACTGGTATCGCATCGCGCAACTGCATCCGCGCTTGCGCCACCACGTCAGCGTGCGCATGCAGCAAACACGTGGTCAAGCCTGGTACGTGCTGCACAACCAGGCCACAGGCCGGTATCACCGCGTCAACGCGCAGGCGTTCGAGCTGGTGGGGCGCCTGGACGGCCGTCAGACCGTCGATGAGATCTGGCAAGCCTTGCTGGAGCAGCAAGGTGATCTGGCTCCGACGCAGAACGATGTGATCCGTATTCTGGGGCAGTTGACAGATGCCGGGCTGGTGCAGGCTGAGGTGACGCCGGATGTGCGTCAGATGATGGACATGGGTGAAGCAAGGCTGCGCAAGGAGCGCCAGGCCCGGCTCAATCCACTGTCTTTCCGCCTGGGGTTGTTCAACCCTTCTGCCTTGCTGGAGCGGGTTTATCCGCAGGTCAAGTGGCTCTTCTCCTCGCGCGTGCTCATGGTCTGGCTGGCCATGGTGGTGTCAGGGCTCATTGCAGCCTGGTTCAACTGGTCGGCCTTGCGCGACTACGGCCACACACATTTCATGACGCCGCGTTTTCTGGGCATGGTCTGGGTCATGTACCCACTGATGAAGGCCGTGCACGAGTTGGGGCATGCGTTGATGCTGCGGCGATTCGGATGCGAAGTGCCGGAAGTGGGTGTGAACTTTTTCTTGTTTGTGCCCATGCCGTATGTGGATGCGTCGGCCTCCAACAAGCTGACGAGTCGGTCTCAACGTGCTTTGGTTGCAGGTGCCGGCATCATGGTGGAGGCTTTCCTGGCCTGCATCGGGCTGGTTTGCTGGTTGCTGGTGGAAGATGGCGTATTCCGTGAACTGCTCTTCACCTTGATGACGCTGGGTGGTCTGTCCACCTTGCTGTTCAATGGCAATCCCTTGATGAAGTTCGACGGCTACTTTGTGGCCTGCGATGCACTGGATCTGCCCAATCTCGCCCAGCGCAGCGCGAAGGTCAACGAGCGCATGTGGCAGCGTGTCGTTGCCAAGGTGCTGCGCATGCCCGACGACTTGCCTGGCGTCGTGGAAGCCGACCCCATCGAACGCTGGCTTTTGCGTCTGTACTCGCCCTTGTCCTGGGTATACAGGCTGAGCGTCAGCGCCATCATGGTGAGCTGGGCTTCTGATAAATCGTCCTGGATCGGCATGGCCATTCTGGCCTGGATGATATGGAGTCTGGTACTGCAGCCATGTCGCAACTGGGCGGAGAGTGTGCTGTCGGCGCCAGGGTTCGAGTCCGTGAGAACCCGGTTCTTGTGGAGTGGTGGTGCAGCCCTGTCGGGTGTGGTGCTGCTGCTCGCGTTGGTGCCAGTACCGTCGTCCATCGTGGCCGATGGCGTGGTCTGGCTGCCGCCAGATGCCCAGGTGCGCGCGACAACTGATGCAGAAGTGGAAGCCGTTCTGGCTCGCAGCGGGCAACGGGTTGAAGCGGGACAGGCCCTGATTCGATTGCGTGATCCGGCCTTGCTGACGGAACGAACCGTGGTGCTGGCTCAGATCGAAGGTGGCCGTGCGGAGTTGAATGCTGCATTCGGGGTGGAGCCTTTGAAGGTGAGCAATGCGCAGCAGGCGCTTCAGCGCGATAACGCGCGCTTGGCGCAAATTGATGAGGATCTGTCCAAGCAGGTGTTGCGAGCAGTTCGAGGCGGTGAGTTTGTGTTGTCTCGGGAAGAAGACCTCAATCAACGCCAGGTCAGTCGAGGGCAGTTGCTGGCGTATGTGATGGCCGATGTGCCCACGGTGGTGCGCATGCTCGTATCGCAACGCGATATCGACGATGTGCGCAGCCGCCTCAAGAGAGCATCGGTTGTTCTGGCGGAGCGACCTGGCGTGCCGATGCCCGCAAGCCCCAATGGCAATACACCTGCAGCCGTCGACAAGCTGCCTTCGGCCGCGCTGAGCAACAAGCAGGGGGGGCCCATCGCTGCGGACGCCCAGGACCCAGACGGCATGAAACCGAGTGAACCCATGTTTGCGCTGGATGTCGTGCTCCAGGAGCGCGTGCCACGGGCAGGCGGCCTGGCCAGAGTCAAGCTGGAACTGGAGCCCAGACCGGCGCTGCAGACTTTCCTGTACCGCTTGAGACAACTGTTCCTCAAACACTTCTCGGACGTACGGGGCATGGCATGAGTGTCCAGCCTCGCCACGCTGACGGCGTTGTGTGGTCCGAACGGATGACACTGGGGGGCGGGCAGGTGCCAAGGCCAGGCTCGGTTCACGGTGACTATCCACTTAAGGCGGCGAGTTTGCGTGCCAGTGGGCCCGGGATGGCTTGGCTGAGGGCGTGGTGGCGCGCACCACCCCAGCCCACGTCGCGCAGCAATGCTGTCTTTCTGCGCGACGTGCGACAAGCGCAGGCCTTCTGGCATGGTCTGAACGAGGTCCAGCGGCAACAGCAGTTGCAATCTCTGCGTCGCCGATTGGGCAGCGAGGGCTTCACACCGGCCTTGAGTGCTTCCAGTTATGGCTTGATTGCAGACGTGGTCAAAGGGTGCCTGGGTTTTCAGTTGCACGATGTCCAATTGCTGGCAGCCTGGTGGATGCTGGGGCAACGGCTGGTGGAAATGGCTACCGGCGAGGGCAAAACCTTGACGGTGCTGCTGACTGCGGCAACAGGGGCCCTGGCAGGCATACCTGTGCATGTCCTGACGGCCAATGACTACCTGGCACGGCGCGATGCCCAACAACTGGAGCCCGTCTATGCGGCGCTGGGCTTGCGTGTGGCATTTGTGACCTCGGCCAGTCTTGCTCACGAGCGCAAGCAGGCCTATCAGGCCGATGTGGTGCATGTCACAGCCAAGGAGGTGGCCTTTGATCACCTCCGAGACAGGTCTGCCCGTACGGTAGGTGATGCGGCTTCCATCGTGTTGCGTGGCCTGTGTATGGCCGTGGTCGATGAGGCAGACAGTATCCTGATCGATGAGGCCTGTACGCCCTTGATTCTGGCCCGTGCCGCAGACCTGAAGGCCGCCGATCAGCGATATCGCCTGGCGCTGTACCTGGCCCGCCAGCTCAAGCAGGATCAGGACTTTGTACGCGGCGACGCCTTGCAGGTTCGACTCACGGATGCCGGGCAGTTGCGCCTCGTCCAGCTGAGCGAGAAGCTGCAAGGTGCATGGCGGTGGCGTCGCTATCGGCATGAACAGGTAAGTTGCGCCTTGCAGGCCCTGCACGCCTTCCAGAAAGACGTGCACTACCTGGTACGCGACGATGCCATTCACATCATCGATGACACCACCGGCCGTCTGGCGGTTGGGCGGGCCTGGTCACGTGGCTTGCACCAGATGATCGCCATCAAGGAGGGCGTGCGCCCTCAACCTGAAAACGAGACCTTGACGCAGACAAGCTATCAGGCCTTCTTTCCCCGCTATCTCAGGCTGGCGGGTTTGAGTGGCACTCTTCAGGAGGATCGCGCAGAGCTATTGCGTGTCTATGGACTTCCAACGTGCAAGGCGCCCTTGCGCACGCCTTCTCGCCGGGATGATCGGGGTACGGTGGTACTCAGTTCAGTCACGCAGAAGTGGCAAACAGTGGTGAGTCATGCCCAACAGGAGGCGGCCAAGGGACGGCCCGTTCTGATTGGCACGGACACGGTGGCTGATTCGGAGGCCGTGTCTCTCGCCCTGGCTGCAGCTGGCCTCGTGCACCAGATTCTCAATGCGCGGCAGGATGAAGCGCGAGGCGAGGCAGAGCAAGCCGTGATTGCCGGCGCAGGGCAGGCCGCCTGCATCACCGTGGCGACACACATGGCTGGTCGCGGTACTGATGTCCACCTGAGCGATGACGCCATGGCCAACGGTGGCCTGCACGTGATCAATACCAACCTGAATCGCTCTCGTCGGACTGACCGGCAGTTGATGGGGCGCTGCGCTCGCCAGGGCATGCCTGGAAGTTGCGAAACGGTGCTGAGTTGGGACGACGCTTGTTGGCGTGAGTTGGCCTGCGGTGGATGGCTGCGTTGGGCCGTCATCTGGGCCCGAGCCGGGTTCGGGGGCGCGTCGTTCGCTCGCTGGATATGTGACCGGACCCAGGAGGCTGCGCGGCACCGTGGCAGTCGTCGCCGCTGGGCGATGTTGCAAAGTGATATTCAGATGGCGCGGCAGTTGGCCATGGCAGGGCGCGAAGACTGGACCTGAGAGGGGTGCTTTTTTCACGGATTACGCGAGGCGCTAGACGCGGATCATCCTGATGACATGCACGAGAGGCGACCTGTTTCGCCCTTTGTGTGAAGTAGGAGCGTCAAGTGAACAAGAAAGCTTTGAGCGTGATAGCCGCTACCAGCATGGCCTGGTGGGGTTGCAGCCATGCTGAATTGCTTGGCTGTCTGATCGAACCGGATCGCGTTGCCGACGTGGGGAGCCAATCCACCGGCGTGATTGAGCACGTCACGGTCGAGCGTGGTGACGTGGTCACGGCGGGCCAGGTGCTGGCCAGGTTGTCTGCGCAAGTGGAAAGGGCTTCGCTGTCGATCGCCGAAGCCAAGTCCAAGGCCGAGGCCGAGGCGCTGCAGGCACAGGCCGCGCACGAGTTGGCCCAACGCAAGCTGGAGCGGGTGAGAGACCTGGTTCGCCGAGATTTTGTATCTGATCAAGCACTGGATCAGGCAGAGGCTGAAGCCCGTGTGGCCGAACAGCGCGTGGCACAGGCGCGCGAGGTGCAGCGTGTCGCCCAACGTGAGTTTCATCTCTCCAATGCCCAACTAAGTCAGCGAGAGGTACGTAGCCCGTTTGCTGGACTGGTGGTCGAGCGCTTTCGGACCGAGGGGGAACGCATCGAGCGCGAGCCCGTGGTTCGCGTGGCTCGCATCGATCCGCTGCGCATCGAAGCCATCGTGCCAGCCGTGCAGTTTGGTCGCATTTCGTCAGGGCAGTCGGCGACGGTCAAGACCGACCTGCCGGACTATCCCTTGCTGACGGCAAAGGTGACCCTGGTGGATCGGGTGATCGATCCGGCCTCCAATAGTTTCAGGGTGCGCCTGACGCTGCCCAATCCTGGCAATCGGGTGCCCTCTGGCGTGCGCTGTCGCATTGCATTTGGCGCTGCGGATGGGGCTGCGGCCACGGTGCAAGGCAATGCATCAGGTGGTGCCGCGCCAGCACCAGCTGCTGCGGGACAGGTCGCACCTGCGACCTTTCAACGTGCACCACAGTGGCGTTCGAGGATTGATGCTGCGCATCCCGTGATGACGGTGTCTGCACCCGTGCGGTCAGCGCCGGCGCTGCCGATCACACCTGCCGCTCAGAGCCTGCCAGTTCAACCCGCGCGCTTCGTGTCTTCGACTTTGAAGTTTGCGATGGCCGAGTTGGGCAAAACGACACCGGGTAGAAAGTGGGTAGAGGGGCCCTTCGAAATCCCTGCGCAGGCGCTGAGCTGGAAGCCTCGCGCGGGGGCCGTGGCCACCATGGCCATGTCGATACAAGTGCCGAACCTCGGGATTCCGCAGTCCTCGGCGGCCCCCATCGTTGCGGCTGTCGCAGGACAAGGCTCGCGCGGCACATCTGGTGCTGCTGTCATGCCGGTGTCAACTTTGCGTCTGGCCAGCGCTCGCTGAGTCGGGTGATCATGTGCGTGGCGCCTCAGATGTATGACTGAAGCGAACACCGTTACGCCACGGTGGCGTCGGCGTTGGGCCATGAGCCCGACGGTGCGCATCACCGCCGGCCTGGTTTCATTGCTGATCGGCTTGCTGATGGTGCTGGATCTGCTCATCAAGGTCTTGCCGGATCAACGCGCCATGACCATGGATCTGCGCGAGCAAATTGCCGTGCACCTGGCTGTGCAAGTACGACGATTGCTCAACGAAGAGCAGAGTGCGGTCAAACTTCAGGCCGCGCTGGTCGAGACGGTGGAGCAGTCTTCCGACATCCAGTCTCTGGCCGTCAGGCGTGAATCAGGTGTGATCTATGCAGCCACATCGCATCATGACAAGACCTGGGTGGCACCTCCATTGGGTGCTTCGACACTCAATGCCGTGGTCGTACCGCTGAATGCGGGGCCTGCGCGATGGGGCCAGCTGGAAGTCGGCTTTCAGTCTCCCTGGCCCGCCAACGTCTGGGGCTGGTTGAAAAGCCCGACCGTGCAACTCGTGCTGACGCTTGGCTCGGCATGCTTCGTGGCGTTCTACCTCTACTTGAGGCGCGTGCTGCAGCATCTCGATCCCTCCAAGGCCATTCCCGAGCGCGTGAGAGTGGCCTTCGACACGCTGACAGAGGGCTTGCTGGTGCTGGACATCGACGGCCAGATCCTGATGGCCAATTCGGCCTTCCGGGGCTTCCATCCTCAGGCGGGTGGCGTGTTGCTGGGGCGCTCGATCGATCAACTGGACTGGCTGGTCAAAGGCTTGACGGATCAGGATGCCCTGCCGCCATGGGAGCGGGCATTGACCACATCCGAGCCCATCCTGGGCGTGCCGGTGGACCTGACTGAAAAGGATGGCGAGCACCGTCGTGCGCTGCTCAATTGCGCCGCTGTGCGTGATGCGGCGGGCAATGCGCGCGGTTGCCTGGTCACGCTGGACGACATCACCGAAATCGACCTGGTGAACCGCCGCCTGCAAGACGCCATGACCGAGCTGGAAGCCTCACGCGACAAGATCCAGAAACAGAACGAAGAACTGCAGTTGTTGGCCAACTGCGATCCCATGACGGGCTGTTTCAACCGCCGTGCCTTCTTCAGCCGGGCAGAGCCGATGCTGGTCCATGCCTTGAAGACCGGCGAGCCGCTGACCTGTTTCATGACGGACATCGACAAGTTCAAGTCCTTCAACGACACCTATGGGCACTCGGTGGGTGACCTGGTCATCCAGCAGGTGGCGAAGATACTCAAGGCGGCGATGCGGCCACAGGACGTGCTGTGTCGGTATGGTGGCGAGGAGTTCTGCGCCTTCATGCCGGGGCTGGACGAGGCCGGCGCCGCCGCCTTGGCCGATCGCATCCGCGAGACCCTGGAAAAGGAAGCCGGCCCGGCTGTGGATGCCGTGCCCAATCTGCGCATTACGTCCAGCTTTGGCGTGGCGCAGCTCGGCAAGGGCAACGCCAACAATGCGCTGTTGTTGATCGAACGCGCCGACCAAGGCTTGTACGCGGCCAAGGAAGCCGGGCGCAATCAGGTGCAGTGCATCGACTGGCACCCTGACAAGGCGCCTGCAGCACACTGATCAGGTTCGCCAGACGCGCGGCGGGCAGGGCGCCAGATCCCAGGCCGTCTGCCGCCATTGCGCCCACACTTGCGTCAACAGGTTCATGGCGGGCTCCACGCGGTCTGCCAGCACACGCAGGATAACAACCTGTTCATGCGGGCTGGTGCTGCCAGCGGTAGCGGCCAGCGGGCTGTTGCCCTGAATGGCCCGTGCGCTGTCCAGCAAGGCCTCACGCCGTTCGCGTGACAACGGCGCGCCACTGGCCAGCCACATGGTGGCCATGACACGGTGGCCTGCCCAACCCAGCGGGCTGTCCAGCAGGCGTGCATCGTCGGCGTGCACCGTGCCCTTTTCCAGCCAGACACCAGGCAGCTCGATTTCCTGCGTGAAGCGGCCTTGCCCATGGGCCGCATCGTCAAAGGCTTCAGAGGCGGCGGGCAGTCCCAAGGCGAGCACGTCCCAGCCCATCATCTCGGCGCCGGGTGCCAGCTCGAAGCGCATGCGGTTGGTGGCGAGGCAGGAGCGATAGGCCAGCGTCTCCAGCGGGAGCCATTCCAGCCGCGCGCCGGGCGCCACCCGGGCAGTCAGGGTCTGTACCGCTTCGGCGCCCGTGCTTTTGTAGAAACGCGTGGCGCCTGGCGTGGTGATCAGGGCATGGCTGCCTGACTGCAGGTTCATGGCGATGTCCAGCACGTCGCCACCGACCAACCCGCCCGGTGGGTGGACCAGCACATGGTGGCACACACGATCCCCCTCGGGATACAGCCGTTGCAGGACGCGCAAGGGGCCGTCGTGGCGGTCCAGCGCGATGGTGCGTTCGCCATCAAGGCGATAGTCCAGATTCAAATGGCCGTGCCAGCTCATATCAGGTACTGCGTAGGGGCGATCAAACTCAGGTCAGTGTACGCGGCCCGCCATGCGGCTCAGAGCGCCAGCGGCAGGCTGCAGGTGATGGCGTCACCCACCTGAATGTGGCCGCCTGCCAGCACACGGGCATTGACGCCACCGTGCCCGCGCATGGCGTTGTAGCCGCCGGGGCCGAGGATCTCTTCCATGCGCGAGCAGGGCTCGCAAGGGCCCGTGATCTCCAGCATGACGTGCGCGCCGATCCGCACGATCATCGGCTCGTCCTTGAACATGGCGCGGGTGGCCAGCAGGTTCAGGCCTGACACCACCAGGTTGCGCCGCAGCCAGGCCGGGTCAACATGGTCTTTTTGCGTGAAGGCTGCCACCACGGGCATGTGCTCCGCCTGGATCAGGGTGACCTGACGCTTGTTGCCACCCACGCGCCAGGGTGTTTTGGCCGCAGCTCTGTCGCCAGCCAGGCCGCGATCGACCAGGGCTTCGACCTGCTGAACCTGGGTCACGGGCTCACGCCGGGCGGGGCGCAGGTAGATGGCATCGAGCCGGCCGGGATGCGCAAACTGCCGGACGAGGTGATGCAGGCTGACGGGTTGGCTCATGGGGCGTTCCGCGGGCTGATTTCTGGTACGGTTGGGGGTATGCTTGCGGCGGCAGCGTGTGTGCACTACTGCCCTGGATGACGTATTGAACCACGCCATCATTCAGCCAGACGCCTTGACAGGGGACAATACAGCCATGAGCCTCGATCACGACACCATCATCGCTGACACCCAGACCTGGTTGACCCGTGCGGTCATCGGGCTGAATTTGTGCCCCTTCGCCAAGGCGGTGCACGTGAAGAACCAGATTCGCTACCGCGTGTCGGAGGCCAGCACGCCTGAGGCCTTGCTGGAAGACCTCATCGCCGAGTTGAGCATCCTGCGCGATGCCGATCCCGAAGAGATCGACACCACCTTGCTGGTCCATCCTGCGGTCCTGACGGACTTCATGGATTTCAATGATTTCCTGGACGTGGTGGATGCGGCTGTCGAGGAGCTGGACCTGGAAGGCATCATCCAGGTGGCCAGCTTCCACCCGGATTACCAGTTCGATGGCACCGATCCGGATGACATCGACAACTACAGCAACCGCTCGCCTTATCCGACCCTGCACCTGATCCGCGAAAGCAGCCTGGAGCAGGCCGTGGCCGCCATCCCCGATCCCGAAGACATCTACGAAGCCAACATCGCCACGCTGCGCAAGCTGGGGCACGAGGGCTGGAAGAAGCTGTGGGAAGTGGGCAGCGACGACAAGGCTTGAGGCGCGCACATGGCTGACAAGCAGCCCTGGTGGGGCCCGGTACGTGTGCCATTTCTGTTGTTGACGCCGGCCTGCATGGCCCTGGGCGTGGCGGTGTGCTGGTGGCTGGCCCGTTCAAGCGGCGCCACGCTGGCATGGCCGGATGCGCTGCTGGCGGTGCTGGGTGGCCTGGCGGCGCATGTCAGCGTCAACGCACTCAACGAGTACATGGACTTCAAGTCCGGGCTGGACATGCAGACCCAGCGCACGCCGTTCAGTGGTGGCAGTGGTGTGCTGCCCGCCAGGCCGGAACTGGCCTCAGGTGCATTGGCGATGGGCCTGGTGGCGCTGGGCTGGACCGCGCTCACCGGCCTGTATTTTCTGTGGCGTGATCTGGTCGTGTTGCCCGCCTTGATGCCCGTGGGCCTGGCGGGGCTGCTGCTGGTGGTGGCCTACACGCCCTGGGTGACCCGTCACCCCTGGTTGTGCCTCATGGCGCCTGGACTGGGTTTCGGGCCCTTGATGATGCTGGGCACAGCTGCCGTGCTGCAGGGCCGGTGGGGTGCCGAGATGGTGGTGATGGCCTTGCTGCCGTTTGGCCTGGTCAACAACCTCCTGCTGCTCAATCAGTATCCTGACGTGGACGCTGACAGGCGGGTAGGGCGCGTCACCTTGCCGATGTGGCTGGGCAAGTCGCGTTGCTGGCCTGTGCTGCTCGCTCAATATGGTCTGGCGTACGTGGCCTTGGTTTGCACCGTGATCTGGATGGGGGTGCCGCAAGGTGCCTTGTTGGGCTTGCTCACCTTGCCGGTGGCGCTGAACGTGGTGCGAGGCGCGGCGCGCCATGCTGACGACACGCCCGCGCTGTTGCCCTATATGGGCATGAATGTGGTGGTCAATCTGCTGACACCTGTTCTGACGGCGCTCGGCCTGCTGTGGAGCGCTTGAGCGCCAAGTCAACGCACAGCCTCAGCCCTTTGGGTCCACGCCCAGTTCAGTCGCCATGCGCAGCACCAGCGCCCGCAGTTCACTCAACTCGGCAGCCATGCGGGCTTGTTCGTCCCTGATGGCGGCCAACTCTTCGTCATGGGCGGCCGCTCGGGTTGAGGCTGGCGCGTAAGCCGCGGCCTCCGGGATCTGCACCTCACCACACAGCAGGTGCGCCCAGCGGTTTTCGCGCGCGCCGGGGGCGCGAGGCAGTTTCACCACCCGTTTGGGCTCGCGCTCTGCCAGCTCTTCCAGAAAGCCCTCGACCGATGAAATGTCGGCAAAGCGGTGCAGGCGCTCGGTATGCAGGCGCAACTCCGCCGAGGTCTGGGGCCCGCGCAACAACAGCATCGTCAGCAAGGCAACCGATTGGCTGGGCACGCCCAGGCCTCGCGCGGCATTGTGATCAAAGCGCACTACGCGGCTGCCACTTACCTCGTTGACCAGGCTCAGCTCCTTGAGGCCATTGACAGCCTGCAACACATCGGCTTCGCTCAACTGCATCACCGGATCGCGCGCGGTCTTCTGGTTGCAACCCAGGGTCAGGGCATTGAGCGACAGGGGGTAGCTGTCTGGCACGGTGTGCTGCTTTTCAACCAGCACGGCCAGAACGCGGGCTTCTTCAGCGGTGAGGGGGCGGTGGCTCAATCTTGACTCCTGGATGAGAAGGTGTGGTTTATGTTCTGGCCTGGAGGCCAAGCTTATACCGGTCTGTGATGACACGATCAGTCGGTGCGCTGGCTGGACAGCGCATAGGCACTCAGTTCCTGCGTCAGGTATCGGTACAAGGCCATGACCCGCTTGTTACCTCGCAGGTCCCCGTGGGTCAGCAACCACATGTCCAGGCTGAAGGTCAGCTGGTCTGGCAGCACGGGTTGCAAGGCAGGATCACGCCTGGCGACGCCGATCTGGCTGCCGCCGATGCCAAGGCCGGCACGCAAGGCCGCCAGCAAGGCCAGATCGTTGTCGCAACGGAAGCTGAACATTTCACGAGAGATGGGGATGCCGTGTTGCGCACCCAGCCGGGTTGTGAAGGTGTCCTGATCGGGGCCGATCATGGCGTGCTGCGCCAGTTCGGCCAGCGTGCGGGGCAGCCCCCTGGCCTGCACATAGCGCTGATGGGCGTACAGCCCGATGTCCACTCGGCCCATTCGTTTGGCAATCAGGGCTTGCTGGGTCGGGCGCTCCATGCGCACGGCGATGTCGGCCTCGCGTTTGAGCAGGTCGTCCATCTTGTTGTTGAGCACCAGCTCGATCGTAAGCAGCGGGTGTTGGGCCTGGTAGCGCGCGAGGATCTCTGGCAGCACTTCGCCGCCCATCATCTGGCTGGCCGTGATGCGTACCGTGCCGCGTTCGTCGTGCTCGCTGCCGGAGGCCACGCGCATGGCGTGTTGCGCCGCCGACGCCATGGCCTGGGCCGAGGCCTGCATCTCCAGTGCGGTGGCGGTAGGCTTGACGCCGTCCGGCCCTCGCGTGAAAAGGGGCGCGTTCAAGGCCGTCTCCAGCGCCGCGATGTGCCGGCCCACGCTGGGTTGCGTCATGCCCAGCGCCCGTGCCGCAGCAGACAGGCTGCCTTCCTGCATCACCGCCAGGAAGGAGTGATAGAGGTTCCAGTCCACATGTGCTGAAGTCATGCATAAATGTATGGCATGTATGCATTGATGGGCAATTGTCGTATGGGGTGGGTTTGCCTAGCATGAGGCTTGTCTTCAACAAGGGATCAAGGCCATGACATTCCCAGGCGCATCTTCAGCAGCCCCCGGCGCGACCGTGCTGGTCGTGGGGGCTACCGGTGGTTTCGGTCGTGCGGTGGCGATCAGGCTGTTACAACAGGGATGGCGTGTTCGAGCCCTGACGCGGCATGCAGACATGGCCCAGCGTGTGCGCGCTGACTCGGCTGCGTTTGGTGAGCTGCAAGCGGTGCAATGGCACGTGGGCGATGCCATGAAGCGGTCGGATGTGGTGGCGGCCGCGCAAGGCGTGCAGTTCATCGTTCATGGGGCCAACCCGCCGGGCTATGTGCGCTGGCGCGAACTGGCCTTGCCCATGCTGGCCAACAGTGTGGAGGCGGCTCGGCAGGTGGATGCCAGGCTGCTGCTGCCGGGCAATGTCTACAACTTCGGGCCGGATGCGGGCGAGCTTGTCAACGAGCAATCCCCGCAGCGACCACTCACGCGCAAGGGTGCCGTGCGTGTGGAGATGGAGGCGATGTTGCAGCAAGCGGCGAGCGATCCACATCGGCCTTTGCGCTCGTTGGTCTTGCGCGCGGGTGACTTCTTTGATGCGCATTCGCCTTCTTCATGGTTCGGTACCTTGCTGGTCACGCCCGGAAAGCCCGTGCGCAAGGTGGTGTACCCGGGTGTGAAGGAGGTGGGGCACGCCTGGGCCTATTTGCCGGATCTGGCCGAGGCCACCGTGAAACTGATGGCGCTGGACTTGCGTGACCCCGATCGCCTGGCACGCTTCGAGGTGCTGCACTTTGGCGGGCACTGGTTGCCTCAGGGTGGCGAGATGGCGCGTGCCATCGCGCGCGCGGCCGGGGATGCCAGCTTGCCGATCAAGGCCTTGCCCTGGCCTGTGTTGAGGCTGCTGTCGCCCTTCGTGCCGATCTTGCGAGAAATCGTCGAGATGCGCTATTTGTGGCGTGTGCCCTTGAGACTGGACAACGCGAAACTGGAGGCCCTGATCGGGCCTGAGCCGCACACACCGCTGGACGATGCGGTGCACGCGTGTCTGCAGGGCATGGGCTGCTTGAGCACAGACCTCATGCCAGCCAAGGCCTGATCAGGCCTCAAATCAGAACAGATTGCTCAGCGTGGGCGCGAACATGGCGATGTTGGCGGCCAGGGCGCCAGCCCACACCAGGCTGCGCAGCGGCGCGATGTTGGCCAGGTACAAGGCCGTGTACACCACGCGCAGGCCGATGAAGGCCAGTGCCAGTTGGTCAGTACGAGCCTGATCCAGGCCGGCAGCTTGGGCGGCCAGCACGCCGAACACGAAGAGGGGCAGGGCTTCAAAGCCGTTGTTCTGCGCAGCGGCTGCACGGGCCTTCCAGCCTTCTTGCTTGGCAGCCCAGGCGCGTGGATCGTTGTTGTCGTAGCCGCCCTGGCTGCGCTTCTTTCCAGCGGTAGCGGCTTTGGCCAGGCCCATGGTGATCACGGGCATCACGGCTGCGATCAGCACGGCGGTATTGGCGATGGTCATGTCTGGTGTCTCCTACAGAGTGTTTTGAAAGCATTGCCCATCAGAAAGGCTCGGCCATTCTGGTGTTGACAATGATTCATGTCAATTCCAAAAAAGGACCGAGCCGGGTTTAGCGCGGGCCGTTCAGTCTGCCATGCGCCAAGCGCCACCTGTGCGGGCCTCGACAGGTGGCGCTTTGAGCATGCTCTTTAGTCAGCCAGGGCAGGGTAGTCCGTGTAGCCGTGGGCGCCGGAGCCGCCATACAGGCCCGTGTCGGAGAACAGCTCGTTGAGCGGCGCGTTCTCTTGCAGGCGGCGGGGCAGGTCGGGGTTGCTGATGGTCAGGCGGCCGAAAGAGACAAGGTCGCCCTTGCCGTTGGTGATGGCTTCCTGCGCCATGTCCTTCGTGTAGCCGTTGTTGACCATCCACACGCCGCTGTAGAGCTTGTGCAGGGCTTCGTAGTCGAAGGGGGCGTTGTCACGGGGGCCGCCAGTGTGGCCTTCCACCACGTGGATGTACACGGGGTGCAGCTTTTCCAGCTCGCGCACAACGTATTCGAACAGCGGCTGTGGGGCGCTTTCGCTGGAATCGTTGACGGGCGAGACAGGCGACAAGCGGATACCGACCTTGCCGGCGCCGATTTCAGCCGTCACGGCGGTCATCACTTCGAGCAGGAAGCGCGCGCGGTTTTCGATGCTGCCACCGTACTGGTCCGTACGCTTGTTGGCGCCATCGCGCAGGAAGGCGTCGATCAGGTAGCCGTGGGCGCCGTGGATCTCCACGCCGTCAAAGCCAGCGTCGATCGCGTTGCGCGCCGCGGTGCGGAAGTCGTTGACCACGCCATCGATTTCCGCGGTTTCCAGGGCGCGGGGCACCGAGGTGTCGACCATGCCTTGGCCGTGCACATAGGTCTTGGCCTTGGCCGCGATGGCCGAAGGCGCCACGGGTGCTTGCTCACCCGGTTGATAAGCGGTGTGCGACATGCGGCCGGTGTGCCACAGTTGCACGAAGATCTTGCCGCCCTTGGCGTGCACGGCGTCCGTCACCTTGCGCCAGCCGGCCACTTGTTCGGCCGTGTGCAGGCCGGGTGTGGAAGGGTAGCCTTGGGCCGTGGCCGACACCTGTGTGGCTTCCGCAATGATCAGGCCGATGCTGGCGCGCTGTTCGTAGTACTCGACCGTCAGCGGGCCAGGCACATTGCCTTTTTCAGCACGACTGCGGGTGAGCGGGGCCATGACCATGCGGTTGGACAGGGTGATGTCGCCGAGTTGGAAAGGCTGGAAGAGAGCGTCTTGGGTTCCCATTGAAGTGGCTCCAGTTTGGGTCAGGTTGCGGTCGCACATGCGGCCAGATGGGTACTGCAAAGATTCAGTGATTCAGGGCTGGAAGAACTTGTCGAGCATCAGGTCGACGACTTCCTTCAAAGCCTGTGTGCTGTGTTCGACCTTCATGCGCAGCACGGCACCTTCCCAGGCATCCCAGAAGAAGCCGGAGAGGGTGAGGGCATTGAGGTCGGATCGGATCAGGTGTTGGGCCTGGCCTTGAGCGATGAGCTCGGCGAGGCGCTCGCGCCAGCCCACCATCACGCCGCACAGCACGGCGCGGCAGGTCGCGCTGGATTCGGCCATCTCGGCTGCGAAATTGCCTACCAGGCAGCCTTGCAGGCCGGTGTTCTCGTGGTGCTGGATGAAGCTGGCAAACAGGTGGCGCATGGCGCCGACCGAATCGGCTGGCGCGTCCTGCATGGCGGCATCCCAGGCCTTGTCCACCCAGGCGCCGTAGTTGCGGATGATCTGTGCCGCGAAAGCTTCCTTGCTTTCGAAGTGGTTGTAGAAGGAGCCCTTGGGCACGCCGGCCTTGTCCGTGATCTGCTGGATCCCGGTGGCGTTGTAGCCCAGCTGATTGAAGAGGGCGTAACCCGCTTCGCTCAGGCGTCTGGGGATGTCGGTTTTGTCGGCGGTGCGAGGCATGGACAAATAATATGACCAGTCGTCTTAAAACGAGTGCATCCTGTATTTGCCCGACAAGAGAGTGGGGTTATTAGGGCTGAAATCCGTTAGATGCCGCTCGGCGTGCGGCGTGGCGATGTGCCGGGCTCAGCGCATTTCGCTTTCGTGCCAGCCGCCCAGCACCCAGCGAGACAGCGCGGCCAGCGAAGCAAACACCGCCACCCCCGTGAGCGAAATCAGCACCAGCGCGGCGAACATCCGGGGAATGTCGAGCTGGTAGCCGGACTGCAGGATCTGATAGGCCAGGCCGGTGCCTGTGCCACCCGTGCCGGCCACGAACTCGGCCACCACGGCGCCAATGAGTGACAGCCCCCCGGAGATGCGAAGGCCCGCGAAAAAATACGGCAGCGCAGACGGGATCTGCAAGCGCAGCAAGGTTTGCAGGCGTGTGGCCCGGTTCAGCTTGAAGTAGGCCGCCAGGCCCGGGTTGACACTGCGCAGTCCGATGGTGGTGTTGGAGATGATGGGGAACAAGGCCACCAGCGTGGCGCACACCACCAGCGAGGCTGTCGGGTCTTTCACCCAGATGATGATCAAAGGCGCGATGGCCACGATGGGCGTGACCTGCAAGAGCACCGCATAGGGCAGAAAGGCCGCTTCGATCCAGCGGCTTTGCACCATGGCAAAGGCCACCAGCACGCCGATCAGCGTGGCGCAGAAGAAGGCCAGCACCGTGATCTTGAGCGTGACCAGCAAGGCGCTGCTGAGCAAGGCCCAGTCCTTGACGAACGTCTGGGCGATCACCCAGGGTGAGGGCACGAGGTAGGCGGGCACCTCGTCGATCACGGTCCAGGCCTGCCAGATGCCCAGCAGGATGACGGTCATCAGCAGCGGTAGGGCTGCCTGTTTGAGCCGGTCAAAGAGCGCATTCATGCCTGGTGCTCCGTGGCCATGGCAGCGGCCTGACTCAAGCAGTGCTGGAGGTGCCGCACCTGATCGTTGAAGGCGGCGCTGGTGCGGTAGTCGTCGTCACGTGGCCAGGGTTGGGCCATGCGCTGGTCTTCCACGATGCGACCAGGCCGCGCGCCCATCACGATCACCCGCGAAGACAGGTATACCGCTTCCGTGATGCTGTGGGTGACAAACACGACCGTCAGGCCCCGTTGGTGCCACAGTTGCAGCAACTCGTCATCCAGCTTGTTGCGCGTGATCTCGTCCAGTGCGCCAAAAGGCTCGTCCATCAGCAGGAGGCTGGGCTTGGTGACCAGGCCACGCGCAATGGACACGCGCATCTGCATGCCACCTGACAGCTCACGGGGGCGTTGATCGGCGCAAGCCCTGAGGCCCACTTGGGCGAGGGCCTCGTCCACGCGGGCGTCGGCCTCCTGGCGCGCCACACCCGCGAGATCCAGCGGCAGGCGCACATTGCGGCGCACGTCCGCCCAGGGCATCAAGGTCGCTTCCTGGAACACGAAGGACAGCGTCTGCCCAGACAGGGTGATGCGCCCACTTGTGGGCTGCAGCAGCCCGGCCACCATCTTGAGCAGGGTGCTCTTGCCGCATCCCGATGGGCCCAGCAGTGTCACGAACTCGCCTGGCTCCACGCGCAGCGAGACCGGCGCCAGCGCGCGCGTGCCATTCGGGTAGACCTGCTCGACGCCTTGCAGATCGATCACCGGTGAAGGGGATGCCGCGGGCAGTCCCATCAGGGCATGACCTTCAGGTCCTTGACGAACTGCGTGGTGTAGGTCTTTTTGACATCCACCTTGGCGGGATCCAGCAGCTTGTGTTGCACCAGCAGGTCGTAGGTCTGCTTCATGCGCTCATCGGTGATGATGCCGATGCCGTACCTGGCTGCGTCCCCGCCCAGCACGGCACCTTGCTGCCTGATGCTGCCGATGCCATAGGCCAGCAAGTCATCGGTCATGTTGGGGTTGTCTTTCTTGATCAGGGCATTGCCGGGCTTGGGGTCACCTGTGAGGTAGCTCTTCCAGCCTTCCATCGACGCTTTCACGAACGCGGCCACCTGCCTGGGGCGTTTCTGGATGGTCTGCGTCGAGCAGACGACCGTCATCGCGTAGGGAGGCCAGCCGAGGTCGGACAGCATGAACACGCTCGGCTTGATCTTGCTTTCGCGCTCGATCGAGAACGGCTCGGAGGCCAGATAGCCTTGCTGCGCGATGTTCTTGTCAGCCAGGAAGGGCTGGATGCTGAAGTTGTAGGGCTTCATCTGCGCATCGGTGAAGCCGTATTTCGTCTTGAGCCAGGGCCAGTAAGTGACCTGGCCTGCGCTGCCCACCAGCAGGGTGCGGCTCTTGAGCTGCTCGAACTGCTTCACGTCCGGGTGGGCGATCATCACAACCGGGTCTTTCTGGAACGCGGCGGCCACCGTCACAGCCTGTATGGCTTTTTCCCAGGCCTGGATGGTCTGCACATCAAAACCCATGATGCAGTCGGCCTGGCCGGCCATCATCAGCTGCATCATGTTGACCTGCGGGCCGCCCATCTTGAGCGTGACGTCCAGCCCGGCCTTGGCGTACAGGCCTGTCGCCTGAGCCTGATAGAAGCCGCCATGCTCGGCTTCGGCATACCAGTTGGTGATGTAGGTGAACTTCTCGGCAGCGTGGGCCAGCGGCTGAGCCAGCAGGGCGGCTGTGGCGGCCAGGGCCAGCGCCGTGCCACGTGTGGCGGCGCCCAGGTGGTGGCGCAGCAAGTGGCGCAAGGTGGTTGGGATGCGCGTCATGGGGCGACTCCAGTCAAAGACAGGCTACTTTGTACCCGAGGCCGCGTGTGCTTGCTGGATCCCCGTCCGATTTGTGAGGTTGCCAGACGACAAAGATAGAATGCTCGGCTTCGTTCAAACCACCACACACCACTGAGGGGCGCACGTGTCGGACCGTCTATTCGTTGCCATGCAGTATGTCTTGCCCAAGAAGGCATTGACCCAGGCGGCCGGCGCATTGGCATCGCTGCGCGGCGGTGCCGCCACGACGCGCTTCATTGCCTGGTTCGTCAAGCGCTATGGCGTGAACATGAGCGAGGCGGCCAACCCGGACATCGCCAGCTACCCGACCTTCAACGAGTTCTTCTCGCGCCCACTCAAGGCCGGTGCCCGCCCCTTGGCCCAGGCCGACCTGATCAGCCCGGTGGACGGCGCCATCAGCCAGATCGGGCCGATCAAGAAGGACCAGGTCTTCCAGGCCAAGGGCCATGCCTATTCGACGACGACACTGGTGGGTGGCGACGCCCAGCTGGCGGCACGTTTTGAAGATGGTCATTTCGCCACGCTCTACCTGAGCCCCAAGGACTACCACCGCATCCACATGCCTTGTGACGGCAAGCTCACGCGCATGATCTACGTGCCGGGTGACCTGTTCTCGGTGAACCCCGCGACCGCACGTGGTGTGCCCGGCCTGTTTGCGCGCAACGAGCGCGTCGTCTGCGTGTTCGAATCGGCCAAGGGCCCCTTTGTGCTGACCCTGGTGGGCGCCACCATCGTGGGCAGCATGGCCACCGTCTGGCATGGCGTGGTCAACCCGCCTCGCAGCGCCCAGGTGCGCGAATGGCGTTATGACGATCAGAACATCGTCTTCAAGCAAGGCGACGAGATGGGCCGCTTCCTGCTGGGCTCGACTGTGGTCATGCTGTTCCCCAAGGGGCCGCTTCAGTTCAACGCCGCGTGGGAGCCTGCTCGTGCGATCCGCATGGGCGAGGCGATGGCGCAGCGTTAAGCCTCACCCGGCTGGTCTGTTGGGCTTGACTGGTCTGACTGACGCAGCGCCGATGTCAGATCCAGGCTGCGCCCGCAGTGAATGTCACGTTGCTGGGCAGTGATCGGGTCCATGAACGACAGAGACTGAGCCAACAGTTGCAAAGGACGAGAGAAGTCTGGTGCAACTTCTGGTGGCAAGGCGGGCAACAGTTCCGGGTAGATCTGGTCGTTGAGCAGCGGCATGCCCAGCGCCGACATGTGCGCGCGCAACTGGTGCTTCTGGCCCGTGACGGGTTGCAGCTTGAATCTGCCCCAATCGCCAGCTGATTCGATCAGTTCGATGCGGGTTTCGGCATTGGGTGTGCCGGCCACTTCATGCATGGCCATGAAGCGCTCGCTTTCTGCCAGGCGCGAGCGGTAGACCATGGGCAGCGCCACCGCCTTGCTCAAGGGCGCGATGGCCTCATAGGTCTTGTTGACCACCTTGTCCCGAAACAGAGCCTGGTAGGCATTGCGCGTGTGCGGCTGGATCGTGAAGGCCACGAGCCCAGCCGTTTCGCGGTCGATGCGGTGCATGGGCACCAGGGTGTCAATGCCGAGCTTGCGCTTGAGGCGCACCAGCAGTGTCTCCTGCAGATAGCGGCCTTTGGGCGTGACAGGCAGGAAGTGCGGCTTGTAGGCCACCACCAGGTAGTCATCCTGGAACACCACCTCTTCGTCAAAGGGCACCCGGTGTTCGAAGGGCAGGCTGCGCCAGTAGTAGAGCTTGGTGTGGGCACGATAGGGCGTGTCAACCGAGATGGGGTGACCGTGGGCATCGACCACCTCGCCCTTGCCCATGCGATCGGCCCAGTCTTCGCGCGACACGGCAGGAATGCGCTGAGCGAGGTAGTCCAGCATCGTCGGCCAAGGGCCATCGGGCAGGGCCACACAACTGGCGCTCACGCCGTTGATCGTGGGCAATGTGGGCTTGCTCATGGACGGCAGTGATCAGTCTTGATCGTCCGGGCCCGCAGTGGGGGCATCAGGCGTGTTGACCCGGCTCGCCTTTGGTGTCACCGAGTCCAGCCGGTGTGCGCGCTCCTTGCGCCACAGCTCATCCGGGCTGTCGTTGTAAACCTCATCGGCCGTCGTGGGGGTCTCTTGCAGGCGGGTGTCAATGGCGATGCGGTTGTCGAACACGAAGCACTCGCCTTGCCAGTCCTTGTCGGCGTCGGGCAGGCTCTGGAAGAAGTTCAGGATGCCGCCATCGAGCTGGTAGATGTCCAGGCCGAACTGCTGCATCCAGGCGCTGGTTTTTTCGCAGCGGATGCCGCCTGTGCAGTACATGGCGACCTTCTTGCCTTCGGCTCTCCATTGATCGGCGTGCGAGGACACGTAATCCGGGAAGTCGCGGAAGTTGTCCACGTGCGGGTCAATCGCGTTCTTGAAGCGGCCTAGGCGGTACTCGAAGCTGTTGCGGTTGTCGATGACGACGACGTTGTCTTGCGCGATGAGGTCGCGCCATTGCTGCGGGCTCAGGTGCTGGCCCTGGGCGCGGTCGGGCACCAGGCCCGAGACACCATCCAGCCCCAGGGCCACGATCTCGCGCTTGCGGTGCACGCGCACCTTCCAGAACGGCGGCGTCTGGCAGGCGCTGCGTTTGAAGGGCATGTCGGCAAACAGGCCTTGCAGGCGCGGGTCCTGGTGCATGGCGCGCTCAAAAGCATCGATCTGCTCGACGCTGCCGGCTAGCGCGCCGCTGATGCCTTCTTCTGCCACCAGCGCGCTACCGGTCAGGGTTGCGACCAGTTCGCGCAGGATCCCGGCGATGGCGTCAGGATCGCTCAGCGCGACAAAGCGGTAGAAGGAGGTGTGAACCAGTGGCAGGGCGGATGAGGGCATCCGCGCATTGTCGCCAATTTTGCTTGGATTGCCCTGGCCTGCACTGCCACGTGTCAGCGCTTGCCAGCCAGGCCTTGGCGGAACTTGCGGGAGGACAAGCCCAGGCCCAGTACGCCAGCGAACAACAAGCCATACGTGCCGGGCTCAGGGACGGCGCCGGCAACCGTGATGCTGGAGTCGCCAAAGAAGCGAATGGAGCCTTCACCCTGAGGAATGGTGTTACCCAGGGCGAACGTCACCGTGTAGGCGTCGTTGCCAACGATGGGTGCGAATGCGCTGCTGCTGAAGTGAAGGGTCTGGTTTTCGTTGCAGTAATAGCCGCATGCCAGCGCGTTCAAGGAACCAAGCAGGCTCCCATTGAGCAAGACATTGATCTGAAGGTCAGTGCCTGTGGTGCCGTTGTACGTGCCAAGCATGTTGTGAATGTTGATCGAGGCTTCCAGCGAAGTCACACTGCTCAGTCCACTGGTTGTGAACGCCTTGGTAACGTAGTCGCCTGTTGTCCACATTGATTGTGACGAGCCCGCTGCGCTGATGGTGCCGCTGCCGTTGGTGGCTGACAAGTAGGAGGCCCCGTCGAGTGACACTGTGGCGCTGGCTGCACACGCCGCGGTCGATGCCAGCGTGGACAGAATGGCGACACCACTTGCCAGCGCGCTGGACAGGCTAAAACGGACGTTCATGATCATGTGCTCCCTTTTTGAGATAAATGGTTAGGCTGGAGAAGGAAATTCGAGCGGCACTCCGTGCTGCAAGTTCTGTTTCCATATTACTGACGCGCGCTGCCTGAGATGGCCCCCATTTCGGGGGTCAACCGCCGAGTAGATCCCAGAGGCTGCGTGCCACGACCTTGGTGGCGCGTCGCAGATCTGCCAGCGCCAGATGCTCGTCGGCCCGCTTGGCGTTCGACTCGAACACGGTGCGCGGGCCAGCACCGTAGATGGCCGCCGGGATGCCGTGCGCGCCGTACAAGCGCACATCGGTGTACAGCGGTGTGCCACTGGTCGGGATAGGTTCGCCGAAAATCGCCTCGCCGTGTCGCTGCAGGGCTTGAACCAGAGGCTCGTGTCCCGGCAGAGGCCGCAGCGAATGGGCCAACAGCAGGCGCTTGATCTCGACGCGGATGCCGGGGAAGGAGGCGGCCGACTCGGCGATCACGCGGCGGATGTCGGCTTCCACCTGTGCGGGATTCTCTTCGGGGATCATGCGGCGATCCAGCTTGAAGACCACCTTGCCTGGCACGACATTGGTGTTGGTGCCGCCTTCGATGCGCCCGACGTTCAGGTAAGGATGCTTGATGCCAGGCACGCTGGATGTGATGCCCTGGTAGACCTTGTTCTGGGCGTACAGCGCGTTGAGGATGGTGACGGCGCCTTGCAAGGCATCGATGCCAGTGTGCGGTATGGCCGCATGGGCCATCTGGCCGTGCACCGTCACCTCCATTTGCAGGCAACCGTTGTGCGCGGTGACCACCTCGTAGCTGAAGCCGGCGGCGATCAGCAGATCGGGCTTGGTCAGGCCTTGTTTGAGCAGCCAGCCGGGCCCAAGTTCGCCGCCGAACTCTTCGTCGTAGGTGAAGTGCAGCTCCACCGAGCCTTTCAAAGCCGCGTTGCCGCTCGATGCGGCCAGGGCCTCCAGCGCACGCAGGGCAAAGCTGTAGGTGGCGAAGTCACTCTTGCTGACGGCCGCGGCGCGTCCATAAAGTTGCCCATCGACCACTTCGCCACCGTATGGGTCATGCGTCCAGCCTTCGCCTGGCGGCACCACATCACCGTGGGCATTGAGGGCGATGGTGCGGCCACCTTCACCGAAGCGGCGGCGCACGATCAGGTTGGTGAGGCTTTGCAGGCCGTAGGCCTTGACCTCGGCGTCGGGCACGCTGTGAGCTTCGGGCTGCCAGCCAAAGCCCTTGAGCAGCTCGGCGGTGCGCTCTGCATGTGGCGCGTTGTTGCCCGGTGGGGTGTCAGTCGGTACCTGCACCAGGGCTTGCAGGAAGCGCACCTCTTCATCGAAATGCGCATCGATCCACTGATCGAGTCGGGCGTAGTGCTCAGCGGCTTGGGTCGTGCTCACAGTTGCTCCAGCAGGTGCATGAAGGCGTCCACGCACAGTTGCGCGTCGTCGTTGGTGATGGTTTCCAGCGGGTTGTGGCTGATGCCGGCGTTGCCGCCACGCACGAAGAGCATGGCCTGCGGCATGCATTCGTGCAGCTTCATGGCGTCATGCCCGGCACCGCTGGGCAGCTTGAAAACGGGCAGCCCTGTGGCCATGACGGCTGCTTCCCAGCGCGCCTGCCAGCTGGGGTCGGAGGGCGCAGCACTGGCCTGCATGCTCAGCGTGAGCGTATGGCGCAGGCCGCGCCGCTCGCAAATCGCTGCCAGCTGCTTGTGCACATCGGCCACCAGGGCGTCGCGCTGCGCGTTGTCAGGTGCACGCAGGTCCAGCGTGAACTGGCATCGCCCGGGCACCACGTTGACCGAGCCCGACGGCACGTTCAACACACCCACCGTCCCGACCGAGGGCCCTTGGGGCGAGTGCGCGTCCCATGCGGCACGTTGCTCCACATACAGCACCAGCTCGGCCACCGCGGCGGCGGCATCCTTGCGCCTGTCCATGGGCGTGGTGCCGGCATGGCTGGCCTGCCCGATGACCTCGCCCGCATAGCGTGCGCTGCCATTGATGGCTGTGACCACGCCAAGTGGCTGGTCGATCTCGTCCAGCCAGGGGCCTTGCTCGATGTGGACCTCGACGAAGCCGAGGTAGCGTGCGGGGTCGCGCTTCAGCGCGTGGATATCGGCCAAGCTGGCGCTCAGGCCGGCAGCCTGCATGGCCTCGCGCAGGCTGATGCCATCGGCATCCTGCTGATCGAGCCAAGAGGGCGGAAAGTCGCCCACCAGTGCGCCGGAGCCCAGGAAGGTGGCCTTGAAACGCTGGCCTTCTTCTTCTGCAAAGCCGATCACCTCGATGCCGTATTTCAAACGACGTCCCTGGCGGTGCAGTTCTCGTACGCAGGCCATGGGCACGAAGATGCCCAGTCGGCCATCGTATTTGCCGCCGTTGCGCACCGTGTCGTAATGGGAGCCGGTGAGCAGGCGCGGCGCACTGGCATCGCTGCCTTGGTAGATGCCTACGACATTGCCCACGGCATCGATCGAGACCTCGTCAAAACCGCAGTCCTGCATCCAGGTTGTCAATTGCGCGGCACAGGCCTGATGGGCTGGCGTCATGTAGGTGACGGTCAACTGGCCTTGTTCTGCATAGCCTGGCTCGCTGTGTGCAGCCAGGCTTTCAGCCCAGTCCCACACCAGGTTGCCGAGCACGGGCTCGGTCCCGAACTTGTCGTGCAGGCGAATCTCGGCGATGCGGTGGATGTTGCGCAGGCACTCGGCCAGTTCGAAATCCGCCGGGTTATCCAGACGCCGCGCGAAGGTGTCGATGATCTGCTCGCGTGTCAGCCCCAGGCCCCGCGGGCCACGTACGGCCAGGATGAAGGGCCAGCCAAAGCGGGCGTTGTAGTCGGCATTGAGTTGCTGCAGCCGGGCGAACTCTTGCGCGGTGCAATGGGTGAGCCCCGCACGGCTTTGCTCGTTGGTGGATTCGGCCGTGAGCTGGCCCGCGACCGCGGCCTTGCCAGCCAGTTCAGGGTGGGCGCGGATCAGCCCCTTTTGCCGTTCTTCGCCAGATTGACGCACCACTTGTGCGAGGGTGTACTTCAGCTGCGGGATGGTTTTGAACGGGCGCTGAGACCAGGCGGCATCGGCGATCCAGGGCGAATGCTCGTAGACGCCATCCAGCAGCGCCACGAAGCTGTCGCGGCCCGCCGCATTGAGTTGATCCAGTGTGAGGCTCATGTCGTGTGCCTCGTTCAAGGCTGGGCCGGTGTCGAGCCGGTTGCCGCGGGTTGACAGGGGTGCACCTGCTTCCAGTGCCTGGCGATGTCAATCCGGCGGCACACCCACACCTGGTCATGTTGGGCAACGTGATCCAGAAAGCGCTGGAAGGCCCGGAAGCGGCCAGGGCGCCCCAGCAAGCGGCAGTGCATGCCCACGCTCATCATCTTGGGGGCGTTGTCACCCGCCGGGTCGCCCTCTGCGTACAGCAGGTCGAAGGTGTCCTTCAGGTAGGTGAAGAAGTCCTCGCCTTGCGAATAGCCCTGCGGCAGGGCGAAGCGCATGTCGTTGACGTCCAGGGTGTAGGGCACGATCAGGTGCGGTACCGTCTGGCCATCGCTGCGCTGCACTTGGGTCCAGAAGGGCAGGTCGTCACCGTAGTAGTCGCTGTCGTAGTCGAAACCACCGTAGTCGGCCACGAGGCGGCGCGTGCGCGGGCTGTCCCGGCCTGTGTACCAGCCCTGGGCACGCTGGCCGGTGAGCTCTTCAATGATCTGCATGCCGATGCGCATGTGTTCGCGCTCGGTGGCTTCGTCCATGCTCTGGTAGTGGATCCAGCGCCAGCCGTGGCAGGCGATTTCATGCCCGAGGTCGACAAAGGCCTGGGTGAGTTCGGGGTGGCGTTGCAAGGCCATGCTGACGCCGAAGACGGTCAAGGGCCAGCCACGTTTTTCGAATTCGCGCAGGATGCGCCACACGCCCGCCCGTGAACCGTACTCGTAGATCGACTCCATGCTCAGGTGCCGATCCGGGTAGGAGGCCGGGTTGAACATCTCGCTGAGGAACTGCTCGCTGCCCGCGTCACCATGCAGCACGCAGTTTTCGCCACCTTCTTCGTAATTGAGCACGAACTGCACGGCGATGCGTGCGCCACCCGGCCACGAGGCGTGTGGCACGTGGCGGCCATAACCAATGAGGTCGCGGGGGTAGGGCGTGGGGCTGGTCATGGGCCTGTCGGTTGGGGTTTGGTGTTCAGCTTGTCACGAGGGCATCGCTCACAGGCAAGGCCTTCGTGCGGGGTTGCTCGATCAGTTGGCGCTCGACGGTGTCAAGGTGTTCGTGCAGCAGTTTCAAGGCCAGCTCGGTGTCTCGGGCCTCCATGGCCTTGAGCAACTGCACGTGCTCGGCATTCGATGCCTGCGCGTTGTCGGCAGACTGGTACATCAACGTGATGAGTGAGCAGCGAGACACCAACTCCTGCATCAGGTCCACCAGCACCTGGTTGCCCAGCACCTCGGCCAGACGCACATGGAAGTCGAATAGCAGCTTGGTGCGTGTGGGCACATCCACGCGATTGACGGCTTCGCGCTCGGTCTTGATATGGGCCTTGAGCGCACGGACGTCAGCTGGCTTGAGGCGCGGGATCAGTTCGCGCAGCATCTGCGCTTCGACCATGCGACGCACGGCGAAGACCTCTCGCGCTTCCTTGATCGATGGTGCGGCCACGAATGCACCACGAGCAGGCTCCAGGCGCACCAGTTTGAGTTCCGACAGGCGGTACAGCGCTTGCCGTACGACGGTGCGCGACACGCCAAATCGGTCACCCAGTTTCTGTTCGACCAGTTTGGCGCCGGGCAACAAACGGTGCTCGACGATGGCGCGCGTCACGGCGGCCACGATGTGTTCGGTGCTGGAGACATCGCCGTCGGCTTGTGGTTCAGGCGCCGAAGGGATGAGATCGGCATCCGCACGGGGCAGGCGGGCACGCCGGCTGCTTGTGCCTGTTGAGGAGGGAGATGTCTTGCGCGCGACGCTCATCATGTTTAAAGTGTATACACTTTCAGATTGCAAATGCAAGATGAACCGGCTGCAAAACCTTATTTTGGGCGCCGGTTCCCGAGAGCGAGGCCACTCATGAATACCGCTGACGACACGCCGCAGGCAGCCAGTACGGGCTACCTCACCACCCATGTGCTCGATACCGTACACGGCACGCCTGCCGAGGGCATGAAACTGGAGTTGTATGTCCGCGAGTCTTCTCCGGACGGTTGCAGCGACGGGCGCTGGCTGTCCTTGCGCAGCGTGGTCACCAATGCCGATGGCCGGCTGGATCGGCCCTTGTTGTCCGGGGATGACTTCAAGAAGGGCTGCTACCGCCTGATCTTCGATGTCGAGGGCTACTTCAGGTCCAAAGGTGTGGCGCTGCCCCAGCCAGCCTTTCTGGGCAAGGTGCCCCTTGATTTCGGCATCGCCGATGCACAGTCGCACTACCACGTGCCCTTGCTGGTGAGCCCCTGGTCGTATTCAACCTATCGTGGAAGCTGAGGTCTGCGCATGCTGGAGTTGTCGCCCTTGCTGACCTATGCCCTGGATTGGGCCAACCTGTTGCTGCGCTGGTTGCACGTGATCGTGGCCATAGCCTGGGTAGGGTCGTCCTTCTATTTTGTCTGGCTCGACAACACCTTGACGCCCCCGACAGATCCCGAACTCAAGAGCAAGGGCGTGGGCGGTGAGTTGTGGGCGGTGCACGGCGGCGGGTTCTACAACCCACAGAAATACCTCGGTGCGCCCAAGTCGCTGCCGGAGAACCTCCACTGGTTCTTCTGGGAAAGCTACTCGACCTGGTTGTCCGGCTTCGCGCTGTTCACGGTGATGTATCTTTTCAACGCGGGCACCTTTTTGATCGACCAATCGGTTCACGCCTGGTCGCCCGGTGTGGCAGTGGCTTCCGCCTTGGGTTTTCTGGCGGGTTTCTGGTTGTTGTATGACCTGATCTGCCGGACCCTGGGGCAAGGCAAGCGGGGTGACCAGCTTGTGGGGGCTTGTGTGTTCGTCATTGTGGTGGGCTCGGCTTGGGCCGCCTGCCAACTGTTTGCCGGGCGAGCGGCCTTCCTGCTGGTGGGCGCCATGATCGCCACCGCCATGAGTGCCAATGTGTTTTTCTGGATCATCCCGGGGCAACGCAAGGTCGTGGCGGCCATGAAAGCCGGGCAGCCGGTGGATCCGATTCATGGCAAGCGCGGCAAACAGCGCAGCGTGCACAACACCTACTTCGTGCTGCCGGTGCTGTTTGCCATGCTGAGCAACCACTATGGCTGGGCTTATGGCCATGCGCATAACTGGCTGGTGCTGGTGTTGATCATGCTGGCGGGCGCTTTGATTCGGCAGTTCTTCGTGGCCCGGCACAAAACCGAGGTTGCGGGCCAACCTGCACCTTGGAGCTGGGCAGTAGCGGGCGGTGGCCTGCTGCTCGGGGTGGCGGTCTGGCTGGCGCCGGCTCCGGCACCGTCGAGCCAGGCGGCCTTGCAGACGAAGCCGGATCTGGCGCAGGTCCAGGCAGTGATCACCCAGCGCTGCGTGATGTGCCATAACGCGCAACTGGCCAACAAAGGCGTGCGCCTGGACACTGCCGAGCAGATTCAGGCGCATGCGCAGCAGATCTACCAGCAGGTCGTGGTGCTCAAGGCCATGCCAATGAACAATGCAACAGGTATCACCGAGGCCGAGCGGGATGTTCTGCGTCGGTGGTTTGATCTAAATCAGCTGAGCCGGTAGGTTGTGCAGTTGATTTCGCATCGTGAACGCTATCCCCCCTAATTTCACGGGCCTTTCCCCGTGGCTAGGGGGGGATCCATGCTGGCACTAACGCACCAAGGTGGTTATAGTTGGCACATACCGTTACAAACCAAGGTCTCGCCGTGAAAAAGTTCGCTGTTGCTGCACTGATGCTGGCCGTGTCTAGCTCGATGTCCGTCGCCAATGCGGCGCCTGTGACTGTTGATGCAGCCACGTACACGTTGACCTATGACAACAGCTTCCTGGCTGGCGTCCCGTCGGTTGGCGTGGTTGGTGATGCCGTGACGTTCGGTGGTGCTAGCGCTGTGGCGGCATCCCCTCTGCTGGGCACGCCATCTGTGGCCGCGTATGCGATTGACAGCTACAACGGCAATCCCTTCCCGATCATCGTGACCGCCAAGGCTGGTTACAAGATCACGGGTCTGACCGAGACGGTTTCTGGTCTGTACAACGCTTTTGTGTCGCCGACGGCCGCTGGGACAGCGATGTCCGGTGCTGGCTTCCAGTCTTTCTGGGTTGCCAATGATGTGGTGCAAGGCAACAGCGGTAGCCAGTTGCTGGCCAACGTGAGCGCCGATGCCCAACCGTTCAGCGCCTCCGGTGCTTACGATGTCAGCGGCACGCTGGCACTGGCTTCTTCGGCCAGCACGGTGAACATGTCTGCTACCGGTTTCATGATTTTCGCCGACGCGACTGGTTCTGGCTTGGCCCAGACGAGCCTTTCGTCTTACAAGTTGAACGTGCAAACCGCAGCTGTGCCAGAGCCTGAAATGCTCGGTCTGATGCTGGCTGGTCTGGGTGTGGCTGTTTTCTCGCTGCGCCGTCACCGCGTCGTTCGCTGATCATTCTTCGAGCTTCTTTCAAAAGGGCGAGACTCGCAAGGGTCTCGCCCTTTGTCCTTGGTGCGTGGGTTGGCTGGGAGTTGGGCAGGACGGCTCGCTGACAGGGGGGGGATCCACGTGACGTGCTCAGATGATCGATTGCGCCATGGCGTTGTGCTGGCCGATCAGCTTGGGCAGATCAACGGTCGTCAACTGGCCATGGTCAGCCACGACGCGGCCATGAACGATGGCCCAGGCCGTTTGCGCTGGTTGGGTCATCAGCAGTGAGGCGATCGGGTCATGCACGGCGCTGCCGGCCATGCCCAGCGTGCGCAGGTCATAGATGGCCAGGTCTGCCGCCATGCCTGGCGCGATCTGCCCGATGTCATCTCGGCCCAGTACCTGGGCCCCACCGCGTGTGGCCATGCGCAGTGCATGCCGAGTTGTCATGTCTGCAGGCCCATGGTCGCAACCAAAGGGCGCAAGGCTGCGGCCTACGCGCGCCAGCAGCATGGCCTGGCGGGCTTCGCCCAGCAGGTGCGCGGCGTCGTTGCTGGCGGAGCCGTCCACGCCCAGGCCAACAGGTACGCCCGCATCCAGCATGCGCCTGATCGGCGCGATGCCGGAGGCCAGTCGCATGTTGCTGCAGGGGCAGTGGGCCACGCCAGTGTGTGTGGCAGCAAAGCGGCCAATGCCATGGTCGTCGAGCTTGACGCAGTGCGCGTGCCACACGTCATCACCCAGCCAGCCTTGTGCTTCGGCGTATTCGGTAGGCGTGCAGTTGAACTTCTCGCGCGTGTAGGCGACGTCGTGGTCGTTTTCGGCCAGGTGTGTGTGCAGGCGCACGCCGTGCTTGCCGCATTGACGCGCCAGTCGGGCTGATTCGCGCATCAGGTCCGTGCTGACCGAGAAGGGCGAGCAGGGCGCCAGGGAGATGCGCAGCATGGCGTGGCGTTGCTCGTCGTGGAAGGCCTCGATCAGGCGCTGGCTTTCGCGCAGGATGGCGTCTTCACGTTCCACGAGGCTGTCAGGCGGCAAGCCGCCGGCGCTTTCCCCCACACTCATGCTGCCCCGGCAGGCATGAAAGCGCATGCCGATCTCTTGCGCGGCATGGATGCTGTCGTCCAGGCGAACCCCGTTGGGGTAGAGGTAGAGGTGATCGCTGCTGGTGGTGCACCCGCTGAGCAGCAACTCGGCCATGGCGACCTGGGTGGACACATGGATCATGTCCGGCGTGAGGCGTGCCCACATGGGGTAGAGCGTGCGCAGCCAGCTGAACAACTCGGCATCCTGCGCGGCGGGGATGGCACGCGTCAGGCTCTGGAACATGTGGTGATGGGTGTTGACCAGGCCCGGGATGACCACGTGGCCGCGCGCGTCGATGGTCTGTGTGGCCTGGGCCAGCCATTCGGCGGGCAACGCTTCGGTCGGGCCGGCGGCCAGGATTTCGTGGCCGCGGATCAGCACGCTGGCGTGTCGCCATTCGGTGCCTTGATCGTCCATGGTGGCGATGCAGTCGGCATCCTTGATGAGCAAGGTGGGCTGGGTCACGGCTGGGCCTTGTCTGGTGCACATGGTGGTGTGCAACTCAGTGATTGTCTCAGCAGGAGCAACTGGGCCACCACAGAGACCGCAATCACGGCCGGCTCCTTGCCCTTGAGTTCGGGCAAGCCGATCGGGCAGGTCATGTGGGCGAGTTGAGCGTGATTCAAGCCTCTGGCTTCCAGCCGATGCAGGAACTTGGCCTGCTTGGTCTGCGAGCCGATCATGCCTGCAAACAGGCTGTCGCCACGGCGCAGGACGGCCTCGATGATGCGCAGATCCAGGTCGTGCCGATGCGTCAGCACCAGATGGATGGCGCCTGGTGGCGCATCGGCCACCTCGTCTGGCGGCGCGTCGCTGGGGTGCCAGGTGATGTGCGGCGGCAAGGCAGCCAGGGTGGCGGCATCGGGCAGGCCGCATGGCGATGCTGAGTCGTCCGTGCCGCTGTCGCGCGTGTCGATCCAGCGCACCGAGAAGTCCAGGTCGGCCAGCAATTTGACGATGGCCTGGCCAACATGGCCTGCGCCATGCAGTTCGATGTGCAAGGCCGTGCTGATCGGCCACTGGTGCAAGGCGGCCTCATCCAGCGGGGCGAAGTGAAGTTGAACCACGCCGCCGCAGCATTGCCCGAGCGAGGGGCCCAGGGCAAAGGTCTGTGTCCAGCCGGTGGTTTGGTCAAGGCTGGTCGAACATTCCTTCAAGGCCTGTCTGGCCAGCTCGATGGCTTGCCACTCCAGGTGGCCACCACCTATGGTGCCCTCCATGGCATCGGCGCTCACGAGCATGCGTGTGCCGGCATCGCGTGGCGTGGAGCCCTGGCTGTTCACCACGGTGAGCACCATGGCGCGTTGACCGGCTTGAAGCCAGTCGCAGGCCAGTTGGCGCAGGGCGGGGGCGCTCCAGGCGCTCATGGTTGCGCCGCACAGGCGGCTTTGACGGCATCCACCGCATCCAGGATGGCCTCGGGCGTGGCGGGCGCGCGCAGGGGCGGATCCACGCGGTGCTGGCCCATGGATGAGATCGCATCCCGGATGGCCAGGAAGACCGAGAAGGGCAGCAGCAATGGCGGCTCGCCCACGGCCTTGGACCGGTAGATCGTGTCCTCCACGTTCTGGTTCTTGAACAGCTGGAAGCGGAAGTCGGCAGGGCAGTCGCTGGCAGTCGGGATCTTGTAGGTGGATGGCGCGTGCGTCATCAGCTTGCCGCTCTGCGGGTGCCAGTAGAGCTCTTCACTTGTCAACCAGCCCATGCCCTGGATGAAGGCGCCTTCGATCTGGCCGATGTCCAGCGCCGGGTTGATCGACTGGCCCACGTCGTGCAGCACGTCGGCGCGCAGCAGCTTCCACTCGCCCGTGAGCGTGTCCACCAGCACCTCGCTGACGGCCGCGCCATAGGCAAAGTAGAAGAAGGGGCGGCCTTGCATGGTGTCCCGGTTCCAGTGCAGTTTGGGCGTGGCATAAAAGCCGTCCGACCACAGTTGCACGCGTGCCAGGTAGGCGTCCATCACGACGTCTTCAAAGCGCAGCGTCTGTTCGCCAATGCGCACCTCGTCGTCGGCAAAGTGGATGGCTTCATCAGGCAGCGTGTGACGTTCTGCCAGCATCCTGATCAGTCGTGACCGGATCTGCATGGCCGCGTCGGCCGCCGCCTTGCCGTTGAGGTCCGAACCTGTCGATGCCGCTGTGGCCGAGGTGTTGACGACCTTGCTGGTGTCCGTGGCGGTGACGCGCACCCGCTCGGGTTTGACGCCCAGGGTATGGGCCACCATCTGCGCCACTTTGGTGTTGAGCCCCTGGCCCATCTCGGTGCCACCGTGGTTGACCAGGATGCTGCCATCGCTGTAGATGTGCACCAGTGCGCCGGCCTGGTTGAGGTGCACCACATTGAATGAGATGCCGAACTTGAGCGGCGTGAGCGCCAGGCCCTTCTTGAGCACCGGGCTGCTGGCGTTGAAGGCGGCCACCTCGGTGCGACGCGCGCGGTAATCACTGCTGCCGACCAGTTGATCCAGCAAGGGCATCAGGACGTTGTCTTCAACAAGCTGGCCATAGGGCGTGGTGTTGCGGTCCGTGGTGCCATACAGGTTGGCCAGGCGCACGTCCAGCGGGTCCTTGCCCAGCTGGCGCGCCACCGAGTCGAGGATGACCTCGATGGCCAGTGCACCCTGCGGGCCACCAAAGCCTCGAAAGGCCGTGTTGCTCTGCGTGTTGGTGCGGGCGCAGTAGCCATGCAGGTCCACCGCAGGCAGGAAGTAGGCATTGTCGAAGTGGCACAGTGCCCGGGTCATCACCGGCGCAGACAGGTCGGCAGAGAAGCCCGCGCGGGACACCATCTCGACCTTGGCACCCAGCAAACGGCCATCCTGGTCATAGGCAATGTCGAAGTCGTGCACGAAGCAATGGCGTCGGCCGGTGATCATGAAGTCGTCGTCACGATCGGGGCGCAGCTTGACGGGCTTTTGCAGCTTGTAAGCTGCCATCGCCGCCACGCAGGCGAACACGGCCGATTGCGACTCCTTGCCGCCGAAACCGCCCCCCATGCGTCGGCACTCGACGAGCACATGATGCGCATGCAGGTTCAAGGCATGGGCAATGGCATGCTGCATTTCGCTGGGGTGCTGGGTGGAGCTGTGAACCAGCAAGCCATGGTTTTCTTTCGGGATGGCGTAGGCGATCTGGCCTTCCAGATAGAACTGCTCCTGCCCGCCCAGATGGAATCGGCCTTGCAGGCGATGCGGGGCTTGCGCCAGGGCCTGGGCCGCATCACCCCTTTGCATGTGCATGGGTGGCACGACATAACTTTGGGCTGCGTGCGCGGCCTCGGGCGTCAACAGGGCGGGGAGCGCTTCGATCGTGGTGAAGTCCCGCGCCATCGCGGCCACGCGACGTGCCGTTTCTCGTTGCGCCGATAGCACCACGAACATGGGTTGACCGAGGTAATGCACCTCACCGTCTGCCAGGATGGGGTCGTCGTGGACGATGGCCCCGCAATCATTGACGCCAGGGATGTCGCGCGCGGTGAGCACGGCCACCACACCCGGTTGTGCTTTCAGGCCATCCACATCGATGGACAGCAGCCGACCATGCGCCACCGGCGACAGGCCCAGGGCTGCATGCAGCGTGCCGGCCAGCTCGGGCAGGTCATCGATGTAGGTGGCCTGACCGGCCACATGCAGGTGAGCGGATTCATGCGGCAAGGCGCGGCCCGCCGCAGTGGGTGAGGCAGTGGGCGAGGGCAGGAAGGCTTCCACGGTCTTGTTCATGCTGTTTGCGCAGGCCATACCTGCACCTCGTCGGCGCGCAGTGGGTTGTGTGGACGGGTTTCAAGCCAGAAACGTTCCAGCAGGTTGGCGGCGACCTTGATGCGGTAGTCCTTGCTGGCGCGCAGATCGGTCATGGGCTGGAAGTCCTGTGCCAGCGCGGCCTGGGCCTGGCGCAGGGTGGTTTCGGTCCAGGCTTGTCCGATCATGGCGGCTTCGGTCTGGCTGGCGCGGCGCGCGGTGGCCGCCATGCCACCCCAGGCCAGTCGTGCCTGCTTGATGGTGTCGCCTTCCAGCTGAATGAACAGGCCCGCGCACACGGCGGAGATGTCGCTGTCGCGCCGCTTCGAAATCTTGTAGGCCCGCAGGATCTCGCCCGCATCCTTGCTGAAGATCGGAACGCGCACGGACTGGATGAACTCGCCGGGCTTCAAGGCGTTCTTCATGTAGTCCAGATAGAAGGCTGGCAGCGGCATCTCTCGCGTGAACTGGCCGGCGCGCAGCACGAGTGTGGCGTCCAGCGCCAGCAGGATGGGGGCGCTGTCGCCGATGGGTGAGCCGTTGGCCAGATTGCCGACCAGGGTGCCCGCATGGCGAACCGGCGGCGAGGCAAACCGCAACCAGAGTTCTCGCAGCTCGGGTATGTGCGAAGCCAGCGTGGACCAGGCCTCTTCCAGTGTCACGGCCGCGCCGATGTCCAGTGCATCTGGCTGACCCGTGACGCTCGCCGGTGTGAGGATGCGCCGCAACTCGGGCACCTGCCCCAGATAAATGATGTCGCCCAGCGCCTTGAACTGCTTGGTGACCCACAGGCCGACATCGGTGCTGCCAGCCAGCAAGCGCGCATCGGGCATTGAAAGCCGCAGGCTGGCGAGATCGCTCAAGGATGTCGGGGCGAAGAAGCGGCTGCGCATGCGGCTGTCCGTCTGCGCGGGGCCTTCGTACTGCAGGCCATCTGGTGACTGGCCTTGCAGCGCTGCGAGCTGTTGCAGCCATGGCTCGGGCGCAAACGGCTGGCGAGGCCCTTCAAACATCTTTTGCCCGGCGTCCAGGATGGGGCGGTAGCCCGTGCAGCGGCACAGATTGCCTGCCAGCGCATCAGCCAGCGCCGTGCGCGAGGGGGGCTGTTCATGCGTCTGGTAGATGTCCCACAGCGACATCACGAAGCCCGGCGTGCAGAAACCGCATTGCGAACCATGGCAATCCACCATGGCTTGCTGGCAGGGGTGAAGCTGATCGCTGCTTGCGGGTTTCAGATCTTCCACGGTCAGCAGGGCCTTGCCATCCAGCGTGGGCAGGAACTGGATGCAGGCGTTGACGGTTTTCTGTTGCCACTGCCCGGTTTCAGGGTGGCGCTCGCCCAGCACCACGGTGCAGGCGCCGCAGTCACCCTCGGCGCAGCCTTCCTTGGTGCCGGTGCAATGCGCCTGTTCGCGCAACCATTGCAGTACGGTGGTCGTGGGGGGGAGGTCTTTGACCTCCTGTATCTGCCCCTGGTGCACGAAGCGGATCGGGCGGGGGGCTGCGGTGCTCATGGTCGAGGCTCCTGAAGGCGTGGGTCAGTTGTGGGATGAGGTGTCCGCAAATGCCGTGGCCATGCGCTCACTCACCACAAAGAGGGTATATCCAGTGCTGGCGCCGGTCATACTATTTCGTGAATAGACACTATCAGAGTCGGTGTATGAATAAGAACACGCTTTTCGAGAAGATCGACCTCTCCCTCATCCGTGTCTTGCACACCGTGATCACCGAATGCAGTGTCTCGCGGGCGGCCATACGCCTGCAATCCAGCCAACCGGCCGTCAGTGCTCAACTCAGGCGCTTGCGTGAGTTGACGGGCGACCCTTTGCTGGTTCGCTGCGGGCAGAGCATGGCCCCCACTGATGTGGCCTTGAACCTGCTGGAGCCGGCATCGGCCATCCTGCAACATGCACAAAGCATGTTCGGCCACAACAACTCTGTGCGGGAATTCGATCCGGCCACCACCAACCTGACGTTCAGGCTGGCCGCCACCGATTACCTCGATCCCTTCTTCCTGCCGGAGCTGACACTGCGCCTGCGTCGTCTGGCGCCGAATGTGCGTGTCGAGGTGGTGCAGTTGTCGGCCGATCTGGATTACCGCCGCAGTCTGGCGCGTGGCGAGGTCGATCTGGTCATCGGCAACTGGCTGGAGCCATCGGACGAGTTGCATCTGGGGCGGCTGATCAGCGACGAGGTGGTCTGCCTGGTATCCGAAGATCATCCAGCCGCGCGCTTGCCCAAGGAAGGCAAACGGGCCTGGTCCATCGAGCAGTACCTCTCGTGCGAGCACGTGGCACCACCAGCCTTGCACCCGGGCGCGCTGGGCATCATCGACGAGCATCTCGCCGCTCAGGGGCTGCGCCGCAACATCGTGGTCCGCAACCCCCACTTTGCGCAACTGCCCTATATGGTGGCGGGCTCCTTGCTGGTGCTCACGACAGGGCGCCGCTTCTGTGAGCGTTACGCGCAACAGTTGCGCGTGAAGATCGTGCGTTGCCCGGTGGCCTTCCCGCCGATGAACTACTATCAACTCTGGCATGACCTGACGCATCACTCCGCCGCCAGCCGCTGGTTGCGCGAGCAGGTGCGAGATGTTGTGCGCAGTCTGCAACTCGTTCGTCCCCCCACGCGCGCAGAGGCCCTGCCTGTGCGCAGTACCAGTTGACCGCGCGATCCCATCCTCCATGACCCACTCAGGCACAGATTCGTCCGCATCCGCAGCGGCTTCGGCATCGCCGGCGGACACCGTTTCATCCGGGCGTCGCGTGCTGTGGGGCGATGTGCTCGACTTCACCGCAGACCCGGGATTCGCGCCGCCGAAGGAAGCGCCCGGTGTGCGCTGGCGGCCCGATCATGTGGTGCTGATCGAGGAGGGGCGTATTGCCGCGGTACAGCCGCACGCGAAGGCCTTGCCGGCCGGCTGGCAGGATGTGCCCGTGGAGGACCATCGCGGCCAGTTGATCATGCCGGGTTTCATTGACACCCATGTTCACTGCCCGCAGCTGGACGTGATCGCCAGTTTCGGGACGGAACTGCTGGACTGGCTCAATACCTACACCTTCCCGGCTGAGCGACGCTATGCGGACCCGGCCGTGTCACAGGCTGGCGCCGAGCGCTTTCTGCTGGCCTTGTGGGCGCACGGCACGACCACGGCCGTGGTGTTCCCGACCGTCCACAAGGTCAGTGCGCATGCCTTGTTCGAGCAGGCCCATGCGCAGAACATGCGTCTGATCACGGGCAAGGTGCTGATGAACCGCCATGCACCCGAAGGCCTGCGAGACGATGTCGACCAGGCCGAGCGTGACTGCGTGGACCTGATCGACCTGTGGCATGGCAAGGGCAGGCAGGCCTTTGCCGTGACGGTGCGTTTTGCGCCCACCAGCACGCCCGAGCAGTTGATGATGGCCGGCCAGTTGTGCCAGACCTATGACGGCACCTATATGCAGACCCACGTGGCCGAAAACCGCGACGAGGTGCGATGGGTGGCGTCGCTGTTCCCGGATGCGCGCAGCTACCTGGATGTGTACGACCGCGATGGCCTGATCGGTGCCCGTGGCGTGCTGGCGCACGGCATCTGGCTGGACGACCGCGACCGTGCCGTGTTGCGCGAACGCGGCGCGCAGATTGCCCACAGCCCCTCGTCCAATCTGTTTCTGGGCAGTGGTTTGTTCGACTGGGCCCAGGCACAGCAGGAAGGCGTCAACGTGAGCCTGGCCAGTGATGTGGGCGGTGGCACCAGCCTGTCCATGCTGCGCAACATGGCCGATGCCTACAAGATCCAGGCCTTGCAGGGCACGCGGCTGACCGCCTGGAAGGCCTTGTACACCGCCACGCTGGGCGCTGCTCGCCATCTGGGGCTGGACGAAGAAATAGGTCAGGTGGAGCCCGGGCGCATGGCCGATCTGGCTGTGTGGGATTGGGCTGTTGGGCCTGTGGCCACGCACCGCGATGGCCTGGCACAGGCCTCAGGTGACCTGCACGAACGCGCCTTCGTCTGGATGACGCTGGGTGATGAGCGCAACCTGGCAGGCACGATGATTGCTGGTCAAACTGTATACAAAAAGCGAATCACAGCATGACCCCTCGTCTTGAATTGCGCGGCATCACCAAGCAGTACCCCGGCGTGCGCGCCAATGACGCGGTCAATTTGAAGGTGCAGCCCGGTGAAATCCACGCGGTGCTGGGCGAAAACGGCGCTGGCAAGTCCACGCTCATGAAGATCATCTTCGGTTCGGTCAAACCAGATGCGGGTGAGGTGTACTTCAACGGCGAGCGCGTCAGCGTCAAGTCGCCTCATGAGGCACGCGAGTTGGGCATCAGCATGGTGTTCCAGCACTTCTCCCTGTTTGACACGCTCACGGCGGCCGAGAACGTGTGGCTGGGGCTGAACAAATCACTCAGCCTGGAGGAGGTCACCCTGCGCATCCGCCAGGTCGCGGGTGAGTACGGCCTGGATGTGGACCCGGATCGACATGTGCATTCCCTGACGGTGGGGGAGCGCCAGCGCATCGAAATCGTGCGTGCCTTGATGACCAACCCCCAGTTGCTCATCCTTGATGAACCGACCTCGGTGCTGGTGCCTCAGGCTGTGGAAAAGCTGTTCGGTACCTTGCGGCACCTGGCCGATCGGGGCTGCGCCATCCTCTATATCAGCCACAAGCTCGACGAGATCCGCGCGCTGTGCCATCGCTGTACGGTGATGCGAGGTGGCAAGGTCACGGGCGAGGTTGATCCACGCCTGGAAAGCAACGCCAGCCTGTCGCGCTTGATGATTGGCTCCGAACCGGTGGAGCTGGAGCGCAAAGCCCCCATGCTGGGCGAAGTGGCGCTGGCCGTCAAAGGCCTGAGCGTGCCCAGTGAAGACCCGTTCGGCATGTCGCTCAAGGACATCCACTTTGCCTTGTGCGCGGGTGAGATCCTGGGCATCGCCGGGGTGTCGGGCAATGGTCAGCAGGCCCTGATGGCCGTGCTCAGTGGCGAGGACCCGCGTGGCGCGCCGGGCAGCGTCACCCTGTTCGGGCACGACGTCACCCGTCAGTCACCCATGAAGCGGCGCAAGCTGGGGCTCAACAGCGTGCCCGAAGAGCGCCTGGGGCGCGGTGCGGTGCCTACCTTGTCGCTGGCAAAAAATACCTTGTTGACCCGCATGGATGCGGTTGGCCCGGGCGGCTGGCTGCGCATGCAGGGCGTGATCGGCATGACCAACGAGCTGATCGACCGCTTCAAGGTCAAGGCCGCGGGCCCGCATGCGATGGCGCGCAGCCTGTCGGGCGGCAATTTGCAGAAATTCATCATGGGGCGCGAGATTGATGCCGAGCCCCGTGTGCTGCTGGTGTCCCAGCCCACCTGGGGTGTGGATGTGGGTGCGGCGGCGCAGATTCGTGGCGAGCTGCTCAAGCTGCGTGATGCGGGTTGCGCCATCCTGGTCGTGAGCGAGGAGTTGCACGAGTTGTTCGAGATCTGTGATCGCCTGATGGTGATGGAAAAGGGGCGCCTGTCACCCAGTGTGGCGGTGGCAGATGCCACGGTCGAGCGCATCGGTGAGTGGATGAGTGGCTTGTGGGATCAGCACGAGACAGCCGGGCAGGGGGGCGCGCATGTTCAAGCTTGAACCTCGCCCCGCGCCGTCGACCACCTTGATGCTGGCTTCGCCGCTGCTGGCCTTGGCCATCACTGTGCTGGTGGGTGTGTGCCTGTTCATCGCCCTGGGCAAGGACCCTCTGGCGGGCTTGCAGATGTTTTTTGTGGAGCCCCTCAAGAGCACCTATGCCTTGTCCGAGCTGAGCGTCAAGGCCACGCCCCTGATCCTGATCGGGCTGGGGCTGGCGGTGTGCTTTCGCGCCAATATCTGGAACATCGGTGCCGAAGGGCAGTTCATCATGGGCGCCATCTTTGCGGGTGGCGTGGCAATGCGCGCCACGCCAGACAGCGGCGCCGGCCTGTGGGTGCTGGTGCTGGCTGCAGGCGCCCTGGGCGGCATGTTCTGGGCGGCCATCGTGGCCTTGTTGCGTGATCGCTTCAATGCCAGCGAGATTCTGTGCAGCCTGATGCTGGTCTATGTGGCCGAGATGGTATTGAGTTACCTGGTCTACGGGCCCTGGAAGGACCCGCAGGGCTACAACTTCCCCCAGACCATCACCTTCCTGGAGGCCTCGCGTGTGCCCAAGCTGGTGTCGGGCTTGCGCATGAACGTCGGCATCTACATTGCAGCGGTGTCTGTGCTGGTGCTCACGGTGTTTCTGGCCCGTACCTATGCCGGCTTTCAGTTGCAAGTCGGTGGGCTGGCGCCAGCGGCCTCTCGTTACGCCGGGTTCTCGTCGCGCAGTGCCTTGTGGACGGCTTTGCTGCTGTCCGGGGGCATGGCGGGGCTGGCAGGCGGGCTGGATGCGGCCGGGCCCCAGGGGCAACTCACGCCTTACATCCCCTTGGGCTACGGCTTTGGCGCCATCATCGTGGCCTTTGTCGGTCGCCTTCACCCTGTGGGCATCGTGTTTTCCGCGGTGCTGATGAGCATGTTCTACATCGGTGGCGAGCTGGCGCAGTCGCGTCTGGGCCTGCCCAAGGCCATCACGGGCGTGTTCCAGGGCTTGCTGCTGTTCGCCTTGCTGGCCTGTGACACCTTCATCCATCAACGTCTGCGCTGGGTGGCTGCCAAATGACCGGAATGACCGCTGACTCTCTGGCGCTGCTGATTGCCGCCACGCTCAATGCCGGCACCGTCGTGGCCCTGGCCGCGCTGGGGCTGTTGATCAATGAGCGTGCAGGCGTGCTCAATCTGGGCGCCGAAGGAATGATGCTGGTGGCCGCCATCGCGGGCTACGCCACCTGTGTGCATACCGGCAGCGATGTGCTGGGCTTTGCTGCAGGGGCCCTGGCTGGCGCGGGCATGGCCGCCTTGTTCGGTGTGCTGGTGATCTGGCTCAATACCAACCAGTACGCCAGCGGGCTGGCCTTGAGCCTGTTTGGCGCGGGCTTGAGCGCCTTTGCGGGTATCCAGTACACGCAGCAGCGCTTGCCCGAGCGCGCGCACTTCGACATCCCCTTCCTGTCTGACATGCCCTTTGTCGGCCCCGCTTTGTTCAAGCACCACCCCTTGGTCTACGGCGCCATGGCGCTGGTGATCGGGCTGAGCTGGTTCCTGCTGAAGTCTCGCGCTGGTCTGGTCTTGCGCGCCGTGGGCGAGTCGCCCGAATCGGCGCACGCGCTGGGCTATCCCGTTCGCCCTATCCGTCTGTTGGCTGTGATGGTCGGTGGGGCCTTGTGCGGGCTGGCGGGCGCCTATATCTCGATGGTCTACACGCCCATGTGGGTCGAGGGCATGGTGGCAGGCAAGGGCTGGATCGCCCTGGCCTTGACCACGTTCGCCACCTGGCGCCCCGCGCGCGTTCTGTTGGGCGCTTACCTGTTTGGCGGCGTCACCATGTTGCAGTTTCAGTTGCAAGGGCAGGGCGTGCAGATCCCCAGCCAGTGGCTGACGATGCTGCCTTATCTCTCGACCATCGTGGTGCTGGTGTTGATCTCGCGCAATCCGACGTGGATTCGCATCAACATGCCCGCATCGCTCGGGAAACCCTTCCATCCTGGCGCCTGAATTGGCATGATCGCGGCACGATCATTGCACCGGCTGTCCAGATCAAACCCTTTGTTTTTGAGCTGTTTTCAACCCTGGAGATGACATGACTTCACCGATGTCCAAGCGTTCTTTGTTGAAGTTGGCGGGCTGGGCCACGCTGGCTACATCCGCCGCCCTGGTCGGCTGTGGCAAGAAGGAGGCTGCAGCCCCTGAGGCCGCTTCTGGCGCTTCCGAAGCCGCTTCGGCCGCTGCCGCACCTGCCGGCCCGCTGAAGATTGCCTTTGCCTATGTGGGCCCTGTGGGCGATGCCGGCTGGACTTACGCACACAACGCGGGTCGCCTGGCCATCGAAAAGGAATTCGGCGACAAGGTCAAGACCACCTTTGTGGAGAAGGTGCCTGAGGGCCCTGAGGCCGAGCGCGTGATCCGCGATCTGGTGGGCCAGGGCAACACCCTGATCTTCGGCACCACCTTTGGCTACATGGAACCCATGCTCAAGGTGGCAGCCGACAGCAAGGACGTCAAGTTCGAGCACGCCACCGGCTACAAGACCGCGCCGAACATGCGCACCTACGACTCGCGCACCTATGAAGGCGCCTACATGGCGGGGGTGATCGCGGGCGGCATGAGCAAGTCTGGCGTGATCGGCGTGGTGGGCTCGATCCCCATCCCCGAAGTGATTCGCAACATCAACACCTTCACGCTGGGCGCGCAAAGCGTCAACCCCAAGATCAAGACCAAGGTCGTGTGGGTGAACGCGTGGTTTGATCCTCCCAAGGAAACCGAAGGCGCGCAAAGCCTGCTCAACCAGGGGGCCGACGTGCTGTTCCAGAACACCGATTCGCCCGCCGTGCTGCAGACCGCTGAAAAGGCCGGTAAATACGCCTTCGGCTGGGATTCGGACATGACCCAGTTTGGCCCCAAGGCTCACCTGGCCTCGGCCATCATCAACTGGGCTCCGTACTACGTCAAAGCCACCAAGGACGCCCTGGAAGGCACATGGCAGACCGGTGGTGTCTGGTGGGGTGTGAAGGAAGGCGCGATCGACATCGTGTCCATCTCCGACAAGGTGCCGGCTGATCTGAAGGCCAAGGTCGAGACGGTCAAGGCCGGCCTGAAGGATGGCAGCTTCGTGATCTGGAAGGGCCCCATCCTGGGTCAGGACGGCAAGGAAGTCGTGGCCAAGGACGCCGTGGCCGATGACAAGTTCCTGGGCGGCATCAACTTCTACGTCAAGGGCGTGGATGGTGCCGTGCCTTCCGGCAAGTAAGCCTCTGACGATGCACTGATCAAATCGACAAGATGACCCAAGCCCGTTTCGCCATTTCCAAGGACAAGCTGTCGGCACTGGTGCAAGCCATGCCCAAGGCCGAGTTGCACATGCACATCGAGGGCTCGCTGGAGCCTGAGCTGATCTTTGCCCTGGCCCAGCGCAATGGCGTGAGCCTGAGCTATCCCAGTGTCGAGGCCCTGCGTGCGGCCTACGCGTTCACGGATCTCCAGAGCTTTCTGGACATCTATTACGCGGGGGCATCGGTCCTGCTCAAGGAGCAGGACTTCCACGACATGGCCTGGGCTTATCTGCTCAAGGCCAAGGCCGACAACGTCGTCCACACGGAAATGTTCTTCGATCCTCAGACGCACACCGACCGTGGTGTGCCGTTCGAGGTGGTGATCAAGGGCCTGAAAAGCGCTTGCGATCGGGCGAAGGCGGAGTTGGGGGTCAGTGCATCGTTGATCATGTGCTTCCTGCGGCACCTGCCGGAGGAAGCCGCACTCAAGACGCTGGAAGAGGCCTTGCCCTTCCGGCAGCATTTCATCGGTGTGGGGTTGGACTCGAGCGAGCGAGGCCATCCACCCGAAAAGTTTGCCCGTGTCTTTGCGAAATGCAAGGAACTGGGGCTGCATCTGGTGGCGCATGCAGGTGAAGAAGGCCCGCCTGCCTACATCATCAGCGCGCTGGATGTGCTGCATGTGGAGCGCATAGACCATGGTGTGCGCTGTGTAGAAGATGCGGCGCTGGTGCAGAGGCTGGCCAGCCAGGGCACGGCCTTGACGGTGTGCCCGCTGTCGAATGTCAAGCTGTGCGTGTTCAAGAAGATGGCCGATCACAACCTCAAGGCCTTGCTTCAGCATGGCTTGAAGGCGACGGTCAATTCGGATGACCCGGCTTATTTCGGTGGCTACATGAACCAGAACTTCCTGGCTTGTTTTGCCGATCTGGATCTGGATGCGGACGACGCCTATACCCTGGCGCGCAACAGTTTTGAAGCCAGCTTTGTGGATGAGCAGACCAAGGCTGGCTGGATCGCGCAGCTGGATGCGACGTTTGCGCAGTTTGCTTGAGGTTGGTTTGATGCTTCGCTGAGGCGCTTGTTTCGCTTGGCTTCATGGGCCGTCAGAGTGTTGCTCTGATGGCCTTTTTGCTTTTTGCCTTTGTGTTTTTGTTCGTGCGGATGTGGGGGCAACGGGACGACGGCGGCAAGCGCCTGTTCCGCTCCTGACGCGGGCGACCACCGAGCGGCGCCGCCTTTGCCTCGTCAACACGAGCCTGCCCATGCCACCAGCCAGGACACCGCGAATGGTCGCTTCACAGTCGCTTGCCACCGCCATCCCGCGACATGCCGAGGGCTGGCAAGAGGTGTGAGTGGTGCACGCGTGGCAGCGTGGCGCGGGACCGGAAGTGGTGAAAGGAAATGCGTTACGGGTAGGTGCTGGCGGCTGTTCAATCGTGCCAGGCGACCCCTGTGTCGGACCGGGTGAATTGGGTGGGCGGCTGAAGCGACCATTCGCGGTGTCCTGACTCGTGAACCGCCTGGTCGGTGTTGACGAGGTGACCGAGTCGCGATGCGGTGATGGCCCGCGTCAGGAGCGGAAGCCGCCCACCCGGTTCACCTGGTCGCGCTCGCTTCATGCATGAAGAGAACGCCACCAAGACGCATCAACAGCAGCGCAAACCCAGCGCTAAGTCACACGCCCATTTGGCGAGCCAAGGCCTCGACACCCGGCCCGAAGCCATATGCATCCAGCGCCAGATGCCCGTGCGTCACGCTGCTGTGCAGTCGCATCCCTTGAGCCGGTACCGATGCATCGCCTTCAACTGCGGCGCCAGCTGCAAAGTAGAAAGGCAGCCAGTGCTCGTCTGTGGGGTGCATCTCACGAGCGTAGGGGGCTTGGGCGCGGTAGTCCAGCAAAGCTGGCCAATCGGCCACCCTGGTCCGGTTGTCTACCCAGGCGCGAAACGCCGCGCAGTCCTCTTCTTCCGGGGCGTCTATCGGGCTTGGCGAGCCAAAAAAGCGCTGCAGATTGTGCGTCAGGCTGCCTGATCCGATCACCAGGATGCCCTGCTTGCTCAGACTGCGCAGCGCCCGGCCCAAGGCCAGCATGTCGGCAGGCTTCGTGTGCGGCATCAAGGACACCGGCACCACGGGCACATCCACCTGTGGGTACACGTGCATCAAGGTGGTCCAGATGCCGTGATCCAGGCCACCTTGCGGCGTGAACTGGGCGGGCAGGCCTGCCTTGGTCAGCAAACGTGTGATCTCTTGTGCCAGGGCTGGTGCGCCAGCTGCTTCGTAGCGGATCTCATACAGGGCGGCCGGGAAGCCGCCAAAGTCATGGATGGTCTGATGGTGAGCCGCGCCCAGCACGAAGGGCGTGCGCGTGGCCGTGTGCGGCGACATGATCACCACGGCCTTGGGTCTACCCCAGAGCTGGTCAATGGCCGGCCCCAGCTCTCTCATGAACTGCCCGGCGGCCCCCGGCTCGAGGGCGATCATCGGTGAGCCGTGAGACAGAAACAGGGTTGGCAGCGGGGTGTCTTGCGTGGGCTTGGTGGGATCCATGGTGAAAGTCTAGCGACGGGCAGGCAGGAATTGCGCCGAGGACAGCAATGCCAGCACGATGGCCAGGGGCACCGTGGACACATAGCCCACATGCTTGAAACCCAGCGCACCGATCACGCCACCGACGAAAAAGGACAGCACCAACTTCACGTGCACGATAAGGCGCTCCTGGTTCACCCGAACCAGCGGCATGGCCACGCTGTCCGGCGAACGGTTCCAGTACAACAGCTTGCCCAGCTCGATGCCGATGTCCGTGACCAGCCCGGTCACATGCGTGGTGCGGATCTCGGCGTTGGACACTTTCGTGATCATGGCGTTCTGCAAGCCCATCACATAGCACAGCAGACCCACGGTGATGCCCATGGACGTGCCGATCAGGTGATGCATATACCCCAGCACGCCAAACGCCAGCAACAGGGAGGCCTCCAGCAGCAGGGGCAGCGTGTACTCGTGTCGGGAACGCCGGCGGCGCGCCCAGTTGATCATCACGGCCGAGGTGGCTGCTCCCAGCAGGAAAGCCAGCAGGGAGGTGAACCAGTCCAGCACCAGGTCCATGCGACCCAGGGCCAGGTCATCAGCCATGCTGGAGACCACACCCGTCATGTGAGAGGTGTATTCCTTGACCGCCAGGAAGCCGCCCGCGTTGGTGGCGCCGGCCACGAAGGCCAGTGACAGGCCCAGATGCAGGTTGCTCTGGCGTGTACGCTCCGGGGCCGTGAGCGTCCTGAGGTAATCGACTGGCATGGGTGGGGGTGATCTGCAAACTTCGGATTAAGCTGCCATCATCGCGCAATCCGAGCCACATCCAGCCTGAATCTACCTACATGAGTGTGATGTCCAGCAGCATGACCGTACCCGCATGGCGATGGGCCTTGCTTCAGACGCGGCGCGATTTCCGTGCCAGCAGCATGCGTTTTCTCATACTGGCCGTGGTGCTGGCGGTGGCCGCGCTCACGGCCGTGGGCTTTTTTGCTGATCGCATCGAGCGCGGCCTGTCTCGTGACGCGGCGCAGTTGCTGGGTGCCGATGCGGTGGTGGTGGCCGATCAACCCGTGCCGGAAGAGGTGATTCAAAAGGCGAGAGACCAGGGCTTGCGCGTGGCGCAAACCTCGGTGTTTGCCAGCATGGCGCGTGCACCGGATGAGCTTGGTGGCGATACGCGTCTGGTAGCACTCAAATCCGTCAGCCCGAATTACCCGCTGCGCGGCCAACTGACCCTGGGCACCATGGGAGCCGATGGGGTCGTCAAGCCCGCAGGCAAGGCTCCGGCAGGTGGACCGCCTGCCGGCCAGGCCTGGGCGGAGCCTGGTCTCCTGCTGGCGCTCAGCCTCAAGGTAGGCGATGAACTTTGGCTGGGCGAAGCGAGGTTCCGTATCCAGGCCGTGATCGTGAGCGAACCAGACCGCGGTGGTGGTTTCGTGGCGTTTTCGCCCCGGGTGATGATCCGCGCAGCCGATCTGCCCAGAACCCAGCTCGTTCAGCCTGCCAGCCGCATCACCTACCGGGCACTGGTCGCCGGGCCTGGCAGGGCAGGGGACGCGGACAGCACACGCATCGCCGCCATGCCCAACGACGGCAAGCAGCAGGTGCAAGCTTTCGTCGATGCGGCGCGCAAGGTGGCGGACAAGGCGCGCGGCGTGAAGATCGAAACCCTGGACACCGGGCGCCCGGAAATGCGCGCCACGCTGGACCGCGCCGGGCTCTTCCTGCGCCTGGTGGCCTTGCTGGCTGCCTTGTTGTCCGCGGTGGCGGTGGCGCTCGTTTCGCGGGATTTTGCGCAGCGCCGCCTGGATGACTGTGCGCTGCTGCGGGTGCTGGGCGTGCCGCAGCGCGTGATGGCCTGGTCCTATGCGATGCAGTTCGCGCTGGTGGGCTTGATGGCGAGTCTGGTTGGCTTGTTGCTCGGCTGGTTGTTCCACCTGGTTTTTGTCGCGCTGCTGTCTGATTTGGTGGGCGTGTCGCTGCCGGCAGCGGGCTGGCAACCGGTGGCCTTGGGCATGGGTGTGGGGGTGTTGCTGACCCTGGGTTTTGGCCTGCCGCCCGTGCTGCAGCTGACGCAGGTGCCACCCCTGCGTGTGCTCCGGCGTGACCTGGGACAACTGCGGCCCATGTCGGCTGCCGTCTGGGGCCTGGGCGGCGCGGCGCTGCTGGCCTTGCTGATGCTGGTGGCCAGAGACGTGAAGATGGGGGGCATCGCGCTGGGCGGCTTCGCGGGGGCTGTGCTGGTCTTCGCCGCCGTGGGCTTTCTGGCCGTGGCACTCTTGCGGATGCTGGCCGACCGCCTCGCTGGCAAGGCGCCCACCTGGTGGACCTTGGGCACGCGTCAGCTCACGGCGCAGCCCGTCCAGACGGTGGTGCAGGTGTGTGCCTTGAGTGTCGGCTTGCTGGCACTCATGCTGCTGATCCTCATCCGCACGGATCTGGTGGCCAGTTGGCGCAATGCCACGCCACCTGATGCGCCCGATCGCTTCGTCATCAACATCCAGCCGGATCAGGTCGAAGCCTTTCAGGCCACCCTGCGTGAAGCCGGCATCCAGCAGTTCGACTGGTATCCGATGGTGCGCGCCCGCCTGATCGGGATCAACGGCAAGCCCATCCGCGTGGAAGATTACCCCGAAGAGCGCGCCCAGCGACTGGTGGACCGGGAGTTCAACCTCAGTTACGCCCAGACCACGCCGGTCTATAACCCCGTGGTGGCCGGCCGTTATGTGCAGAACGAAGACGACGCCTTCAGCGTGGAGCAGGGCATTGCCAAGACCCTGGGCTTGAAGCTGGGTGACAGGCTTCGGTTCGAGATGGCGGGCACCGTCCAGGAAGGGCGCATCACCAGCCTGCGCAAGGTGGACTGGTCATCCATGCGGGTGAACTTCTTCGTGATGGCGCCCAAGGCGGACATGCCGCAATGGCCTGTCACCTACATCACGGCCTTCAAGCTGCCCAGACAGGCCTCACTGGACCGTCTGCTGGTCCAGAACTTTCCCAACGTCACCGTGATCGACGTGTCCGCCACCTTGGCGCAGATTCAGAACGTGCTGGGGCAGGTGATCACGGCGGTGGAGTTCCTGTTCGTGTTCACGCTGGTCACGGGGTTGATCGTGCTCATGGCAGGCTTGATGACCTCGCGTGAGCGCCGAGCCAGGGAGTGGGCCGTGCTGCGCTCCATGGGGGCCACGCGCCAGTTGCTGTCCACTGTTCAACGTGTGGAGTTGCTGGGGCTGGGTGCGCTGGCAGGTGCCATGTCTGCTGCGGCGGCATTGGCCATCGGCTGGGGCCTGGCCACCAAGGTTTTCGAGTTCGAATGGAATGCGCCCCTCTGGTGGCCCCTGCTCGGAGCCCTCATCGGGGCGCTGCTGGCCTGGATGGCCGGGTGGTGGAGCCTGCGCGGCGTGGTCGGCAGGCCGGTGGCGCTGACCTTGCGGCAGGCAGAATGAGGCTTACTGGGCCAGGCTGTTGATCAGGCCCATCTCGGCGCTGCCCATCAGCGATTCGATGTCCATCAGGATCAGCAGGCGGTCGCTCACGTTGGCGATGCCGGTGATGTAGGTGGTGTCCACGACCGAGTTGCTCATTTCCGGGGCGGGCTGGATGGCGGTCTCGGCCAGTTGCATCACGTCGCTCACCGAGTCGACCACGGCACCGACCACGCGGCCCTTGACGTTCAGCACGATCACCACGGTGAAGCTGTTGATCTCGGTCTGGCCGTCTTCGTTGAAGCAGTTGAACTTCACGCGCAGGTCAACGATGGGAACGATCACACCGCGCAGGTTCACCACACCCTTGAGGTAGGCGGGGGCATTGGCGATCTTGGTGGGCGGTTCGTACGAGCGGATTTCCTGAACCTTCAGGATGTCGATGCCGTACTCCTCGGTACCCAGGCGGAACGTGAGGTATTCACGGCCCGCGGGCACATGGCGCACCTGGCGGTTGTTTGTATGGCGCATGCCCAGTCCGGCGGGGGCGGCATCACTGCGGGCAGCGGGCTGGGTCTGGGGGGCGGCTTGCAGGGTTTCCATGCTCGTCCTTCGGGTATCAGGGTCGTGCGCCAAGCGGGGCGTACACCGTGGAGACTGGTTCCACCATCAATATCGGTCAGTCCTCACGGAACTGAAGCCTCAAATTGACCCGGGTTTACGCCCAGGTTCTGATGACGATCAGAATTTGATGCCGTACCACCCAAGACCGATCCCCCAGGCCTGACTGTCCGGTGTGGCATTGGTGCGTGAAGCGGTGACATCCAGCCCCAGTTGTTCGGGCAATAGCCAGTAGCGCAGTCCAGCCGATTGGGTGGCTGGGGCGTTGTGGTGCCCTACCAATTCCCCGAAAACAAGCCAGCGTTCAGAAGGGGACCACGCCAGTGCCGCCGCGTAGGTGCTCGCGCTGGCGTGTTCGCGTCGGTCGTGCTCCCGGCCCAGATTGATGTGCAGCGTCCATTGCGGGTTGAGGGGCAGGCTGGCCAGTACCGCGAAGCTGTTGGCGGCCTGATGCCAGTCTGGTTCGTCAGGTGCCTTGCCGTTGCTGGTGCCGGCCTTCAGGCCAAAGCGCCAGTCTTGCCAACTGGCCCACTCGGGTGCCCACTTGATCCCGACGGCCCGTCCCTGCACCTGTTCACTGCCGGGGGAAACGCGGATGAACTCCAGCCCGAGTTCCAGCCCATCCATCAAGCCACAGGCTGGTGCGAAGTGGGCGCTGCGGGCATCGCTGGCGTAGTCCAGCCAGGACTCGACCTGGCAGACCGCCTGATCGTTGGCCCCCGCGTCGTCCGTGGTCAACGGGCGTCCCGCCTGCGCTGGCAGGTTCACCATGCAGGCCAGGCCGCTTGCCAGGGTCAGCAGTTGCAGGAACTTCTGAATATCTTTGCTCAGGTTCATCGGCTTGGCTCCAGCTTGGGGGGGGGCGGTTGGCGGGGCGATTGGATGCTGTTCGATCAGGTTTGGCTTCAAGCGGTATCGTGCGCGCGCTCAGACCTTGAAGATCGCCATCGACTGTGTCAGGCGCGTGGCCTGGTCCTTCAGGCTGGCTGCTGCTGCCGCAGACTGTTCCACCAGGGCTGCATTTTGCTGGGTCATCTGGTCCAGGTTGGAGACGGCCTGGTTGACCTGCCCGATGCCGGTGCTTTGCTCGGTAGAGGCGGCCGTGACCTCACTGATGATGTCAGAGACACGCTGCACACTGGAGATGATCTCTTCCATGGCGGCGCCCGCATCGTGTACCAGGCGCGTACCGGATTGAACCTTTTCGCCGGATGCCGTGATCAGTTGTTTGATCTCTTTGGCGGCTGTGGCGCTGCGTTGGGCCAGGCTGCGAACCTCGCCTGCCACCACGGCAAATCCACGCCCTTGTTCACCCGCGCGAGCGGCTTCAACCGCGGCGTTCAGTGCCAGGATATTCGTCTGAAAGGCGATGCCGTCGATCACGCTGATGATGTCGTTGATGCGTTTGCTGGTACCGTCAATTTCACCCATGTTGGACACCACCTCCGACACGATGCTGTTGCCCCTGTGGGCGGCGCCTGCGGCCGACTGGGCCAGGGCGTTGGCCTGCATGGCCGACTCCGCACTATGGCGCACGGTACCGGTCAGGTGCTCCATGGAGCTGGCTGTTTCCTGCAGGCTGGATGCCGTGCTTTCGGTTCGCGCCGACAGGTCCATGTTGCCACTGGCGATTTCGGTGGATGCGACCGAAATCGAGTCCGCTGACACGCGTACGTTCGATACGATGGCTCTCAGTGAGTCTTGCATGCTGGCCAGCGAGGCCAGCAACTGAGCCGGTTCATCGCCGCCCTTGCTGTCAATGGCATTGCACAACTGGCCCGCGGCAATGGCCTCGGCAATGCGCTGAGCATCTTCCAGCGGCTGGCAGATGCAGATTTGATTGAGGATGGTCAGTGGCCCGACGATCAAGATGGACAGGATCACCGCGCCGGCAAACAAGGCAATGGTGTATCGGACGGTGTCGAGTTGGTCCTGATCTGCATGGGCCAGCTCCAACTCCATGACCTTGTCGATTTCCTGTGTGCGCAGCTCGAACTGGTCTGCCACGGCCAACACAGGCCCTAGCTTTGCCAGCGCATCCTGGGCGCTCAGGGCGCCCGAACTCAAATTGCCGCTTTCGGATTCCAGCGCCTTCTGATACTGCTCCAGTTGCGCCAGCAGTTTGCGTGCGATGACATTGTCTTCATCTTCCTCGCCGTCGAGCATCTTGTCTGTGGCGCTGCGCACAGCCTTCAGCGCCTCCTGCCAGGCTTGAAGATCTTTGTGTACGGCCGGGGCATTGCCAGCGTTCAGGAGCGCGTTCTTCTCGTGGATACGCAGATGACCAATGGCTGCTCGCATCTGGGAGAGTTCCCCGACCTCAGCAAAGTGCCCTTTACGGTATTCCTCGCCAGCGCTCTGGTTGTGCAACAAGCCATACAGACCCACACCTCCCACGAGCATCAGCAAAGAAAGCACCACGGCAATAGCGCTGTACATGCGGAACCGGATGGTGAACCCGCGCATCGCGGCATAGAACATGTTCATGGCCAGACTCAAGACTGTTTATCGGACACTTTTGGCGCCCAGAAGCAGAGCCTGATGGCCGTGTTCAAGTCGCCTAGACCTCGGTGGTTTCGGCGACTTCTGGCACGTCTTGAGCCATTTGTGTGCTCATAAGAATGAAAAAAGCCGGTCAGGCGCTGTGGCCGACCGGCTTGTTCTGGGGTCTTGCCCTCAGGGGATCAACTGCTGAACAGGAAATTGAGCACATCGCCATCCTTGACGATGTACTCCTTGCCTTCGGCGCGCATCTTGCCGGCATCCTTGGCGCCGGCTTCACCCTTGTACTGGATGAAGTCTTCGTAAGCGATGGTCTGGGCGCGGATGAAGCCCTTCTCGAAGTCCGTGTGGATCACGCCGGCGGCCTGAGGGGCGGTGTCACCCTTGTGGATCGTCCAGGCGCGCACTTCCTTCACGCCCGCCGTGAAGTAGGTCTGCAGGCCCAGCAAGCTGTAGGCCGAACGGATCAGGCGGTTCAGACCAGGCTCGTCCTGGCCCATTTCCGCCAGGAACATGGCGCGGTCTTCGTCTTCCATTTCAGACAACTCGGCCTCGGTCTTGGCGCAAATGGCCACAACCGGGCCCTTCTGGGCTGCCGCGTACTCTTTCAGGCGGTCCAGGAAGGGGTTGTTCTCGAAGCCATCTTCCGACACGTTGCCCACGAACATGGCCGGCTTGGCCGTGATCAGGCACAGCGGCTTGAGGATGACCAGTTCTTCCTTGCTGAAATCAATCGTACGGACTGGTTTGGCCTGGTCCAGCGCCGCCTGGCACTTCTCCAGCACCTTGACGATGGCTGCCGCGTCCTTGTCGCCAGAGCGGGCGGTCTTGTTGTAGCGGTGCAGGCCCTTTTCCACGGTGCCCAGGTCAGCCAGGCACAACTCGGTCTGGATGACCTCGATGTCGGCAATCGGGTCGACGCGGCCATTCACGTGGATCACGTTGTCGTCTTCAAAGCAGCGCACCACGTTGACGATGGCGTCCGTCTCGCGAATGTGCGAGAGGAACTGGTTGCCCAGGCCTTCGCCCTTGGATGCACCTGCCACCAGGCCAGCAATGTCCACAAACTCGACGATGGCAGGCAGGATGCGCTCTGGCTTGACGATCTCGGCCAGCGCGGCCAGACGAGGGTCAGGCACCTCGACCACGCCCACATTGGGCTCGATGGTGCAGAAGGGATAGTTCTCGGCAGCGATGCCGGCCTTGGTCAGGGCGTTGAAGAGGGTGGACTTGCCGACGTTGGGCAGACCCACGATGCCACATTGGAGGCTCATGGATGTTCCTGGTTGGATACAGACGAAAGGAATACGGTCACGCCTTGCCCCCCAATTTCCGGGGCGCAACACACGCCAAACCCGGCATTTTACGCGGTGAGTGTTGCTGTGACGGCCATCAAAAGGGCGTGCACCTTTTGAAATCCATAATAGACCCGTTGAAACCGGAACAAAATCGGCGGCAATTTGCACCAAGCTAGGTGGCGCAATGCCCCTGTCCCGATTCTTTTTCATGACCAAAACAGATTTTGATGTGTGTGTGAGCGGCTCCGGCGCCGTGGCGATGAGTCTGGCCCTGGCACTGTCGGCGGATGGCTGGCGTGTGGCCTGGGCCAAAGCCCCCGCATCCGGCAAACCGGCCCAGCCCGATGTGCGCACCTACGCACTCAATGCCCGTGCCATCACCTTGCTGGAGCGCTTGCGTGTGTGGCCGGCTTTGAAAGCCAGTTCGGCGGCTGTTCTGGAGATGGATGTGCGTGGCGACGAAGGCGGCACTTTGTCGTTTTCCGCCTGGCAGCAATGCGTGCGTGAACTGGCCTGGATCGTTGATGCGGCCGAGTTGGAGCGTTTGCTGGGCGAGGCCATGCGTTTTGCCCCCCGAGTCGAGGTGGTGCCACCTGTGACCGAGCAGGGCGCACCGGTCGATGCGGGCTTGCTGGCCATCTGTGAGGGCAAGTTCTCCGGCACCCGCTCCAACCTGGGTGTGACATTCACCCGGCGGGAATATGGGCATTGGGGCGTCGCCGCACGATTGAAGGCGACTCAGCCTCACCACGGTGTGGCCAGGCAGTGGTTTCGCTCCCCCGACATATTGGCGCTCCTGCCTTTCAATCACCCGGATCCCGTGGCTTCTTACGGCCTGGTCTGGTCGGTGCCCCAGGCCCGCGCCGAGCATTTGCTGGCCTTGAGCCCGACCGAATTTGAGCAGGAACTGCGCGATGCCATCCTCCTGTCCGATGCGTCGGCGCCTGCCAAGGTTGGCGAACTGAGTCTGACCTCCCCGGTGGCGGCATGGCCTCTCGCTTTGGCGCAAGCTAGCCGCTGGACTGGCCCGGGCTGGGTCCTCCTGGGCGATGCGGCCCATCTGGTACACCCTCTGGCGGGGCAGGGGCTCAACCTGGGATTGGCCGATGTCGATACCCTGGTGGCGGTGCTCAAACAGGCGCGGGCAGATGAACCATGGCGTTCGCCTGGCGACGAGCGCACCTTGCGCCGCTATGCCCGGCAGCGCGAGTGGCCCACCAAGGCCATGGCGGGGTTGACGGATGGCTTGCTGCACTTGTTTGCGGATGAGCGCGCACCTGTGCGTGACCTTCGTAACGCGGGCATGTCGCTGGTTCAGCGGCTGGGGCCTGTCAAGAATTGGCTGATTGGCCGCGCACTGGATCAATGAGCGCAGCTTGTTTTCTGGCATCGACACACACATTTCAAAGGACTGAGGATGATTTCCACTTTTCGCGCTCTGGCCGCGGCCAGCCTGGTTTGCTCGTTGGGGGCGGCGGTTCAGGCGCAGTCCGGGGAGTTGCCTGCAGCTCAATTGGCGGTCATCAAGGCCAAGCTGTCGCAGCGCGTGCCGGAGTTGGCCGGCATCGAATCCGCCCGTACCACACCGGTGCCGGGGCTGATCGAGTTGAAGGTGGGCAACCAGGTGGTCTACACCGATGCCTCAGGCGAGTACCTCATCGAAGGACAGTTGCTGGAGACCCGAACACAGCGCAACCTGACCGAAGAGCGCTTGGATGAAATCAACAAGGTGGACTTCTCTTCCCTGCCATTCAAGGATGCCATCGTCTGGAAGTCAGGTACGGGCAAGCGTCGCCTGGTGGTGTTCTCGGATCCGAATTGTGGATACTGCAAGCATCTGGAAAAGGAAATCCAGCAGATCAAGGATGTGACCGTCTACACGTTCATGATCCCGATCCTGGGGGACGATTCCAGAGCAAAGGTCGACAACATCTGGTGTGTCAAGGACCGCACGCAGGCCTGGCGTGACTGGATGCTCAATGGCATGGCACCAGCCAAGGCGTTTGGCATGTGTGCCTCGCCGGCGCAACGTAATCAGGCGCTTGCGCAGAAGCTGCGTGTCAACGGTACGCCCGCGATGTTCTTCGAGGACGGTTCGCGCCTGGCATCCGCCGCGTCGGCAGCGGTCATCGAGCAACGCTTGAGCAAGGCCAGCATCAAGACCGGCGGTTGATCATCCGCATCAGGGTGGAGGCGTGTCGCCAGGCGTCTGCTGTGGCGCGCCGTCCATCTGCATGTCCACATAGATCTCGTCCGTCCATTTGGCGTAGATCCTGATCGGCAGATATTGCAGGCTCGGGGCGAACCAGATGTCGCCCAGGAGGCTGTTCTTGTCCTGCGTCAGCCGGCGTGGTTTGACGTGCATCGTCTGGACGTCGCCCATGCCTGTGTGCAGCACTTCCTGATCGATGACGTCATAGGCGATGACCTCAAAGCGCTTGCTGGAGGCCAATGGCATCTCGATCGTGTTGCCCTTTTGAAGCAACTGCGGTTGCAGGATGAATTTGTAGGCCAGGTGGATCAGGTGGCTGACGGGGTCTTGCGCATCAGGCGTACGGGGAACCCGCTCGCCAGTGTTCAGCACGATCTCCTGCTCTTCAAATTTCAGCACGCTCGGCTTGGACGTTTTGAACAAGAGCCTGTTGACGCTCTCATAGCGCTCAGGCGACAAGCCGGATGCCACAATGTTGCCTTCACTGATCATGTTGATGCCGCCCAGAACGGGCACGCTGACATCCAGTCTCACCTGATAACGCGAGTTCTGCCGCACCCATTCCACGGTGGCCTGGCCATAAAAAGGCCCTCGGTAGTAGCCTTCGAGCTTGTAGCTCACCCTGGTGGCCTTGGGCCAGACAAAGGTGGGGCCCAGGGCAGCCGAAGCGGCGGATGCCGCAGTGGCAACATGCGCCTTGCTGGCTTCAGGTGCGCTGGCAACGGGAGGGGGCTCTACCGGCTTGGTTTGCGCCATGTCGCTAGCTGATGCAGCCGCGTCTACCTTGCTGGCCGCTTCAGCGACCTTGGCGGCTGAGGCGGCATCGTCCGGCGCCGAGGCTGCTTTGGCGGGCTTGGGTACACGCTTTTTGGTCACCACGGGCGCGGCCGGGCTGACCTTTGGCGCAGGCGGCGCTGCCACAGCGACAGGCGGTTGGGTCTGCTTGATCTCGGAGACGTAGGTGGCCTCCATGCGCTTGATCGATGGCGCGGCCGGAGAAAGGTCCACCATCTGCTGGGAGATCTCATACGTCACCCAGAGGTGCGCCAGCGCAACCACCAAGGTCAAGGCCAGCATCACACGCCAGCGCCTGTTGGGGCCTGGTCGGTTTTCGGATTCAGTGGGCGGCAAGGCCCCGTTGACGTTCAAGCTCGCAGCCATGCCTGCCTTCTGGCGAACTTGTCCGGCATCTGACCAAGGTCAGCCAGGCTCAGGGTGATGATCTCCACGGGGGAGCCGGTTTGCGCGGGCACAGTCAAGGTCGAGACTTTCTGGTCTCGGCAGATCAGCAGGACTTGAGCGCGTTGGGCATCGTGCCAGGCGGCGAGATCGTCGGCCTTCCTGATGCGCCATCCATCCAGTGCCAGCAGTTCATCGCCCGCGCTCAGGCCCATGCCTTCCGCGACGCCGCCCCGCATCACGGCCTGCACCTTGGCGGCGCCGTTGTTGTCTTGAATGCGCAAGCCCCATTGCTGTGGCAGGGGCGCGGCCTTGCCGCTCCAGGCCACGCCCAGTCTGTCCAGCAGATGCTGCAGGGGCAGCTCTTCGCATTGCTCAGTCCACTTGTCGAGCAAGGCCAGCCAGGTTTGTTCGACGGGCGTGCCTGCCTTGACCTGCAGACCTTGCGGGTAACGCCCGGCTTCGTCAGCCAGGGCCTGGGCCACGTCAGCCTGCGTGATGGGACGGCCCAACTGCCACAAGCGCTGCATCACGCCATCCAGCGAAGGATGGGCTTTGCCCGAAGCAGGCAGTTCACGCAGGGCCAGATCCAGGGCCAGTGCTACCAGCGAGCCCTTGGTGTAGTAGCTCACGGTGGCGTTGGCGGTGTTCTCGTCGGGGCGGTAATAGCGCGTCCAGGCATCGAAGCTGGCCTGGGCCACGCTGTAGCTCAGGCGGCCAGGCGTGGACAGCACCTGGTTGACCGTCTTGCCCAGCAGCTTGATGTAGGTGGCAGCGTCAATCAGGCCAGTTCGCAGCAGGAACTGGTCGTCGTAGTAGGAGGTGAAGCCCTCGAAGAACCACAGCATGCGGGTGTGGTTCTCTCTGGTGTAGTCGTAAGGTGCGAATTCGACCGGCTTGAGGCGCTTGACGTTCCAGGTGTGGAAGTACTCGTGGCTGATCAGGCCCAGCAAGGTGGTGTAGGCGTCCTTGTTGACCGGGCGGCCCTGGCGCGGCAGATCCTTGCGGCCACAGATCAGGGCCGTGCTCTGTCGGTGTTCCAGCCCGCCGTAGCCATCTTCGATGACGTTGAGCATGAACACATAGTGGTCGAACGGCGCCTTCTTGCGGCCGTGCCAGAAGTTGATCTGGGCTTCGCAGATCAGGCGGGTGTCGTCCAGCAGCTTCTGGCCGTCCAGATCGGCCGTGGCGCCGGCCACCACGAATTCATGGCGCACGCCGCGCACGGTGAACTCGCCGCGCCAGAAGGTGCCCAGCTCGACGGGGTGGTCGACCAGCGCGTCGTAATCGGGCGCGAGGTAGTCGCCCACGCCTTGCGTATTGATTTTGGAGGCGGGCAGGGCGGTGGCCACTTGCCAGCCCTTGGGCAGCCCGGTGATCTTCACCGCATGAGGCTGGTCTTCAAAGCCGTGCACTTTCAGGAAGACGCTGGTGCCATTGAAGAAGCCTCGGCTGGCGTCCAGAAAGGCCGCGCGCACCGAGGTGTCAAAAGCGTAGACCTCGTATTGCACGGTCAGGGCGACCGAGCCCGTTGTGGCTACTTCCCAGGTGGCCTTGTCCAGCGGTGTGACTGCCACATCGCGGGTGCCTTGCTTCGCCTTCAGCGGCGACAGATGGCGCGCGAACTCCCGAACCAGGTAGCTGCCCGGGATCCACACCGGCAAGCTCAGTTGCTGACTGGGCGCAGGCTTGTCCACGCGCAGGGTGACCAGAAAGCGGTGTGCGTTCGCGTCAGCGACTTCAATGCGGTATTGGATCATCGGGCTGGTTGGCTCGTGTGAGGTGGCTGGGGGCTCGGATCAATGTGCGGATCAGATCTGGGCCGCGGCCAGGAAGCAGCTCATGCTGGAGACGAAGGTCAGGCGAAAGCGCAGGGTGAGCCAGCCTGACACGCCCAGCTCCGGGTAGCGCTTGCGGTCACTCAGGTAGCAGGCAATCAGCAGCACACCCAGCACAACCAGCCCCGCATGGGGCGGCATCAGCAGGGCCAGCCAGGCGGCCAGCGAATAGATCACGCCCGTCCACAGTGCGCGGCGGTAGTGGGGCGGCGCCTCCATGTGCCAGGTCGAGCGCCACATCATCAGGCCCCAGGGGATGCCACCCAGAAAGGCCACGATCAGCGCGGCGTAGCTGGTGATGGCGCGCACCACGAACATGAAAGGCTCGGCGTCGATGCGACCGACCAGCAGCCAGATGAAGATGGCGCCGCCCACGAAAGGGATCAGCCCCGCATAGGCCAGCTTGCGTGCCAGCTCGTCTGGTTCGGCATGGTGGTGATCGGGCAGGGTATGGGTGGCGGGCAGGTCGTTCATGGTGGACTTCGGTGCGATGTCGCCATTGTGGCAAGAAGCGCGTGGCTTGAAGGGGCGATCAGGCGGCCAACCAGCTGAAAACCGCGGGAATGTCGTCTGGCAGTGTCAGCGCCTGCTTGCGCCAGCGTTCGACCGTGTCCGTGCGGCTCCAGCCTTGCGGCAAGGTCAGGCCCACGCTCACGCTCAGCAGGGTGTTGCCTTGCAGGTGTTGCACCAGGGCCTGCCACAGGGCCGGATTGCGGTAAGGCGTTTCGATCACCAGCTGAGTTTGATGCGCCTTGCGTGACAGTTGCTCCAATTCCTTGATGCGCTGGCTGCGCTCCTGCGCTTCCACAGGCAGGTAGCCCACAAACGCGAAGCTCTGGCCATGCAGGCCGCTGGCCGCCAGGGCCAGCACGAGCGAGCTGGGACCTGACAGCGGCAACACACTGACGCCAGCCTTGTGCGCCGCCAGCACGACCGCTGCACCGGGATCAGCCACGCCAGGCAGGCCCGCTTCGGAAATCAGACCCACATCGTGCCCAGCCAGGGCAGGGGCCAGCAACTCGGCGATCTGGCGGGCCTCCTCCGAACTGGGCGCGCCACCTGTGCGCTTTTGGGCGCCCTTGGGTGGACGAGGCAGCACCTGAATCTGCTGCTCCTGCATCGGCGCGGCCAGGGGCGTGATCTCGCCCACACGCTTGAGGAAAGCGCGTGTGGTCTTGGCATTCTCGGCAATCCAGTGGCGCAGGCCGGCGGCGGCCATGATCGCCCCCATGGGCAGCACCTCGCGCAGATCGGGGGCGGCGCTGCCTTCCTCCGTGTCCAGGCAACCCAGGTCCAGGGTATTGGGGATCAGCAGCAGTCGACCGAAGCGTCCAGGCTTGTCTTGGGGGGCTTGTGGCATGGTTTGTTCAGAAGGGCGAGAGGTATCGAAAAGGGTGGCCGGGCGAGCTTGTCAGCGCAACGCGTGTCGCCAGGCCAGAGCGTCAGCGCCCGCGTCACGCATGAGGCGCGCGGTGGCGATCAGGGGCAGGCCAATCAGGGACGTGGGGTCGTCGGAGACGATGCGTTCCAGCAGCACGATGCCCAGGGTTTCGGCTTTGGCGCTGCCGGCGCAGTCATAGGGCTGTTCGGCGTGCAGATAGGTGTCGATATCGGCGTCGCTCAGATCCCGGAAGGTGACCGTGACGGTGCTCAGATGGGTGCCGGCGAACTGGCTGGCAGGGCGCATCACGCAGACGGCCGTGTGGAAGCGCACCTCCTGCCCGCGCATGGCCCGCAATTGCTCGGTGGCACGTTGATGGTTGCCAGGCTTGCCCAGCGCCTGGCCATGCAGTTCGGCGACCTGATCCGAGCCGATCACCAGCACATCTGCGTTGGCATCAGCTTGCAACTGGTGGCAGACGTCCTGCGCCTTGGCTTTGGCCAGCCGCAAGGCCAGATCGGATGGCGCCTCGCCTGGGCGCGGCTGCTCGTCCGTGCGGGGTGAGCAAGTCTCGAATGGCAGCCCAAAGCGGGCGAGCAGTTCCTTGCGATAGGGCGAGGTGGAGCCCAGCACGAGGCGGGGCCAGGCGGGCGTAGGGCTTGTCAAGATCGGTTGTGGGCTGTTGCTGGATGGCATGTGATCGCTGATCGAGGGCAGCAGGTCAGGGGGCGTTTGGCGGGCAGGCGCAGCCGCCCCAAACTCGTATTGTCCCAGGGCCGGAGCGCTTGCCCTAAACTTGCGCCAATGAAAGCACGCACTTTTGCCCCCCGCAAGCTGGACATGGCCGCCTTTATCGAGTCCGGCGAAGAGATGGTGGGCGTCATGCCCGTCCAGGACTGGCCTCGTCTGGCCGAAGAATTGGCCAAGGACGCCGATGTCGCCAGCCTCAAGCCCATCAGCTGGCGCGCCCAGGGGCGTCTGGTGGCGCAGCGTGTGGGTGGCCCTCAACTCTGGCTGGACCTGAGTGCGCATGGCGAAATCGCCCGCGAATGCCAGCGCTGCCTGCATGCCGTGACCTTGCCGCTGGGGATCGACACCAGCATCCGCTTCGTGAAAGACGAGGCTGCCGCCGCTGAACTGGATGCAGACTGCGACGATGACGTGCTGGCCTTGTCCCGCCAGTTCGACCTGCAGGACCTGATCGAGGACGAACTCATCATGGCCCAGCCCATCGTGCCGCGCCACGAACAGTGCCCGACCGACGTGGCCGCGCTGATCAAGGCAGAAGTCGAAGCGGTGCCCCCCGGCCACGTGGCGCCCGCCGAGCAGCCTGGCGAGGCCGTGACGGCATCTGGCAAGCCCAATCCTTTCGCGGTATTGGCGTCCTTGAAAAAGGATCGCACCTGACGTTGATCCGTTGCCAGGATTCATGCTAGAATCGCTGGTTTTCCGGGTAGACCAATTTATTTCGTGGGCAGAGGTGTGAACCAAAGCTTGCGTTGTTTGAGCGGTTTGGCCGGTTCAAAATCAAATTTTTCAACACTTGCGGACTGCAAGGCGCTCAGTTTCAAGCGTGTTCTCGCAATCAGAAACTGGCACGGTGTGGTCTGACAAACCGCGAGCTGCAAGCTAAGTTCGCACATCCGGAGTCCAACATGGCCGTTCAGCAAAACAAAAAGTCGCCCTCCAAGCGCGGTATGCACCGTTCGCACAATGCCCTGGTTACGCCGGGCACGGCCGTGGAAGCCACCACTGGTGAAACCCACCTGCGTCACCACATCAGCGCCACCGGTTTCTACCGTGGTCGCAAGGTCCTCAAGACCAAGGCTGACGCCTCCTGATCTTTCAGATCTGACCCGGTTGCTGGCCGGGTATAAACAAATCACGCCATGAGGGCTGGGTCAACCGAAACATCGGTTCGCCAGCCCTTGTTCTTTTGTGCTTTCGTGAATGAATCATTTGCCCATGACTGCCTCCACGCCCAACTCGTCCTCCCCCCGATCGTCTGATGGGGTGATTTCCCCCGTTCGCATCGTTGTGGACGCCATGGGTGGCGATCATGGGCCGTCCATCACGCTGCCGGCAGCCAAGGCCTTCCTGGCCAAGCATGCCGATGCCGAAGTGGTGCTGGTGGGCCTGGCGGAAGCCATCGAACCTGCCCGCAACTGGCCTCGTACCACCCTGGTGCCCTGTACCGAAGTGGTGACGATGGAGGATCCGGTTGAAATCGCGCTGCGCCGCAAGAAGGATTCTTCGATGCGCGTGGCCATCAGCCAGCTCAAGGCCACAGCCGACAAGCCCGCCAACGCGCACGCCTGTGTGTCGGCCGGCAATACGGGTGCGCTGATGGGCCTGGCTCGTTACCTGCTCAAGACTGTGGATGGCATTGACCGTCCGGCTCTGGCCACCGTAATGCCCAACCAGAAGGACGGCTTCACCACCGTGCTGGATCTGGGGGCCAATGTGGATTGCACCGCCGAGCACCTGCTGCAGTTTGCCGTCATGGGCAGTGCCCTGGTTTCGGCCGTCGATGGCAAGGACAGCCCCAGCGTGGGCCTGCTCAACATCGGTGAAGAGATGATCAAGGGCAGCGAAGTCATCAAGAAAGCGGGTGACTTGCTGCGCACGGCCAACGATCGTGGCCTGCTGAACTTCTACGGCAACGTCGAAGGCAACGATATTTTCAAGGGAACTTCGGACATCGTGGTGTGCGATGGCTTCGTCGGGAACGTCGCTTTGAAGACTGCTGAAGGCCTGGCGGGCATGTTTGCCTCCTTCATCAAGCAGGAGTTCACGCGCAATATCGTTACCAAGATGGTGGCTTTGGTCGCCATGCCGGTGCTAAATCGCTTCAAGATGCGCGTTGACCACCGCCGCTACAGCGGTGCGGCCCTGCTCGGATTGCGTGGCCTGGTGTTCAAGAGCCACGGTTCTTCTGACGCCCTGGCTTTCGAAGTGGCGATGAATCGGGCTTATGATGCCGCCCGTCACAAGCTTTTGGACCGGGTTCACGACCAGATCGCTGCCACGCTTGTCAGTCTGCCGACTTCGGCTGACACAAGTGGTTCGGCGGATGTGGGGCAGGCGGCCTGATCCACCCCTCAATGTCCACAAGACATACTGACGACAATTTACGTTCCAGCTCACAGGCGTTGACGGGCCCTCGATTTGCCCGCATCGCCGGAACTGGCAGCCAGTTGCCCCCCCGGCGTGTCACCAACCAGGAGTTGGTTGACCGCCTCGCCGCCGATGGCATCCAGTCCTCCCATGACTGGATCATCGAACGCACAGGCATCCATGCGCGCCACTTTGCCGAGCCCGATGTCACCTCCAGCATGCTGGGCGTGCAGGCGGCCCGCAAAGCCCTCGACGCGGCCGGCCTGCAGGCCGATGACATCGATCTCATCATTTGTGCCACGTCCACGCCGGACATGGTCTTTCCCTCCGTGGCTTGCCTGATCCAGCGCGAACTGGGCATCCATGGCTGCCCCGCCTTTGACGTGCAGGCCGTGTGCTCGGGCTTCATCTACGCCCTGACCGTGGCTGATTCGATGATCCGTTCGGGCGTGTCGCGCCGCGCGCTGGTCATCGGCGCCGAGGTGTTCTCCCGCCTGCTGGACTTCAAGGATCGAACCACCTGCGTGCTGTTTGGCGACGGCGCGGGTGCCGTTGTGCTGGAAGTGTCCGAATTGCCGGGTATTGTGTCCTCTTGTCTGCATGCGGATGGCCGTTACGTGGATCTGCTCAATGTGCCGGGCAATGTGTCGGGTGGGCAGGTTCTGGGAGACGTCACGCTCAAGATGGACGGGCAGGCGGTGTTCAAGCTGGCCGTCAACGTCCTGGACAAGGCGGCACACGAAGTGCTGGAAGCGGCAGGTCGTGATGAAACCTGCATCGACTGGCTGATTCCGCACCAGGCCAATTTGCGCATCATGCAGGGCACTGCCAAAAAATTGAAACTTCCGTATGACAAGATCGTGGTGACCGTCGATCAGCACGGCAACACCTCGGCGGCATCGATTCCGCTGGCACTGGACCATGCGGTACGCAGCGGCCAGATCCAGCGCGGCCAGACACTCATGCTTGAAGGCGTGGGTGGCGGTTTCACCTGGGGTGCGGTGCTGGTTGACTATTGACGCCAGTCGACGCGCGCCTCTTGATTTCACCCACAACACTCATTTCTCAGAGACAGTACCAAGGACCTCGTCATGACTGCATTTGCTTTTGTGTTTCCCGGCCAGGGCTCCCAAGCCGTGGGCATGCTCAATGCGTGGGAAGGCCACGCCGCCGTGCGCGACACACTGGCCGAAGCCTCTGATGCCCTGGGTGAAGACATCGCCCGCCTGATTGCAGAAGGCCCCAAGGAATCGCTCGACCTGACCACCAACACCCAGCCCGTGATGCTGACGGCGGGTGTGGCTTGCTGGCGCGCCTGGTTGGCTGAAACCGGCCTGAATCCGGCTGCCGTAGCGGGCCACTCGCTGGGTGAGTACTCGGCACTGGTGGCCTCCGGCGTGCTGACCTTGAAAGATGCCTTGCCCCTGGTGCGCTTCCGTGCGCAAGCCATGCAGGACGCCGTGCCCGTGGGCACCGGTGGCATGGCCGCCATCCTGGGCATGGACGCAGAAGGTGTGAAGGCTGGTTGTGCTGAAGCTGCCGCCGCTGTCGGCGAAGCTGTCGAAGCCGTGAATTTCAATGATCCGAAGCAAACCGTGATTGCCGGCACCAAGGCAGCGGTCGAAAAAGCCTGCGAGGTCTTGAAGGCCGCGGGCGCCAAGCGCGCCTTGCCGCTGCCGGTGTCGGCGCCGTTTCACTCCAGCCTGATGAAGCCTGCTGCCGAGCGCCTGAAGGAAAAGCTGGCCGCAACGGCCTTTGCCGCACCACAGATTGCTGTGATCAACAACATCGACGTGGCTGTCGCCGCTGATGCCGACGCCATCCGTGATGCGCTGTATCGCCAGGCTTTTGGCCCCGTTCGCTGGGTCGAAACCATTGCCGCCATCAAGGCGCGGGGTGTGACACATGTGATCGAGTGCGGCCCAGGTAAAGTGCTGGCCGGTATGGTCAAGCGCATCGACGCAGACTTGATTGCAACCACCATTTTTGATCCGGCTTCGCTTGCTGAAGCCAAGGGGCTGCTGGCATGAGCACGGAATTCAAGGGACAAGTGGCGCTGGTGACCGGTGCCAGCCGCGGTATCGGCCGCGCCATCGCGTTGAGCCTGGCCCAGCGTGGCCTCAAGGTCATTGGCACGGCCACCACCGAATCTGGCGCGCAAGGTATCAGCGAGGCGCTGGCTGGCTTCGATGGCAGCAAGGGTATCGTCCTGAACGTGACCGATGGCGCCGCTGTAGACGCCGCGCTGGATGCCATCCTCAAGGAGCATGGCGCGCTTCACGTGCTGGTCAACAATGCCGGCATCACCCGCGACAACCTGTCCATGCGCATGAAAGACGATGACTGGGATGCCGTCATCGACACCAACCTCAAGGCCGTGTTCCGTCTGAGCCGCGCGGTGATGCGCCCCATGATGAAGCAGCGCCATGGCCGTATCATCAACATCACCTCGGTCGTGGGCGCCAGTGGCAACCCCGGTCAGGCCAACTATGCTGCCGCCAAGGCAGGCGTGGCGGGCATGACCCGTGCGCTGGCCCGCGAGCTGGGTAGCCGTAACATCACCGTCAACTGTGTGGCGCCGGGCTTTATCGATACTGATATGACCCGCGCCCTGACTGAAGAGCAACATACCGCCTTGAAGGCGCAAATCCCGCTGGGCCGTCTGGGCCAGCCCGATGACATTGCCGACGCCGTGGCCTTTCTGGCCTCGCCTCAAGCCGGCTACATCACGGGGCAGGAACTGCACGTCAATGGCGGCATGTACATGAACTGATTTTGAGATTGTTCAGGGAATCTCAATTTCCTTTTTCGAGCCGGCGGCGTTATAGACACGCCGAACCGGTAAAATCCCTGGTTTGTTTGCACCACCTCCTGGAGGAGTCATGAGCGATATCGAAGCACGCGTCAAGAAGATCATTGCAGAGCAACTTGGTGTTGCCGAGTCTGAAGTCAGCCCCGAGAAGGCCTTCGTTGCCGACCTGGGCGCCGATTCCCTGGACACCGTTGAACTGGTGATGGCCCTCGAAGACGAGTTCGGCATCGAAATCCCCGACGAAGAGGCTGAAAAGATCACGACTGTGCAACTGGCGATCGATTACGCCAAGTCGCACGTCAAGGCCTGAGCCGATTGAGTCAGACCAAGGCCCTTGCTCGCTGAGCTCGGGCCTTGTTCACATCGAATCAACCCTTTTCAAATCCAAGCATGACCCGTCGTCGCGTCGTCGTCACAGGCCTGGGCCTGGTTACCCCCGTGGGCAACAATGTTCAGGAATCCTGGTCGAATCTGGTTGCTGGCCAATCCGGCATCCAAACCATCACCAAGTTCGATGCCTCGGCGTTCGCCTGCCAGTTCGCAGGTGAGGTCAAGGGCTTCAACATCGAGGATTACATCCCCGCCAAAGAAGCCCGTCACATGGATACCTTCATCCATTACGGTCTGGCTGCTTCCATGCAGGCCGTCCGTGATGCGGGCCTGCCGACGGGCGAGGCCCTGACACCCGAGCTGGCCGAACGCATTGGCGTGATGGTTGGCTCCGGCATTGGTGGTCTGCCCATGATCGAGCAGACCCACAAGGAATACACCGATCGCGGCCCTCGCCGCATCTCGCCCTTCTTCGTGCCCGCATCGATCATCAACATGATCTCCGGCCACGTGTCCATCCAGTACGGCTTCAAGGGCCCCAATATCGGCGTGGTCACGGCTTGTACGACGGGCTTGCATGCCATCGGTCTGGCTGCCCGCATGATCGAGTACGGCGATGCCGACGTGATGGTCGCCGGTGGCGCAGAAGCCACCGTGTCGCCCTTGGGCATTGGCGGCTTTGCTGCTGCCCGCGCACTGTCCACACGCAACGATGATCCCAAGACGGCTTCACGCCCCTGGGACAAGGACCGTGATGGCTTCGTGCTGGGTGAGGGCGCTGGTGTCATGGTGCTCGAAGAGTACGAAAGCGCCAAGGCGCGTGGCGCGAAGATTTACGCTGAACTGGTCGGCTTCGGCATGACCGGTGACGCCTATCACATGACCGCACCGGATGTAGACGGCCCCAAGCGCTCGATGCTGTCGGCGCTGCGCAACGCCGGTATCAACCCCGATCAGGTTCATTACCTGAATGCGCACGGTACCTCCACGCCGCTGGGCGATGCCAACGAAACGAACGCCATCAAGGCGGCGTTTGGCGACCACGCGAAGAATCTGGTCGTCAACTCGACCAAGTCCATGACGGGACACTTGCTGGGTGGTGCTGGTGGCATTGAATCCGTGTTCACGGCGCTGGCTGTGCACCACCAGATCTCGCCTCCCACGATCAACATCTTCAACCAGGATCCCGAGTGCGACCTGGACTACTGCGCCAACACCGCGCGCGAGATGAGGATCGACGTGGCCGTGAAGAACAACTTCGGCTTCGGCGGCACCAACGGTTCGCTGGTGTTCAAGCGCGTCTGATTGACGGGCGCTTGGGCACATTGGTTTGCAGCAAGTCAAGATGGCCCCGCACCCCATGATGAGACCCAATGCCTGGGCCCTTTGGTCGGGCTCGGGGGGCTTGCCAGCTGTGCATCGCACCGCAGCCCTGTTCTGGTTGGCTGGTGGCGCGATGGTGCTCGCCTGGGTGGTTGGTCTGGTTCATGAAGCCATTGTCTGGGGTAGTTCGCCTCTGCTCCTGACAGCCGGGCTGTCTGTGGCTGTGGGGTGGTGCTGGCTGGCCTGGTCAACCTGGTCCGTCTGGCGTGCCGATCAGGCGCCCATGACCTTGTTGTGGACCGGGCCGGTGCGTGAGGTCGAGGAAGATGGCATACGCCTCACTGTAGGCGGTTTTCGGCTTGCGCAGTGGGATGCCGCCGTGCGCATCGAGGTGCAGATGGACCTGCAGCGCTGGATGTTGTTGCGGGTCATCTCCCTGAATGCCAGTTCTCCTCGCCAGACCTGGTTGTGGCTGGATGCCAAGGCGCAACGGCCAGGTGCTGCGGCACCGCAATCGCGTGACGCCTTGCATCAATTGAGATCCCTTCTGTATCTGGCGCCTCAACGCCGGTCGGCCTTGCCTGCAAAGCCATCAAGGCGAGGGGGCGCGGTCTCCGGGGTGATTCGGACAATGGCATCATGGCTGCCACCATTCAAATCAGGATCCAAGTTGCGTTCATCTGTCATGCCCCCCGGGTCGCTTTCAGGGCTGAGTCATCTGCATTCCGGCGCAGAGTCTGTCTTTCCCTCGACGCTGGTCATGCGTGACGAGGATCGCCGTGATGGTGTGGGTACTCGTGCCGGAGAACGCTCGTGAAGCCTCAGGAGCCAGTCGATCAGGCGCAGCCTGACCAGACTGCGTCGCCTCATGTGCGCCTGTCGGTCGCGGAAGCTGCCGTACATACTGAGCCGGTTGACCCGATTGTGGACGTCGATGCGGCCTTGGTTGAGCGGGTGCAGCGCGGTGACCAGAAGGCGTTCGAAATGCTGGTGGTCAAGTACCAGCGCCGCATCGAGCGTTTGATCGCACGCATGGTGCGGGATGTGGACCTGGTTGAAGACATCGCCCAGGAAACCTTCATCCGTGCCTATCGTGCGCTGCCCAATTTCCGTGGCGAAAGCGCGTTCTACACCTGGCTTTATCGCATCGCCGTCAACACCGCCAAAAAGGCCATGATTGGTCTCAAGCGTGACCCCGTTCTCACTGAATCGGCCATGGCGTCGGTCAATGACGAGGAAGAGGGCAGCTCTCGTGTGGAAAACGAACTCAGCGACGGCGAAACGCCGGAATCCGTTCTGGCCAGTCGACAGATTGCCCAGACGGTGAATGCGGCCATCGAGTCGCTGTCCGAAGATCTTCGCCAGGCCATCACCTTGCGAGAGATCGAGGGCCTGAGTTATGAGGAAATTTCCGAGATGATGAACTGCCCCATCGGCACGGTTCGCTCGCGGATTTTTCGCGCCCGGGAAGCCATCGCGACCCGCCTGCGTCCCTTGCTGGATACCCGGCAGGGCGAACGCTGGTGATGACGTTCGCTCAAATGTAAATCTGAGTGAACTTTTTTCAGTTGGATGAGTCTGTCTGTCATGTGGATGACGCGTGATGCGACATCCGGGGCGTGTATCAGGAGCAAATACGCATGTCTGACCGTTTCAGTGACAGTGACGCCGTCCGCGAAGCCCTGTCGGCGTTGGCTGATGGGGAAGCTCAATCTCAAGAGGTGGCCCGTGCTTGCGCTGCCTGGCGCGAGCAGCCCGATGCCCGAGCCGCATGGCAGGCGTATCAGGTGATTGGTGACGTGATGCGTTCGGATGATCTGGCGCATGGCGCATCCGGCGATGCCTTCCTGGCCAAATTCCGCGAACGCCTGGCGCAAGAGCCTGTGGTGCTGGCGCCGAGTGCCGCTCAAGCCGTACGTGGCGCGCCTGACATCGTCCCGACGCCTGCCGTGGTGCACACACTCAAGCGTCGCGCCTGGGCTGGGCCGATGGCCGTGGCCGCTGGCTTTGTCATGGTAGTGGGTGCCTTGATGTCGTCTCAGATCTTGCCCGTCGGCAACGGTGCGGCCTCGGGTGACGCCGCGCTGGCGCAGTCGGGGGGGGGCTGGGCAACGACGGCAGGTGGGGTGGGCCACGCTTATGTTCCCACGCAATGGTCTGGTAATGGCCTGGGGGCAGACGCCACCCGCATGTCGGGTTTGTCCATTGAAGGCGGCGCGTCGTTCAATCGTCCTGGTGACATCGTCATCGTTCGCGATCCGCACCTGGATCAAGCGCTCGCTGCCGAGCAAGTCGGCTCATCCGGCGAGGCCTCATTTGCCGGTCAAGGGCAATTGATCAGACAAGTGGTGTTTGACGGCCGCTAACACAGCCGTCTTTCCGCCTTACGGGCCGCTGTTCAGCTTTCGGGTTGCAGCGGCCTTGATCTTTGTTATCTTTACTTCTCTTCACACCGCTTGAGTGAACTGTCAGCCATTTGTCTGGCTCCTACGTTGTAGTTCCTGTCCCTTCAATTTGTATCGTTTTTTTGTCAAACGAGGTTTTGCAAATGACGTTTTCCAATCAGTCAGTCTCTTCGACCCCTTCCGTCGCTCGCCGCACGCTGGTCGTCGGCTCGGTGGTCTCGGCCGTGGCGCTGGTGCTGAGTTCCAGTTTGTTCCCCCACGCTTCACAAGCGCAGCAGCCGGCGCCGATCGTGGCGCCTGCAGTGCAGCCCGCGGCGCCTCAGGCACCCTTGCTGGTTAAAGGTTTGCCAGACTTTTCGGAGTTGGTTGAGCGCGTGGGCCCATCGGTGGTAAGCATTCGCACCACGCAGCGCATTGAAGAGTCCGAGGAGGGCGATGACGAGGCTGATGCCCAGATGCGTGAGTTCTTCCGCCGCTTCTTCGGCACGCCCATGCCTGGCCAGACACCACGCAAGAATGCGCCCAAGAAGGGCGGCGAACATGGCGAAGAGCGTCCACGTGGCCTGGGGTCGGGCTTCATCGTCAGCACCGATGGCTATGTGATGACCAACGCGCACGTGGTCGATGGCGCGGACGAGGTCTACGTGAACCTCACGGACAAGCGCGAGTTCAAGGCCAAGGTGGTGGGTGTTGACAAACGCACCGATGTGGCCGTGCTCAAGATCGAAGCCAGCAAGCTGCCCGCCGTGGCGATTGGTGATGTGGGCAAGCTCAGGGTGGGTGAATGGGTGATGGCCATTGGCACACCATTCGGCCTGGACAACACGGTGACAGCCGGCATCGTCAGCGCCAAGGCGCGTGACACCGGTGAGGAGATCCGTTTCATCCAGACGGACGTGGCGGTGAACCCCGGTAACTCGGGCGGCCCTTTGATCAACATGCGCGGCGAAGTCGTGGGCATCAACTCTCAGATCCTCAGCCGCTCGGGTGGCTTTATGGGTATCTCGCTGTCGATTCCCATTGATGACGCCATGAAGGTGGCCGAGCAACTGCGCTCAGGCGGCAAGGTGGTTCGTGGGCGCATTGGTGTCGCCATTGCGCCGGTGACGAAGGATGTGGCCGAGTCCATTGGTCTGGGCAAGCCGGTGGGCGCCCTGGTCCAAAGCGTGGAGGCTGGCACGCCTGCCGAGAAGGCCGGTCTGGAGGCTGGTGACATCATCACCAAGTTCGGTGGGCAGGCCATCGACAAGGCGCCTGATTTGCCACGCCTGGTTGGCGGCACCAAGCCCGGTACAAAGACCTCCATCCAGGTTTTCCGTCGTGGTGCCTACAAGGATCTGAGCATCACGGTAGCCGAGCTGGATGCGGCCAAGGCCAAGGGTGAGAAGGCAGAAGCGGGCAAAGCTGAAGCCAAGCTGGCCGCGTCTGCCCTGGGCTTGAACATCGCCGATCTCAACGCCGAGCAAAAGCGCGAGCTCAAGCAGAGCGGCGGTGTGTTCGTGGAGTCCGTTGAAGGCCCTGCCGTTCGTGCGGGCCTGCGTGCCGGCGATGTGATTTTGGCCGTTGCCAACGTGCAGATCAGTGGCGTCAAGGAGTTCGAGGCCGTGCTGGGCAAGCTCGATCGCAGTCGTCCTGTGAGCGTTCTGGTGCGCCGTGGTGAGTGGGCGCAATACGCGGTGATTCGCCCGAATGCCAAGTAAACAGTGATGACGGGCGTCAAGGCGCCTGCTCGCTGGCAGCGACCCTGATCGGTATCCGCAAGCCGATCAGGGTTTTTTATCGCGAAAAAATCACCGAAAACTTGATTGAAGTGAAGGGTTGTTGGTTGCGCTCGACAGGCCATTTTGCTGTTGATAACTGAGCGGGCGGCGTTGGGATTGCCGATACAATCCCTGGGCTGGCGAATCCTCCCCCAAGAAGCAAATCAAATCGCTCAAGTTACCCACAGTGGCCTGTTGATAACGTGTGGATAACAATTTTGAGGGTGCTCGCAACATCCCTGTTCATGGCTGTGACGCGGCCTTTTCAGTGGGGCTTTTCGATACAATGAAAGCCCAACAAGCAGTTGCCATACGTTTTTGTTGGAAGGCGCGTCACACCTTTGGACGTGCCTTTTTTTTATGAATCACATCCGTAACTTTTCGATCATTGCCCACATCGACCACGGCAAGTCCACGCTGGCCGATCGCATCATCCAGCGCTGTGGTGGTTTGAGTGACCGTGAGATGGAAGCGCAGGTTCTCGACTCGATGGACATCGAGCGTGAGCGCGGCATCACCATCAAGGCCCAGACGGCCGCACTGCAATACAAGGCCAAGGATGGCCAGGTCTACAACCTCAACCTCATCGACACACCGGGCCACGTCGACTTCTCGTATGAAGTGAGCCGCTCGCTGTCCGCCTGCGAAGGTGCCTTGCTGGTGGTGGATGCCAGCCAGGGTGTGGAAGCCCAGACCGTGGCCAACTGCTACACCGCGCTCGACCTTGGCGTTGAAGTGGTGCCCGTGCTCAACAAGATGGACCTGCCGCAGGCCGATCCCGAGCGCGCCAAGGCCGAGATCGAAGACGTGATCGGCATCGATGCCACCGATGGCATCCCCTGCTCGGCCAAGACCGGCATGGGCGTGGATGAGATCCTCGAGGCCGTCGTGGCCCGTATCCCGCCACCCCAGGGTGATCCGGATGGCCCGCTGCGCGCCATGATCATCGACTCGTGGTTCGACAACTACGTGGGCGTGGTCATGCTGGTGCGCGTGGTCGACGGCCAGTTGCGCAAGGGTGAGCGCATCCGCATGATGGCATCCAACGCCGTCTATCCGGCCGAACACCTGGGCGTGTTCTCGCCCAAGTCTGAAAACCGCGAGTCGCTCAAGGCAGGCGAGGTGGGCTTCATCATCGCCGGCATCAAGGAGTTGCAGGCCGCCAAGGTGGGCGATACCGTCACCGTGGAAAAGAAACTGCCCAACAACGCCGGTCCGGCCACCGAGGCGCTGCCAGGCTTCAAGGAGATCCAGCCGCAGGTGTTTGCGGGCCTGTATCCCACCGAGGCCAGCGAGTACGACCAACTGCGCGATGCGCTGGAAAAGCTCAAGCTCAATGACTCGTCCTTGCGCTATGAACCTGAAGTCTCGCAAGCGCTGGGCTTTGGCTTCCGCTGCGGCTTCCTGGGTCTGCTGCACATGGAGATCGTGCAGGAGCGTCTGGAGCGTGAGTTCGATCAGGACCTGATCACGACCGCGCCCAGTGTGGTCTACCAGGTCGAGCTCAATGGCGGTGAAGTCATCGACGTGGAGAATCCCTCCAAGATGCCTGAGATCGCCAAGATCAAGGAGATCCGCGAGCCTATCGTCACCGTGCACCTTTACATGCCGCAAGACTATGTGGGCCCCGTGATGACGCTGGCCAACCTCAAGCGTGGCGTGCAGCTCAACATGGCCTACCACGGCCGTCAGGTCATGCTGACCTATGAGATGCCGCTGGCCGAGATCGTGCTGGACTTCTTCGACAAGCTCAAGAGCGTGTCCCGTGGCTATGCCTCGATGGACTACGAATTCAAGGAGTACCGCGCCTCCGACGTGGTCAAGGTGGACCTGATGATCAACGGCGACCGCGTGGATGCGTTGTCCATCATCGTGCACCGTGCCCAAAGTCAGTACCGCGGCCGTGCCGTGGCGGCCAAGATGCGCGAACAGATCCCGCGTCAGATGTATGACGTGGCCATTCAGGCGGCCATCGGCGGCAACATCATTGCCCGCGAGAACATCAAGGCCCTGCGCAAGAACGTGCTGGCAAAATGTTATGGCGGTGACATCACGCGTAAGAAGAAACTGCTCGAAAAACAAAAGGCCGGTAAAAAGCGCATGAAGCAGGTTGGCTCCGTCGAGGTGCCACAAGAAGCGTTCCTGGCCATCCTTCAAGTGGACGATTGATGAGTTTGATCACAGGTGTGTTGTACGCTGCCTTGGTGGCGTACCTGGGGGGCTGGTATGTGGGCCAATGGCACGGCAACTTCTCGCTGCTGCTGTTTGTGCTGACCCTGGTCACGCTGGTCTATTGGCTGGCCGAGCGCTACAAGTTCCAGCCCGAGCGCGAAGCCGCTGCGGCCAAGCTGGTGGCCGAGGACGAATCGCGCCGTGCGCAGTTGGCCAGCCAGGGCATTGCCCAGGTTGACGGCAACGTGGCGCAAGCACGAGACAAGCTGCTCATGCAGCCCTGGTGGCTGGACTGGACTGCTGGGCTGTTTCCGGTCATTTGCGCTGTCTTCCTGATGCGCTCCTTCCTGTTTGAGCCGTTCAAGATTCCGTCGGGTTCGATGATCCCGACGCTGCTCGTGGGCGACCTCATCCTGGTCAATAAATTCCACTATGGCGTGCGTCTGCCGGTGATCAACAAGAAGATCATCGCCAACAACGAGCCCCAACGTGGCGACGTGATGGTGTTCCGCTATCCAGTCAACACCAGTCTGGACTACATCAAACGTGTCGTCGGCGTGCCGGGCGACGAGATCGCCTACATCAACAAGAGCTTGACCATCAATGGCAAGCCCATCGAGAAAACGGCCATGGCCGAGTTCTATGATGAAGACAGCTTGCGCTACTACTCGCGTTACATGGAAAATCTGGCACCCATGAAGCACAGCGTGATCGAGGACAAGAATCGACCGGGCTTCATTCCTCAGCAAGCCGTTGAAGATTTCCCTGGCCGTGAAAACTGCCGCTACAGTGGTGAAGGCGTGGTGTGCAAGGTGCCGCCAGGTCACTACTTCATGATGGGCGACAATCGCGATAATTCTCTGGATTCTCGCTTCTGGGGTTTTGTGCCTGATGAAAACATCGTGGGCAAGGCCTTCGTGATCTGGATGAACTTCGGCGATTTCAAACGCATCGGTTTCTTTCAATAAGCCAGGACAGACATGATGAACGTGGCGTCTCGTTCTTCTTTCGCTCGTCGCTCGCCATCGGCGCAGTCGGGCATCACCTTGATTGGCCTGCTGTTCTGGGCCGTGTTGATCTCTTCCTTTGCGCTGGTGCTGATGAAGGTGTTTCCGGCGGTGACCGAATACCGCACCATCCAGAGCATGGTCAACAAGGCTGCGCGTGAAGGCGGCAGCACCGTTGCCGAGATTCGCGCCTCTTTTGACCGGTCAACGCAGATCGAGTATGGCGTGACCTCCATCAGTGCCAAGGATCTGGAGATCACAAAGGAAGACGACAAGGTCGTGGTCAAGTTCGCCTACGACCGGGAGATCGAGCTGATTCCGCCGGTCTACCTGCTTTTGAAGTTTGAAGGGCAGTCCAAGTGAGGCTGGCCTTTTGGCAAATCTCTTTTCACGGGCCTGAGTTCAGGCCCGCTTTGTTTTAATGGCAAGCACGTCCAAGCGCAATCATCACGATGGCCTGAGTTCGGCTCAGGCGCTGACGCCCGCATTGCTGGCCTTGCAGCAACGGCTTGGCCACGTTTTTGCAGATACCCGATTACTGGCGCGAGCCGTGACCCACAAGAGCTTCGGGGCAGATCATTACGAGCGACTGGAGTTCCTGGGCGATGCGGTGTTGAGCCTGGGCGTGTCGGCCTTGTTGTACAAGCAGTTTGACCGCAGCGATGAAGGTGATCTGACTCGCGTTCGGGCGCATCTGGTTCGTCAGGACATGTTGCACAAGCTGGCGCAACAGTTGGGTTTGCCAGAGGTGATGCGCCTGAGCGAGGGCGAGGCCAAGGGAGGCGGCGCGCAGCGGCCCTCGATTCTGGCTGACGCGCTGGAGGCCATCATCGGCGCCGTGTACCTGGATGCGGGCGCTGATGCCGCACGTGATCTCGTCTTGCGGCTGTTTGAGCCGTTGGTGGTCGAGTCCACCATGGACGGCTGGAGCAAGGACGCCAAGACGGCCTTGCAGGAGTGGCTGCAGGGGCGCAAGATGCCGACTCCGACCTATACCATCGTTGAAACAAAAGGCAAGGCGCATGAGCAAACGTTCGTCGTAGCCTGTGAGATGCCCGCGCTGGACCTGGCTGTGACGGGCGAGGGGCTTTCTCGCCGTGCAGCCGAGCAGGCAGCTGCGCAAGCAGCGTTGGCCCAATTGCAATCTACCTCGCCCAAAGACTTGCCAAAGGCCAGCAAGGCCACTGTGGTGGTCAAGAAAAAACGCGTCTGACGCATCGCTCGAACAACCTCATTACATACCGCCATGCCGAAGAAGCCCTCCACTCCATCCAGCGTGCAGCCCGCCGCCAAGTCCGCACCCAAGTCGAGCCCGAAGCCCAAGGCAGCACCGAAGCCCAAGGCCAAGGCGGTTGACAGCGCCAATCCGGATCTGGACGCGATGTTGTCCAAGCTGTCGATGGCCAAGACCAATGGCGGCGAGCAAGCGGTTCCACCCGAGAAGCAGCGTTGTGGCCTGATCGCCATCATTGGTCGGCCCAACGTGGGCAAGTCCACCTTGCTCAATGCGCTGGTGGGGCAGAAGGTGTCGATCACCTCACGCAAGGCGCAGACCACGCGCCATCGCATCACCGGCATTTGCACAGAAGGCGATACGCAGTTCGTGTTTGTCGATACACCTGGCTTTCAGACGCGCCATACCGTGCGTGGCACGGCTGCGCTCAACCGCAACCTGAACAAGACCGTGCAGGCGACCTTGTCCGATGTGGATGTGGTCATGTTCCTGGTTGAGGCCGGCAAGTTCGGCCCGGATGACGCCAAGGTGGCGGCCTTGCTGCCCAAGGAAAAGCCTGTGCTGCTGGTGGCCAACAAGCTGGATCTGGTGCACCGCCGCGAGGACCTGTTCCCCTGGCTGCAAGGCCTGCAGGAGCACCACACCTTCACGGAATTCGTGCCGCTGTCTGCCCAGAAGGAGGCCGATACCAAGCGCCTGCTGGGCATCGTGCGGCCCTATCTGCCCGAGCAAGGCTGGTGGTATGACCAGGAGGCGCTCACCGATCGCACGGACCGCTTCATGGCCAGCGAAATCATCCGTGAAAAGCTGTTCCGCCTTACGGGTGACGAGTTGCCCTACACCTCGACGGTGGTGATTGATCAGTACACCGAGGAGCCACCGGTGCCCGGCAAGTCCAAGTCCACGGGACTGGTGAAGATCGCTGCCACCATCATTGCCGAGCGCGAGCAGCACAAGGGCATGATCATTGGCGACAAGGGCGAGCGCCTCAAGCGCATCGGTACGGAAGCGCGCACCGAGCTGGAGCGACTGATGGGCACCAAGGTGTTTCTGGAGATTTGGGTCAAGGTGCGTTCGGGCTGGGCCGATGACGAGGCCCGTCTGCGCACCTACGGCTACGAGTAAGGTTCAGTGGCGCGCGCGGCTCAACGTCCCGGTTCGGCGGCCTATGTGCTGCACAGCCATGACTGGAGCGAATCCAGCCTGATTCTGGACCTGTTCACGCGGGACCACGGCCGTGTGGTGGCCGTGGCCAAGGGCGCCAAACGGCCATATTCGCAACTACGCCCTGTGCTGATGCCGTTTCAGCGTCTGACGCTGGGCTTTGGTGTCAAACGCTCGGAAGATGCCGAAGTGTGGCTGCTGCGTCAGGCTGAGTGGGCGGGTGGATCGGCCTGGCCGGGTGGCGCTGCACTGCTGCCTGGCTTCTACCTCAATGAACTGCTGCTGCGCCTGATGGTGCGGCACGACCCGCACCCGGCCTTGTTTGATGCCTACGCGCAAACCTTGCAGGCCATGGGTGACCCCAGCCTGCTGCAAGCCGCATTGAGGGCTTTCGAGCTGACCTTGTTGCGCCAGTTGGGGCATTTGCCGCAGATGTCGGTCGAAACCGTGGGTGCGCGGCCTGTCATCGCTGGCCGTGCCTACGAATTGCATTCCGAACTGGGCGTGCGCGAGGCGCAGTGGGTGGGCGAGCCCAGCGCGGGCCCGGTCGTGCTGGACGGCCAGGTGTTGATGGACATTGAACAGGCCCTGTCGCTCAACACCACCATTCCCACGCTCATGGCGGCCTGCATGCCAGCTTTGAGTGAACTCAAAGCCCTGTTGCGCACCTTGATTCACTATCATCTCGGTTCCCAGACGCTGCGCACGCGCCAGCTCATGATGGAGCTACAACAACCATGACCTATTCTGGCTCTCAACTGACCGCCGTGGACGCGCCTTTGCTGGGCGTCAACATCGACCACATCGCCACGGTGCGCAATGCGCGTGGCGGGCGTTTCCCCGATCCTGTGGCGGCGGCCCTGCTGGCGGTCGAGGCCGGTGCGGACATCATCACCTTTCACCTGCGCGAAGACCGCCGTCACATCCGTGACGAGGACGTGGTGCGCCTGAAGTCGAACCTGTCGGTGCCGCTGAACTTCGAAGCCGCGGTGACCGACGAGATGCTCGACATCATCGAGCGCACGGCGCCCGAGCATGTGTGCCTGGTGCCCGAGCGCCGCCAGGAGATCACGACCGAAGGCGGGCTGGATGTGCTCGGCCAACGCAGCCGCATGCAGGAGGCCTGCGCCCGTCTGGCCAAGGCCGGTTGCCGCGTGTCGCTGTTCATCGGTGCTGACCCTGCACAGATCGAGGCGGCGGCCGAAGTGGGCGCGCCTTGCATCGAGTTGCACACCGGGGCCCTGGCCAATGCCTGGTGGGACGGCGATGCAGCCTTGCTGGCACATGAGCTGGACCGCCTGAAGGCCGGCCTGAAGCTGGGCCGCAGCCTGGGTCTGCGCACACATGCTGGCCATGGCCTGGCGCTCACGCAGAACCTGCCGATCGGCGATGACAAGATCAAGCCTGGACAGGTCAGCAGCACGGCGCTGGTTGCGGCGCTGCCGGATGTCAGCGAACTGCACATTGGCCATGCGCTGATGGGCCATGCCCTGTTCGTGGGCCTGCGCGAAGCCATCGCCGATTTCAAGGCCGAGTCCATCATCGCCCGTCGCCAGGCGGCCGCAGTCTGAATCACCCTTTTACACAAGCTACAACATGAGCAAGAAAAGCAAGAGCAGCCAGGCAGCCGGTCAGGAACTGACGGTCGAGACCATCGCCCATTCGCCCGTGGTGATCGACATCGAAGGCCTGAGCCTCAATGACGATGATCGCCGCCGCATCGCGCACCCGTTGACAGGCGGCCTGATCCTGTTTTCGCGCAACTGGTCCAACCGCGCGCAACTGACGACCTTGTGTGCGGAGATCAAGTCCATCCGCCCCGACGTCCTGATCTGTGTGGACCACGAAGGCGGCCGCGTGCAGCGTTTTCGCACCGATGGCTTCACCCAGGTGCCTGCCATGCGCAGCCTGGGTGAGATGTGGATGAACGATGGCAAGGGGGGGCAGGGCGCAGGTGCACTGGCGGCCACCGACGCTGCCACCGCCTGTGGCTATGTGCTGGCCAGCGAGTTGCGCGCTTGTTGCGTGGACCTGACCTTCACGCCCGTGCTGGACCTGGATTGGGGCGAAAGCGGCGTCATCGGCGATCGAGCTTTCCACAAAGACCCGCGCGTGGTGTCCATCCTGGCCAAGAGCGTGATGCATGGCTTGCTGCTGGCCGGCATGGCCAACTGCGGCAAGCACTTTCCGGGGCATGGTTTTGTCAAGGCCGACTCCCATGTGGACGTGCCCGTGGACAAGCGCAGCCTCAAGGCCATCCTGGCCGATGACGCCAAGCCTTACGAATGGATGAGCACCTCGTTGACCAGCGTGATGCCGGCCCACGTGATTTATCCAAAGGTGGATGCGGCGCCTGCGGGCTTCTCGCGCAAGTGGCTGCAAGACATCCTGCGCGGCCAGATGGGCTTCACCGGTGCCATCTTCAGCGATGACCTGAGCATGGAAGGTGCGAGCGTGGCGGGCAACCACACGCAGGGCGCCATTGCCGCGCTGAATGCGGGCTGTGACATGGTCCTGCTGTGCAACCAGTCCCTCAACGGCGGCAAAGCCGTTGACGAGTTGCTGGATGGCCTGACCGAGGCCCTCGCTTATGGCGACTGGGTAGCCAGCGCCGACAGCGAAGCGCGCCGCCTGGACCTGTTGCCCCAGACGGCGCCACTGACCTGGGACGAGTTGATGCACTCACCTCAGTATCAGCAGGCCTTGTCGAAGCTGCCGCGCTGAGCGGCAGCGCGCATGATCAGCCGGCCTTGGCTCAGTTAGCGTACAACGCGTTGATCAGGGCCTGTTGACGCTCCAGCACCACCTTGCGCTTGACCTTGAGGGTGGGCGTCAATTCGCCGCCCTCGATGGTGAAGGGCTCTGTCAGCACAGCAAACTTGCGGATCTGCGCGACGCGGGCCTGCAGTTCGTTGGTGTGGTCAACCGCCTTTTGCAAGGCAGCCAGCACCTTGGGGTGCTTGTGAAGATCGGGCGCCATCTCAAGGCCATTCGCTTTGGCAAAGTCAGCCAGACTCTGGGCTTCCAATGTCAACAAGGCCGTGAGGTAGTTGCGGCCATCGCCACACACCACCGCATACTCGATCAAGTGGCTGTCCATCAAGGAGGCCTCGATGTTGGCTGGCGAGATGTTCTTGCCGCCTGAGGTGATGATCAGGTCCTTCTTGCGCCCTGTAATGTAGACATAGCCTTCTTCATCCACATGGCCGAGGTCGCCAGTCAGCAACCAGTCGTCCACGATGGTCTGCGCGGTGGCGGCAGGCTGGCCCATGTAGCCGTGGAAGATGTGCGGCCCGCGGATGAGCAATTCCCCATCATCGGCGGCGCGTATCTCGGTGCCAGGCAGGACCTTCCCAACCGAACCGATCTTGGTGTGGCCCGGCAGGCTCAAGGTGGAAGGCCCGCAGGCTTCGGATTGCCCATAGCCTTCCCGAACATGGATGTTCAGTCCCGTGAAGAAGCGCAGGCTCTCCGGTGAGATAGGGGCTGCTGCTGTCACCAGCAGGCGCGCCTGATCGAATCCCAAGGCCTCCTGGACCTTCTGGTAGATCAGCTTGTTGGCCAGGTTCTTCTGCAGCGTCAACCAGGGGTTGGGGCGCATCCCGTCCATATCCTGCATGTTCCAGCGCTGGCCAACCTTCAAGGCCCATTTGGCCAGTTGCGCCTTGAAGCCTGTCGCCTGTGCCAGTTTGGCCTCGATCGCCACCTGCATCTTTTCCCATACGCGGGGCACGCCAAAGAAGATCGTGGGTTTGACCTCCTTGAGGTGCTCGCCCAGTTTGTCGATGCTCTGGGCAAAGTAGACCGCAAAGCCGCCGTAGACCTGGTTGTGCATGGTGGCCATCTGCTCGGCAATGTGCGCCAGTGGCAGGTAGGAAATCATGCGGTCGTTCTCATCAACGTGGAACAACTGACCCATGGTGTTGGCCGTCCACCAGAGGTTGCCATGGCTGAGCATGACTGCCTTCGAGGGCCCTGTTGTGCCGGATGTGTAGATCAGCGAAGCCGTGTCCTCCGGCTGGATGGCCGCCAGGCGTTTGTTGATGAGGCGTTCGTACTCGGCCTCCTGGCTGCCCAGTCCTTGCACCATGAAGTCCTGCCAGGCCATGGTCTGGCGATGGCCGAGGCTCTTGGGGCTGCCTTTGATCTGAACGACGTGGCGCAGGTGATTGAGACGCTCGGCGCAGGCGGCCACGCATTCGAATCGGTCCTCATCCTCCAGCACCAGCACGGGGGCCTTGCAGTGGTTCAGGATGTATTCGATGTCGGCAGTCGAACTGGTCCAGTAGATGCCAACGGGGATCGCGCCAATGCTCATGGCGGCGTAAGCCGCAATGGACCATTCGGGCCTGTTGAAACTCAGGATGGCGACGGCGTCACCGTGTTCGACGCCCAGTGCGAGCAGGGCCCGTGCAGCCTGACGGATTTGTACCGCGTAGTCCTGCCAGCTGCAGGCCTGCCATTCGCGTTCACCGCGAACCCAGTAGGCAGGTTTCCCGGCCAGGCGAGACGCGGTTTCGAACAGTTTGAGGGGGGGGGCAATGAACTCTGCGAACACGGTGGCCTGGCTGGCTTGCTCTCTGTTGTGTGATGAGGGTGAAGGCCAGGGGCGCGCCGATTCGGCGGCTGAAATAGGGGGCATGCCGGTCTCCAACTTTGATCCAGCCATTAGATGGCATGCTTGACGTATGCGTCAACACCTTGGCGTATAGGTGAAACCCTCGTGTTATTTCTTGTTAGACATGCCTTCAACTTCGAGGTTGTTCGGGCATGAAAAAACCCGGCACGAGGCCGGGTTTGATGCGTTGGTGAAAAGCGCCTTTAGGCGGCATTTTCAAACGGCAGGGTGATCTGGCTGAGGTCCTTGCGGGTCTCGACCAGAATCAGCGGGCCTTCGTCCAGCACCACGGCAGGCTTGCGCTCACGTGGTACGTGTACAGGCTTGGGTTCGGCCGCAATGGCTTCCTGTACGGCGCGGATCTTGTCCGCATCCGAATTCACCCATTCCAGGCCAGCGGACTGGGCAATGGCTTGCAGATCACTGATCTGCAGGATGAAGGGGGCTGGTGCTGGTGCTGCCACGGCGGCAGGCGCTTGAGCTGGTGCAGCTTGTGCAGTTGCGGGCTCAACCGTTGCTGGTGCGGCGGCTTCGTACGCGGCTGCAGGCTGACTGGCAGTCGCGTTATCGTCAGCCAAGGCCGTGAGGGGCAAAGCAGTCGACATGACCGATTCGGCTTGCGGCTGGGTGTCGGCAAACGCAGATGCCTGGGCATCGTTGTTATCGCTACCTTCAACGCCTTCACCACCTTCGCGGCGATCGCGACGGCCCCGGTCACCTCGGTTGCGACGGCGACGGCCGCCTTCCTGGCCTTCACCTTCGGCACCTGCCTCGCCACCCTCGGTAGCGGCGTTGCCTTCAGCACCTTCGTTGGCGGCGTCAGTTTGATCGGCGCCTTCCAGTTGCGTCTGGCCTTCTTCGCGTTCACCACGGCCACGACCACCACGACGACGGCGGCGGCCACCTTCGCGTTGTTCGCCTTCGGCTGCGGGCTGACCGCCAGGCACTTCAACCAGACCTTGTTGCTCGGATGCGGCTGCGCTGGCCTGGCCAATTGCTGCGGCTTCGGCGGCAATGGCCTCACGGTTGATCACCGGACGCTCGCCGTTGCGTTCGCCACCACGGCCGCCACGGCCACGGCGACCTTCGCCACGGTTGTTGCCGCTTTCTTCCGTGCGGGCGATGTCGGTGCCCTCGGCGTTCGGGGCGCGTTCTTCACGGCCCTGGCGGCGGCCACGGCCTTCACGGCCCTCGCGGGCTTCGCCACGCTCGGCCTTGTCGCCACGCTCGCCGCGTTCACGACGCTCGCCATTGCGGTCTGCGCCTCGCTCTCCACCGCGTTCGCCTCGGCGCTGACCGTCACGACGACCGCGGCCTTGGCCCTTGCCGCCTTCCTTGGTCTCGTCCTTGCCGGCCGGGGCGGCAGGTGTTTCCACCGGTGCTGGTGTCGCGACAGGTGCAGGCGTTTCGCCAGCACCAAACAGGCGCTTGATCCAGCCAAAGAAGCCGCCAGACGAGGCGGGTGCAGGGGCAGGGGTGGGCGCTGGCACGTGCACCGGCACCATGGCGGTGGCCACGGCAGGGTGATCGTGATCAGGCTTGGTGATCGCCACTGGCGCTGGTTGGTCAGGCAGCACACCCTTGATCACGGGCTCTTGCTTGGGCTTGGCCTTTTCGCGGCGGGTGATGCCGACTTCCTCGTCCGGCTCCTCGATCATCGAGTAGCTGGCCTGGATGTTTTCCAGGCGAGGATCGTCATGGCGCAGGCGCTCCAGCTTGTAGTTGGGCGTGTCCAGGTGCTTGTTGGGCACCAGCAGCACGGTCACGCGCTGCTTGAGTTCGATCTTGGTGATCTCGGTGCGTTTCTCGTTGAGCAGGAAGGAGGTCACTTCCACCGGCACTTGAACGTGCACGGCGGCCGTGTTGTCCTTCATGGACTCTTCCTGGATGATGCGCAGGATCTGCAGCGCCGAGGATTCGGTGTCGCGGATGTGGCCGGTGCCGTTACAGCGCGGGCAGGTGATGTGCGAACCTTCGCTCAGCGCCGGGCGCAGACGCTGACGCGACATTTCCAGCAGGCCGAACTTGGAGATCGAGCTGAACTGCACGCGGGCGCGGTCAAAGCGCAGCGCATCACGCAGGCGCTGTTCGACCTCGCGGCGGTTCTTGGACTCCTCCATGTCGATGAAGTCCATGACGATCAGGCCACCCAGGTCGCGCAGGCGCATCTGGCGGGCGATTTCGTCAGCCGCTTCCAGGTTGGTGCGGAAGGCGGTTTCCTCGATGTCGCTGCCACGGGTGGCGCGCGCCGAGTTCACGTCCACGGCCACCAGGGCTTCGGTGTGGTCGATCACGATGGCGCCACCGGAAGGCAGGTTCACCGTGCGGCTGAAGGCCGTTTCGATCTGGTGCTCGATCTGGAAGCGCGAGAACAGGGCGGCGTCATCGCGGTAACGCTTCACGCGGTTCGACTGATCCGGCATGACGTGCAGCATGAACTGCTTGGCCTGCTCGTAGATGTCGTCGGTGTCGATCAGGATTTCGCCAATGTCCGAGGTGAAGTAATCGCGGATGGCGCGAATCACCAGGGAGGACTCCTGATAAATCAGATACGCGCCCTTGCCGGCGCCGGAGGCTTCGTCAATGGCCGTCCACAGCTTGAGCATGTAGTTCAGGTCCCACTGCAGCTCGGCTGCGGTGCGGCCGATACCGGCTGTGCGGGCGATCAGGCTCATACCCTTGGGGTATTCGAGCTGATCCATGGCTTCTTTCAGCTCTTCACGCTCGTCGCCCTCGATGCGACGGCTCACGCCACCACCACGGGGGTTGTTGGGCATCAGAACCAGATAACGGCCAGCCAGGGAAACGAAGGTGGTCAGGGCTGCGCCCTTGTTGCCGCGTTCTTCCTTTTCGACCTGGACGAGCAGTTCCTGCCCTTCCTTGATCACGTCCTGGATGCGAGCGGAGCGAACCTCCACGCCTTCCTTGAAATACTGGCGCGAGATTTCCTTGAATGGCAGGAAGCCATGACGTTCTTCGCCGTAATCGACGAAACAGGCTTCCAGCGAGGGTTCGACGCGGGTAACGACGGCTTTATAGATATTGCCTTTGCGTTGTTCGCGGCCTTCGATTTCGGTTTCGAAGTCGAGCAGTTTTTGCCCGTCAACGATCGCCAGGCGCCGTTCTTCCGGCTGCGTGGCATTGATCAGCATGCGCTTCATGTGGTCTCCACAGATCGTATCGAGGCCCCTCCGGGATGGCGCCGGAAAAGCCTCCACTCACCTCGGCCTTTTCAGGTCGGGGCAGCGTTCATGCACGAGCAACGATGTGGAACCGAAGGAATTGCCGTGGGCTGTCAGTGACGCGAGAGGCGTTCTTTCAGCAGGGGCGCGCGCGCCGAGACTTGGACACGAGCCTGCCGCCACCCCACGCCGGCTGCAGCATGCGCGTCAGGCGCAATCAGCCGGGTCAATGAGGCGGGGGAAGGGGCACCATCACGCTGGAACCCGAACGCGGCACGGCGCAGCGCGCCGGCTTTCACTGCACGAAACGGCAAGCGAAAGGCGGCCTGCGAGCAGGCGGGGCGGTTGGGGGGCGTGGTAGGCCGGGGCACGTGGGCAGTCACTCGACGCAGACCCCAGCGGCTTGCAGATGCCTGGAAGGCACGCTCGACGCTGGAATCCAATAAACCTTGAATCGTGGTTCTTTCAACGTTGGCTCTGACACGGACTTCCCGCTGGCAAAACCACACCTTGGGTGGTTTCTTCCGGCTGGCAGACCGTGCTGCATCACCATCAATTTGGCGGGACTCCCCGCCTTGCCCTGCTATGGCGCTCCGCCAAACCTGCTCAAAAGGTAAAATGAGGTTTGACCTTGCTATTTGTTGCCGACACGAGCACAGGCCATATCAACAAACAAACATTTCATAACGTGGCTCAGCCCATTATAGGTGCGAAATCCGCATCCCGCCGCTCCAAAATAGCCGCGAAAACACAGCCGTCCGGCAAGGTCAAGCCCCCAACGGGGGTGTCTGTCGCGCGCAAGACCCCGGCCAAGTCGCCTGTTGCCCCTGCCGTACCCGTGAAAGCCCCAGTGCCTTCTGTTGCGCAGGTGCAGCACATCATCATTGATGAGGGGGGGGCTGGCCAGCGCTTGGACAACTTCCTGATCAAGGTGCTCAAGGGGGCACCCAAGACCCTGGTCTACCGCATCATCCGCAGTGGTGAGGTGCGGGTGAACAAGGGCAGGGCATCTGCCGAGACCAAGCTGGCGCTGGGTGATGACGTCCGCGTACCGCCCTTGCGTCTGGCAGAAAAAGACGAGGCCAAGGCCGCGGCCGTGCCTGCCCGCGAATTTCCCGTCCTGTTTGAAGACGAGCACGTGCTGGCCATCAACAAGCCGGCGGGCGTGGCCGTGCACGGCGGCAGTGGCGTCAGCTTTGGCGTGATCGAACAATTGCGCCGCGCGCGGCCCGAGTCACGCTTTCTGGAGCTGGTGCACCGCCTGGACAAGGAAACCTCGGGCATCCTGCTGATCGCCAAGAAGCGCAGCGCCCTGGTCGCCTTGCAGGACTTCTTCCGCAATCGCCAGGCCCACAAGACCTACGCCGCGCTCGTGATCGGCGACTGGCCGGATCGCAAGAAAGTGATCGACGTGGCCTTGCACAAATTCCTGACCGCCGATGGCGAGCGCCGCGTCAAGGCCGTCAAGGGTGATGACGACGAAGGCCGCCGCTCGATCACGTTGGTCAAGGTGCTGCAGCGCTATCAGGGCTTCAGTCTGCTGGATGTCACCATCAAGACGGGGCGTACCCATCAGATCCGCGTGCACCTGTCGCACGAAGGTCATCCGATCGTTGGCGACGAGAAGTACGGTGATTTCGCCCTCAACAAGGCCCTGGCGCGTGGCCCGGGTGCCGAGTCGGTGCCTGGCGTCGGTCGAGACAAATTGAACGACGGGCGCTTCGAACGCATGTTTTTGCATGCCCGCTACCTGCGCCTGCCGCATCCTGTTACCGGCGAAGACATCGTGCTGGAGGCGCCGCTGCCGCCGGAATGCAACAACCTGCTGTCCGCACTGACGGCGGTGTCATCGGCGTCCAAGTAAAGTCGCAGGCGCAACACAGGAGCTCTCTTGAATCCTTTCGACAACGGTTTGCGACCTCGTGCTTACGATCTGGTCGTGTTCGACTGGGACGGCACGCTGTACGACTCCACGGCGCTGATCGTGCGCTGCATCCAGTCCGCGTGCGAGGATCTGGGCTTGCCCGTGCCTGAGCGCACGCAGGCTGCCTATGTGATCGGTCTGGGCCTGCACGATGCCCTGGCGCACGTCGCGCCCACCTTGCCGACCGAGCGCGTGCCTGAACTGGGGCAGCGTTATCGGCACCACTATTTCAAGCGCCAGCACGAGCTGAGCCTGTTCGAGGGGGTGTTGCCTTTGCTGGCCACCTTGAAAGAGCGCAACCATTGGCTGGCGGTGGCCACGGGCAAGACCCGTCAGGGCCTGGACGAAGCATTGGCTCATGTCGAACTGGTGGGCCTGTTCGACAGCTCCCGCACGGCCGATGAAACCTTCTCGAAGCCGCACCCTCGCATGTTGCAGGAGCTGATTGCGGAATTCGGGGTCGAGCCCGAGCGCACCTTGATGATTGGCGACACCACGCATGACCTGCAACTCGCCGTCAACGCCGGCACGCACAGCGTGGCAGTCAGCTTCGGGGCGCACGAGCCGGCGGCTTTCACAGACTACCCGACCCGGTTTGTGGCCCACTCGATGACCGAGTTGCACGATTGGTTGCGCCAGCATGCCTGAGCTGAGCCTGGCGCCGCAGCACCTGTGCGAATCAGCCGCCCTGCAGGAGTGCGGTGATGCCGTGACCTTCGAGGTGCTCGAATGGGGGCGCTCAGTGCCTGCCTTTGCGGTGCGCTACGATCAGGTTGCGCTGGCCTACCTGAATCGTTGCGCCCATGTCCCGGCCGAGATGGACTGGCAACCCGGCAAGTTCTGGGACATGGACAAGCGCTTCATCATCTGCTCCGTACATGGCGCCCTGTATGACCCTCCCAATGGCCAGTGTGTCAGCGGGCCTTGCCCTGGTGCCCGCCTGGAGGCCATTAAGCTGTCCGAGGAAGCCGGGCAGGTGTATTGGTATCCTACGGAACGTTTTCAGCCTTTGTTCTGATTTCTTCTCTTTCAACCGAGCCTGCTCATGAGCGCTGTAGAACCTTCCTCGTCGGACAACCTGTCTGCGACCCAGAACACCTTGTTGAATCAGTTTGCGCAGGCATATCTGGATCAGCAACGTCGCGAGCAGCGTTGGCGCTGGTTCTGGCGCATCGTGTGGATAGGTGTGGCGGCCACCATCATGTGGGCCACTGTCCAGAACGTGCCTTCGGCAACGTCACCGGTCACACCTCACACCGCGTTGGTTGAGGTGCGCGGCGAGATTGGTGCGGACACCGAGGCCAATGCAGACAACCTGTTGGCTGCCTTGCGCAGTGCGTTCGAGGATGTCGGGGCGCAGGCGGTTGTGCTGCGTATCAACTCGCCTGGTGGCAGTCCCGTACAGGCAGGCCTGGTCAATGACGAAGTACGCCGCTTGAAGGCCTTGCACAAGAAGAAGGTCTATGCCGTCTGCGAAGAGATGTGCGCCTCTGCGGCCTATTACATTGCCGTGTCGGCTGACCAGATCTTCGTGGACAAGGCCTCCATGGTTGGCTCCATCGGCGTGTTGATGGATGGTTTCGGTTTCACCGGCGTCATGGACAAGGTGGGCGTCGAGCGGCGCCTGATGACGGCTGGCGCCAACAAGGGCATGCTGGATCCCTTCTCGCAACGTAACCCTCAACACGAAGGTTTTGCGCAGGCCATGCTGGATCAGATTCACCAGCAGTTCATGCAGGTGGTGCGTCAGGGGCGAGGCAAGCGTCTCAAGGAAACGCCGGAAACCTTCTCGGGTCTGTTCTGGAATGGTCAACAGGCGATGGAACTTGGTCTGGCAGATCACTTGGGTAGCCTGGATCAGGTCGCGCGTGATGTGGTCAAGGCAGAAGACATCATCGACTACACCCAGAAGGAAAATCTGGCGGAGCGTCTTGCCAAGCGTTTCGGTGCGGCATTTGGCGCAGGCGCCGTGCAGGCGATGCGCTCCTCCGTCAGCATCCACTGAGTGGCCGTGAGCCGAGGTTGGCTGGCCTTAGTTGTCCATGCCCTGGACCAGGCGGTACGCCGCGTCCGGAGACAGATTCAGCAGCTTGGCCACTTCGTTCACGTCTTCTGGCAAGGCCGCTTGAGCGTGGGGATCCTCCCAGCCGTACTGGGTGTGCCGAGCGATGCGAACGCCCAGCATCACATTGCGGATCTTGGGGTCGGCCGCGTTGTGGTCATCTGTGCACTTGATGAGCAGATAGGGTAATTGCCACAGGCGCATCAACTCCTGTGACAGATCACCCAGTTCAATGCCCAGCACCTCACGCTGGATGTCGACCGAGCGGATGGTGTAATCCGCTTTTTGACGGGTGGCGATTTCCAGCGCCAGCCTCGGTGCATGGCACCACAACAGCATTTCAGTGAAGTCGTGCAGCAATGCGGCCTCCTGGATCACCGTGGCGTCTTCGTCCTGGCGCCTCAGGGCGAAACCCATGGCGAAGTGCGCTGCCCGGCGTGCCCGGGTGATGACCTTGATCAGGCCGCTGAGCGCGTCAGGTTGTTCGTGCAGCCACTCCAGGATGGTGGTCGTGTCTTTGAACGCCCTGAAGAAGGGCGTGATGCCTTGCATCACGATGGCGCCAACCAGTGTTTCCGGTGGCTCCACGCTCAGCCGCGTGCAATAGCGCGACACGTGTACAAGCACCTTCAAGGTCATCAAGGGGTCGTTGGCCAGCCCGTCGGCCAGGGTGTGCGCGTCGACCGTGCCTTTGGTTTCCTCGATCATGCGCAGCTGATTCAACTCGGCCACCGAGCCGGGCAGCACGGGAATTTCGACGCGGCTGAAGGCGTCGGTCCAGGCACGCAGAGAGGGCAGGGCTTTGTCGATCATGGAAGGGTTACCCCATTACGCATGATCACCTTATCGGCACTTTGTCTGAATTTGGCAAGCAGGGCTTGCCCCCGAGCTGCCAATTTCGTCACATGAATGCTGTAGCGTTTGCTTACCTGGCGCCCAGCAGGGCGTCTTTCAGGTCGGAGTCCACCGGCGAATTACCCAGCCAGATGCGCAGCAGGGCGCCGTAAAAGTCGTCGCCGCTGATCTCCGGGCCCTTCTGGACACCATCCACCAGCACGCGGGTGCCGTTTCCTGGCGTGTTGTCGATGCGGATGGTTGTGCCCTTCCTGACTTGGCCAAAGGCCATCATCTGGTTGCGGACTTCTTCCAGCTTGGCCTGGAACCGGGCGATCTCGTGGTCGCTGTTGTTTTTCTTGAAGCCCTTGATCATGGCATCAGCGAAATCCTCGCCGGTCAGGTCGCGCAGCAGCACGATCTGCATGCTCTTGGGGCCGGACTGGTTCAGCAGTGCGCTGGCTGAGTGCTCTTTCCTGGCGACATACAGGCCGGCAGCGTAGACGTCCACAATCACCTTGACACGCACACCTGCGCCGTTGAGTTGCAGTGGTTGATTGGCCAGTTGGTAGGTGTCGTTGAACTTGGCGCCCTTGATGTCCAGGGCTGCCCAGGCAGGCAGGGCTGTCGCCAGGATGGCCGACAGGATCAGCTTGCGTGCGAATGGCTTCATGGCTCTCTCCGATGCTTCGAATGTGTCAATCCATTGACGCGCAAGCGGATCGGGTGTCGATGGCTGTCGCGTTTCGGATCGCACAATATCTGAACTTCCCAACAAGATGTCCCCCCTCCTTGAGTAGTTGTTTCTGCGGCGTGGCGCGTTTGCTGCACTGCGGCAACGATTCTTACTGTGTATTGCAGCGACAATGCCAGCCATCCAATCCCTCCGGGTGTTCCTCTCTCAAGAGATTCGTGCATGTCTTTCCTGGTCATCGATATTGGTAACACCCGTTTGAAGTGGGGGCTGTATGCCCATCCGTCACCAGGCGCCGAGCTGTTGGCCCATGGTGCGGTTGTCCTGGAGGACATCGACTACCTCTGGGAGCTGCACTGGAAGAACCTGATGCACAAGCCACAGGGCATGCTGGGCTGTGTGGTGGCCGGGGAAGCCATCAAGAAGCGGGTTGAAGAGCAACTGATCGAGGGCTGGGCGCTGGAGCCTCGCTGGTTGTCGTCCAGCGCGACGGCTGCCGGCGTGATCAATGGTTATGAACATCCTCAGCGGCTGGGGTCTGATCGCTGGGCTGCCATCATCGGCGCTCGTCAGCGCGCCTTGCAGCAGTTGCCTGAGAATCCGCCGCCGGTACTGGCCGTGATGGTTGGGACGGCTGTGACGGTGGATGCAGTTGATGAGACGGGGCGCTTTCTTGGTGGCTTGATCCTGCCAGGCTTTGGCCTGATGTACCGGGCGCTGGAAAGCGGGACGGCCGGCCTGAAAGTGCCGACAGGCGAAGTCAGAGACTTTCCGACCAATACCAGCGATGCACTGATGAGCGGTGGCACCGACGCGATTGCCGGTGCCATCGAGCGGAGCATGCGCAGGCTGCGCGTCCGGTGTGGTCGTGAGCCGCTGCTGATCATGTCTGGAGGGGCGGTGACCCGCCTGTCACACGTGCATGAACTGCCGACCATGGTCGTCGAAAACCTCATCTTCGAAGGCTTGCTGACCCTGGCGGCAGCCTCAGGCGCTGCAGCCTGATCCAGCTTACAAAATGAACCGCGACAGGTCCTCGTTGCGGGCCAGTTCACCCAGGCGGCGATCAACCTCCGCCATGTCCACGGTGTGCGTCTGACCGGATCGATTGGGTGCGTCAAAGGATAGTTCGTCCAGCAGGCGCTCCATCACGGTTGACAGGCGTCGTGCGCCGATGTTTTCGGTGCGCTCGTTCACCTCGAAGGCGATCTGCGCCAGGCGACGGATGGCCTCCGGGGTGAAGTCCAGTTGCACGCCTTCCGCAGACAACAGCGCTTGATACTGTTTGATCAGGCTGGCGGTGGGCTGGGTGAGGATGGCTTCGAAGTCTTCGACCGACAGCGAGGAGAGCTCAACCCGAATCGGGAAGCGGCCCTGCAGTTCGGGGATCAGATCGCTGGGCCGGCTGAGGTGGAAGGCGCCAGATGCGATGAACAGGATGTGGTCGGTCTTGACCATGCCGTATTTGGTGTTGACCGTGGTGCCTTCTACCAGTGGGAGCAGGTCGCGTTGCACGCCCTGACGCGAAACCTCGGCGCCGTTGCCTTCCGATCGGCTGGCCACTTTGTCGATCTCGTCGATGAACACAATCCCGTTCTGTTCGGCGCGCTCCAGGGCCCTGGCCTTGATGTCCTCCTCGTTGAGCAGCTTGGCAGCTTCTTCTTCGATGAGTTGGGTGCGGGCTTCCGCCACCGTGACCTTGCGGGCCTTGCGCTTGTTTTGGCCCATCTGGGAGAACATGCCGCGCAACTGCTCGGCCATGTCTTCCATGCCGGCCGGGCTCATGATCTCCACGGTGGGGGTCTTCATGTCCGAGAGTTCGATCTCGATTTCCCGGTCGTCCATGCTGCCTTCGCGCAGGCGCTTGCGCATGACCTGCCGGGCGGTGTTGTCGGTCGATGGCGTGTGGGCGATGCCAAACTCCGACCGCGGTGGTGGCACCAGCACGTCCAGCAAGCGCTCCTCTGCAGCGTCCTCGGCCTTGAGGCGCTGCGCTTGCATCTGGTGCGCACGCTCTTGCTTGACGGCGGACTCTACCAAGTCTCGGATGATGGTGTCGACGTCCTTGCCCACATAGCCCACTTCGGTGAATTTGGTCGCTTCTACCTTGATGAAGGGGGCGTCGGCGAGCTTGGCCAGGCGGCGCGCAATCTCGGTCTTGCCTACCCCAGTGGGGCCGATCATCAGGATGTTCTTGGGTGTGATCTCGCCACGCAGCTTGTCGTCCACCTGCTGGCGGCGCCAGCGATTGCGCAAGGCAATGGCCACCGCACGTTTGGCTTCGCGTTGGCCAACAATGTGGCGATCGAGTTCGCTGACGATGTCTTGGGGTGTCATGCTCATGTTGCTTCAGTCCAGCGAAACGATGGTGTGATTCTGATTGGTGTAAATGCACAGGTCGCCAGCGATCTCCAGCGACTTCTTCACCATCTCAGCAGCCTGCAAATCCGTGTTGGCAACCAGTGCGCGGGCAGCAGCCTGGGCGTAGGCGCCACCTGACCCAATGGCGATGATGCCGTGCTCAGGCTCCAGCACATCACCATTGCCGGTGATGATCAGCGAGGTGTCCTTGTCGGCGACGGCCAGCATGGCTTCGAGCTTGCGCAGCACCCGGTCCGTGCGCCAGTCGCGCGTCAGCTCGACAGCAGCGCGCGTGAGGTTGCCTTGGTGTTTTTCCAGCTTGGCTTCAAAACGCTCGAACAGGGTGAAGGCGTCGGCCGTGGCGCCAGCGAAGCCAGCGAGAACCTGATCCTTGTAGAGCTTGCGGACCTTGCGGGCCGAAGCCTTGACCACGATGTGGCCCAGGGTGACCTGGCCATCGCCGCCCATGGCGACTTGCCAGCCGCTTGGGGTTTGGCGGCGAACGCTGACGATGGTGGTGCCGTGATAGGAATCCATGACGCTTGGATCGTGTTTAAAGTGCTCGCGCACGAAGTAGCGTCAGGTGGAGGCGGTGCCCCTGTTTTCAAGGGGGGCACAACATGCCAGCTCAAGTGGTTTGAAGCTTGACCTTGGCGTGTTCGTTGATGCCCATCGCGCCGAAGAACAATGCAATCAGCCGATGCGGGTTGTTGAACACCACCTGCCGATCTTCGGCTCGGCGTGCGAGCACCCAGTTCAGCAGGTCACCTGCGGCGATGAAGTCCACGCGCAGCAGGTGGGCACAATCGATCTCCAGGGTCACGCTGGCGCTGAGTTGGTCGTCCAACTGCGTCAGGGTCTGGCCGATGTCGCCAACCAGCTGGCCGGACAGGTCGAGGGTCGCCACCTGGACGAATTCCACTTCGTCATGCAGTTGCGACTCAATGAAACTCGTGGTGACTTCGCTGACGTGCGAAAGAGGGCGTGTGTGCGGATGGATGTTGTCGGTCTGCTCGCTCACTCGGCAACTGGCATGTTCCCAGGATGGGGGCGACAGCTCATACGTCACGCAGTAGTCAATGGCCGTTTCGTCGAATTGATCGGGGCGATTGCACAGGCGCAGGATCTCCAGGCGCAGCATCCAGTAGGCGGGGTCCGAGTCCTTGACCCCAGTGGGCGATGCTTCGCCGAGAACATCCAGCAAGGTCGGCACGCCGATCCAGACCATTTCCTGAGCTTCACGTGCCCATTGGCGCATCAATTGCACCAACTGGCCTGCCCCTTCTGGCGACACGCTGTGCACGCCACTCCAGTCCATGATCCATGGGCGTGGCATCTGCAATATCTCTATGCGCAGGTTGGCTGTTGCCTCCTGATCAAGGCATGACGAGGCGATCCAGCCTTCCAAGTGGGGCGCCGGGGCATCAAGGCTGCCAGGCTCCGTGGCTGGCGCCTGATGAACGGCCGAACTGACGTCCGGCTCGCTCAGGTTGCGCTTGCCCTTGTTGGCCAGGAAGGTGGCGACTTTCTGAGGCAGCGAATACCACTGCGGCGCAGAAACACCGAATTTCTGGGCATAAGACACGGCCAGATGGTCAAATTTCTGCTGCAGGTCGAGAGCTCGGTACAGGTCGAACAAGACCAGCCAGGTTTCAGCCTGATCGTGGCGTGCGGCGCCAGGGTGAACCAGATCCAGCAGGTTCTGTTCGCACTGGTCGAAATCGGCGTTGGCAAAAGCGATGACAGCTTCGTCCAGCTCCGGATCATGGACCACTTCGACTACGTGCACATCCAGTTCGCCATGCAGGCTGGCTTGAGTGGACGGTTCTCCCCTGTTGGTGGCCATGCGCGGCACCGAGGCTCGGGCCACATCCAGTACGGTCTGGGAAATCTGTGGAGGCTCGTCGTCGTACGACAATGTGGCCGGTACGGTGAGCATGTTGGGCGCCGTGGTGGCTGGATCTGCCAATCGACCTGGCGCAGAAGGCAGAGCGGCCGGCTGCAGGATGGGGGGCTGGCGGCTGGCGCCGCCCACCATCTGCAATTCGATGGCGTCGATCTTGGCTTTGACCGCGATGTCCGAGCGCGCGCCACCCTGGGGGCGGGAGTCCGGGTCCATATTGGACGGACTGCTCAGCGCCAATGCGTTGTCAGGGCTGAGGCCCTCACGGCGGATCTTGCGCAGCATGTCGAGTTCGCGCTTGCGCACGAAGTCGTTACGCCGCTTTCGCTCGATCATGGCCTTGATCTCGCCCTTGGCGTAATCGCTCTCGCCAGCGTCTTCCCTGGGCGCGTCCAACTCCGTCCAATCCGTTGTCGGATTGGCCACGAAGCGCGCAACTTTGCGCAGGAAACCGCCTGATTCTTTGCTCATGAAGTTCAGTCGCCGAACATCTTTTGCTTGAGCTCGCGGCGCTGTTGCGCTTCGAGGGACAGCGTGGCGGTGGGGCGTGCCAGCAAGCGGCCCAGGCCGATGGGTTCACCCGTTTCGTCACAGAAACCGTACTCACCGGAATCGATGCGGACCAGCGCCTGCGAGATTTTCTTGAGCAGCTTGCGCTCGCGGTCGCGGGTGCGCAGCTCCAGGGCATGCTCTTCCTCGATCGTCGCGCGATCAGCTGGATCGGGCACGATGGAGGTGTCTTCGCGCAGGTGCTCGGTCGTCTCGCCTGCGTTGGACAGCAGATCTTCCTTCTGCGCTTCCAGGCAGGCGCGGAAGAAGTCCAGCTGCTTGTCGCTCATGTACTCCGATTCGGGCATGGCGAGCAATTCGGCTTCGGTCAGATCTTTGCCGGCTTTGGTCTTCCAGGCATTGGCGAGTTTGGTGTCAACCTTGGTGGCAGGGGTGGGCATGTTGTCTGGGGTACTGATTTTTGACGACGATCGTCCGGAAGCCACGGATTGGGCTGATACGGTAGCTTCGGCTGGTTTGGCCGCGGCTGAAGAAGAGGATTTGACGGATTTGCTCTCGACGGGCGCTTTGGTGGTGGCGCTCGCTTTCTTGGTGGCTGGCTTGGCGGGCGTTTTGGCGGAGGTCGACACTGCCTTGGCTGATTTGGCCGAAGCAGCGTTTGCCGATTTGCTCACAGAGGCGGATGTTTTCGTCACAGGATCCTCCTTCACAAAATGCGTGATCCACAGACTGATGTCTTGTTTAGCTTACGCGTGGCCAGGTACTGCTCCATCGCCCGTCAGGTCAAACGAGGCTTCCGAGATGGCTTACGCCAACGCAGGAAGCGCGCGGATTGTAGCCACGCTTGCGGGCCGATTTCACCAGACTATCCCTCAAGGTGTGCATTTCGGTGACAGACGATCAGGACAGACATTGATCCAGGCCAGCTTTGAACAGGTCCTGGGGCAGGTCAATGCCGATGAACACCATCTTGCTGATCTTGGTCTCGCCAGGTGCCCACTTGGGGCCGACGTCGCTGCCCATCAACTGGTGAACACCCTGGAAAACCACCTTCTTGTCCATGCCGGTGACATTCAGAACCCCCTTGTAGCGCAGCATGCGCGGGCCGTAGATCTGGACCATGGAGCCCAGGAAATCTTCCAGCTTGGTGGGGTTGAAGGGGCGATTGGACTTGTAGACGAAAGACTTCACGTCGTCGTCGTGCGCATGGTGGTGCGGGTGGTTGCAGTGCTCGCCGTGCTCATGATCATGGTCGCAGTGTTCGCCATGATCGTGATGATGGTGGGCGTGACCGTCGTCCTTGAGGAAGTCCGGGTCGATGTCCAGCTTGGCGTTCAGGTTGAAGCCCTTGATGTCAAAGACTTCCTTGAGCGCCACGTTACCGAAGTGCACGCGCTTTTGCGGTGCACGGGGGTTCATGTGCTTGATGCGGTGGGAGAGGGCGTCGGCCTCTTCCTGGGGGACCAGATCGGTCTTGCTCATGAAGATTTGGTCGGCGAAACCCACCTGGCGGCGCGCTTCCTGGCGCTCGTCCAGCTGCTTGTCGCCGTGTTTGGCGTCCACCAGCGTGACGATGGCGTCCAGCAGATACAACTCGGCGATCTCGTCGTCCATGAAAAAGGTCTGGGCGACGGGGCCTGGGTCGGCCACACCGGTGGTCTCGATGACCACGCGGTCGAAATTCAGGGTGCCGGCGCGCTTTTGCTTGGCCAGATCGGACAGGGTGTCGCGCAGGTCTTCACGAATGGTGCAGCAGATGCAGCCATTGCTCATCTGGATGATCTGCTCTTCGGTGTCGGCAACAAGGATGTCGTTGTCGATGTTTTCTTCACCGAATTCATTTTCGATCACGGCAATGCGCTGGCCGTGAGCTTCGGTAAGGATACGTTTGAGCAGCGTGGTTTTACCACTGCCCAGAAAACCGGTAAGGATGGTGACAGGAATCAGGCTCATAGCACAAGTGTAGCCCCGTGTTGAGCCACGTGCTGCGAGCTTGTGACTGAATTGACGCGGCCATAGGGTATTCTTGAGGCATCCCAACCACGACACCCCTGCCGTGTCCGAACCTTCTCATAGTCGGCCCACCAAAGTCGAGAAAAACCATGCGCATTCCCACAAGCGGGAGCGTGATCACCGCAGCCTGTTTGTTCGCCTGGTGGAATTTTTATCTCCCGGGCCGGATTCCACGGCGGAGTTGATCGAAAGCCTGGCACAAGCCGAGCACCGAGAGCTGATCGAGCCTGAATCCCGTGTGATGCTGGAAGGTGTGATTCGCATGGCCAGCATGTCCGCTGGCGATGTGATGGTCGCCGTCAAGCGCATGGATTTGCTGGACATTGACTCCCCCTACGATGAGTTGCTGGGGCAAGTCATTGAGACCGGGCACTCTCGCTTCCCTGTTTTTGAAGGGTCGCGCGACAACATCATCGGCATGTTGATGGCCAAGGACCTGCTCAAGCTCCAGCGAGCACCGGAATTGAACCTGCGCACCTTGTTGCGTGCGCCGGTTTTTGTGCCTGAGTCAAAGGGGCTCAACGAGTTGCTGCGCGAATTCCGATCCAACCGCAGTCACATGGCCATCGTCATCGACGAGTTCGGCAAGACGGCTGGGCTGCTCACGATCGAGGACGTGCTGGAAGAGATCGTTGGCGAGATCGAGGACGAGTTCGACGACGAGGACACGCCTTCGAGCATCTTCACTCTGGCTGACGGCAGTCAGCGTGTGGCGGGTGACGCGTCCATCGTGTCCGTGAACGAAACCTTCGAGACCAATCTGCCGGAAGAGGATTTCGATACCATCGGTGGGCTTGTGGCGCACGAATTGGGGCGCGTGCCGCGCCGTGGCGAGCACATGGATGTGGGCGGCTTGCGTTTTGCCGTGATGCTGGCCCGTGGCGGCGCAGTGCGGTGGTTCAAGGTGACGCGCGCGCCGGATGCATCGGAAACTGCCGAGCAGTGAGTTGGCTTTCATGACGCTGTCTTCCTTGCCTTGGTGGCGGCACCGCGCTATGCGCTGGGCCGTTGCCTCAGGCGCATTGCACGCCTTGTCGCTGTCGCCGTGGTGCGCAGACTGGTTTTCCCTGGCGCCAGCAGCGGTTCAGACCGCCGCACTGTGCGTGCTCTTGTTCTCCCTGTGGCGAGATGCCCTGTCACCCCATCGGGCGGCTGGCGCGACCTGGGCGTATGGCACCGTCTGGCTGATTGGCGCGACGGGCTGGATGTACGTCAGCCTGCATCGTTTTGGCGAATTGCCGGCCTGGTTGTCGGGCCTCGCAGTTGTCGGTCTGTGCGCGGCCTTGTCCCTCTACATGGCGGCGGTGGGATGGGCTTGGGCGCGTTGGCGTCGTCAGATCTGGTGGGCCGATGCGCTGCTGTTTGCGGGCCTCTGGGTGTTGGCCGAATGGGCCCGCGCCGTCATCTTCACGGGGTTCCCATGGGGGGCCAGTGGTTACGGCATGTTGTCTGCGCCATTGGTGAAGCTGGCGCCGTGGCTGGGCGTGTATGGCGTGGGGGGCGTCTGGGCGCTGATGGCGGCTGGCTTGGTCTGGTCGATCATGGGTGGGGTCACCACTTGGGTGCGTGTTGGCGTGCCGCTGTTGTTGTCTGTCGTGGTGCTGGTTCTTTCCCTGGCGCCCGTGCACATGTTCACTGCTTCGCATGGTCGCGTTTTGAGCGTGAGCCTGCTCCAGGGTAATGTGCCGCAGGACGAGAAATTCGTCTCCGAGCGCCAGGTGCCCATGTTGATCTGGCACGGACGTCAGATCGTATCGGCCAAGGGGCAACTGGTGGTGGCGCCCGAGACCGCCATACCGTTGCTGCCATCTCAATTGCCTGATGGCTACTGGGATCAGATCAAGAGCAGTTTTGGTGCAGGCAGCCATCGGTCCGCCCTGATTGGTGTGCCGCTGGGTGATTTCGATGTGGGTTATACCAACTCGGTGGCAGGCCTGTCGGCTGACTCCATGGCATTGCCTGAGGGCATGTATCGCTACAACAAACACCATCTGGTGCCGTTTGGTGAGTTCATCCCCATGGGCTTTCGCTGGTTTGTCCAGATGATGAACATGCCCCTGGGGGATTTCACGCGTGGCCCACTGAATGCGCCGCCCTTTGCCGTACAGGATCAGCGTGTGGCGCCCAATATCTGCTACGAGGACTTGTATGGCGAGGAGATCGCCGCGAGGTTTCGTGACGCGCAGCAAGCTCCGACCATTCTGGCCAATGTGAGCAATCTGGCATGGTTTGGAGCGCGTGTGGCCATCCATCAGCACTTGCAGATTGCCCGTATGCGCTCGCTGGAATTTCAGTTGCCTACATTGCGGGCCACGAATACCGGGGCTACGGTGGTGATCAATCACCTGGGGCAGGTCACCCATGCGCTGGAGACCAACACGCGTGGTGTGCTGGAGGCTTCCGTTCAAGGTCGATCGGGCGTGACGCCCTTTGCCTATTGGGCATCCAGGTGGGGCTTGTGGCCGCTGTTGGTGCTGGCTTCGCTGCTGATTCTGGCGGGTTGTGCGGGAAGAAGAAGTCGCGCTTTGGCACCCCTTGGCGGAGACGGTGCCGCCATTCACTAGAATCGAGGTTTTGCATCTGGGTTGAGCCGAACCAACAGGCTCCCGGATTGCAAGACAGAACAATCCTGTTTTTCTCATCGATCGAGGTTGCTCATCGGGCGGCCTGCATCACACAAGGCAACAACATGCTGACCTTCCAGCAACTGATCCTGCGTTTGCAAAGCTACTGGGACGCCCAGGGCTGCACACTGCTGCAACCCTATGACATGGAAGTGGGCGCAGGCACCAGCCACACGGCCACCTTCCTGCGCGCACTGGGCCCCGAGCCCTGGAAGGCTGCCTACGTTCAACCCAGCCGTCGCCCCAAGGACGGTCGTTATGGCGAGAACCCCAATCGCCTGCAGCACTATTACCAGTACCAGGTCGTGCTCAAGCCGGCACCGGCCAACATCCTGGAGTTGTATCTGGGCTCTTTGGAAGCGCTGGGTTTCGATCTCAAGAAGAACGACATCCGCTTTGTGGAAGACGACTGGGAGAACCCCACGCTGGGCGCCTGGGGCCTGGGCTGGGAGGTCTGGCTCAACGGCATGGAGGTGACGCAGTTCACCTACTTCCAGCAAGTTGGCGGCATCGACTGCAAGCCCATCACGGGCGAGATCACCTATGGCCTGGAGCGTCTGGCCATGTACCTGCAAGGCGTTGAAAGCGTGTACGACCTGGTCTATTCGAAGGATCCGGCCGGCAACATCGTGAAGTATGGCGATGTGTTCCACCAGAACGAGGTGGAGCAGTCCACCTACAACTTCGAGCACAGCAACGTCGAGTTCCTGCTGGATGCGTTCACCAATTACGAGACGCAAGCCAAGTACCTGATGGAGCAAAAGCTCGCGCTGCCCGCCTACGAGCAAGTGCTCAAGGCTGCGCACACGTTCAACTTGCTGGATGCGCGTGGCGCGATCTCGGTGACCGAGCGTGCCGCCTACATCGGCCGCATCCGCAATCTGGCGCGCGCCGTGGCCGCGGCCTACCTTGACAGCCGTGCCCGCCTGGGCTTCCCGATGGCCCCCAAGGCCTGGGCTGACGAAGTGATCGAACAACTGAATAACAAGAAGGCTGCCTGAAAATGAGCACCGCTAACCTCCTCGTTGAACTGTTTGTCGAAGAGCTGCCCCCCAAGGCGCTCAAGAAGCTGGGTGACTCTTTTGCCAACGTGCTGGCCGACAGCCTGAAGGCGCAGGGACTGGCTAAGGCTGATGCCGTGGTGACCTCGTTCGCCTCGCCTCGTCGCCTGGCCGTGCATGTGACCGATGTGGCAGCCAAGGCCGTTGATCAGGCTGTGCAACAAAAGCTGATGCCGGTGGCTGTTGGCCTTGATGCGTCCGGCAACGCCACACCTGCACTGCTCAAGAAACTGGCTGCATTGGGCGCTGGCCCCGAAGCCGTTGCCAGCCTCAAGCGTGCACCGGATGGCAAGGCCGAAGCACTGTTTTTTGACAGCGTCAAGGCGGGTGCCACCCTGGCCGAAGGCCTGCAAAAAGCGCTGGACGACACCATCGCCAAACTGCCCATCCCCAAGGTCATGACCTACCAGCTGGAGCAAGGCGAAGGCGCCAACTTCCAGCCGGGTTGGACCAGCGTCAACTTCGTGCGTCCTGCGCATGGCCTGGTGGCCCTGCATGGTGATCAGGAGGTGCAGATTGGTGCGCTGGGCCTCAAGGCCGGCCGCAGCACCGTGGGTCATCGCTTCGAGGCGCGCGTCGACAAGATCATCCTCCTGACCGCCGACACCTATGCCGAGCAAATGCTGCGTGACGGCGCCGTCATCGCCAGCTTTGCCGAGCGCCGCGCTGAGATCGAGCGCCAATTGGCGGCTGCAGCAGCCAAGGCTGGCGCCAACCTCAAGCCGATCGAAGACGATGCGCTGCTGGACGAGGTCACGGCCCTGGTCGAACGCCCGAACGTGCTGACGGGTCGCTTCGAGGAGGCCTTCCTGGAAGTACCTCAGGAGTGTCTGATCCTCACGATGAAGGCCAACCAGAAGTACTTCCCGCTGCTGGACGCATCGGGCAAGCTGACCAACCAGTTCCTGATTGTCAGCAACATCCGCCCTGAAGATCCGAGCGCTGTCATCGGCGGCAACGAGCGCGTGGTGCGCCCGCGTCTGGCCGATGCCAAGTTCTTCTTCGATCAGGACCGCAAGAAGACGCTCGAATCCCGCGTGGGTGGCCTGGCCAAGGTCGTTTACCACGGCAAGCTGGGCACGCAAGGTGACCGTGCCGAACGCGTGCGCGCCATTGCCCACGAGATCGTCAAGCAATGGAGCCTGGCCACCGTGCCCTTCACGGTGGACGCCAAGGACCACTTCGACGTGCTCGACAGCAAGGCGCAGCAGGCTGCACGCCTGGCCAAGACCGACTTGCTGACCGACATGGTGGGCGAGTTCCCCGAGCTGCAGGGCATCATGGGTGCGTATTACGCGCGCCATGAAGGCCTGCGCGACGGCGTGGCCATCGCCATCGAAGACCACTACAAGCCCCGCTTTGCAGGCGACGCGCTGCCACGCAACCATACCGGTACCGTGGTGGCCCTGGCTGACAAGCTGGAGACACTGGTGGGGCTGTTCGGTATCGGCCAGTTGCCCACGGGTGACAAGGATCCGTTCGCCCTGCGCCGTCATGCCTTGGGCGTGATCCGCATCCTGGTGGAAAACAACCTGCCGCTGGATCTGTCAGCGCTGATCGCTGCCGTCATTCCCGTGTTCGGCGAGCTGATCAGCAACCCCGCAGAACACCTGCTGAGCTTCTTCTCGGATCGCCTGGCCGTGTCGCTGCGCGAGCAGGGCTATAGCGCCCAGGAAGTTGACGCCGTGCTGGCACTGCAGCCCGAGCGCCTGGGTGATGTGCCTCGTCGCCTGGCGGCTGTGCGTGCCTTTGCCGCGCTGCCCGAAGCCGCAGCACTGGCCGCCGCCAACAAGCGTGTGGGCAACATCCTCAAGAAGGCCGAAACCGAGGTGGAAGCCAAGGTCGATGTCGCCTTGCTGAAAGAGGCTGCCGAAGCCGCGCTTTACGAGGCATTGCAGGCGGCTGCGCCAAAAGCACGCGCAGCCTTCGAAGAAGGTGACTACACTGCAAGCTTGCAGGCGCTGGCCGTGCTGAGAGCACCCGTTGACGCCTTCTTTGACAGCGTCATGGTCAATGCCGATGATGCTGCCCTGAAGGCGAACCGCCTGGGTCTACTGGCCACGATGCACAAGGCCATGAACCAGGTTGCGGATATCTCCAGACTGGCGGCGTGATCTCTTGTCTGGACGCATCCACCCCGGAGAGGGCATGAAACTGGTCATCCTCGATCGCGACGGTACGATCAACCACGAACGCGAGGACTACATCAAGTCCAGCGACGAGTGGGTGCCACTGCCCGGCGCGCTTGATGCCATTGCCCGGCTGAACCACGCCGGCTGGCATGTGGTCGTGGCCACGAACCAGTCCGGCATCGGTCGCGGCTTGTTCGACATGGTCGCGCTCAATGCCATGCACGCCAAGATGAACCAGTTGCTGGCGAAGGTTGGCGGCCGGGTTGAGGCGGTGTTTTTCTGCCCGCACACGCCGGAAGACCATTGCACCTGCCGCAAGCCTTTGCCGGGTCTTTTCCAGATGATCGGTCAGCGTTTCGGGCGCAGCCTGGATGGCGTGCCGATGGTCGGGGATCTGCCTCGTGACGTGCTGGCAGCGCAATCCGTGGGGTGCGAGCCTCATCTGGTTCGCACCGGTCAGGCGGCCACGATGAGTGAGGCCGATCTGTATGACCTGCGCCAGCGTGTGCCTGATCTGACCATCCACCCTGATCTGTCTGCATTTGCAGACTTTCTTATCCTGCGGGATCGCAAGGCCCATGGCGAAGACAGCCCGGTCGCGACCCATATGGGGGAGTTGACTTGAAACTCCCCGTGCCGATGCAGCTGGCTCTGTGGGGGGACGAAGAGTTCCGCGCCGAGCCGCCGTCGGCGATCTCTGTCGTACCTCATATTTTTCCTCCTTTGACTGCTGCTGTATCGCCGCTTGCGGCCCCTCCTTTGTCTTCGTCTTCTTCACTGGCATCCGATCTCGCAGGGCGGGGCGATGGCTTGCCAGTTCTGGATGACGCGCCGGCGTCGTCCACCACGTCCGCGTTGCGGGCGCCCCATCATCATCACGTCGAGTGCCATCCTCTCAGTGGCTTGCCCTGGTTCCGTCACCCTCAAGGCGAGCATGAAATCTGTCTGGGCAAAGCTGTGGTGTCTTATGAAATCAAGCGTGCCCGTCGCCGCTCCATCGGCATGGTGGTGGGCGTCGAGGGTTTGAGCGTGCGTGCGCCGCGTTGGGTGTCGTCGACCGATATCGAGACGGCCTTGCGTGCCAAGGAACGCTGGATTTGTACCAAGCTGGTCGAGCAGCGCGAGCGTGCCCACAAGCAGTTGTCGGCGCGCATTGACTGGCGTGAGGGCGCCACCGTGCCTTACCTGGGTGATTCGGTGGTGCTGGTGCTGGACCCTCGCATTGAAGGTGCCGTGCTGCATGAGCCATCTGTGCTGGTCGAGCGCGCCTTGCCTGGCGTGGCCCAGCGCACCTTGCACCTGGGCTTGCCTCAGTGCGCCTCATCTGACCAGATTCGCGATGCGGTGCAGCACTGGCTGCAGCAGGAGGCCGTCAAGGTCTTCCAGGCGCGGGTGCCCATCTACGCGGAACGCCTGGATGTGTCGGTGCGCAAGGTCAGTCTGTCTTCCGCCAAGACGCGGTGGGGCAGTGCCAGTGTGGATGGGTCCATCCGCTTGCACTGGCGCCTGATCCACTTCGGCATCGACGTCATCGATTACGTCGTGGCACATGAACTGGCCCACCTGCGCGAGATGAACCACAGCCCCCGTTTCTGGGAGGTGGTGCGTTCGGTGATGCCCACGTTTGACGGCCCGCGCGATCAGCTTCGTCACGCGGTCATTCCCGACTGATTGGTAGGCCAGGGCTGAGGCCTGACTCAGGCCTTCTCGTACAGCCAGCAGCCTTCTGGCGAGCGGCTGCGGTTCAACTGGCCGCGGTGCCACAGGTAGTTGAGGTGCGCGATGGCCTCGCCCATGGCGAAGGTGGTCTGGTGCAGATCGAGCTGCCGTTTGAACAGAACGGACAACATGTCTGCGGCGTGGCTGGGCTTGATGCTGCATGCTTTCAGAACGTCATCCAGCCTATCCCGGTGATGGTCCTTCAGTTGCTGGATCCGGGCGTGGATGCCGGTGAAAGGCAGGCCATGCGAGGGCAGGGCGAGCGTGTCGGCAGGCAGGTCGGCCATGTTGTCCAGCGAGCTCAGAAACAGGCCCAACGCGTCTCCCTCGGGCTCGAGATCAACCACGCTGACATTGGTCGAGATGCTGGGCAGCAGCATGTCGCCGGAAATCAGCAGGCCATCGCGCTCGTTGAACAGCGAGATGTGTTCCGGGCTGTGGCCGTAGCCAGCGATGCACTGCCATTCACGCTCACCGATGGTCAGGCGCATGCCATCCATCAGGCGGCGATAGTCATAAGGTACTTGTGGCACCAGTGACTTGAAGTAGTTGCTGCGCCCGCGCACTTTGCTCACGTCTTCCGGCTGGTTCAGGCCGTGTTCGGCAAAGAAATTTGCCGCGCGAGGCCCGCCAAAACCTGTGGTCGATTCACAGGCGAGTTGGGCGGCGAAGTGGTCTGTGGCGCTCATCCACAGGCGTGCGGGGCAGCCGGGGGCGCTGAACTGCTCGATCAGCCACTGGGCATTGCCAACGTGGTCCGGGTGCATGTGGGTGGCCAGCATGCGTGTCAGTGGCCTGCCAGCCAAGGGGGCTTGCCATAAGGCTTGCCACGCTTCGCGGATGGCCTCGGTGGCCACGCCTGCATCGACGATGGTCCATCCCGCTGCGCCATTCAGTTCGTCGTCCAGAGCCCACAGATTGATGTGGTTGAGCGCAAAAGGCATGGGCATGCGGATCCAATGCACGCCTGGCCGCAAGGTCATCAACTCACCAGGCTCGGGGCGAGCGTCGCCCAGTGGGTAGTGCAGGGGGGATGGCTGGTGGGGCATGGCGCTCGCTGGGGTGAATCTGCGAGCCATTGTGCCTTGCGGACTCGCTGGAGGTGTCCTCAAATCCTGCAGATCCCTGATCGCAAGACTGTGGTGGGCGATATCTATAGGCGCGTCAGGGGAAATGGCCTGACTGACACGCTTCTTTTGCTTTGGGGCAGCAGGATCGGGGGCATCCCTTACTACACTCACTCCTATGACACTTGATCACCTGTTTGACAACAACCGGGTCTGGGCGCGCGACATCGAGCAACGCACGCCCGGCTTCTTCTCCAGGCTGCAGCAACAGCAGTCGCCTCAGTATCTGTGGATCGGCTGCGCAGACAGTCGCGTGCCGGCCAACGAAATCTGCGGGTTGCTCCCCGGTGAACTGTTCGTGCACCGCAATGTGGCCAACGTGGTGGTTCACTCTGACCTGAACTGCCTCTCCGTCATGGAGTTCGCCATTGACTCGCTCAAGGTCAAGCACATCATGGTGGTGGGGCACTACGGTTGCAGTGGCGTCAAGGCCGCGATGGAGAACCTGCGCATCGGCATCGCCGACAACTGGCTGCGCCACGTTCAGGATGTGCGGCATCAGCACAAGGACTGGTTGTTCAGCCTGCCGGAAGGGCAGACCAGGCTGGATGCGCTGTGCGAACTCAATGTGCTGGAGCAAAGCCTCAACGTGTGCCACACCACCGTGGTGCAAGACGCCTGGGCGCGTGGCCAGGAGGTCATGGTTCATGGCTGGGTATACGGCTTGCATAATGGCCTGATCAACGATTTGCGCATGTCCGTGGCCAATCCGGTGGCGCTGGCCGAAGCCTATTCGCAGGCGCTGGCCAAGCTCAAGCAGCGCTACGCAAGCAGAACCTGATCAACGTCCGCCCGTTCCATTCGTTCACTCAAGGCAAACGATGTTTCCACAACAGCTGACCGACCCACGCGTCTTTGAAATCGCCAAGGCCTTGCTCGATGGCTTCGATCGCCACTACAAGATCTTCAGCGAAACAAGCTCGCAGTCCAAGAAGCGTTTCGAAGAAGCCGACTGGCACGGTCAGCAGACCGCGCAGCGGGTGCGCATCGAGTTCTACGACTTGCGTGTGGATGAAGCCGTCGAGCGCCTGGAGCAGGACTACCAGGCCAGCAGCTTGCCCATGGAGGTCTGGCACCAGATCAAGCTGTTCTACATCGGTTTGCTCACGGGCCACAAACAGCCGGAACTGGCCGAGACCTTCTTCAACTCGGTCACGATCAAGATCCTGCACCGCAAGTACTACCAGAACGACTTCATCTTCGTGCGCCCGGCCGTGTCGACCGAGTACATCGACGACGATGAAGGTGAGGGCAACGCCACGTTCCGGGCCTACTACCCTACGCGCGAAAATCTCAAGGAGATGCTCAAGACGCTGGTCGTGAACTATGAGCTGGCCATCCCCTTCGAGGATCTGGATCGCGACATCACCTTTGTGCACGAGGCCTTGCTGGAGCAGGTTGGCAACGTGCGCCTGCGCACCAACTTCCAGATCCAGGTGCTGTCCTCGCTGTTCTTCCGCAACAAGGGCGCCTACATCGTCGGCAAGGTGGTCAACGGCTTCCGCAGCCTGCCATTTGCGATCCCCATCCTGCACAACTCCAAGAGCCGCCTCTACATCGATGCAGCCCTGTTCGGCGAGGATGACCTGCTGGCGCTGTTCAGCTTTGCGCGCGCCTACTTCATGGTCAATATGCCGGTGCCTTCAGCCTATGTGCAGTTCCTGCGCACGCTGATGCCGCGCAAGCCGCGTGGCGAGCTCTACAGTGCCATCGGCCTGCAGAAGCACGGCAAGAACCTGTTCTATCGAGATTTCCTCTTCCACCTCAAACACTCGAGTGACAAGTTCCGCATTGCCCCTGGTATCAAGGGCATGGTCATGCTGGTGTTCGATCTGCCGTCCTATCCCTTCGTGTTCAAGGTGATCAAGGATTACTTCCCGCCGCAAAAGGAAACCACGCGCGCCCAGATCATGGGCAAGTACCAGCTCGTGAAGCAGCACGACCGTGTCGGGCGCATGGCCGACTCGCTGGAGTTCACCAACGTGGCTTTCCCTCGTCATCGCTTTGACGATGAGCTGATCGAAGAGTTGCGCAAGTTCTCGCCCAGCGTCATCGAAGAGGACGAAGACGGCAAGGTGCTGATCCTCAAGCACCTCTACATCGAGCGTCGCATGGTGCCGCTCAACATCTACATCCAGGAGGCCACAGGCGAGTCGCTGGAGCATGCCGTGATCGAGTACGGCAATGCCCTGAAGGATCTGGTGGCGGCCAACATCTTCCCTGGCGACATGCTGTGGAAGAACTTCGGTGTGACGCGCAACGGCAAGGTGGTGTTCTACGACTACGACGAGATCGAGTACGTCACCGATTGCGTGTTCCGCAAGGTGCCCGAGCCACGTAACGAGGAAGACGAGATGTCCGGCGAGATCTGGTACTCGGTCGGCCCACATGATGTGTTCCCGGAAACCTTCGGGCCCTTTTTGCTGGGTGACCCGCGCGTGCGCGCCATCTTCATGAAGCACCATGCCGATCTGCTGGAGGCTGACTTCTGGCAGCAGCACAAGGAGCGCATCAAGGCCGGTTATGTGCACGACGTGTTCCCGTATGACCGGGCGCGCCGCTTCGTGCACCGCATCCACAGTGCGCAGACACCGCTGGATCCGTCAGATGAGATCGCGCCGACCGAGGAGCCTGTCGATGTGCGGCCGTTGGGTCGCGAGGTGCACGACCAAGGGACGCTGTCTGGCTTCACCACGGGTGGTGCGGCCAGCGGCGATTGAGTGGCGGCCCAGTCTGGGGCGAGCATGAAAAAGGGGGCTGTCAAGCCCCCTTTGTTTTGTGCGTCAGGCGCTCAACTCACCAGAGTTGCCACCAAGGCTTTTTGGCCTGCGCTTGGGCGCTCGCAGCGTCCTCGCTCAGGAACTTGCTGTTCGGGAAGCTCTGCTTGAGCACGCGCTGGGCGTCATCGCGCAGTTGAACGAGGCCCAGGTTGTCGTAGGCCTTCACCATGATGTAGAGCGCCTCTTCGATGGCGGGTGACTGGCGGTAGTCCTTGATGGCCTGTTGCGCCCGGTTGGCGGCGGCCAGGTTGGCGCCGCGTCGCAGGTAGTAGCGCGCCACGTGCACTTCGCCGGCAGCCAGCGAATTGACGATGTGGTTCATGCGCAGGCGCGCATCCTGCGCGTACTTCGAGTTCGGGAAGCGCTCGCCGAGTTGCCGGAACGATTCGTACGCATCGCGTGATGCCTGCTGGTCGCGTTCAGACAGGTCCTGGCTGGCCAGGCGGCCGAACAAACCCAGATCGTCGTTGAAGTTGATCAGCCCTTGCAAGTAATAGGCGTAATCCAGGGCGGGGCTGGTGGGGTGCAACCGGATGAAGCGTTCCAGCTTGGCCAAAGCCTGGGCCTTTTCGCCCGTCTTGTAATAGGCGTAAGCCAGATCAATCTGCGCCTGTTGGGCCAGGATCGTGCCGGATGCGCGTGCTTCGACCTTTTCCAGGCGCTTGATGGCGCTCTCAAAATTGCCGTCATCCGCCTCTTCCTTGGCGTCTGCGTACAATTTGTCTGGACTGATGTTGGCAAACTCGTCTTGAGGGGCCGATCCGCATGCGACCATGAGGGCGCTCACGGCCAGTGCCAGCAGGCCGGCACGTTGGCCGGTCCAGGTGCTCCAAGAGGTGTTCTTCAGCAGTTTCACGTGTTTATGTTGCGGATTGCTCCGCTTGCAGTCCCGCCTTGCAGCGTCGGAACCCGCAGTATAGAAGCCCTCGGGCCCATCTTTGTCTCCTTACCAGGTTTGTTTGCCACATGGCGCGTCGTCCCCGTATTGAATCTTCTCCCAGCGTTGTTGATCTGAGCCCCGATGAGGTGGTTGACGTTGACCTGCCCGATGACGACTGGTCGGATGCGCCGGCGCCCGTCCTGACTGCCGCAGGGCGCGAACCCGAGCGCCGCATGCTGGAGGTCGATGCGGCCGGGCATGGGCAGCGCCTGGATGTGTTCCTGGTAAGCGGGGCTTCCGAGTTCTCTCGCAGTCACCTCAAGAACCTTGTCGACGAGGGGTGTGTCGAGGTGGATGGCAAGGTGGCCAACTCCGCTTCGCGCAAGGTCCTGGCGGGGCAGCGTGTGGTGGTTTTGCTGAAACCCACCGCGCAGAGCCAGGCCTTTCTGGCCGAACCCATGGATCTGCCCATCGTTTTTGAGGATGAGCACTTGCTGGTGGTCAACAAGCCTGCGGGTCTGGTCGTGCATCCGGCGGCCGGCAACTGGACGGGTACTTTGATGAATGGCTTGTTGGCGCACCATGCCGGCGCGGCCGATCTGCCTCGGGCGGGCATCGTGCACCGCTTGGACAAGGACACCAGTGGCCTGATGGTGGTGGGTAAGACCGTGACAGCCGTCACCGCCTTGACGCGCGCCATCGCCGCACGCGAGGTGAGTCGGCAGTACCTGGCGCTGGCGCATGGGCAGGTGGCCGATTCTTTTTCCGTGGAGTCCTCGATCGGGCGCGATCCGGTCACGCGCATCAAGATGGCTGTCGTGCCGTCTGGCAAGCCAGCCAGGACGGATGTGCAGCGGCTCTTGCTGGGTGAGTGGGCTCCCGCGTCTGAGGGCAGCAAGGGGGAGCAACTGCTGGCACGCCGTTTCAGTGGCGTGTTGTGTACGCTGCACACAGGACGCACGCATCAGATTCGCGTCCACATGAGTAGTCGGCGGCACCCGCTGGTCGCCGATACCCTGTATGGCGGTGCGCCAGCCTTGGGGATGACCCGGCAGGCCTTGCACGCCGCGAGGTTGTCGTTCGTTCATCCGGCAACAGGCAAAACGGTGAAATTCGAAGCGCCTTTGCCTGACGACATGGCCTCGGCGTGGGCTTTGTTGGCAGCGTCGGCACCGGCCCCTTGATGAAGGGCAACAGATTTGGCGTAACTGGTGCATAATGCTTCGACAGATATCGGGTCAAGAACCCGAAATCGGGCGGCTTTTGAGAAAAAGCCTGTCACGGGAGGTCAGCCCTCAAGGCGTTCCCCGGCCTGATCACCTCGAACCGAGGTCCCTTTTAATTTAAAAGTATCCGGGCGTATGTGACGCCCTTCGCGTAGTTTGATTCGTGGATTGGCCGCATGACATCGGCTGGTCTGCTGTCAGGCGTTTCGTACGGAAGCCATGCCAGGCGATCCGACCACATTCGATTGAAGAGATGGAAGTCCTCAATCCTCAGGATGCCCAGTGCGTTCTTGAAGCGGCGCTGATGTGCGCCCACCAGCCTATGACGGTGCGTGAAATGCGCCAGTTGTTTGACGACACCATGTCTGCGGATACGGTGCTGTCGTTGCTGGCTGAGTTGAGCGCGCGCTGGGGTGGTCGAGGCGTCGAGTTGCGTCAGACGGCACACGGTTGGCGTTTTCAGACCCGTGCCGAGGTGCAGCCTCATCTGGATCGATTGAACCCTGAAAAGCCCCCGAAGTATTCGAGGGCGACCCTGGAAACGCTGGCCATCATTGCCTACAAGCAGCCGGTCACCCGGGGTGACATTGAAAGTATTCGTGGCGTGACGGTGAGTTCCAACATCGTCAAACAACTGGAAGAGCGTGGCTGGGTGGAGGTTATCGGGCACCGCGAGGCGCCTGGTCGCCCGGGCTTGTATGCCACGACGAAACAGTTCCTGGACGATCTGGGGCTGGCTTCGCTCAACGAGTTGCCGACACTGGATGGTTTGCCGGTCAGCCAGGCCTTGTTGCCTGGACTGGAAGAGGTCGAACCGGACAATGAGCCTGCCGATGAGGCTGGCCCGACCGAAGATCAACCGTCTCTGCTGGAGTCGGTTGCTGCTTCGTCGCCTGAGTTGCCGCCTGCCGAATCTGTCGGTGAGGTGGCTGACATTGCCGTGGCTGACCTGCCTGTCGCGTCCGCTGCACCACTTGATGAACCGGCCGCTCCGTCTGAAGTACAGGGGCAGACCGTTACAGAACCACATACCGATTTCCCTGCTCCATGACCACAGACAACGTGCCCATGCAAGATCCCCAAGAACAGCCTTTGGTCGCCGACGAGGTGGTCAAGCCCAAGCGTACGCGCCGTACGAAGGCAGCCGAAGAGGCCGCCCCCGCAGTTGAGGCCGTGACGGCGCCTGAAGAGGCGGTGCCGGCCAAAAAGACGGCGACGCGTCGCAAGAAGGTCGTGGCCGACGCGGTGCCTGCTGAGGCCGCAGAGCTTGTGGCCCCTGAGGTGACGGCTGACGCCAAGCCCAAGCGCGCCCCGCGCAAGAAGGCTGTTGAGGTGGCAGAGTCTGTGCCTGTTGCCGTGGCGCCAGAGGCGGCCGTGGCTTCGGCTGAAACGCCTCGTGAGGAGGCTGCGCACGGTTTCATCCAGTTGGCCCCTGAGGCTGCGGTAGATGGTGCGGAGCAGGCTCCTGTGTCTGCTGCCGAAGGTGGCGAAGGCGCCGCACCGCGCGAAGGCCGCGAGGGCCGTGGCCGCCGTGATCGCGATCGGGGTGATCGTCAGCGCGGTCCTCGTGGCGAGCGCGGTGATCGTCCGCCTCGTGAGGAGCGGTTTGCGCAGGCTGGTGAAGGCGTGTCGGCTGAGGGTGATGCGCCGGAGTCGTCTGACGAGTCCGGCGAAGAGCAGCGTCCGTCCCGCCGTGCCGCCATCGCGGCCGAGCAGGCGACCGAGGTGTTTGCCGAGTTGCTCTCGGGCGACTTCGACAAGACCCACGAAGAGGAAGTGGCGGAAGCCGCTGCCGAAGACACTGGCCCCTACAAGCGCGTGCTGCGCCCCGAACCTGATGCGCCCAAGCTCCAGAAGGTGCTGGCCCAGGCTGGTGTGGGTTCGCGCCGCGACATCGAGCAGATGATCGAAGACGGTCGCATCGAGGTCAATGACCAGGTCGCGCACATCGGTCAGCGCATTTCCTTTGGCGATCGCATCAAGGTGGCGGGTCGTCCGATCCGCGTGCGCATTGCGCCGCCGCCTGCACGCATCCTGGCGTACCACAAGCCGACCGGTGAAGTGGTCACGCACGACGATCCGCAAGGTCGCCCGACGGTGTTCCAGCGCATGCCTCGCCTGCAAAACGGCAAGTGGATGTCGGTGGGCCGTCTGGACCTCAATACCGAAGGTCTGCTGCTGTTCACGAACTCCGGCGAGTTGGCCAATCAGCTCATGCACCCCCGCTTTGGCGTGGAGCGTGAGTACGCGGTTCGCGTGCTGGGTACGCTGGACGAAGGTGCGCGCAACAAGCTCCTGACTGGCGTCGAGATCGAAGGTCAGTCGGCTTCATTCGTGTCCATCAGCAAGGGTGAAGGCGAGGGCGTGAACCAGTGGTATCGCGTGGTCATCACCGAAGGCCGCAACCGCGAAGTGCGCAAGTTGTTCGATGCCGTTGGCCTGACGGTCAACCGCCTGATCCGCGTGCGTTACGGTGCCATCGTGCTGCCTCGTGGCCTCAAGCGTGGCGTCTGGGTTGAGCTGGGTGAATCCGACGTGCGCGCCGTGAAGTCGCTGGCGGGCATGGATCGCCAGGAGTTCGGTCAAGGCCAGGGCCAAGGCCAAGGTCGTGGCGGCAAGAATCAGCCACGTGGCCAGCAAGGCCAGGGTCAAGGTCAGGGGCAGCAAGGTCAGCAAGGCTTCAAGAGCAAGCAAGGCGGCCGTGGTGGTCAGCAACAACAAGGTCCGGGCGGTCGTCCGCAAGGTGGTCAAGGTGGTCAAGGCGGCCAGGGTGGGCAAGGTGGTTACGGCAATCGTCCGCAACAGCAACGTGGCCCCCAGCAGGATCGCCAGCAAGACCGTCAGATGGCGCCTCGCCATGACTCGGATGACGATCTGGATCACATCGGGCCTATCCCCAACCCGCTGGAGCAGACCTTCGACAAGCGCTTCGTGAAGGGCTCCAAGCGCATCACGTCGGGTTTTGGCCGTCCGGACCAGCAGGACCATGGTGGTGCTCAGAAGAAGGGCAGCGGCCCTCGCCAGCCCGATCCGCTGCAGACATCCGTTGGCTACATCGGTGCCGATGCCTATTTTGGCAAGACCGGTGGTGGTGGCCGTCGCGGCGGTGGTGGTGGCGGCGGCGGTGGTCGCGGTCGCCGTTGATTTTGGATGGTGGGATGTCGGGTGGCCTTGCCTCAGGGAAACCCGCGTTGACACCCCGCCTTTGAATGCTTTTCACGCTCGGCACTGCCACTGACGCGCAGTACAATGCTGGGTTTTGTCAAATCTGCAGATCTTTTCTGAGAATCAGGAGAACTAAATGGCTATCGAACGCACCCTCTCGATCATCAAACCCGACGCCGTTGCCAAGAACGTCATTGGCCAAATCGTCAGCCGCTTTGAAGGCGCTGGCCTGAAGGTGGCCGCTGCCAAGCTGGTGCAACTGTCGCAAGCTGAAGCCGAAGCTTTCTATGCTGTGCACGCTGCCCGTCCTTTCTTCAAGGATCTGGTGAGCTTCATGATCTCCGGCCCCGTGTTCGTGCAAGTGCTCGAAGGCGAAGGCGCGATCCTGAAGAACCGCGACCTGATGGGCGCTACCGACCCCAAGAAGGCCGAAAAGGGCACCATCCGCGCTGACTTCGCTGACAGCATCGACGCCAACGCCGTGCACGGTTCGGACGCTGCCGAAACCGCCGCCGTTGAAATCGCATTCTTCTTCCCCGCTCTGAACGTCTACAGCCGTTAATTCGCTGTTGACCGTTTGCTGGTTCAAGAAGAAGTATGGACGCCGTCAATCTGCTTGACTATGACCTTGAGGGGTTGACCGCGTTCTGCGAGCAACTGGGCGAGAAGCGTTTTCGCGCCACCCAGTTGTTCCGCTGGATCCATCAGAAAGGTGCGACCGATTTCGATCAGATGTCGGATCTCGCCAAGTCGCTGCGCGGCAAGCTCCAGGGTGTGGCCACCCTCAAGCGTCTGCCCGTCATCAGCGAACACATCTCGTCGGATGGCACGATCAAGTGGCTGTTCGATGTGGGCGGCGGCAACGCTGTCGAAAGTGTCTACATTCCCGAAGACGACCGCGCCACGCTGTGCATTTCATCGCAGGCGGGCTGTGCCGTTGGTTGCCGTTTCTGCTCGACAGGCCATCAGGGTTTCAGTCGCAATCTCACCACGGGTGAGATCCTGGCTCAGTTGTGGCATGCCGAGCATGTGTTGCGTCAGCGCTTGAACACGTCCGAGCGCATCATCAGCAATGTGGTGATGATGGGCATGGGTGAGCCGCTGCAGAACTACAGCGCGCTGGTGCCGGCCTTGAAGGTCATGCTCGATGACCACGGTTATGGTCTGTCGCGCCGCCGCGTCACGGTGTCCACCTCGGGTGTGGTGCCGATGATCGAGCGCCTGAAGACCGATTGCCCCGTTGCGCTGGCCGTGTCGCTGCATGCGCCCAACGATGCCTTGCGCGACGAGCTGGTGCCGATCAACAAGAAATACCCGATTCACGAATTGCTCGATGCCTGCCGCGATTACCTGCAGGCGGCGCCGCGCGATTTCATCACGTTCGAATACTGCATGCTCGATGGCGTCAATGACACCGATGTGCATGCCCGCGAGTTGATTGCCCTGGTCAAAGGCAAGATCAACTGCAAGTTCAACCTGATTCCTTTCAATCCCTTCCCTCAGTCGGGCTTGCATCGTTCTCAGAATGAGCGCGTGCAGGCGTTCGCTCGCTTGCTGGCCGACGCCGGGATCATCACCACGGTCCGCAAGACGCGTGGTGACGACATCGACGCGGCCTGTGGGCAGTTGGCAGGGGAGGTGCAGGATCGCACCAATGCCCGCGACCGCATGTTGCGTCAACCTGTCGAGGCCAAGGTGGCGTCCCCGAAGCCCGGGGAACGTAACCGCCACGCGCATTGATGCGTGTGCGGGCGAGAGCGGGGCGCTGAAGCCTCTACACTGAACCCTTTTCAAGGAGACTGCTGCATGAGGATGCTTCGCTCGGTGGTGTTGACAGCTTGCACGCTGGGTGCCTTCATGGTGAGCCTGGGGCATCTGGGTGGCTGCGCCGGTGGCCCCGCGTCAAGGATGTCGTCTTCTGGCGACATCACGACCTCATCAGACGAGGGCGATGTGCGAAAGCGTTCGCGCATCCGGATGGAGCTGGCTTCAACCTATTACGCACAAGGGCAATTCACGACGGCGCTCGATGAGTTGAAGCAGGCTGTGGCGATTGACCCTTCGCTGCCGGATGCTTACGAGATGCGTGCCTTGATCTATGACGCCATGGGCGAAGATGCACGCGCTGTCGCCAACTACAAGCAGGCCTTGTCGCTGGATGCCAACAATGGCAGTGTGCTGCACAACTACGGTTGGCACCTCTGCCGCAAAGGGCAGTTCGCCGAAGCTGATGCCTTGTTCGAGCGCGCCGCAGCATTGCCTCAGACCGTGTCGACCAGCAAGACATTGCTGGTTCGCGGTGTGTGCCAGATCAGCGCCGGCCTCTACCCTGAGGCCGAAAAAACGCTGGTGCATTCTTACGAGCTGGATCCATCCAACCCCGCGACGGCTTTCAACCTGGCTTCCGTGCTGCACCGTCGCGGCGAGATGGAGCGTGCGCGCTTTTATATCCGCCGCGTGAACAATGTACCGGCACAGGTGACGGCGGAGTCCTTGTGGCTGGCTATCCGCATCGAGCATCGCCTGGGCAACGCCAATGGACGCGATGAAATGGCGGCGCAATTGCGTAGCCGCTTCCCGACAGCCCGTGAGACCAACGCGATGGAGTTGGGGAAATACGATGACTGAGCCGACGCCGATCATCCTGTCGTCGCCAGATGCGGGCAACCGCGGCGCTGGTGAGATGTTGCGTCTGGCGCGCGAGGCCCAGAACATGACGATTGAGGGGCTCGCCGCCACCATCAAAGTCACGCCGGCCAAGCTGGATGCTTTGGAGCAAGGCCAGTTCGACAAGTTGCCGGATGCCAACTTCACGCGAGCCCTGGCCATGACGGTGTGTCGCGCCTTGAAGCTGGATCCCACCGCGGTATTGGCTGCTTTGCCGGCCGCTCGGCCAACGGCGCTCGCCGAGGGCAAGCCGCCCCTGAATCAGCCCTTCAAGGATGTGCGTGGCGGTTCCCCGCTGTTTGATCGCCAGTGGGACTGGTCGGGCTTGTTGACGTTCAAATGGCTGGCGCCCATCGTGTTGCTGGCAGGTGCCGTCGTGATCTATGTCCTGCCTGATTCGGTCGACGTACCGGCCTGGGTGCAGCAAGTACTACAAACCTCCCCGCGTGCGGTGCAGGCTACGGCAGTCGAGCAGGCCGCCTCCGCCGCGCTGGCGCAGTCGACAGAAGCCTCGGCACCTGAGGTTGTGGCCGATGTGCCGTCGGATGCGGCGGCTTCTGCCAGCACGGCGTTACCAGTGGTCGCGGCGTCAGGGGCTCAGGCCCCGTTGGTCCTGGATGTGGTCGAAGGCGCTGCTTCCGTTGCGGTTGCCGCTGATCCTCGCTTGGCGACCGTGGCGCATCCGTCAGCGTCGATGCCCATGATCGGCGCAGGAGCAGGGCCCTTGGTGCTGACCGTGACGGCCGCATCGTGGGTGGATGTGCGTGACGCCAAGGGCGTCAAGCTGCTGTCTCAACAGGTGACGCCAGGCCAGACACTGTCGCTCAACGGCACGCCGCCGCTCAAGGTACTCATTGGCAACGCGGCAGGCGTCAGCTTGAGCTACAAGGGGCAGCCCGTGGATATGGCGCTACAGACGCGCAACAACGTCGCACGCGTGGAATTGAAATGACTCTGGAAAATCATCGCCTCATCGACATCGCTCGACCAGCCGCGCGCCGTTCGCGGCAGGCCCGTGTCGTGTGGGGGTCTCGAGTGGTGACGATCGGTGGCGATGCGCCTGTGCGCGTCCAGTCGATGACCAACACGGATACCGTGGACGTGATCGGCACAGCCATTCAGGTCAAGGAATTGGCCCTGGCAGGATCGGAACTGGTTCGCATCACGGTGAATACGCCTGAGGCCGCCGAGGCCGTGCCACATGTGCGTGAACAGCTCGATCGCATGGGCATCGACGTGCCCCTGGTGGGCGATTTCCACTACAACGGGCACCGCCTGCTCACCGATTACCCGGCTTGCGCTGAAGCCCTGTCCAAGTACCGGATCAATCCTGGTAATGTGGGCAAGGGTGACAAGGGTGATCGCCAGTTCGCACAGATGATCGAAGTGGCCATGCGCTACAACAAGCCGGTTCGCATCGGTGTGAACTGGGGCAGTCTGGATCAGGAACTGCTGGCGTCCCTGATGGACGAGAACGCCCGCAGCGCCGATCCCTGGGACGCTCAGCAAGTCATGTACCAGGCCTTGATCAGCTCGGCCTTACAGTCGGCGCAAGCAGCGCGCGAATTGGGTATGCCGCCCGACCAGATCATCCTGTCCTGCAAGGTCAGTGGTGTGCAGGATTTGATCAGTGTCTACCGCGGCCTGGCCGATCGTTGTGACTACCCGCTGCACCTGGGTCTGACCGAGGCCGGCATGGCCACCAAAGGCACGGTGGCATCGGCCACGGCGCTGTCCATCCTGCTGCAGGAAGGCATTGGCGACACCATCCGCGTGTCCTTGACGCCTCTGCCCGGTGAGGCCCGCACGCAAGAGGTCGTGGTGGCACTTGAGATCCTTCAGGCCCTGGGGCTGCGCACCTTCGTGCCCAGCGTGACCGCTTGCCCAGGCTGTGGCCGCACCACCAGCACCACCTTCCAGGAACTGGCCAAGCAGATCGACGACTTTCTGCGTGCCCAGATGCCTGTCTGGCGCAGCCAGTATCCCGGCGTCGAAAAGCTCAAGGTGGCCGTGATGGGCTGCATCGTCAACGGCCCGGGCGAGAGCAAGCATGCCGACATCGGCATCAGCCTTCCAGGCAACGGCGAGGCGCCTGCCGCCCCCGTGTTCATTGATGGTGAAAAAGCCATGACGCTGCGTGGCGAGCGCATCGCCGAAGAATTCCAGCAGATCGTGCAGAACTACATCGATCGCCGTTTCAACAAGGCTGAATCCGCCTCCTGAGCGGTCGCCTGCATCCATACCGACAAGAAGAAGATCCATCCATGGCCGAGATTTTGAAAGCCATCAAAGGCATGAACGACATCCTGCCGCCGGAATCGGCGCGCTGGGAATGGCTGGAAGACGTGGTGCGCAAGGTGATGCGCCGCTACGGCTACCAGAATATGCGTACGCCCATCGTGGAGCCCACGGCCTTGTTTGTGCGGGGGCTGGGCGAGGTGACCGATATCGTCGAGAAGGAGATGTACTCCTTTGAAGACAGCCTCAATGGTGACAAGCTCACGCTGCGCCCCGAAGGCACGGCTGGCTCCGTGCGGGCCATCATTGAACACAACTTCCTGTACGAAGGCGGCAAGCGCCTGTACTACATCGGCCCCATGTTCCGCCACGAGCGTCCTCAGAAAGGGCGCTATCGCCAGTTCCACCAGGTGGGTGCCGAGGTGCTGGGCTTTGCCGGCCCCGATGTCGATGCCGAGTTGATCCTGATGACCGCCGCGCTGTGGCGTGATCTGGGCCTGAAGATCGGTCGGGATGTGTCGCTGCAGATCAACTCCTTGGGGCAGCCTGAAGAGCGCAAGGCGCACCGCGCGGCCTTGATCACGTATCTGGAATCACACGCCGAGTTGCTGGATGAGGAGGCGCGCCGCCGCCTGCACACCAATCCGCTGCGCATTCTCGACACGAAGAACCCCGCGATGCAGCCCATCGTGGAAGGTGCGCCCAAGCTGATCGACTTCCTGGGCGAGGCTTCTCTGGAGCATTTCGGCGCCATCAAGCACGTGTTGGATGTGGCGGGCGTGCCGTATCAGGTCAACACGCGCCTGGTGCGTGGCATGGATTACTACAACCTCACCGTGTTCGAGTGGGTGACCGACAAGTTGGGCGCGCAAGGCACGGTGTGTGGCGGCGGCCGCTACGATGGCCTCATCGAACAATTGGGCGGCAAATCTGCGCCAGCCGTCGGCTGGGGCCTGGGCATGGAGCGCCTGTTGCTGCTCTTGCAGGAAGTGGGCATTGAGTCGCCCTCGACGGCGCCTGATGCTTTTGCCGTGGTGTTCACGGGTACGCCAATCTCGACCGTCCTGACCACGATTGAGGGTCTGCGCGCCAAGGGTGTTCAGGTTGTGCTCAATCCGGCAGGCAAGGATGGTCCGGCCAGCCCCAAGTCCCAATTCAAGAAGGCGGATGCCAGCGGCGCACGTTATGCCTTGATTTTCGGGCCCGACGAGGTTGCGCAGGGGCAGGTGTCCGTCAAACCGCTGCGCGATGGCGGTGAGCAGGTGACGCGGCCTTTGGCCACCCCTGGGGAATGGGCGGAGTCCTTGTTGCCTTCCTCGCAGTCATAATCCTCGGCTTTTACACACATTCAAACGGGAACCGCCATGGCGACCTACGATCTCGAACAACAGGAACAGCTTGACCAGTTCAAGCACTTCTGGAAGCAGTATGGCAACCTGATCACGTGGGTGCTGGTGTTGGGGTTGGGTGCATATGCAGCCTGGTCCTACTACCTGTACTGGCAGCAACAGCGCGGCACGGCAGCAGCGGCGCTGTACGAGGAGCTGGATCGTGCCGCACTGGCGGGCAATGCCGACAAGGTTGGGCAGATCTTCGGCGACATGAAGGACAAGTACGCCGGCGCGACTTTCACCGAGCAAGGTGCCTTGCTGGCGGCCAAGGTGGAGTCCGACAACAAGAAAGCCGATCAGGCCAAGGCCACCTTGCAATGGCTGGTCAGCGGCGGCAAGAACGCCAATCTCGTGGCCGTGGCCCGGCTTCGTCTGGCCGGTATGCAGATGGACGCCAAGCAGTATGACGAAGCGCTCAAGACCTTGGGCGCCGATTTGCCTGCCGAGTTCACACCGCTGGCAGATGACCGCCGTGGCGACATCCTGATGGCGCAAGGCAAGAAGGATGAGGCCGCCAAAGCCTATCTGGCAGCATGGAAGGGTGTGGATGCCACGGTCGAATACCGTCGCTTCATTGAAAGCAAGTTGACTGCTTTGGGGCAGCCACCCGCACCGTTGCATAACAAGGTCGCACCCGTCGCTACGGGTGCACCGACAGGCATGCCGCCTGGTCTGGCGCCTACGAACTGATCTATCTGATACTGTGCCGTCTGGCGGTACCCATAAAAACTGGACGCTTTCCTGGAAGCACACATGACCCTGATTCGCGCCAAGCTGGTGAAAATGTCCCCGGTCTCATCACGCATGAGCAAGTTGCTCGTCTCTTCGGCCATGCTGATGGTGCTGGCCGCGTGCGGCTCCAGCAAGCCCAGCCCTGCGGCACTGGAGTCGCTGACACCCACCGTGCGGCTGACGACGCTGTGGTCGCACCGTGTCGGCTCCATCGATGGCAACCTTATTCTGGCCGTTCGCGACGGGCAGGTCACGACCGCCAGCAAGGATGGCGAAGTGGTGTCCTTCGAGGTTGCGACGGGCAAAGAGCGCTGGAGGGGCAAGGCCGGTGCCGACTTGACGGCCTCCGTTGGCAGCGATGGGCGTTATGCCGCCGTGGTGACGCAAGCCAACGAACTGGTCGCTTTCGATCAGGGCAAGGTGCTGTGGCGTGAGCGTTTGCCTGGTCGAGTGATCACGGCGCCTCTGGTTGCCGGGGAGCGGGTGTTCATTCAGTCGGTTGACCGCAGCGTGCGCGCATATGACGTTCAGAATGGCCGTTGGTTGTGGCAATACCAGCGCCCCGGTGGCGAGCCCCTGGCCCTGGCCAATGCGGGTGTGATCACAGCCTTCCGCGATACCTTGCTGGTGGGGCAGGGACCTCGTCTGGTCGGCCTGGATCCGCTCAAAGGTACGGTTCGTTTTGACCTGAACGTCGGCACGCCGCGTGGCACGAATGAAGTCGAGCGTCTGGCTGATCTGGTCGGTCCGATGGCGCGTGTCGATGATGAGGCTTGCGTGCGCACATTCCAATTGAACGTGGCTTGCGTTGAGCTCAATCGTGGCTCCTTGCGTTGGAGCAAACCGCAAGCAGGTCGGCAGGCCGTGGGCGCGGATCAGCGCCTGGTGGTCGGTGCCGACGGTGCGGACCGCCTGACGGCCTGGAAGGCTGAAAACGGCGATGTGCTGTGGCGCGCTGATCGTTTCACCTATCGCAACCTGAGCGCGCCGGCAGTCTGGGGCAACCGTGTTGTGGTCGGCGACGGCAAGGATTACCTGCATGTGCTGGCTGCCGAAGATGGTCGCACGGTAGGCCGATTCGAATTGGATGATCCGCTGGCCGCTGCGCCAGTGGCCCATGGTGAGACCCTGTTGGTTGTCACCCGCAAGGGCACCTTGTACGCGCTGCGTGCCAATTGATCTGTTAGTTGAGAATTCATGAAACCAGTTATTGCCTTGGTCGGACGACCCAACGTCGGCAAATCGACGTTGTTCAACCGGATGACCAAGAGCCGCGATGCCATCGTGGCCGACTTTGCCGGCCTGACCCGCGACCGTCACTATGGTGAGGGGAAGCTGGGCTCGCACGAGTTCATCGTCATCGATACCGGTGGTTTTGAGCCTGAGTGCACCTCCGGCATCTTCAAGGAAATGGCCAAGCAGACGCGTCAGGCTGTGGCTGAAGCTGATGCCGTGATCTTTGTCGTCGATGCCCGCAATGGCTTGTCGGCGCAGGATCACGACATCGCCAAGTACCTGCGCACGGCCAACAAGAAGGTGCTGCTGGCTGCCAACAAGGCAGAAGGCATGCAGACCGGCCCGCAACTGGCCGAGTTCTATGAACTGGGTATCGGTGAGCCGATCCCGGTGTCTGCGGCGCACGGGCAGGGTATCCGCAGCCTGGTTGACATGTCGCTGGAGGGCTTCTTCCCCGAGGAAGACGAGGATGATCCGCTCGACGGTCGTGACTGGCGCGAGATGGACCTCGACAAGCCCATCCGGCTGGCCGTGGCAGGGCGCCCCAACGTTGGCAAGTCCACCTTGATCAACACCTGGTTGGGTGAGGAGCGTCTGGTGGCCTTTGACATGCCAGGCACCACGCGAGACGCCATCAGCGTGCCGTTCGAGCGTGAAGGCAAGCGCTTCGAGTTGATCGACACGGCGGGCCTGCGTCGCAAGGGTAAGGTTTTCGAGGCCATCGAGAAGTTCTCCGTGGTCAAGACCCTGCAGGCAATTTCCGACGCCAACGTCGTGCTGCTGCTGGTGGATGCCACGCAGGGCGTGACGGAGCAGGACGCGCACATCGCCGGCTTCGTGCTGGAATCCGGTCGCGCCGTTGTGATCGCCATCAACAAGTGGGATGCGGTGGACAGCTACCAGCGAGAGATGCTGCAGCGCTCGATCGAGCAGCGCCTGGCCTTCCTGAAGTTCGCACCCGTGCTGCACATCTCGGCGATCAAGCGCCAGGGCCTGGGGCCGCTGTGGAAGGCCATCACGGCCGCCTGGGTCTCCGCCACCAAGAAGCTGCCTACGCCGGTGCTCACGCGCCTGCTGCAAGAGGCCGTGCAGTTCCAGCAGCCCAAGCTGGCTGGTGCGTATCGCCCCAAGCTGCGTTACGCCCACCAGGGCGGTCAGAATCCGCCCATCATCGTCATCCACGGCAATTCGCTGGAGCACATCAGCGCTGCCTATCAACGCTATCTGGAAGGGCGTTTCCGCGAGCATTTCAAGCTCACGGGCACACCCTTGCGCATCGAGTTCAAGTCGTCGCAGAATCCGTTTGCCGACAAGGAACAATGACTTTTGCCGCCTGAAAGTGGCGCTGGGCAAGGGCATTTAACCCCGCACAGCGTCATCGATCACATAACCATATCCGGTCAGGAGACGGGGACTGTGTTAAGGTGGCAAATCCGAAACTTTTCAACACGGAGCATATCGTGAGCAACAAAGGGCAACTCCTACAAGACCCCTTCCTGAACCTTTTGCGCAGAGAACATGTGCCGGTGTCCATTTACCTGGTCAACGGCATCAAACTCCAGGGACATATCGAATCGTTCGACCAGTACGTCGTGTTGCTCCGCAATACCGTCACGCAAATGGTCTACAAGCACGCCATTTCCACGGTGGTGCCTGGGCGTGCGGTGAATTTCCACGCCAGCGAATCGACCGAAGACTGATCAGCGCAAGCTGAACAGTTTCTCTCAACCAGCCGACCCAAGCTCTGACGCCTTGACGACCTCCTCTTCAACGTCTGTGCTTCATCCTTCCGAGGACCCGCGGGTCGTGCTGGTCGGGGTCGATTTTGGCCCCGGGTCATCCTTTGATCCCACATTGGATGAGCTTGCCTTGCTGGCTGAGTCTGCGGGTGATCAACCCGTGGCCAAGGTGACGGCAAAGCGCAAGTCGCCCGACGCAGCCTTCTTTGTGGGCTCCGGCAAAGCCGATGAAATCAAGTCGATCGTGGACCTGTATCAGGCGCACGGCGTGATCTTCGATCAGGCACTTTCTCCCGCTCAGCAACGTAATCTCGAACGCCATCTGGGCGTTGAGGTGCTGGACCGCACGGGTCTCATCCTCGAAATTTTTGGTGCGCGAGCGCGCAGCCACGAGGGCAAGTTGCAGGTTGAGCTCGCTCGACTTCAATACCTCTCGACGCGCCTGGTGCGCCGCTGGTCCCACCTGGAGCGTCAGCGTGGTGGCGTCGGCCACCGTGGCGGCCCTGGGGAAACACAGATTGAGCTGGACCGTCGCATGATCGATGCCAAGATCAAGTCGCTCAAGGCTAGCCTCATCAAAGTCAAGAAGCAGCGCAATACCCAGCGGCGCTCGCGTGAGCGTACCGGTGCGTTCCGCGTGTCTCTGGTTGGGTACACCAACGCAGGCAAGTCCACGCTGTTCAACGCCTTGACAAAGGCGGGCACCTACGCTGCCAACCAGCTGTTTGCCACGTTGGACACGACCACGCGTCAGCTGTTTCTGGCCGAAGCGCAGCGCAGTGTGACCCTGTCTGACACCGTGGGCTTCATCCGTGATCTGCCGCACTCTTTGGTTGAGTCTTTCGAGGCGACCTTGCAAGAGGCTGCCGAAGCAGATTTGTTGATCCATGTGGTGGACGCCGCCAGCCCGGTTCTGCACGAGCAGATCGACGAGGTGCTACGTGTGCTTGACAGCATCGGTGCAGGGCAATTGCCCCAAGTGCTGGTGTTCAACAAGAGCGACTGCCTTGATGCGCACCAGCAGCCGCGGGTGTTGCGCGATATTTACGAATTGCCCTCGGGGCGCCGTTGCGTGCGCGTGTTCGTCAGCGCACTCAAGGGCGAAGGCCTGGATGTGTTGCGCGCGGTACTCGCTGAAGCAGCATTGCACGGCCTGGAAGGTGTTCCTGGTGCCAATCTGGCGCCAGATCCCCGTTTCGACATGCACAATCCCATCGACGCAGAGGTACCCAGTCCGGACTACCCTGCCTATCCGACAATCCGAACATGAACATGCAATCCATGGAAACGGGTTCCTCGTCTGAACCAGGCCGCCCCGGGGCGGTCAACGCCATTGCGTCAGCCATCTGGCAATTGGGCAGGTTTTCTCTGAGCGCAACCCGGCGTCTGTGCTGGTTGGGGCTGCAGGCTACCCGCCAAGCCATTCCGGGTCTGGCGCGCCCACAAGGCATGCTCAACGAGCGCAACGATGGGCCGCCCGATCTTGACGAGTTGTGGCGCGACCTCAACCGCAAGCTCTCCGGCATTTTCTCGGGGCGCCCAGGTGGCGGCGACAGTGGTCCCGGCGGCAGCATCACGCCTGATCCCAAGGGGGCAGGTATCGGCATCGGTCTGGTGCTGGGCCTGATTGCCCTGATCTGGCTGGGAAGCGGCTTTTTCATCGTTCAGGAAGGTCAACAGGCGGTGGTCATGACCTTTGGGCGCTACAGCCACAAGGTGGACGCTGGCTTCCAATGGCGCGCACCGTTTCCTTTCCAGAATCATGAGTTGGTCAACCTGACCCAGTTGCGCTCCATTGATGTAGGCAGCAATTCGGTGATGCAGGCAACCGGCTTGCGTGATTCGTCCATGCTCACGCGTGACGAAAACATCGTCGATATCCGCTTCACGGTGCAATACCGCCTCTCGGACGCTCGCCAGTACCTGTTCGAGAACCGGAACTCTGACGAGGCCGTGCTCCAGGCTGCGGAATCGGCCGTGCGCGAAATCGTGGGTAACAGCACCATGGATTCGGTGCTGTACGAGCAACGTGACGCCATTGCCACCGAATTGGTCAAGTCGATTCAGCATCAGGTCAACAAGCTGAAAGCAGGTGTGACGATTGCCAACGTGAACGTCCAGAGTGTCCAGGCCCCTGAACAGGTGCAGGCTGCATTCGATGACGCGTTCAAGGCTGGCGCAGATCGCGAGCGACTCAAGAACGAGGGTCAGGCTTACGCCAATGACGTGATTCCCAAGGCGCAAGGTACGGCCGCACGCTTGCGTGAGGAGGCCGCAGGCTATGCAGCTCGCGTCGTCGCGCAGGCAGAAGGTGATGCGCAGCGTTTCAAGTCGGTTCTGACCGAGTACCAGAAGGCGCCCGGCGTGACGCGTGACCGCCTCTACATTGACACCATGCAGCAGATCTACAGCAATGTCACCAAGGTGATGGTGGATTCGCGTCAAGGTACCAATCTGCTGTACCTGCCTCTGGACAAGCTGATGCAGTTGTCGTCGCCAGCAGGCACGGCCCCCGTCACGCCTGTTCCACCAGCAACACAGAGCAGCAGTGGCACGGCCGATCTGCCTGCTTCGTCCAGCCCTGCAATGGGTACGCAGGATGCCCGTTCGCGGGAAGGTCTGCGTAGCCGCGATCGTGACGCTCGCTAAGCGCGCGCAGCAAGGACAGCAAGGAATCTCACATGAATCGTTTAGGCATCATCCTTGGCGGCTTCGTGCTGGCCATCATCATCTCGGCCTCGACTTTGTTCATCGTTGATCAACGCGAGTTCGCCGTGATCTACGCTTTGGGTGAAATCAAGGAAGTGATCAGCGAGCCGGGGCTCAAGGCGAAGCTGCCAGCTCCTCTGCAGAACGTGGTTCGTCTGGACCGTCGCGTGCAGACGTTGGACAGCCCCGAGTCACGCCCCATCTTTACGGCTGAAAAGAAGAGCCTGGTGATTGACTGGCTCGTAAAGTGGCGCGTGGTTGAGCCCAAGCAGTTCATCCGCAACAATGGCGTGGACCTGCGCAATGCAGAGAATCGCCTGTCGCCCATCGTGCAGGCCGCCCTGAATGAAGAGGTGACCAAGCGGACGGTGGGCTCCATGCTTTCTTCCGAGCGTGACAAGGTGATGCAAGGCGTGATCAAGCGTCTCGCCGACGATGCGAAGGTTTTCGGGATCGAAATCGTGGACGTGCGCATCAAGCGCGTGGATTTCGCGGTCAACATCACTGAGTCGGTCTACCGCCGTATGGAGTCCGAGCGCAAGCGTGCAGCGAACGAGCTGCGTTCGACTGGTGGCGCCGAGGGTGAAAAAATCCGCGCCGATGCCGATCGGCAGCGTGAAATCATCGTGGCTGAGGCTTACCGTGACGCGCAAAAGATCAAGGGTGATGGCGATGCCAAGGCGTCTGCCCTCTACGCCGATGCCTTTGGCAAGGATCCGCAGTTCGCGCAGTTCTACCGCAGCCTGGAAGCCTACCGTTCCACATTCCGCAACAAGACAGACGTGATGGTGCTGGACCCCAGCAGCGAGTTCTTCAAGGCCATGCGCGGTAACAGTGCGCCTGCTCCGGCCGGCAAGAAGTGATCGTTTGACGGCGCCAAACTTGTTCGCTCATGTCTGACGCGATCTGGATCGCACTGGCGCTGTTGCTCGTGCTGGAAGGCCTGATGCCCGCCATCAACCCTGGTGGTTGGCGTCGCATGTTCGAGCAGGTCATGCAGCTCAATGACCAACAGATCCGCACGGTCGGTCTGGTCAGCATGGTGCTGGGTTTGCTCATGCTCTGGGTGCTGCAATAGCGTCAAGTCGCCATTCCTGACGCCCTGTTTCACGGGTATGAGTGTGTCGGATTGGTAAACCGACGTCATCCCCCTGTAGAATCTCGTTTTTAACCCCCACACGTTTTCCTATGTCGTCTGCTTGGCTGTTGCCAGAGCACATTGCTGACGTTTTGCCTGCGCAGGCGCGTCGCGTGGAAGAGTTGCGCCGCGTCTGGCTGGATGCGGCTCGCAGCTACGGCTACGAACTGGTCATGCCGCCGCTGCTCGAGCACATCGAGTCGCTGCTGTCCGGTACAGGCCATGCTCTGGATCTCAAAACCTTCAAGCTGGTCGACCAGCTCAGCGGTCGCACCTTGGGGGTGCGCGCTGACGCCACGCCTCAGGTGGCGCGCATTGATGCGCACCTGCTCAACCGTGATGGCGTGACCCGCCTGTGCTATTGCGGTCCCGTGCTGCACACGCGCCCAGCCACGCCCCAGTCCAGCCGCGAACCGCTGCAACTGGGCGCAGAGATCTATGGCCACGCCGGCCTGGAAGCGGATCTGGAATCCACGGAACTGGCGCTGGAGGGCTTGCGAGCTACTGGCCTGACTGGTCTGGTCATCGATCTGGCTGACGTGCGTCTGGTCAATGGTGTGCTCGCTGGCTTGGGCGTGCCCACCCTCGACACCGCTACCCACAATGCCTTGGTTCTGGCCTTGACCACCAAGGATGTGGGCACTCTGCGAGAGCTGTCCACACAGGGCCCTCTGGCCACCGTGCCGGCCGCCGCTGATGTGCTGGTTCGTCTGACCAGCCTGTTCGGCGGCGAAGAGGTGCTGTCCCAGGCTCGCGCCATGTTGCCTCAGCATGCCCTGGTGGACGCTGCACTGACCGATCTGACCTGGCTGGCTGCGCAATTGCGCCAGGCCCAACCTGAAGTCTCCGTGGGCTTCGACTTGTCCGATCTGAGTGGCTACGCCTACTACAGCGGTACCCGATTTGCCATTTACGCGCGGGGGCACGCTGATGCCCTGGTGCGTGGTGGCCGCTACGACGAGGTGGGGGCGGTTTTTGGCCGTCGCCGTCCCGCTGTGGGCTTCAGTCTCGACCTGAAGATCCTGGCTGATTTGCTCGCTGGCCGCCAAGGGCTGGCTGTGCGTTCGGCCGTGCGTGCACCCTGGGGTGAAGACCCCGCCTTGCGCGAGGCTGTGCGCGCTTTGAGAGGGCAGGGGCACACCGTGGTGTGTGTGCTGCCCGGACATGAACACGACGTCCAGGAATTCGACTGCGATCGCGAACTCGCGCTGGTCGATGGACGCTGGTCGGTGCGCGCGCTCTAAGCGCCCCGATCCTTTCAAGCCATTTAGGAACTCCGCCATGCAAAGCAATACCGCGTCTACCAGTGCGTCCGTACGTCCCGACTCCGCATCCGCCCGCAACGTCGTGGTCGTCGGCACCCAATGGGGTGACGAAGGCAAGGGCAAGGTGGTTGACTGGTTGACCGACCATGCCGCTGCCGTCGTGCGCTTCCAGGGTGGCCACAACGCTGGTCATACCTTGGTGATCAACGGCAAGAAAACGGCCTTGCAGCTGATCCCCTCGGGCATCATGCGCGAAGGCGTGGCCTGCTACATCGGCAACGGCGTGGTGGTGGATCCCACTCACCTGCTGACAGAGATAGAGCGCCTGGAGGCTGCTGGCCTGAACGTGCGATCGCGCCTGTTCATCAGCGAATCCTGCCCCCTGATCCTGCCGTTCCATGTTCAGGTGGACAAGGCTCGCGAAGCCCTGCGTGAAACCAGCGGCAGCGGCAAGATCGGCACCACCGGCAAGGGCATCGGCCCAGCCTACGAAGACAAGGTGGCTCGTCGGGCGCTGCGCGTGCAGGACCTGAAGCACCCTGAGCGTTTTGCCTCCAAGCTCAAAGAACTGCTGGAACTGCACAACTTCGCGCTCACCAGCTACCTGAAGTCTGAAGCGCTCGAGTTCCAGCCCATCTACGACCAGGCCATGAAGGCCGCCGAGCAGATCCTGCCCATGCTGGCGGACGTCGGCGTGAAGATCCATGGCCACAATGTGGCGGGCGGCAGCGTGTTGTTCGAAGGCGCGCAAGGCACGCTGCTGGACATCGACCACGGCACCTATCCCTTCGTGACCTCCAGCAATTGCGTGGCCGGCAACGCCGCCGCTGGTTCTGGTGTCGGCCCTGACAAGTTGCACTACATCCTCGGCATCACCAAGGCTTACACCACGCGTGTGGGTAGTGGCCCTTTCCCGACCGAACTTGAGTGGGATGTGCCTGACACCGTCGGTTATCACCTGTCCACAGTGGGCCAGGAGCGCGGCACCGTAACCGGTCGCGCACGTCGTTGCGGTTGGCTGGATGCGGCAGCGCTGAAGCGCTCGGTGCTGATCAACGGCGTCTCCGGCGTCTGCATCACCAAGTTGGATGTGCTGGACGGGCTCAAGGAAATCAAGGTCTGCACGGGTTATATGCTCAATGGTCAGCGCATCGACATCCTTCCGCTGGATGCTGATGACATCGTCGCCTGCGCTCCCATCTACGAAACCTTCCCAGGCTGGGAGGGCACGACCTTTGGCATCACCGAGTGGGACAAGCTGCCAGCCAATGCACGTGCTTACCTCGAGTGCGTGCAAGGCCTGATTGGCGCGCCCATCGACATGGTGTCCACTGGCCCCGATCGCGATCACACCATCCTGTTGCGTCACCCCTACAAGGCCTGATCCGCACACCGCGGTCCATCAAGTTTTGCCCGTACCTTCGCAACTCAGCAAGAAAGACGTTCTCATGCTCACTGACGACGGCAAGCATCTGTATGTGTCCTGGGAGGAGTACCACCAGCTCACCGAGCGCCTGGCCCTGAAGGTTCATGCCTCTGGCTGGGAGTTCGATCAGATCCTGTGTCTGGCTCGTGGTGGGATGCGCCCTGGCGACGTGCTGTCGCGCATCTTCGATCGGCCGCTGGGCATCATGTCCACGAGTTCGTATCGAGATGATGGCGGCACCCTGCAGGGGCGTCTGGACATGGCCAAGTACATCACCATGCCCAAGGGCGAGTTGGCTGGCCGTGTGCTGCTGGTTGATGACCTGGCGGACTCGGGTGTGACCTTGCGCGCCGTGGTAGATCGCTTGCGCAGCATGCCGGCCATCACCGAATTGCGCTCGGCCGTGATCTGGGTGAAAGGTGTGTCCAGCTACACGCCTGACTATTACGTGGACACTCTGCCAACGAGCCCGTGGATTCATCAGCCGTTTGAAGAGTACGACACCCTTCGTCCAGACGCTTTGCTCAAGCGATACAAGGTCTGATCCTGGGTTGCCCCACCCTCACTTTGAAGCGGCTCAGAGCATGTCTTTGAGCCGTTTTTTCATGGCGGCGCTGATGTCGACGGGGGGCAGCGTTACGCTGCGACCAGCCGGTGGCAGCTTGAAGTGCTCGTAGCCGGACTCCCGCCAGTTATAGAACTGCCAAGGGGCATCATGCAGCGGGGTGTCAAATTCAAACGAGGCCTGTGTGGCATTGCCGAATTCGTTGACGGCCTCGACTGTAACGACAAAGTTGCCTGCACGAATGCGATCGCCTACTCGGAGCGGTTGCGCCCGCAAATCCCTGCTGACTGCTTCACCCAGGCCACGTTCACCGGTCAGCTTGATGAGTCGATCAGTCAGAACCGTCAGCGTTACGACCTGATCGCCACTGGTCAACGCCTGAATGGATGTGGGGTTGTGGAGTCCGAAATAGCGTCTGATGGTCGGGTAGTAGCCGACAAAAAGGGCCTTGGGTGGATTGATCAGGATGACCTTGCCTTCCGGATCGTCTCGCTTGTCCGGTAGCGATAGCGATTCCAGCTGCATGACAGCAGTCGTCATGGATGGCGTGACGATAGCCATGGACATGGTGACAATGGGATAGAGCAGCAAGTGGACAAACATCAGAACGCTTGCAATGACCGTGCTCGACCTGATCGCAAGGCGGCCATGGCTGTTGCTCGCCTGGCTTTTCCAGGTGGCTGTGAATAACATTGCCAGCAGGGGGCTCAAACCAAATTCGGCGTTCAGTAGCAGTCTGTCATTCGTGGCGGCAGCGCACACAGGCACCAAGGCGAGCAGTGCGCCCAGACCGAAGAAGCGAGCCAATGGATTGACCCAAATCTGACGAATGTGCCCTACCCAGATGCTCAAAACAATCATGACGCCCGCGCCGCACGCATAGACCACTTGAGGTCCTTCAGGCAGCAGATGAAAGATCGAGGAGGAGACCCCGTAAAGTCCAGCCAGCAGGAGGGCAGGCATGCGCAACATCACAGCATGGGCGAAGCGCAATGGGTCTGCGCCAGGGTCGATGTAGCCACCTAGTCCGGCGCTGCCATAGCCGAGATGGTTGTAATACAGGCGCCAGGTCACGATGATGAGCACAAAGGGAAGTAAGGCCATCAATCGGGTGCGCCAGTGGCTTCTGGCAGGCTCCAGAATCAGAACATAGGCCAGCAGGTAGCCCATCGCTGCCACTCCCGCCTCTGCGGCAGCGAGCCCGATGATCATGGACACCATGCTCAGTAGGCCAAATACCAGGCCGCGGCCTTGTCGCCAAAGGTGAAACGCCATCAGCGTCAGCACGATGAGGCAGCCGGCGATCAGCTGGTTGCGGGCTGCCAGCCAGATCACCGTGAACAGGTGCATCGGGCTGATCGCGAATATCAAGGCTGACAATCCCGGCTGCGCGGGTCGCTGATCCAGCATGCGGTAGAGCCGACTCAGCAGCCACACCAGTGCGGCGTACCAGAGCAGGCTGTGAGCGTGCATCAAGGCAGGTGATTCCGGCCAGAGGTGGTAGTCGGCCCAATGGCTCAACTCTGATAGGGGGCGCCAGAAGGACATCAAGGCATGGTCCGCTGCCCACCACTGAAAGAGGCCTGCATCCTTCATTGCTTGAACGTGCGCTGCGTTGCCGTCTGCAAAGGTATAGAGGCCAAAGAACGTGCCAGGGTGTGGCTGATGTGCTTTACCGGTGATCAACTCTCGAAACAGGAAATCGTCACCGATCAGCCCCGTGCGCAAGGTTGGCAGTGCCAGCAGCACGCCAATCAATGCGATGAAGAGCGCTGCGTGTGGATGGGAGAGGGCTCGACGCCACATGGGCCTGTCCTGGATGTTGTTGGATCTTGACGTTAAAGGCTGACTGGACCTCGCGTCGGATCGCGCATCCTAATGCTGCAGATGATCTGCAAGTGATGGGGGGATCACTTAGTTTCTGGATGTATCTTGCCCGTCAGGGCAAAGAAAAAGCCGCTTGATGCAAGATCAAGCGGCTTTTCAAATGGTGCCCAGGAGAGGACTCGAACCTCCACGGAGTTACCCGCTAGTACCTGAAACTAGTGCGTCTACCAATTCCGCCACCTGGGCAGGTACTTTTTTGATTCGGCGTTGTTGTCAGCGCGTCATCTAGACCATGAATATAGCATGACTTTGGTGCTTTTCGGTGCGTGTGTCGGTCGGGCATCAAAAAAGTTGAATTTGTGCATGCCGCGTTGCTTTTTTGATGGCGGATCAAAGGCGGATTTCAATTGGGCTGTCCGACATGTGCCACATAGCGACTTGGCTTCGGTGAAAAGGTGTACGCTGGACCAGCACTGACCTATTTGATGTTGACCAGTTTTTTCTTGATCACGGATATTCGTTCGGCCTTCTGGGCAACAACGCCTGCGCAGGACGCGGTAGGCATTGTTCTGGTGTCTGCCGCGGGGGCGGATGCTCGTGGGGTTTGCTGCTATTCGGGCCAAGCCTTGCGGATTGGTAACGAAGTCGGTCAGAACATCAGCATCAAGCAAGAAAAAAGCCGCTTGATGCTAGATCAAGCGGCTTTTCATTTGGTGCCCAGGAGAGGACTCGAACCTCCACGGAGTTACCCGCTAGTACCTGAAACTAGTGCGTCTACCAATTCCGCCACCTGGGCAGGTACTTTTTTGGCTTCTGACTTCTGGCTTGAATTTCTCAGCATCTTTCGGTGCTTGAAATTTCTGCCTCAGTCATCAGCGAAGAATTCAATTCTAGCATCAAAATGATGACTATGACAACACCCTCTCAAAATTTTGTGAATCTCATGAGCGAAGTCGTTGGCACCGTGCAGGGCCACCGTGATGGGCACGGCTTCGTTCAGCCTGATGAAGGCGACGTGAGCATCTACCTGTCTCCTCAGGAGATGCGCTCGGTCATGCACCGTGATCGGGTCAAGGTTCGCGTAGTGCGCTTCGACCGCCGAGGGCGCCCCGAGGGTCTGGTGCTCGAAATCGTTGAGCGCAAGAAGACGCCCATCATCGGGCGCTTGTTGCATGAGGGCGGCGCATGGTTGGTGGCGCCGGAAGATCGCCGCTTCGGGCGCGACATCCTCATCCCGGCCAAGGCCACGGCGAATGCCGAGCCAGGGCAGGTGGTGGCGGTCGAGTTGACCGAGGCGCCTTCGCTGAGTGCGCAACCCGTTGGGCGCGTGACCGAGGTGCTGGGTGGCATTGATGACCCGGGCATGGAAATCGAGATTGCGGTACGCAAGTACGAAGTGCCGCACAAGTTCAGCGATGACACGCTGGCGCAGGCTGCGAAGCTGCCCGAGAAGTTGCGTGCGTCTGACAAGAAAGGCCGTATCGACCTGACGGACGTGCCGCTGGTCACTATTGACGGTGAAGATGCGCGCGACTTCGATGATGCGGTTTACTGTCAGCCCGCCAGCATTGGTCGATCCAAGGCGCCCAATGCGTGGCGTTTGCTGGTGGCGATCGCGGACGTGAGTCACTATGTCAAGCCTGGTGATCCGCTGGATCGCGATGCCTACGAGCGCGCGACGTCGGTGTACTTCCCTCGCCGTGTGATTCCGATGCTGCCCGAGAAACTGTCCAACGGCCTGTGCTCGCTCAACCCCGAGGTGGAGCGCCTGTCCATGGTGTGCGACATGCTGGTCACGCAGGAAGGGGAGGTTCACGCCTACCAGTTTTATCCCGCAGTGATCAACTCACATGCGCGCTTCACATATACCGAGGTCGCTGCGATCCTGGGTAACACGCGTGGCCCTGAGGCGCAAAAGCGTGGTGAACTGGTGACGCACCTGCTGCACCTGCACGAGGTGTACAGGGCGTTGCTCAAATCTCGCTCAGGCCGTGGTGCGGTGGATTTTGATACCACCGAGACGCAGATCGTGTGCGATGACAACGGCAAGATCGCCAAGATCGTGCCGCGTGTGCGCACTGAGGCGCACCGCTTGATCGAGGAGGCCATGCTGGCGGCCAACGTCTGTTCGGCAGACTTCATTTCACGCGCCAAGCATCCCTCGCTGTACCGCGTGCACGAAGGGCCTACGCCTGAAAAGCGTTCGCTGCTCAAGAATTACCTGAAGGCGCTGGGTTTGGGCTTGAGTCTGGGTGAGGAGCCTACGCCGGGTGAATTCCAGGCGATCGCGCAAGCGACCAAGGATCGCCCGGACGCGACGCAGATCCACACCATGCTGCTGCGCTCCATGCAGCAGGCCATGTACACGCCGATCAACAGCGGGCACTTCGGCCTGGCCTACGAGGCTTACACCCACTTCACCAGCCCGATTCGTCGTTATCCGGATTTGCTGGTGCACCGTGTGATCAAGGCCTTGCTGGGCAGTGCGCGATATGGTTTGAAGGTGCCTGAAGGTGTGATCTCCTCGGTGTCCACCTTCAAGCGCAAGCCTGGCGGCAAGCCAGGTGCGCCCGCCAAGGGTCTGCCGGCTGCGCCTACAAAGGCTGCGGCGCGCATCAAGTTGCCGCCTCAGGAGTTGGCGGCCTGGGAAACCGTGGGTATCCATTGCAGCGCCAATGAGCGCCGTGCTGATGAGGCTTCGCGTGATGTGGAGGCCTGGCTCAAGTGCATGTTCATGCGCGAGCGCCTGGGTGAGGAGTATGGCGGGACCGTGACGGCTGCCACGAGCTTCGGCTTGTTTGTCCAACTGGATGGCTTGTATGTGGAGGGGCTGATCCACATCACCGAACTGGGTGGTGAGTACTACCGGTTTGACGAAGCGCGCCAGGAGTTGCGTGGTGAGCGTACCGGCGTGCGTTATAGCATCGGTTCGCGCGTGCGGATCCAGGTCAGCCGGGTGGACCTGGATACCCGCAAGATCGACTTCCGCATGGTGCGCGAAGGTGCCGAGCCGCGCCCTGGCGCCGCGCCGGGTGGTGCACGCCGCAAGGGGCGCGGTGCAGACGCTAACTGGCCCGGGGACGTCTCGGCTCAGGAGGAGTTGGCCGACATCCAGGATGCGGACCGTGAGGCCAAGCGTGGTGGCAAGGCTGCCGGCAGGGGCGGGAAGGCGGGCAGCAAGGGGCGTGATCGTGGCGTGGTCGTGGAGGCGGCGCCGGTGCGTGCTACCTCTGGTGGGCGAGGCTCATCCAAGGCGGCTGGCAAGAAAGCGGTTGCGCGCAAGGGTGGCAAGGGCAAACGCTGAGTTTCATGCTAGAATGCCAGAGTTTGCCCGAAATGGGTTTGGGCAAATCAATCGCGAAGCCGGCAATTCCCAAGGTGTCGCAGTGGGCTCCAGTCCTTTTTTTGGTCTGTGCAGCCCCCTGAGATCGCTGCCGGCTTCTAGAAACAACCTCTGGAGCATTCCATGTCCGTATCCATGCGCGAAATGCTGGAAGCCGGTGTCCACTTTGGTCACCAAACCCGCTTCTGGAACCCCAAGATGGCCCCGTATATCTTCGGCCATCGCAACAAGATCCACATCATCAACCTCGAGAAGACGCAACCTGCGTTCGAAGAGGCTCTGAAGTTCGTCAAGCAGCTGTCGGCTCGCCGTGGCACCGTGATGATGATCGGTACGAAGCGTCAAGCTCGTGACACCATTGCTCTGGAAGCCGAACGCGCTGGCGTGCCTTTCGTGAACCAGCGTTGGTTGGGCGGCATGCTGACCAACTTCAAGACGGTCAAGGGCTCGCTGAAGAAGCTGAAGGACATGCAGGCACAGGTCGAAACCGGCCTGGACAATCTGAAGAAGAAGGAAGGCCTGCTGTTCCAACGCGAGCTGGCCAAGCTGGAAAAGGACATCGGCGGCATTCAGGACATGAACGCGCTGCCTGACGCCCGGTTCGTGATCGACGTCGGCTATCACAAGATCGCCATCGCCGAAGCCAAGAAGCTGGGCATCCCCGTGATCGGCGTGGTTGACACCAACCACTCGCCCGAAGGCATCGACTACGTCATCCCCGGTAACGACGACTCTTCCAAGGCTGTGGCGCTGTATGCCAAGGCCGTGGCTGACGCCGTGCTGGAAGGCAAGGCCAACGCCGTGAACGAAGTGGTGGCCGCTGCTGCTGGTGGCGACGACGAGTTCGTGGAAGTCAACGAAGCTGCCTGAGGCTCCTTGACCTAGCAAGAAGGGGCTGACCAATCAGCCCCTTTTTTTCAACAGAATTTCCTGTGTGGCGGTGATGACACCGCCCCTGACTCAAACGGAGAAAGCAAATGGCTGCTATTACCGCCAGCATGGTCGCTGAACTGCGTGCCAAGACCGATGCGCCCATGATGGAGTGCAAGAAGGCTCTGACCGAGGCTGATGGCGACTTCGCCAAGGCTGAAGAGATCCTGCGCGTCAAGCTGGGCAGCAAGGCTTCCAAGGCCGCTGCCCGCGTGACCGCTGAAGGCATCGTGTCTGCCTACATCGATGGTTCGACCGGCGCCCTGGTTGAGATCAACTGCGAAACCGATTTCGTCTCGAAGAACGACGACTTCCTGGGCTTCGGCAAGGCCGTGGCCGAGCTGATCGCCAAGAAGAACCCCGCTGACGTCGAAGCCCTGTCGGCGCTGGACCTGAACGGCACCACCGTGGAAGCCACTCGTTCCGCTCTGATCGGCAAGATCGGCGAGAACATGACCATCCGTCGCTTCAAGCGCTTCAGCGGTGACAACCAGCTGGCCGCTTACCTGCACGGTTCGCGCATCGGCGTGGTGGTCGAGTTCACTGGTAGCGACGTCGCTGCCAAGGACGTGGCCATGCACGTTGCGGCCATGAAGCCTGTGTCGCTGTCGTCCGACGACGTGCCTGCTGCTCTGATCGAAACCGAGCGCAGCGTGGCCACCGCCAAGGCTGCGGAATCCGGCAAGCCTGCTGACATCGCTGCCAAGATGATTGAAGGCGCTGTTCAGAAGTACCTGAAGGAAGTGTCCCTGTTCAACCAGGTTTTCGTGAAGGCTGCTGACGGCAAGCAGACCGTCGAGGCTTACCTGAAGTCGGCCAGCACGGTTGTCAAGGGCTTCACGATGTTCACCGTGGGTGAGGGCATCGAGAAGAAGCAGGAAGACTTCGCTGCTGAAGTGGCCGCTACGCTGGCCGCTGCCAAGGGTCAGTAACCCGACGCAAGACAAGGGGGCTTTCAGCCCCCTTGTGCTATGCGGCATTGCTTTGCCTCAAGGGGCTTCAAGCTTTACAGAACAAGGATCGCCGATTCATGGAACCATCGCGCGATCAGTATTTCAAAGACACAAGGTCTGGGTGGATTCAAAGTTGCGATAACCTTTGAACTCGCCACAAGCCATCAAACAAGGACGTCTGCATGCCCGCCTATAAGCGCATCCTCTTGAAACTTTCTGGTGAGGCCCTGATGGGCGATGATGCCTATGGCATCAACCGCGCGACCATTGTTCGCATGGTCAAGGAAATCCAAGAGGTCACCGCCATGGGCACCCAGGTTGCTGTGGTGATCGGTGGTGGCAATATTTTCCGCGGCGTGGCGGGTGGTTCTGTTGGTATGGACCGTGCCACGGCTGACTACATGGGCATGCTGGCTACCGTGATGAACTCGCTGGCCCTGGCTGACACCATGCGCCAGGAAGGTATGACCGCTCGCGTCATGTCGGCCATCAGCATTGACCAGGTGGTCGAGCCTTATGTGCGCCCCAAGGCCTTGCAGTACCTCGAAGAGGGTAAGGTCGTCGTGTTCGCGGCCGGTACCGGCAACCCCTTCTTCACGACCGATACCGCAGCCGCACTGCGTGGTGCCGAAATCGGCGCCGAGATCATGCTCAAGGCCACCAAGGTGGATGGTGTGTACACGGCTGATCCCAAGAAGGATCCGTCTGCCACGCGCTACACCAGCATCACCTTCGACGAGGCTCTGATCAAGAATCTGCAGGTGCTGGATGCCACGGCTTTCGCGCTGTGCCGTGACCAGAACCTGCCGTTGAAGGTGTTCTCCATCTTCAAGCCCGGTGCGCTCAAGCGCGTGGTGCAGGGTGAAGACGAAGGCACCCTGGTTCACGTTTGATCGCTGGTTCAGGCACAATTTCGTCTTCCGGTTTTCCCTCTCACGCGTTTGTCAGTCAGGTCGTCAAACATTCGCACGGAGTTCTCCATGAGCATCGCTGAAATCAAGAAAAACGCAGAGCAGAAAATGCTCAAGTCCATTGAGGCATTCAAGGCCGAGCTAGCCAAGATCCGTACGGGTCGTGCCCACCCCGGCATCCTGGATCAGGTTCAGGTCGATTACTACGGTTCTTTGGTGCCCATCAGCCAGGTGGCCAACGTATCCCTCATTGATGCGCGCAACATCAGTGTGCAGCCTTGGGAAAAAGGCATGGGCGCCAAGATCGAGAAGGCCATTCGCGAATCCGACCTGGGTCTGAATCCTTCCACGCAGGGTGACCTGATCCGCGTCCCGATGCCGGCCCTGACAGAAGAGCGCCGCAAGGAGCTGACCAAGGTGGTCAAGAACGCGGGTGAAGATGCCAAGATCGCTGTGCGCAATCTGCGCCGTGACGCCAACGAGCATGCCAAGCGCCTGCTCAAGGACAAAGAGATCACCGAAGACGAGGATCGTCGTTCGCAGGATGACGTGCAGAAGCTGACCGACAAGACCATCGCCGAAATCGACAAGCTGGTGGCTGGTAAAGAAGCTGAAGTGCTGGCCGTTTAAGCCGCCGCGCTTTGTCATAATCTCGACGCAGTCCGAGGCGGCATGGCCGCCTCGCTGTATTTCTGGCGGGCGCAGTTCATGTGCTCAGGAGCCAGGCTGATTCATTTCTTGCTGAACCGATGTCCAAGACACTCGTTGCCGACCTTGTTCCCCGCCATGTGGCCATCGTGATGGATGGCAACGGACGTTGGGCGCGCAAGCGCTTCATGCCGCGTGGCGTTGGGCACAAGGCTGGTGTTGATGCCTTGCTCAAGGTGGTGCAGGCGACGGTAGACCGTGGGATCGGCTTTCTGACCGTGTTTGCCTTCTCCTCGGAGAACTGGAAACGGCCCGAAGAGGAAGTGTCTGGCTTGATGAGCTTGTTGCTGGTGGCGTTGTCCAAGTATCTGGCCAAGATGAATGCCGACGGCGTGAGCATTCGGATCGTGGGCGATCTGGACAATGTTTCGGACAAGGTGCGCCATGCCTTGCTGGACGCCCAGGCCGCGACGGCGCGCAACGACAAGTTGATATTGACGGTCGCCTTCAACTACGGTGGACGCTGGGACATCGTTCAGGCGGCGCGTCAGGCAATGGCAGCTGGCGTGCGACCGGAGCAACTGGATGAGGCAGCATTGTCGCGTTACATGGCCATGAGCTATGCGCCAGATCCTGACTTGTTTGTACGCACGGGAGGGGAGGTGCGCTTGTCGAACTTCCTTCTTTGGCAGAGCGCCTATGCCGAGTTGTATTTCACGGATTGTCTGTGGCCAGATTTTGACCACAGGGAGCTCGACAAGGCCATTGCGAGCTATGCCCGGCGAGAGCGGCGATTCGGGGATGTGGGCTCGTCGGGTGAGGGTGACGGCGCCATTGGCAGTGGCGATGAAGACAACGGCTCCAGGGCTCAGGCCTGAAGGATCTCGATAGATGCTCAAGCAACGTGTCATCACGGCCCTGATTCTGGTGGCCATTTTGCTGCCTACGCTGGCTGCGCAAGCCGCTTGGCCTTTTGCCATCCTGACGCTTGTTTTCATCTCCGCCGCGGGGTGGGAGTGGTCGCGTCTGAATGACGCACCAGGTGTGCGTGCCATCATCATGGGGGCCGCTGTAGCTGGGGGCTGTGCCACTGTCGCTCAGTATCTGGGGTTGCCAGTCTGGGGGCAGATGCAGGCTGTGGTGTCCGAGGCCCAGGGCCATGTACACGGCTGGGGGCACCCGCTGGTGGGGTTCGGAGCGCCCGCCTTCATCTGGCTGGCTGCTGTGCTCATCTGGGTGATCGGTGGGGTGGCCGTGCTGCGCTATGGCACGCTTTACTGGAAGCAGGTGCCGCGGGACCTGCGTCGCTTGCTGGGCCTGGCACTGCTGGTGCTGGCCTGGCTGGCGCTGGTAGAAAGCAAGATGCAGGGCCTGAACTACCTGCTGTCGGTATTTTGCCTGGTATGGGCCGCTGACATCGGTGCCTATTTTGGCGGCCGGACCTTCGGTAAGCGCAAGCTGGCACCGTCCATCAGCCCCGGCAAGAGCTGGGAGGGCGTGTGGACGGGGATGCTGGTCGTGGGTCTGCTCGCCGCGGGCTGGATCTGGATTGACCGCAATATCGGCGTGGACTCACCCAGCCTGTACAGTCGTTTGCTCATGGGCCTGGGGCCTGTGGGCATGCTGGCCGCACTGGCCTTTCTGACTGGCATGAGCGTGGTGGGGGATCTGTTCGAATCCTTGATCAAGCGTCAGGCTGGCGCCAAGGACAGCAGCCAGTTGCTGCCTGGGCATGGTGGTGTGCTCGACCGTATTGATGCCTTGCTGCCGGTGTTGCCCTTGTCGCTGGCCTTGATGACCCTGTGCCATGGTTGATCACACACATCATCGCCGCCTTCGCCTGTGCATCCTGGGTGCCACGGGCTCCATTGGTACCAACACGCTGGACGTGGCCGCGCGCCACCCCGATCGTTTCGAGATCTGGGCCCTGAGCGGGGCCTCCCGTGTGGACGAGCTGTTTGCGCAGTGCGTGGCACATCGCCCCACGTATGCCGTGATGCCGGCCGAGTCGCTGGCGGCGCAGTTGCGTGACAAAGTGCGTGCCGCAGGTTTGCCCACCGAGGTGCTCAGCGGCGAGCAGGCACTGAGTGAGGTGGCCTCCCATGCCGATGTCGACGTCGTCATGGGCGCGATCGTGGGTGCCGCCGGGCTGGCGCCCTGTCTGGCTGCGGCCCGCGCCGGTAAACGGCTGCTGCTGGCCAACAAAGAGGCCCTGGTAGTGGGTGGTGCCCTGTTCATGGACGCGGTCAAGCAAGGCGGCGCCACCTTGTTACCCATTGACAGCGAACACTCGGCCATCTTCCAGTGCCTGCCTGAAGATGCCTCGACGTGGGCTGCGCGCATTGATCACATTGTCCTGACCGCATCGGGCGGGCCCTTCCGTGATCGTGATCCCTCGACATTCGCAGACATCACGCCGGATCAGGCTTGTGCTCATCCCAATTGGGTGATGGGGCGAAAGATCTCGGTGGATTCTGCGACGATGATGAACAAGGCGCTGGAGGTGATCGAGGCGCGCTGGCTATTTGGCCTGACGCCCGATCAGATCCGCGTGGTGTTGCATCCACAGAGCATCATCCACTCGATGGTGGTTTGCCGTGATCGCTCCGTGTTGGCGCAACTGGGGACGCCGGATATGCGTGTCCCCATCGCTTATGGTCTGGCCTGGCCTGAGCGTATCGAGTCAGGTGCCGACATGCTGGATTTCACCAAACTGAACGCGCTGACCTTCCGTGAGCCTGATGCGGCCCGCTACCCAGGCTTGCAACTCGCGTGGGAAACCTTGCGTGGTGCACCTGGCAGTACGTGCGTGCTTAACGCAGCCAACGAGGTGGCGGTTGATGCCTTTCTGAATCGCCGCATTCGTTTTGATCAGATTCATCGCGTGAACGTGCAGACGCTGTCTGACTGCGTTGTGCCCGACGGTGCGGCAGGGGCCGTGGAAGGTTTGTTGTCGCTGGATCAGCAGGCTCGCCGTGTGGCAGAGTCCGTGGTGGTTGGGCTGGCGCGCTGATCGCATGACGCCTCGATCGTCGATTGACCTGAGGATGATGTTCCAAGGAGTGGTGCGATGTTGACAACGGTCCTGGCTTTCATTGTCACCATAGGCGTGTTGGTGATCATTCACGAGTATGGGCACTATCGTGCTGCAGTGGCTTGTGATGTCAAGGTATTGCGTTTTTCGGTTGGCTTTGGCCGCGTGTTGTGGTCCCGCACCAAGGGCGAAACCGAGTTCGTTCTGTCCGCTTTGCCATTGGGCGGCTACGTGAAGATGCTCGATGAGCGGGAAGGTGCGGTGGACGCCGCCGAGTTGCATCGGGCGTTCAACCGCAAGCCGGTCTGGCAGCGTGCCATTGTCGTGGTGGCAGGGCCCCTGGCCAATCTGCTGCTGGCGGTGGTGTTGTACGCCAGCGTGAACTGGGCTGGCGTATCCGAAATCCGTCCCTTGTTTGCGCAGCCCAAGGCAGGCAGCCTGGTCGAGCAAGCCGGCCTTCAGTCTGGTGACGAGATCCTGGCCGTGCAGGTCGATCGAGCGGTTGCGGACGAAGGCGCTGAATCTGGCGAGCAGTGGCAGCGCGTGCGTTCTGTCAATGACTTCCAGTGGTTCCTGACTCAAGCGGCGCTCAAGGGCCAGGATTTGCGTTTGCGAGTTCAGCGCCATGCTGCGCCCGGTCAATCCGCGCACGGCGAGCGGGAGTTGCTGCTGGCGACGAGCAAGGTGTCTGTGGCCGAGGTCGATGGTGAGTTGATGGCACGCATCGGCCTGACGGAGCCTTATGCCGAGCCGGTGGTGGACAAGGTGATCGCCGGTGGCCCGGCCGAGAAAGCTGGCCTGCGTCGCGGCGATCTTGTGCTGCTGATCAATGGTCAAGCCCCGTCAGACGCCAGCCATTTGCGCCGATTGATCCGCGAGAGTCAGGACAAGGGGCAGCCAAAGATATTGGATCTTCGTATTCAGCGCGAAGGCCAGGCCCTGAGCGTGCAGGTCATGCCCGTCATGAAAGACATTCAAGGGCAGATGTTGCCGCGCATCGAGGTCGGATTGGGGCGGGCTGCTGCAGAAGTCGAGGTTCGATATGGCTTTGTGGAGGGCTTGAGCCGGGCGATCACCAAGACCTGGGATGTTTCCGTTCTGAGTCTGGACATGTTGCGCAAGATGCTCATCGGGCAGGCTTCGGTCAAGAACCTGAGTGGCCCCTTGACGATTGCCGATTACGCCGGCCAGTCAGCGAAACTGGGGTGGGTCTACTACATCGGCTTCCTGGCGCTGGTCAGTGTCAGCCTGGGGGTGCTCAATTTGCTGCCTTTGCCGGTGCTCGATGGCGGGCACCTCATGTATTATCTTTTCGAAGGTGTCACGGGCCGGCCCGTGTCCGAACGTTGGCTGGAGCGCCTACAACGTGGTGGCGTCGCCATCATGCTGGTGATGATGTCACTGGCCCTTTATAACGACCTGGCGCGCCTCATAGGCGCGCACTGAGTTCACTTTCGCATGCATATTCCTTCCATGACTGCTGTCCGGTTCAAGCCGTCCCTGCTCGCCGCCTTGCTGGCGTCTTCCCTGTTCCAGGCGGCCTGGGCCGTCGAGCCCTTTGTGCTCAAGGACATTCGTGTTGAAGGCTTGCAGCGCGCGGACGCCGGTACCGTGTTTGCCTCGTTGCCATTCCGCGTGGGTGATACCTATACCGACGACAAAGGTGCGGCAGGTTTGCGCTCCTTGTTTGCTACAGGCCTTTTCAAGGATGTACGCATTCAGATTGACGGCAAAGTGGTGGTCATCGTCGTGGAAGAGCGGCCGGTGATCTCCCGCGTGGAATTCGTGGGCACGAAGGAATTCGACAAGGACAACCTGGTCAAGGCCCTCAAGGATGTAGGTATTGGCGAAGGGCAGCCTTTTGACCGAGCGCTGGCCGACCGCGCCGAACAGGAGCTCAAGCGTCAGTATCTGACGCGCAGCTTGTATGGCGTCGAGGTGGTGACCACGATCACCCCGGCGGAGCGCAATCGCGTCAACGTGACGTTCACCGTGACCGAAGGCGAGGTCACCAAGATCAAGAGCATCACCATCACCGGCAACCAGGCTTTCTCGGAAAGCACGCTGTTGTCCCAGATGGACCTGACCAACGGTGGCTGGTTGACCTGGTACACCAAATCCGATCAGTACGCGCGTTCCAAGCTCAATGCCGACCTGGAAGCGATCAAGGCCTACTACCTCAATCGTGGCTACCTCGAGTTCCGCATCGATTCCACGCAGGTTGCCATCTCGCCTGACAAGCAGGATATCTCGATCGCGATCAATGTGACTGAAGGTCCGCGCTATGTGATCACGGGTGTCAAGCTCGATGGCGACTATGTCGGCAAGGAGGAGACCTTCCGCAAGCTCGTGACGATCAAGCCAGGCGAAGCCTATCGCGCCGAGGATGTGGCGTCGACCATCAAGGCGTTCACGGATCGCTTTGCTGCGTTCGGTTATGCCTTTGCCAGGGTGGAGTTCCGCCCCGAGCTGGACCGTGAAAAGGGACAGGCCGTGGCCGTGCTGGTGGCCCAGCCTCAGCGTCGCGTCTACGTGCGGCGCGTGAACGTGGCAGGTAACTCTCGCACACGTGACGAAGTGATCCGCCGCGAGTTCCGCCAGTTTGAGGCAGCCTGGTATGACGGTCAGAAGATCAAGCTGTCGCGTGATCGCGTGGACCGTCTGGGTTACTTCAAGCAGGTCAACATCGAGACCACGGAAGTGGCGGGCACGGCCGACCAGGTGGACTTGACCATTTCGGTGGAAGAAAAGCCGACGGGTAACTTGATGCTGGGGGCTGGTTTCTCCAGTGCAGAAAAGTTCACCTTGACAGCCTCGGTCAAGCAGGACAACGTCTTCGGTACAGGTAACTATCTGGGGGTTGAACTCAATACCAGCAAGTACAACCGCACCATCGTCGTCAGCACGGTTGACCCGTACTTCACCGACAACGGCATCTCACGCTCCTATGATGTCTACTACCGCACTTCGCGCCCGTTGAGCTCGCAGGGCGGTGACTACCAGATCGTGACGCCCGGTGCAAAGATGAACTTCGGTGTGCCCTATACCGAGTTTGACACCATCTTCTTCGGTGTCGGTGCTGAGCAAACGACCATCAAAGGCACAATCGGTTTGCCGCTGAGCTATCAGATTCACCGCGAAACCTTTGGTGAGCGTAGCCTGTCCATTCCCCTCACCACAGCGTGGCAGCGTGACTCGCGAGACAGTGTGATTGCGCCGTCGACTGGTCGATACCAGCGTGTCAACCTCGAATGGGGGGCCCTGGGTGATACACGCTACCTGAGGTCTGACTACCAGTTCCAGCAGCACTTTGCGCTGACCAATCGCTACACCTTCAGCTTCAACAGCGAACTGGCCTATGGTGTCGGGCTGCAGGGGCGGCCGTATCCGGTGTTCAAAAATTTCACTGGCGGTGGTCTGGGGTCCGTTCGAGGTTTCGAGCAAGGTACTTTGGGTCCGGTTGATGCGCTGGGCTCCTACATCGGGGGCAACAAGCGTATCAACCTGAACCACGAGTTGTATGTGCCGTTCCCCGGCGCAGGCAATGATCGCACTTTGCGCCTGTTTGGGTATGTGGATGCCGGTAATGTCTGGGGCGAGAACGAGCCCATCAAGTTCAAGGAATTCCGCGCGTCCACAGGTGTTGGTATCAGCTGGGTTTCGCCGGTCGGTCCGCTCAAGCTGAGCTACGGCAAGCCATTCCGCTACTTCGATCAAGATAAAATACAAAAACTCCAGTTCCAGATCGGCACGGCATTCTGATCATGAAATCGATTCGCAAGATTCTGCTTGCCAGCATCACTGTGTTGGTCTCCTTGGCCGCTCATGGCCAGGAGCTCAAGATTGGCGTGGTCAATCTGGACCGTGTGCTGCGTGACACCACTGCCGCCAAAGCAGCGCAGACCAAGCTGGAGGCCGAGTTCAAGCCTCGCGAGAAAGAGCTCAACAAGATCGAAGGCGTCATCAAGTCGGCCTCCGAGCGGTTTGAGAAAGACGCTCCGACGCTGGGCGAAAGTGAGCGCATTCGCCGTCAACGTGATCTGCTGGATCAGGATCGTGAATTGCAGCGTAAACGCCGCGAGTTCCAAGAGGATTTCAACCAGCGGAAAAACGAGGAGCTGACCAGCATCCTCGACCGTGCCAATCGGGTGGTCAAACAGATCTTCGAACAGGAAAAGTTCGACCTGATCCTGCAGGAAGCCGTGTTCGCCAGCAATCGTGTGGACATCACTGGCAAGGTCATCAAGGCACTGGATACCGGATCTGCCAAGTGAGCGCCCCGCATATCGCGCAAGACGACCGTGCCGCGCTCAACCCCGCCACCACGCTCGGTGCGTTGGTCGATGCGCTGGGTGGTGAATTGCTGGGCCATCGTGACACTGTGATTCGCCACATCGGGGCGCTGGACACAGTTCGCCCTGATGCCATCTCGTTTCTGTCCAACCCGAAATACCGCAGTCAACTGGCATCGACACTGGCTGTGTGCGTGATCGTCAGCCCGGCCGTAAAAGATGAGGCGGCTGCGCGTGGTGCTGCCATCGTCTGCGACGACCCTTATCTTTACTTTGCGCGCCTGACCCAATGGTGGGCGACCCGTGTGCGGCCTCGTCCTGCCGCAGCCGTTCACCCGTCTGCCGTGGTTGATGCGACGGCGGTGATTGGGCAGGGTGTGACCATCGGTCCGCTGGTGGTGATCGAGGCCGGTGTGGTCATTGGCGACAACGTGATTGTCGGCTCTCACTGTGCAGTGGGCGCGCGTGCGCGCATCGGCGCTGGCAGCAAGCTGGCGCCTCACGTCACGCTGGGCTTCGATTGTGTGGTCGGTGAGCGCTGCATCCTGCACAGCGGGGTGGTGATTGGTGCGGACGGCTTTGGTTTTGCGCCCAACCAGGGTCGCTGGGAAAAGATCGAACAGCTTGGTGCCGTGCGCATCGGTGACGATGTGGAACTCGGGGCCAACACCTGCGTGGATCGCGGTGCGATCGAAGACACCGTGATCGACAAGGGCGTGAAGCTCGACAACCTGGTTCAGATCGCGCACAACGTGCACATCGGCGAGCATTCGGCCATGGCCGGCTGCGTCGGCGTGGCGGGCAGTGCGCGCATCGGCAAGCACTGCACCGTGGGCGGCGCCGGCATGATCCTGGGCCATCTCACGTTGGCTGACAATGTGCACGTGTCTTCCGGCACGCTGATTTCCCGCTCCATTCCACAGCCCGGCATGTACACCGGGGTGTTCCCCTTCGACGACAACGCATCCTGGGAGAAGAACGCGGCCACGCTGCGGCAACTCCATGCCCTGCGTGATCGCATCCGTACCCTAGAGAAACAGATCAAATCGTGATGGACATCCACAAGATCCTCGAAAAACTCCCGCATCGCTACCCCTTCCTGATGGTGGACCGCGTGCTGGAGATCGAAAAGAACGTGCGGATCCGCGCCTTGAAGAACGTGACCATCAACGAGCCGTTCTTCCAGGGGCACTTTCCTACACGGCCCGTCATGCCTGGCGTCATGATGCTTGAGGCGCTAGCCCAGGCGGCTGCCCTGCTGGCGTTTGATTCACAAGGCAAGGGTGCCGATGAAGATTCCGTCTATTACTTTGTGGGTATTGATGGCGCGCGCTTCAAACGTCCGGTGGAGCCGGGTGACCAGTTGATCCTGGATGTGCAACTCGATCGTGCGAAGGCCGGCATCTACAAGTTCAATGCGCAGGCGTTTGTCGGTGAAGAGTTGGCGGTGTCGGCCCAACTCATGTGCACCGTACGCAAGGTGGCCTGATCCAGACATGGCGAACATCCATCCCACCGCGATCGTCGATCCCCAGGCGCAACTGGCCGAGTCCGTATCGGTTGGCCCTTATTCGATCATCGGTCCTCATGTGGTCATCGGCGAAGGCTCGAGCGTTGGCGCGCATTGCGTGATCGAGGGCCACACCACGATCGGGCGCGACAACCGTATCTACCAGTTCGCTTCACTGGGCGGCGACCCTCAGGACAAGAAGTACGCGGGCGAGCCGACCAGGCTCGTGATCGGCGACCGCAACACCATCCGCGAGTTCACCACGTTCAACACGGGCACCGTGCAGGACAAGGGCATCACGCAGATCGGCGATGACAACTGGATCATGGCCTATGTCCATGTGGCGCATGACTGCGTCATCGGCAACCACAATGTCATTGCCAACTCGGTGCAGTTCGCCGGACATGTGACCGTGGGCAATTACACCTTGATCGGCGGCATCAGCGGTGTGCACCAGTTCGTGCGCATCGGCGACTTCGCCATGGTGGGCTTCCAGACCCGCCTGTCGCAAGACTTGCCCCCTTTCATTCAGGCTTCCGGCAACCCGGCCGAGGCTCAGAACGTCCACCAGGAAGGCCCGCGTCGTCGTGGTTATGTGCCTGAGCGGCTGAGCATCCTCAAGCAGATGTACCGCACGCTGTACCGCAAGGGCCTCACGCTGGAGGCCGCCAAGGCCGAGATCGCCACCTTGCGCGGGCAACATGCCGAAGCGGATGCCGACATCGACATGATGCTGGCTTTCCTCGCTGACGCGACGCGCGGCATCGTGCGTTGACGCCCATGGGGACCGCCGCACCTCGGGTGGCCATGGTGGCCGGCGAGACCTCCGGGGATCTGCTGGCCGGCTTGCTGCTTGGCGGCATGAAAGCCCGTTGGCCCGATCTGACGGCCTCCGGCATCGGCGGGCCGCGTATGGCGGCGCACGGCTTCGAGGCGCATTGGCCGTACGAGAAGCTGGCTGTGCATGGCTTCAACCTGGAAGTGCTGCGGCGCTTTCGCGAGATCTGGGGCATCCGGGAGCAACTGAGTGAACGCCTGCGCAAGGAGCGCCCCGATGTGTTCATCGGGGTGGATGCGCCTGACTTCAACCTGGGGCTGGAGGCGCGTCTGAAGACCGCCGGCATCAAGACCGTGCACTTTGTCAGCCCCTCCATCTGGGCCTGGCGGGGAGGGCGCATCAACAAGATCCATCAATCGGTGGATCACATGTTGTGCCTGTTTCCGTTCGAGCCTCAGCTGTATCACGACAAGGGCATTGCGGCCACCTTCGTGGGGCATCCGCTGGCGGATACCTTCCCGCTGGAGGTGCCGCGTGAGGCCGCTCGCGCCAAGCTGGGCTTGCCTGCCGATGCGCCTGTGGTGGCCGTTTTGCCGGGCAGTCGTGGCGGTGAGATTCGGTATATCGCGCCGACCTTCCTGCAAACGATCGCCCGCCTGAGCCAGATGCGCCCGGACCTGCGTTTTGTGCTGCCGGTGGTGCCGGGCATGCGCGGGCTGATCGACCCGATGGTGGCCGAGCATGTGCCCGACAAGGCCAGGCTCGTGGTGCTCGATGGCCAATCGCACGACGCGTTGGCCGCTTGCGACGTGACGCTGATCGCCAGTGGCACCGCCACCTTGGAAGCCGCTCTGTTCAAGCGCCCCATGGTCATCGCCTACAAGATCAGCGCACTGAGTTGGCCCATCATGAAGCGCATGGCTTACCTGCCCTGGGTGGGCCTGCCCAACATCCTGCTGCGCGATTTTGTCGTGCCTGAGCGCTTGCAGCACGACGCCAACCCTGAACAACTGGCTGCTGACGTACTCGCCTGGCTGGACAATCCGGCCCGTGCGCAGTCGGTGCAGCAGCGTTTTCTTGAACTTCACCATACCCTGAGGCGCAATACCGCCCAGGCCGCCAGCGATGCCATCGCCCAAGTCCTCGAAAGCCGTTAAAGCGCCCACCACGGCCACCCAGGGCGGCCGGGCCAGCAAGGCCGTTGCCGAACTCGTGGTGCCCGAACAGCTCGATCTGTTGTGGCCGACTGCCTCGGCCGGGCTGCTGGCCGGTGTGGATGAGGCAGGGCGTGGGCCATTGGCGGGCCCGGTGGTGGCCGCTGCGGTGATCCTGGATGATCAGCAGCCGATCGCCGGGCTGGCGGACTCCAAGAAGCTGACCGCGCGCGCCCGTGAGCGTTTGTACGACGAGATTCGGGCCAAGGCACTGTGCTGCTGCATTGCCGAAGCCAGTGTCGAAGAAATCGACGAGCTCAACATCCTGCACGCCACCATGCTGGCCATGCGTCGTGCGGTTGAAGGGCTTAGGCTGAAGCCGGCCATGGTGCAGGTGGATGGCAACCGCGTGCCGCCGCTCAATGTGCCGGCGCAGGCCATCGTCAAGGGTGATGCCAAGGTGCAGGCCATTTCGGCGGCGTCCATCCTGGCCAAGGTGCATCGTGACCGCCTGTGCGAACAGTTGCACGAGGCCTATCCCCAGTACGGTTTTGACGGGCACAAGGGCTATCCCACCGCTGACCATGTCGCTGCCCTGAAGCTGCATGGCGCGACGCCTGCACATCGCCGCAGTTTCGGCCCCGTGAAGGTGGTGCTGGGCCTGGCGCCCGATCCCTCTCTGGTGCAGCCGCGTTCGGGGCGACGTTGACCTCCAGGCCCTGACACATTCATGACGACTCAACTGATCACCTCCCGCGACAACCCGCTGGTTCAGCGCTTGCGCAAACATGTGCAGGATCCGTCTGCCTACCGCAAGCTGGGCGAGGTCTGGCTGGAAGGCGATCACCTGTGCTCGGCCTGCCTGGCGCGCGGCGTGCCGGTCGCGCTGGCTGTGATCGCCGATACTGCCTGGCAGGGCGAGCACGGCGTGGCGCAGGCTTTTGATGAGCAGGCCCGCCGGCTCAGCGAGCTGGCCAGGCAGGCAAGCAAGGTGGTGGTGGTGCCCGAGGCCTTGTGGAAGGCGTTCACGAGCCTGGAATCCCCGGCGCGCCTGGGCTTCTTGCTGAATCGGCCTGGGCTGGATGGGCAGGGCGCTGGTATCCGTCCGGGTGTCCGCACGGTGGTGCTGGATCGCGTTCAGGATGCGGGCAATGTGGGCAGTATCCTGCGCAGTGCCTCGGCCATGGGGTTTGAGCAACTCGTGGCCCTCAAGGGGACGGCTGCGCTGTGGTCGGGCAAGGTTCTAAGGGCGGGCATGGGCGCGCACTTTGCCTTGCATCTGGTCGAGCAGGTCAATGCCGATGACCTGGATGCCCTGGGCGTGCCCATGGTGGCCACCAGTTCACATACCGATCAGATGTTGCCCTCCGCACCCTTGCCGGATCCCTGCGCCTGGGTCATGGGGCATGAGGGGCAGGGCGTGGCAGAGTCCGTCATGGCGAAATGCCAGTTGCGAGTGGCCATACCGCAGCCTGGTGGAGAGGAGTCACTCAATGTGGCGGCGGCGGCGGCGGTCTGCCTGTATGAGTCCTTGCGCCGCCGCCAGTCTGCGTGATGTCATCCTGTGGAAAAACCATGCATTGCCAAGGCTGTTAACGAGGCAGTTTGTCCCTATATCCGTGTGGCACAGCCTACAATCCGCGCATGGGTGCCGCGCTGGCCGCACCGTCTGTTTCTTTCGGAGGATTCATGGATCGTTCTATCAAACCCCTAGATGTCGTTTATGGCGGCTCGTCGCTGGGCGTAGATCGCCAGCGTGTGCTGCGCAATACCTATGCCTTGCTGGCCTTGTCGATGCTGCCAACCGTGTTGGGCGCCTGGCTGGGTGTGTCCATGGGCTTCAGCTTCATGGCCGGAAGCCCCTTGATGGGCTTCCTGTTGTTCATGGGTATCTCGTTTGGCTTCTTTTTCGCGATCGAGAAGTTCAAGAATTCCGGCGTGGGTGTGGCGCTTCTGCTGGGCTTCACCTTCTTCATGGGCTTGATGCTGTCGCGGTTGATTGGCCATGCGCTCGGGATGTCCAATGGCGCCAGCCTGATTTCACTGGCCTTCGGTGGCACCGGGGCCGTTTTCCTGGGTATGTCGGTCCTGGCCAGCACGATCAAGCGAGACCTGTCCAGCATGGGCAAGTGGCTGTTCATGGGCATGATCGTGATCCTGGTGGCAGCTGTGGCCAATATCTGGCTGCAGATGCCCGCCCTGCATCTGGCGATCTCGACCATGGCCGTGCTGATCTTCTCTGCCTTCATCCTGTACGACATCAAGCGCATCATGGACGGCGGTGAGACGAACTACGTGACCGCGACGTTGGCGATCTACCTCAACGTCTACAACGTGTTTTCCTCGTTGCTGCAGTTGTTGATGGCTTTTGGCGGCAACGACGATTGAGCCTCTAGGGGGGCGGGGCATCCCGTCCTCTCAAGTAAGGGCTGTCTCAGGCCTTGAAAACTGGCCGGTCGATACGATATGGGGTATGTTGCCGAGTTGGAGCGATCCCATGTCAAGCACATCACTGGAACTGGTCTGCCCGCACTGTGAGACCATCAACCGCGTGCCTTCTACACGTGTCAACGATGGCGCGCAGTGCGGCAAGTGCGGTCAAGCCGTACTGCCATCCTTGCCCGTTGTGCTGACTGCGCGCAATTTCGAGCGCTTCATTACCCGCGATCAACTACCCGTGCTGGTTGACTTCTGGGCGCCCTGGTGTGGGCCCTGCAAGATGTTTGCGCCGGTATTTGCCCAGCAGGCCGGTATCTATGCCGGTCGCATTCGCTTTGCCAAGGTGGACACCGAGGCAGAGCCCTCACTCGGGGCCCGCTACAACATCCGCAGCATCCCGACGCTGGCCCTGTTCAAGCAGGGGCGTGAACAGGATCGGGTGTCGGGTGCCTTGCCGCCAGCTCAATTGCAGGCCTGGCTGGCACGTCACGGTCTGTAGGCGGCTGGTAGGCGGCACCCAAGGCGATCAGTATTGGTCGCCTTCGCCCGTGTAGGTGCCAGGCGCCAGGTTCTCGAAGCGCGTGTTGGACTTCAGGAAGGCCAGGTGCACAGCGCCCACAGGGCCGTTACGCTGTTTGCCGATGATGATTTCGGCCTGGCCTTGTAGCTTGGATTCGCGGTTGTAGTACTCGTCGCGGTAGATGAACATGATCACGTCCGCATCCTGCTCGATGGCGCCGGATTCGCGAAGGTCGGACATCATGGGGCGCTTGTCAGGGCGCGTTTCCACCGAACGGTTCAACTGCGACAGCGCGATCACCGGGCATTGCAGCTCTTTGGCCAGGGCCTTCAGCCCCCGGGAGATTTCACCGATCACGGTCGCGCGGTTTTCCTCGTTGCCGCCTGAGCCGCTCATCAACTGCAGGTAGTCGATGATGATCAGGCCGAGCGTGCCGCCAAACTGGCGAGCCAGACGACGCGCCCGGGCGCGCAGTTCATTGGGTGAGAGGCCTGGCGTTTCGTCGATGAACACATTGGCCGTACGCAGCTTTTCAACCGTTTCGCTCAGCCGGCTCCATTCGTCGTCAGACAGGCGGCCGGTACGCAGGTTCTGCTGGTTGATGCGGCCGATCGAGCCCACCATACGCAGGGCAAGCTGAGAGGCGCCCATTTCCATCGAGAAGATGGCCACAGGCAAGCCTTCGTTGACGGCCACGTTTTCGCCGATGTTCAGCGCGAAAGCGGTTTTACCCATGGAGGGGCGGGCCGCCAGGATGATCAGGTCGCCCTTTTGCAAGCCGGCTGTCATCTTGTCCATGTCGATGAAACCGGTGCGCACGCCGGTGACGTCGTCCAGGCCGTTGTCTGCCAGTTCGGTCACGCGGTCCAGCAGGTCGACCACCAGGCCGTCCATCGAATGGAAGCCTTGTTTATTCTTGTTGCCCTCTTCGCCGATCTTCATGATCTTGGCTTCGGCCTCGTCCAGGATGTCCGACACCGACTTGCCGTTGGGGCTGAAGGCATTGGTCGCGATCTCGTCGCTCACCGTGACGAGTTTGCGTAGCACGGCGCGTTCGCGCACGATCTCGGCGTAGCGGCGCATGTTGGCCGCGCTGGGCACCGATTGGGCCAAAGCATTCAGGTAGGCGAGGCCACCCACGTCCGAACCTTTGCCCGACATCTGCAGCTGTTCATAGACCGTGATCACGTCTGCCGGTTTGGAGGCGTTGATCAACTGCTGAATCGCCGTGAAGATGAGCTGGTGCTCGTGGCGATAGAAGTCAGAGTCGCTCAGCAGATCAGAGGCGCGGTCCCAGGCGCTGTTATCGAGCAGCAAGCCGCCCAGCACGCTTTGCTCGGCCTCGATGGAGTGCGGTGGCACGCGCAGCTTGGCGACTTCATCGGCGCCGATGGCGTCTGTGAGCTTGGAAGGTGAAAACGGGGTCGGGAGAACAGCGGCCATGGTCTGCAATCATAAGCTCGCCCACAGCAGGCACCTGTGGGTAACTCTGTGGACATGTGGGCAAGTCTGTGGACAGCCTTGGGAAATCCTGGGGAGCGGCGGGGATAACTGCCAAGGACCTTCCTGGGGCGTGTTCGTGAAACGACAAAGCCGGCACGAGGCCGGCTTTGCTTCGGGGCCGGCGAGCCGACCCCTTCAGGTACAAGACCTGACTTAGGCGGTTTCGCCAACCACAGCGACGGTGATCTCAGCGACCACGTCAGTGTGCAGCGACAGCGACACAGGGTGCTCGCCAACAGTCTTCAGAGGACCGTTAGGCAGGCGGATCTGGTGCTTGGCCACTTCGAAGCCAGCAGCCTTCAGGCCTTCAGCGATGTCGAAGTTGGTCACGGAGCCGAACAGGCGACCGTCCACGCCAGCCTTCTGGGTGACGTTGATGGTCTTGCCGGAGAGCTTCTCGCCCAGAGCTTGAGCGGCGGCCAGCTTTTCAGCTTGAACCTTTTCCAGTTCAGCGCGGCGGGCTTCGAATTCGGCGACAGCCTTTTCAGTGGCGCGACGGGCTTGGCCAGTGGGGATCAGGAAGTTACGAGCGTAACCGTCCTTCACGCGGACCACATCACCCAGGTTGCCCAGGTTGGCGACTTTTTCGAGGAGGATGATTTGCATGACAGAGAACTCCTTAGACGCGGTGCTGGTCGCT
>NZ_JACRAH010000026.1 GCF_016234775.1 Aquabacterium sp. | reverse complement strand
GTAGGCCTTGATGACGACGTCGATCTCGTCCATCTCGGCGGCCTTGTTCAGGTACTCGTGGATGTTGAGGAACAGGCTGGCGTGGATATTGGGCTGCCAGGTCATGAACCAGTCGGTCGAGAAGGGCAGCTGACCCTTGGAAGGCGATTTGCCGGAGACTTCCTTATAGAGGCGCAGCAGGCGTTCGTAAGACATATCGGTTTCCGACTCCAGGACCTGCAGGCGGGCACCCAGGTTGATCAGGGTCACGGCGCGGTCGATTTGCTTGGCTTCGGTCAACAGGCTCTTGGTACGCATGGTGGTTTCTCCGGCTTGTCTGTAGATAGGGGTGTTCGGTTCGGGCGGGGGGCTGGATCAGGCGGCTTCTTGATGCTTGCCGGCCAGCAGGATCGAGGCATGCAGGCGGGAGGCACCGTCGCTGCCGGCACCCTTGCCGTGGTTGGTCAACAGCGACCAGACCAGGTCATCGTCGACACGCATGCGGCACACCAGGGTGTTGCTCGATGCGACCTTCAGGAGCTGGGCGGGAGACAGGGAGGCCAGGCGGTCGGCGGCGGCTTCTGTCAGGCCCAGGCGAAACAGCGCCTGGTCACGGTCGTTGCGGATCAGGGTCTGAGCCAGCATCAGGTAGGACAGGTTGGTTTCGCGGATTTCCATCAGGATTTGGTCGGCGTTCATGTCTGTGTTCCTTTGTTTGACTCTGTGCGGTTTCGCGTTGTCGATGGAGTCATTGTGCAAAGAGATCCCAAATTCCTTGATAGGTAAGCGGCTGTAAGGCGCGTCGGTTGGCGGCTACACGTCTTGTAGGAATTCATCTGACAAAAAGCCGGAACTGGCTGGGTGTGACGGTTCAGACAAAAGGCTTGTAAACGAGCTGCAATTAGGCTCAAGCTGTCAGAAATTCACTAGGCATCCCTGGGGCGGCACCCTAATCTGGCTTCTCGTTCATGCACGCCCCCATCGGGCGAAGGATCAAGAAGATGCAGTTCACGCGCACCGTGTTGTCCGGGGTGGCCCTGTTGGCCTTGTCAGTCTGGAGTGGCCAGGGCATCGCGGCGGTGGATCCTGCTGGCATCACGGCTCGTGGCCTGGAGATCAACAGCCCGCTCAAGCTGGACGCAAAAAGTCTGATGGGCATGAAGGCCGGCCAGAAGGTGGAAATCAGCTTCCCCTACATCGGCAAGAAAACGGTGGTGTTCGAGACCACGACCAAGGGGCTCGATGGCCTGAATTACTGGCACGGCAGCCTCGATGGCAGTCCGCGGGACCGTGTCTTCCTCAAGCAGGTCAAGGAAGGCTTCGTGGGGGCGGTGCGCTTCAGCGGGCATCAGCTGGCTTTCAGGCAGCAACCGTCGGGTGAACTCAAGGCCGTGCAGGATGTCGGGCCCATTCACGGCCAGGCCTATGCGCTGGGCGCGACCACCGACAAAGGTGTGCGGGATCTGAAGGGCAACTTCGCCGGGCTGGCGCAGGCCGAAGAAGGCGCCGAAATCGCCCTGCCGCTGCCCAATGGGCAGATTGAGGTGGCCATCGTGACCCACCGCGAACTGGATCAGGACGGCTTTGTGCAGATTCAGGGCGTCAGCCGCATGGATGGCGCCGGATCACCCACCGTGGTAACCGTCGGCAAGGATGCCGTCTTTGGCACGGTGATGAGCAATGGCAATGAGTACCAGATCATCACCCGACAGGGCAAGACACAGATCGTGGACCCGGTCACCGCTGGTTGGAACCGTTTGCGAGGGCCTGATCATGTCGATGCCGGGGAGGTGGACGAACCGCAGGCAGCGGCAGGCATCTTGAAAAAGGTGCCGGTCGCGGCGGCACCCGTGATACCTGTGCCGCTGGTAGCCGGCAAGATCGACACCACCATCACCCTGTTCATGACCTACAGCGCATCGTATGTGTCGCAGTGGGGGACAGAGGCCGTGGCGCGCACGCGTTTGTCCAACCTCGTACAGCTGGCCAACTCGGCTTACGCCAACAGTGGAACGGGCATCGCCTTCAAGATCGTGGGCTGGGCCAAGGTGGCGCAGGCCGATACCACGCCGCAGGTGGTGCTACCGGCCATGCGGGCTGATTCAGGGTCATTCAAGGGGGTGGCCGCTCAGAGAAGGGCCACCGGCGGTGCCATGACGGTGTTTTTTGCGCCGTTCAACACGGTTACCAGCAAGACCAATACCTGTGGTCTGGCCTACGTGCCCGGTGGGGGCGCAGGGGGGATGAACCTGTTCAAGGCACAGGTCGGTACGGCCATGTTTGCCGCACTCAACGACGGGCAGGCCAATGGCTACTACTGTGAGATGTTGAGTCTGGCGCACGAATTGGGGCACAACCTGGGTAACAGCCACGACAAGGCCAACTCATCTTTTGCCGGGGTCTTCAACTACAGCTATGGCAAAGGGGTGTCGGGCCAGTTCGGCACGGTGATGTCCTATATTTCGCCGCGCGTGGCCTTGTTCTCGTCGCCCAAGCTGACCTGCACCGCCTCCAAACAGCCTTGCGGCTCCGACACCGAAAACGTGGTGGCCACCATGTTGCAGACCAAGGGGACTGTGGCGGCGCTGGGCAATGCCGGCAAGGCCTCCGCTTCTACCGAGGGTTCCACGGTGGTGGCGGGGTGGCTGCTGAACGCCAATGGCACGCCCTTCACCACGGCTGCCACGGTCAAGGCAACGGACGCGCGCATCACCTGCGGTAGCGGCACGACCGGGCTTTACGTGTGCACGGTGCCCAACTCCATCGGCTCGGTTGCGCTCAGTGTGGCGGCCGCAGGCAAGGTGGCGGCTCCCGCCTTGGGTTCCTTCACAGTAGACCGATCTTCTAACACGCCGGTGAACGGCACACGCTTTTACCTGAGCGCCGCACCGGCTCCTGCCAAGAGCACTGCAAAGAAGTAAGTACTGACTCTCCTGTTTCCCGCCGGGTTGGCAGGCCTGGCGGGATTTTTTTCGTCTATGGCACGACAGTTCATCAATAGCCCCCGCCAATCGTCAGTATTTGATCAATCAATTCGCTATATGGCATGAGCTGGCCTAAGATTCACCCTGTTGTTTCACCAACTCAACCCCTCAACAGGAACAAGCCATGTCTCTGATCAACACGCAAGTCCAGCCATTCAAGACCGAAGCCTTCGTCAACCGCGGCGGCAAGGGCGAGTTCATCACCGTCTCCGACGAAAGCCTGAAGGGCAAGTGGTCTGTCCTGATCTTCATGCCGGCCGCCTTCACCTTCAACTGCCCCACCGAAATCGAAGACGCTGCCAACAGCTACGCCGAATTCCAGAAGGCTGGCGCCGAGGTCTACATCGTCACGACCGACACCCACTTCTCGCACAAGGTGTGGCACGAAACCTCCCCCGCCGTGGGCAAGGCCAAGTTCCCCCTGGTTGGCGACCCCACCCACAAGCTGACCCGCGCTTTTGACGTGCACATCGAAGAAGAAGGCCTGTCGCTGCGCGGCACCTTCATCATCAACCCCGAAGGCGTCATCAAGACGGCCGAAGTGCACAGCAACGAAATCGCCCGCGACGTGTCGGAAACCCTGCGCAAGCTGAAGGCTGCCCAGTTCACCGCCGCCAACCCCAACCAGGTTTGCCCCGCCAAGTGGAAGGAAGGCGCCGCCGCCCTGACCCCTTCGCTGGACCTGGTCGGCAAGATCTAAGACATCACCAAGTCTTGACCTGTGTTGAGGTCTGACCTCATCACTTCGTTGAACATTGTTTCCCTGCGGGCCCACAAAGCCCGCCGGGGTGGATGCTGGTCGCCTTCTGAATCTGGAAGGAGGCCGGTTCTCAAAGTCGCTTAATCGCTCATCAAGAAAAAGGATGCACACCATGCTGGACGACAACCTCAAGGCCCAACTCGGCGCTTATCTGGAACGCGTGCAACAGCCCTTCGAGATCACCGCATCCCTGAGCGACTCTGAGAACTCTCGCGAGATGCTGGACCTGCTGCAGACCATCGCCGGTCTGCGCAGCGACAAGATCACGCTCAAGACCGATGGTCAGGATGCGCGCAAGCCGTCCTTCACTTTGCAGCGCACCGGTAGCGACACGTCACTGCGCTTTGCTGGCCTGCCCCTGGGCCATGAGTTCACCTCGCTGGTGCTGGCCCTGCTGTGGACGGGCGGCCACCCTCCGAAGGAAGAAGCCGAGGTGCTGGACAACATCCGCGCGCTGGATGGCGACTTCAACTTCGAGGTCTACATGTCCCTGAGCTGCCACAACTGCCCGGACGTGGTGCAGGCCTTGTCGCTCATGGCCATCCTCAACCCGAAGATCAAGACCACGATCATCGAAGGTGGCGCCTTCCAGGAAGAGGTGGAAAAGCGCGAGATCATGGCCGTGCCCATGGTCTTCCTCAATGGCCAGATGTTCGCCTCGGGCAAGATGACCGTGGCCGAGATCGTGGCCAAGCTGGACACCAACTCCGACGCCAAGGAAGCCGCCAAGATTGACGCGAAGGCGCCTTATGACGTCCTGATCATCGGTGGTGGCCCTGCGGGTGCAGCCGCCGCTGTGTATGCAGCTCGCAAGGGCATCCGCACCGGTGTGGCGGCCGAACGTTTTGGCGGCCAGGTCAACGACACCTTGGCGATCGAGAACTACATCTCTGTGTTGGAGACCGATGGCCCCAAGCTGGCCGCCGCGCTCGAAGCCCACGGCAAGGCCTATGACGTCGACATCATGAACCTGCAGCGCGCCGAAGCCATCGTGCCGGCCGAGCAGGCGGGTGGCCTGATCCAGGTGAAGATGGCCAACGGTGGCGTGCTCAAGGCCAAGACCGTGATCCTGTCAACCGGTGCGCGCTGGCGCAACGTCAATGTGCCCGGCGAGGCCGAGTACAAGAACAAGGGCGTGGCTTATTGCCCGCACTGTGATGGGCCCTTGTTCAAGGGCAAGCGCACGGCCGTGATCGGTGGGGGCAACTCGGGCGTCGAAGCCGCGATTGACCTGGCTGGCATCGTGGCCCATGTGACCCTGGTCGAGTTTGCCGACCAGCTCAAGGCCGATGCCGTGCTGGTCAACAAGCTCAAGAGCCTGCCCAACGTCTCCATCCACACCAATGCACAGACGACCGAGATCACCGGTGCCGATGGCAAGGTCAACGGGCTGAAGTACAAGGACCGCGCCACGGGCGAAGAGCATGCCGTGCCGCTGGAAGGCGTCTTCGTGCAGATCGGCCTGGTACCCAACACCGAATGGCTCAAGGGCACCGTCGAGCTGAGCAAGTTCGGCGAGATCATCGTGGATGCCAAGGGCCACACCAATGTGCCCGGCGTGTTTGCCGCGGGTGACTGCACCACCGTGCCATACAAGCAGATCGTGATCGCCGCGGGTGAGGGCGCCAAGGCCGCGCTGAGCGCTTTTGATCACCTGATCCGCATGCCTGCGGTGGCCTGAGCCGCTTAACGGTCTGGCTTGAGCACGAAACCCCGATACACCTTGCGGCCATTGACCATCCAGCCGGTGATCTGCCCCTGATCGTTGATGGCCTTGGCCTGAACGAAGGTGAAGCCGGCTGGTGGCGTGGCCAGCGCATTGAGGTCTTGCCGCACGCCATTGGTCCAGACCACGGCACGGCAGCCGTGGATGTCCTGGTCGGTGCGGCAATGGCTGCCTGCCACCTGCCCGCCCGCGTTCACGCCAAAGGCCACGCTGCTGTAGCCAGCCTCGGTGGGCAAGGTCTGTGAGCGCCCTTGATACCAGCTGAAGGCCCGGTTGCCCTGCTTGCTGCCCGGCGCCCAGTAAAAGCCAGCCACATGGCCTGCCGAGCTGAGCGCTTGTGCGTACACATGGTTCTCGGTGCCATCGATCGAGCGCAAGGTTTGGGTAGGGCCACCCAGTGTCCACAGGATCACGCCGGATGCCCCACCTCGGTCATACAGCCCATCCCCCACGGCCATCGTTGCGTTGATGGCTTTGGCTTTGACGGACTGTGCACCCGCCGCGGGCAACACCGTGGCCAGGCCATCGCGCAGCAGGAAGGAGAAGTCGCCAGCATGGCCGTTGCCAGCTTGAGCGCGGCCCAGCACCCACCCTTGATCGTTGATGCCTACCGCTTGCGCCGACAGGTAGGCGGGCAGGCCTTGCAGCTGTGCACTCAGGTCGACGGGCCGGCTGTCGGGGTTCAACCAGAGCACGGGGCGCATCTGAACATCAAACGCCCCTTTGGGTGCATAGCTGCGCCCGACCATCACGCCACGGCTGTTGATGGCTTCAGCCTGGCAGGGCATGTCCCAGTTGGTGGATGGGTCGACCTTGTCGCTCAGGCATGGAAGCAGTGTCGGCGCCTCGCCGGTTGATGACCACCAGGTTGCGCGGGGCTGACGGGGTGCATAGCCGTTCATCAGGCAGTTCATCCATTGGCTGACGGGGCAGTTTTGCCTGACGTAGGCTTCACCCAGGGTCGCGCCCTGTGAATGGATGACCTCCCCATAGCTGTCATGTTCGCTGGCAATGGGGGCCAGCGTCGTCACCGTGTAGCTTGCATGTGCATGCAGGGACATCAACGCCAACAGCATGCCGCCTGGCAGCGCTGCAAACGATGTGGTCCTGAACTTCATGCGTGGGGCTCCTTGAGTGCGGGCTCCACCTTAATGGCTGTGGAATGTTCTGCTCCGTAATCAATCGTAAATGCCGGACCAGAGCGCAACAAAGTGGGCCTCAACAGTGGGTTCGTCCGGCGCCGAAACGCGACATGTAGTCGCCAGGCGACACCCCGAGCTGTTGATGGAAGACGCGCCTCAGGTTGTACTCGCTGCCAAAGCCTGCTTGTTGCACGACGCGTTTGAGCGGCAGCTTGCCAGCTTCCAGCAGTTGACAGGCACGCTCCAGCCTCAGACGTGCGAGCAAGCGGGCCGGGCTCTGGCCCGTCTGTGTCTTCAATTGGCGATGCAGGGTTCGCTCGGACAAGGCAAGGGCGTGCGCCATGTCTGACACGTTGATCTCCTGCTTCAAGCGAGCTTGGAGCCAACTGATCAGTTCATCGACCAGCTCGCTTCCCTGCGAGCCTTGCGCCAGCAGTTCCGCGCTGAACTGACGCTGCCCGCCAGCTCGGCGCAAGGGCAGCACCATGCGCTTGGCCACCCGCAGGGACAGCGCGCGATCGTGGTCGGCCTCGACCAGGCTGAGGCTCAGGTCCATGCCCGCCGTCACCCCTGCCGACGTATGCAGATGGCCGTCGTGAACGTAAATGGCGTCATCCAGCAAGGCCACCTGGGGGAAGCGTTGCTTGAACAGGGGGGCGTCTTGCCAATGCGTCACGGCGCGGCGCCCATCCAGCAGGCCGGCCTCGGCCAGCACGAAAGCACCGGTGCAGATCGAGCAGCAGCGTGCCACATGAGCAGCTGCGAGTTGCAGCCAGCGGATCAGGCGCTTGTTTTGCATGGCGCCTTCCGTGCCCTCTCCGCCGGCGACGAACAAGGTGGCGCCTTTCAGGCTGGCAGGGCGTGGCAGTGGGTCAGTCTGAACGGCCAGCCCGCTGGACGAGCTCACCAGCCCCCCTTCGACCGACACCGTGCATAGGCGATACCTCGGCCCCAGGCCGGCCTTGGTCGCTTCCTGATCCGCCATGGTGAACACCTGCAGAGGTCCGGTGGCATCCAGCAACAGGAAGTCGGGGAAGACGACCATGACGATGTTGATGATGGGGGTGTTCGCTTCACGCATGGCTGTGATCTCTAGTTGGCAGATTTTCAACGCTATTTGTCATTCGTGCCAACCGTGGAATTTTAAAAATATCACGCATGGTTTCATCAACTGATCGCATCCATAGAGAGGACTCACCATGACGCACATCGGCCTGCTGCTTTTCCCCCAACTGACCGTGCTGGATTTGATCGGCCCTTACGAGGTGCTTTGCCGTTTGCCTGATACGCGAGTTGATCTGATCTGGCACACGACCGCACCGGTGGTCACCGAGCACGGCCTGCCATTGATGCCCACCTTGCGATGCGATGACGTGGCGAAGCTGGATGTACTGTGTGTGCCCGGCGGTTACGGTGTCACGCCCTTGCTGACCGACGCACCGACGATTGACTTCATACGCCGTGTTGGCGAGCAGGCCTCGTACGTGACCTCTGTGTGCACGGGGGCCTTGCTGCTGGGGGCCGCGGGGCTGTTGCAAGGGCGTCGTGCTGCCACTCACTGGACATCCATGGACATGCTGGACGCATTTGGCGCCATCGCGACCGATGAGCGCGTGGTGCACGATGGTCAGCTGATCACCGGTGGTGGCGTGACCGCTGGCATCGACTTCGCGCTGTACCTGGCCGCGCAACTGCATGGGCAGGATGTGGCCGAAGCCATTCAGCTGGGGATCGAATACAACCCTGCACCACCTTTTGATGCGGGCCATCCGTCGCGCGCGCGAACGGAATTGGTCACGCAGATCCGACAGCGCGTGAGCGAAGCGCAAGCCAGAAGGCTGGCCCAGATTCAGCGTGCCATCGGGCTGCCCGGTACCCCCCTAGCCTGACCTTGTTCAGCCCCCCAAGGTTTGGGAAGCGCTGCAAGGCGCGTGCTCCTAGAGTCAGGCCAACGGTCGATGTCATCTTGCATCGACCTGTGTGATGCCTCACTCAGGAGAATGGTCATGAACCCCAAAGACACCGCTTCCCCATTGACGATCCAGATCCAGGCCCAGCTGCTGGACGTGGCCAGAAGCACGCAGAAGGTGGAGGCCATGGCCTACGCCTTCAGTTCCGAAGCGCGCTTTCTGGGTAGTGCGCCGCTCAACGACAAGGGCGAAGCCAGGCTGCCTGTGCAAGCCACGGTGCCCGCAGACACCTTGCGTGTGCTCGTGGGGCCCCGCCTGTCAGACAAGGAGCCCGATTTCGCCGAATTGATGCGCCGTGGCGCCATCGAACAGCACCTGAGCTACAACCCGCGCTTGCGCGAGCTCAAGGCTGATTTCGTCATCTACGAGCCCATCTGGTTGTGCTGGTTGCGCAGCGCCGTGTTCGTGCAAGGCCAGTTGCTCAAGAAGGTCACGATTGGCGGTGCGGTGGTGGACTTCCCCGTGTGCAACGCGACGGTCGAGATCTACGAGGTGGACCCGCTCTACATCCTCATCCCCAAGCTGCCCGTGCTGGTGCTCGATCGCCTGCGCGACATCATCGCCAACGCCCGCATCAAGGATCCCATCATCGCGGTGCCGGAGCGTGTGCCTGGCCCCATCCCGGAGCCTGGGCCGGGGCCTTTGCCTTTGTCCGTCACCGGTGCTTCCTTGCGGAGGTTGAACACCACCACCCTGGCCGCACAAAGCCATGCCTTGACGGCAGACAGCGCCGCCACACTGACCAAGCTGAGCGAAGCCACCGAACTGCGTTACCTGGCGCAAGCCGGCAGCGCCTTGCAGTTCCAGCAGGCCCTGATCCAGAACCCCGTGTTGATCAGGCCTTTGCTGTGCTGGCTGTTCCCGCGCTTCGTGACCATGCAGCGCGTGGGCACGGCCATCACCGACAGCTGCGGCCACTTCCGCACCGTGTTCTTCCAGGGCTGCCACAACCACGACACGCCTGATCTGTACTTCAAGGCCACGCAACCCATTTTTGGCCCCTTGAAGTTCACCATCTATGCGCCCACGCCGGTGGCCTGCCACACCTGGTGGGACTACATGTCAGGCACCGAGGTCAAGCTCTATACCCACAGCCCCTTTGCCCATACCTGCGCACCCTGCCCGCCTGTGGTGGGGCCCCAAGGCGTGGGGCGGTGGGTCGCCTTCCTGGCCATCGGTGGCGTGCCCCTGAGCCAGATCTATGGCACCAGCAAGGCCTTGAAGGACAGCACCTCGCCTGCCGTGCTGACCGCCCGGCGTGGCCTGACCGCCGATGGTCGCCCCTGGGGTGGCCTGTTGCGCCCGCGTTTGCTGTTTGCCAATGAGCTGGAGGCGCTGGGCGTGCGCCACTATCAGATCTCATGGCGACGCGGCTTCAGCGGTGCCTTCCATGCCTTGAAGGATGGCATCCAGCATTACTACCGCCACGATGTGAACACGCCCAGTGGCGTCTTCCCGGCCTGGACGCCTTTCACTTTGGGACCCAAGCCCGTGCCGGCGGGTGGCGGCATCGAAGTGCCCGATCTCACGCAGATTCCCTACGCCTCGGTGGCACCGGAAGGCGTGTGGGACACCCCGCCCAGCGCCGGTGAAATCGTCGAGCACCTGAGCAGCGCCAAGTTCCCCACGCACCTGTTCGCACCGGGCCTGAGCTACAACGGCGATGGCTCCGTGGTGTCAGGCACCAGTGATGACAGTGGCCAGTACCAGCTCAAGGTCGATCTGTTCGATGCCCTGGGTCAGCCCATCGACATCCATGCGCAGGGCATCAAGTTCGTGGTGCCCGATGTGCCTGATCTCACCGGCACCATCTACACGACCGATGCCGAGCCACTGGGCCTGGTCGTGGGCAACAGCATGATCATCACCCTGCATGTGGACAACAACCATTGCTACGCGCAGATCCCCGCGCCCTCCATTGGCGCGACCTTCGCCGACGACTGTTGTGGCGTGCTGCAGGCGCAGGACAGCGACGTGGTCAGCCTGCCTTATCAGGCCTGGCACCCGCATGGCTTTGCCAACTACAGCTTCGTGACCGTGCGGGGCGTGCGTACCGTGCTGAACCGCTCGCAGGACCCGCTCAACCCGGGGCAGCCCTTGCCGGTGGACGACCCGGGCACGCCGATGGTCAACGAAGACCCGACGGGCGGATCACCTGCCACGATGTCCGTGCACGATCTGATGACCGTGAACATGCCGGCATCCTGCCTGGTCGATCATCCCGCTGGCTGCCTCGTGGCCGGCTTCAGCGAGAACCTGTATGTGGACTCCACAGCCACCGATGGCTGGAGCAACGAACTGGGCTATGACGCCAGTGCGGTGCGGGCGTTTGTGTTGTCGAAGGTGGTGCTGCCGACGAGCTGAGCCTGCACGGCTGTCTTGATCTTGAACCGACGGCATCTGCAGCACTTGTTCACACTTGCTGCAGATGCTTACCAGTTTAGTGATATTGAGATCACTAAACTGCCTGATCGCTTTCAGGACCCGTCATATGGACCAGCAAAACAAGATCTCTCGTCGGCAAACCCTGGGTTGGCTGGCCTTGTCCACCACGGCACCGAGCTGGATGCTGGGCGGATGCGGCGGCGCTGGCTATATGCATGGCGATCCGGTGACGATCGATGGTGCCTTCGGTACATCAGACGTCACGCAGACCTTTCTGGGCGGTTCAACCGGCATGATCGAGGCGTGCCAGTCGGGCGCCAACATCAGCAACGGCAACGGTTGGTATTTCAACGAGCTGGGCCACCCCACCAAGGTGATGTCCGATCCCAAACGGGGCAAGGTGCTGTTCACACCTGAAGACAGCACCCACTACAACGCAACCCGCCATTTCGATCCAGGCTTTCCGATTGCGGAGCAGCGCTACTTCTACAAGGCCCATTGGGTTCGCAGCGTGCTGCTGCTGGACGGCCAGCCCTACACCAAGAGCTTTCAATGGAAGCATGAGCGCGTGAACTGGCGCAACACCATCGTCGATGGTGACTGCGAAATCAAGGTGCATGACTATCCCAACGGTGGTGGTGGCCTCATGACCTTTGTGAATCGCTCAGCCACTGACAAAAGCGTCTATTGGGGTGGGCAGGTCATCAAGGCCAACAGTGACTGGGCTTTGTTGGAGATGATGGTCTATACGGGCACGCAGGGAGCCAATGACGGCAAGGTCGTGACCCGTGCGCACGTGAACGGCAAGACCTACATCAATCAGAACAAGCAAGTCGAGAGGGTCTATGCCGACCCCACTATGCGCTTGAGGCACTTCATCGAGCAGAACTACTTTGGCAACTTTGGGCAGGTGGAGGACGGCGTGAACAACCCTCTGCCCAAGCCGGAAGTGCGCGAACTGTGGTCGGACGACAGCCGGGTCATCGTGGGCAATGATGCTCGCGCGGGCTGGCAACGCGTGGAGCTGCGTGACGCCGTGTCATTACAGGACGCCAAGGTGCGCGAGCTGCAATCCTGGAACATCTGGGACGGCCACATCACGCTGACACTCAACACAGGAGGCCTGCAACCTGGCGTGCACGACCTCTTCCTGGTCGTGATCGATGGCGTGGACGCCCAGGGCTGGGATGTGGTCAGGCAATCGATGCCGATTCGGGTGGTGGTGCCCGGTACGGTGCCCACACCATCGAGTTGACAAAAGGGCTTTGGCCTTGCGTCTCAACCCTTTTGGGCGGCCTCGATCGCGGCGATGTCGATCTTGCTCATCTGCATCATGGCTTCGAAGACACGCTTGGCCACGGCACGATCGGGGTTGGCCATGGCGGTGGTGAGCACGCGAGGCGTGATCTGCCACGACAGCCCCCACTTGTCCTTGCACCACCCGCATTCACTGGCCTGACCGCCGTTGTCGATGATGGCATGCCACAGGCGATCGGTCTCTTCCTGGGTGTCCGTGGCCACCTGGAAAGAGAAGGCCTCGCTGTGCTTGAACGCCGGGCCACCATTCAGGCCAAGGCAAGGAATACCCATCACGGTGAACTCGACGGTCAGCACATCACCTTGCTTGCCGGACGGGTAGTCGGCCGGGGCCCGAAGGATGGCACCCACGGTGCTGTCAGGGAAGGTTCTGGCGTAGAACTGCGCGGCCTCTTCGGCGGTGCCGTCGAACCAGAGGCAGATGGTGTTTTTGCTTGGCATTGTTGTTCTCGTGGCTCGGTGGGCTGGATCGTTAACGTGTGTTGCCCCAAGCGAGTGGGCGGCCCGTGGCTGGGTCCAGACCCTTGGCTTTGGCCATCTCAGCGATGCGTGCTTCGCTGGGTAGGGGTGGTGGCACGTTGGCTTTGTGCTCTTCCAGCCACTTGAGCTTGCCATCCCATGGTGGAAGCTTGGCAGGAGGCAGGGGAACGATTTCATCGATCTCCGGGACCTTTGGATTTAAGTAGTCGTAGTCGAAGAGTGTCTTGCCGATAGCTTCGTAACGGCGGGCTCGATCAAGGTCCTTTTGTTGACCTAAGTAGTAGAGTTCGTCGTTCGCTGGAGGCCCTTCGAAACCATGTTGCAAGAAGGAAGCGGCTGAATAGTGTCCTGCTTTGACGCTAAGTTGAAGTGCGACCAAGCTCTTTTCGTACTGCTTGTCTGTTTTTAGATCGACGCCGAGTTCCAATCCAGCTGTCCCATGCCCCTGTTCTGTGGCGCAAAGCAACATTGCTTTGGCAACGTCAGGTGCCGCATCAACGGGTAATAGTTTTCTGCCCACGAGATACTGCCCATCAGGGCTTCCGAGATCAGCGGACTTGCGGAAATATTTCAAGGCCAGATCGTGGTCCTGAACCACGCCATAACCTCTTTCAAGATACTGGCCCATGTCGTAGTACCCGCCTGGGACGCCTCGGTTGATGAGGTCTTCTGTTAGATTGATCGCCTCAGCAATGGGCGTTAAGCTTTTGGCTTCTCCGTTGGCGATCAATTCGCGGAGTTCAAGGTTGGCTTTGTCATGACCAGAAGCCGTTGAAATCCGAATAAGTCGTTCGATGATGGGAAACACGCTCGGGTCACGTTTTGTTAAATTACTTTTTCTCAACCAGCGAGCGTATTTATATAGTTGATCGGCTTCTGGGTCTCTGGCCGGTATTCTGTCTAACTCGTGTGAGCAAGTGAAGGCTAACTTGGCCTTGATTTCAGGTAGATCAGGCACTGCAAAATCCTTGGGGCGTTTGTTGGTTGAGTCGCTGCAGCCAGTAAGTGCGAGGACTAGGGTGATTGCAAACAGGCTATATCGCATTGCTTCAGTCTTTGTTTGCACGATCATCACTAAGACGTACGAATGCGACCACTTGCGCAATCGGTTTGCGGCGTTTGTTTTTTTGCGCCGCATTTTGAGTCAGGATGTCCCCCCAAGTTTTGTAAGCGATCGACATGCCGTTTAGACCCATTGACTCATTTCCGCATCTCCCGTGGGTATGACTCTCCCATAGTGCTTTCCGTGTCGCAACTGTAATCTCTGGTCTATGGTGAGCAATATTGAGTTCGCTGTCGGTCTGCATGCTGCGCGTGTTGATGTTGGCACTTCCGAGAGTCATGAAGGCATCATCAATCAACATTAGTTTCGCATGGATGTATACCTCTACCCAAGGCTCACCTGCGAGCGTGTCTGGTGCAACCAATGTGCAGACGTGGCATTTCAGTCCCGGAATATTTTTAGGTTGAATTGTTGCCCCGCCTGTATCTTCTTCCCACCGGCTGTCTTCTGGCTGTTCGTCAGATTTTTTCAGCGCCTTCCTTTGCGTGTTGTATTCTGATTTTAAAGCGGCGTTTTGTGCTTCCAGTTCCGCTAGCTTCATACGGGCAGGTTCAAGCTGTACGTTGATTGACTGGTAGCGCTTGGTAAGAGCGTCAGGGGTGTTGGGTAGTCCCTGATAAAGACGCGCTTCGCTATCTAGGGCACTTTTTTCGCGCTCCAACCGGCCAACTTCCTTGCGCGCACTATCCAGTTGGGGTTCCAGCGTGTCCAGATTTTGTTTTCTGGCGACTTGGGGCATTGTGTCAGCTCTGCCCAGTGCATCCATCATGCGGTAAGTGTTTGTAGCACCAGGCCCTACGCCCTCATCCTTGGAGTTGGTAATGACAAATAGGTACAAGGAGCCATGGGTTTCTGGTTTGCGCCCTCCAGCTCCCTGTCCTTGTGCTGCGGCCTTGATTTTCTCTGCCAAGGGTGGCCAACGGAAATATTGGTTCTCAATATGGATATATTGAGTTGCATTGTTGACGGCCTGCAGGTAGCACTTCTTGATGTCCTCTTTCCCGTATTGAGGTTGAGTGCGCAGCAGTTGCCCTTTGATATACCGTAGTGCGTCCGTTTCCCGGTATGGGTAGGAGGCGAAGTTTGCACTCTTTAGCTTTTCCCCTTTAGCCTCTTTCCATGCAACGGCGAAGTTGTTGAAAAGATCTCCAATCAGAGGCCCCGTGATCTGGCTCGAAAAATCGTGGCGAGGAACTTTGCCGTTGGCGTGCTTGTTTGGTTCAGAGTCAGGTGTGCCTGTGCGTAAGAACGATCGAGGGAATGAACTGTGCTCTGACGTGTCCCAATAGGCGTCGAGCATGTTGTGCCCCATGACGAAGCCGGTTGCAAGATCCTTGTCTTCGTAGTCAATGAGCACCATTTTCTGATGATGGGTAGGGGCTGAAGCCAGTGCAGCTTTGGTCGTCCACGACAGCCCAGTGTCGTCATAACCCTTGGAACGAATGAGTACTCTGTCCGCGCCGGAAAAGCCTCGCCCGTAAAAATGTAGATTCTGCGATTTCTTGTTGCCAAACAAAGCACGAAGATCTTTTGCAACCTCATCAGACCATTCTTGCTCTTCGTCGTATTCGTTGTACCACCAGCGGTCGTATTTGTATTGCTTCCGTGTGCTGGTTTCCGGCATGTCCTTGATACCTGAATCCCAACGTCCAGGTGTGTTGGACTCACTAAAACCTGTGACGTTGAGGAGGCCAGGCTTCAGTGCCCAACTCAGAATTCGGACCTGAACGCCTTTTGCTGCTTTTTGCTCCAGCAGTTCTCCGATTGAGGGCGATGCGCCGTCGCGAATGAAATACATGGAGGGCTGAAAGCCCCAGCAGATGATGCAGACAGACTTTTGGGCGTTCGCAATGGCATTGTGTACGGCACCGAAGGCTTCTTGCCCGTTGATCAAAAGCTTGAAACTGCCGTCATGAGGCTGATATTCCGAGTCCTTGACAAACCAGGGCGACGTGGCGGTTACAGCCATCTGGCTACGCAGAACAGGTGTCTTGATAGTGACGGTAGGAGGCATGATGGATCTTCTTATCAGGCAAGGCCATTGACACCGCGCGCATAGCCATCGCGTACGGCAGATGCTGGAACTCGGGTTGCGCCGGTATCGCCAGGAGGCGTGCCTGCTTCATGTTTGATAAAGCCCTGAGCAGCCAGTTCGCCCTGCTCAGGGTTTGAGTACTCATCAATCACTGGTAGTTCGTACCTAATCCCGTTCGCCATTTCCACGACATATTTGCGAGTGATTGGTGAGTGTTGGATGTCAATGCCACCACTGCCATCCAACACGCCGTTCGCAATCTGGGCACCATCCGCAAATACCTTGTAAGGCATGCCCTGCCAACCGCTTTGCATGCCCATAGGCGCGTTATCAAAGTTCACGCGCAGAGGTACCTTGTAGGCGAATTCACTTGTCGGGAAGGCGGGGTGATCTGAGTTCATCTTCTGGCCGGCTTGCATGGACTTCTGCCCAGCTTGGACGGTGATCTTGCCGGGGCATTGGGCAGTGAAGCTGCCTTCGTCCATCGTGATGCTGGCACCACCAGATACGGCCAGCACAATGCGCTTGGCTGCCACGATGTTGACCACCCCACTGGCCGTCTTCAACTCCAGCGTCTGTTTGGCCGCAATCTGCGCAGGCCCAGCCTGAGCCTGCATATCAATCGGCCCTTGTGCGGCGATCACGGTCAGGCCTTTGCCTGCGGCTTCCGAGCCCGGCTGAATGGCACCCGCCAACAAGCCAATGGCCTGTCCGGTGTGGATGCGCGCCTGGCCGCCCACGGCGAAGTGGGTGTCCTGCCCGCTGGCGATCTGGGTGATGTCTTGTGCGCTCAGGTGCAGGTCCTGGCCTGCCGTCAGGCCAATGCCGGCTTTGCCCACCAGGGCGATGTTGGGGTCGGCCATGTGGGGCACCTTGCTCTGGCCGGTGCCGGTGGCTTTGTCTGCCGCGTCGGCTTGGGCGTTGGGCAGGCTGCTGGTGCTGACCATGCCGCTCAGGCTTCTGGTGAGCGCTGCAGCAGGCGCGGCCTTGTCATCAAGGGTGCTCTTGTTGCCACCCAGGCTGCCCGCCGCCGTGGCCAAGCCAACCGTCTGGTGGGTGCCGGCGGCCTGGTGGAAGGTGCTGGCCAGTTGCTGTGCCTGTTTGGCCAGGGCCATGCCGGGGGCGTTGTCACCAGCTGGTGTGCTGGTCTGGCCCAGCCCATTGCCCAGGCCAAAAGTGCTGAGCATCACGCCGCGTGCGGCACGCAGGCCACCCCAGGCGTCGGTGCGCAGCTCGAAGCCCTGGCCCCGGAAAGATCCGCGGTGGTTGTCGGCCTGGTGTAGCAGATGGCCCATTTGCAGCCAGGTCTGGCTCTGGGTGCTGTGCAGTTGGGTGCGCAACTGGCCGGGCGTGTCGTCGAACACGAGCTGGTTGTAGCCGCTGCCGCCGAATTCCTTGCTCTTGACGCCGCTGAGTGCGGCTGCGTTGTTCTGGCCCGAACTGCCTTCGGTGGCGGCGTTGGGTGCCGCGCCGTGCCAGGCCGGGCTGTTGCCACCTGAGCCTGCGCCCACCAGGTTCATCTGGCTGCTGGGGCGGTGGTCGGTGGATTCGGCCAGGGCGGTGGTGTCGGCCTCGGCGGCCTGGCCACCAGGTGTGCGGGGCACGCCGGATTCGCCGCGGCCGTTGTAGAGCGCCGCCATCACGAAGGGGCGGTCGATGTCGTTGCCCAGGAAGCCAACCAGTACTTCCTGCCCGATGCGGGGGATGAACTGGTGGCCCATGCCGGGGCCGGCCAGGCGCTGCATGACGCGCAGCCAGCAGCTGTGGTCGATGTTGGCGCGCTGGGAGGCAAAGGCGTTGGCCTGCCAGTGGAACTTGACTTTCACGCGGCCGAGCTGGTCGGTGTAGAGCTCGTCGGCCCCGCTGGCGTTGACGCTGCCATCCGGACCCACCACGATGGCTGTTTGCGGGCCCAGTGCGGTGGGCCTTGGGCGCGGGCGCAGGCCGGTGTCGTCCATCAGCACGGCACGCCAGGGCACGTTGCGGCGCAAGGCCTGGAACTGGCAGGCAAAGCCGCTTTGGCCGGCCTGGGCGTGCAGGGCAGCGTGGTCAACAGGGATGTGGTCGCGGCCACCGGCGGCGTCTTCCAGGGCGGGCAGATCGGCCTCACCCAGCGTTTTGGCGATGCGGTCGCTCAGGTCCTTGGGCAGGTTGTTGATGCCGACCACGTCGCAGCGGGTGACGAAGAATTGTTTGTCCTCATCGCCCAGGCCGAAGGCTGAAAGCGGATCCAGCGTGGATTGGGTGACCGCAAACCAGGTGCCGGCGCGCAGGGTGCGCACGGTGCCACGGCCCAGCCAGGTCTTGTAGCGGGCTTCGTGGGCTTCTTGCAGGCGGGTTGCGGCGAACTGGGCTTCGGCGTTGTTGCCAAAGACGAAGTCACCGGTGGGGTCGTAGCTGGTGAGCCAGCTTTGCAGGCTGGTGGCTTCGCTGCCGCCCCAGTCGTGGGCGGTGGGGGCATCGGCCGTGATGGCGGCGTTGGCTTTGTAATCCCAACCTTGCACGGCGGTGGCGGTGGGGCCGAGCTGGCGCCCGCTACACAGGGCCTGGATGCTGTCTTGCGCTTCCTGGCTGCTGCTGCGGTGGTAGCGGATGCCGGCGCCACCCAGGCTGCTGGCGCTGATGGCGTCTTGCGGCTGCCGGGCGCTGTTGGTGAAGAAGACGAGGGTGTGGCCGCCCGGTGCGGTTTCGTCTTCCTCCACGCGCCAGCAGATGCCTTCTTCGGCCAGCAGGCGTTGAACGAAGGCCAGATCGGTTTCGCGGTATTGCACGCAGTAGGCGCGGCGGCCGGCGTTGCGGGCGAACAGGCCCTCAGCCACATAACGCTCGACGTCATCGTCCCATTTCCAGGCGGCGATGGTGTCGTGGTCGGCGAAGACGTCTTCCACGATCTCGATGACGGACTTGTCCTGCCAGACGCGGCTGTTGAGCGTGTGGCCCAGCAGCGCGATCCAGGGTTGCACCAGCAGGCCTTTGCGGGCAAAGCCGCCGTCGGCTTCGAGCGAGCGGGCTTCGGTGACGTAGCCGCTGCGCCGGGCGCGGCTGCCGTCGGCCAGGGTGGTCTGCAGGGTGATGGCGCGCGCGTAGAGCTGCTTGAGCTCGACGTGGCTGTTGAGCACCAGGGCGTTGATGTAGAGCGAAAACGGCTCGGACACCGCCTCGTGCAACGCAAAGCTTTCAACCATCAGGTCAGCCGGCAGGCTGCGCTCGCTGCCGGGGGCGCTCAGGGTGTAGAGGCGGGTTTCGCTGCCCCATTGGCCGAGGATGGCCGCCAGTGCGCCATCGAGCAGGCCGCCGAATGCGTCGTGCATGGCATCGTGCGCAGCCGATTGGAGGCGCGAGCCCACGGCGGAGCGAGCGCTATCGAGCCCGCCTTGCAAAAAGGAAGAATCCAGCCCCATGTGTCGGGCTCCCTGCTGTGTTTCGTGTTTGTTCAGATCTGCGTGGCAATTTTCAGGTTGAACACCCCTGGCGACGTCCACCCCCTTGGGGTGTATGTGCAACCTGCTGTAACCAATCCCGGCCATCCCGTAACCGTTCGTGAACTGGCGCACGCTCCGGGCTTTGTTTCGAGGTTCCAGGCGCGGCGGGGGGCTCAAGCTGTCCGGGTAGTGGCCGATGTCGATATAGCCATTGCATTCACCGGAGAGTCTGACCATGGGTCAAAAAACCACCGCCCAAGCCCTGCGCGAACAACTGATGGCCCCCCGTGCCATTGAGCGCGTTCACGCCATGCACGCCCTGGAGCTGGAGCTGGAAGAATCCCGCGCCAACCCGGTTGCCGACGAGCTGGAGGCCTTTACCGCGCGCGGCATCCCCTACTACGCGCCGGAGGATCCGGAATACTGCGAATGGGTGGCCAAGGCCGTGGATTACTGGGAGCGTTTGCATGCGCAACCTGAGGCCCATGTGCCCGTGCCCTGCATGACCGCAGCCAAGGTGCGTGGCGGCCGCGCCAGGCACCATTCCTGAGCTCACGAGGGCCAGGGCGTTTTCCCTGCCCTATGATCGCTCCGCGCACCCTTGTACCGGGTGCGGGGTGACACTGCATGACCTTGCCTGACAGCATCCGCGTTCTGGAGCGCGGGTGGCTCTCGTCCAACAACATCGTCTTTCTGGACGATGACGGCGCCTCCGTCGTGGACACGGGCTATGTCACCCACATCGACGACACCATCCGCCTGATAGACGAAGCGCGTGCAGGCCGGCCCCTGGTGCGCATCGTCAATACCCACATTCATTCGGATCATGCCGGCGGCAACGCGCAACTCAAAGCGCAGCATGGCTGCGAGGTCTGGATCCCGCCTGGCGAAGCCGAACTGGTGGACAGCTGGGACGAAGAACGTCTCAGCTACCGCCGCACCAGCCAGCAGTGCCCACGTTTCAGCTACGACCGCCTGATCCATCCGCACGAAACCTTGCACCTGGGCGGCGAGGACTGGACCGTGCTGCCTGCCGCCGGGCACGACCATGCCATGGTCATGCTGTGGTGCGAGCGCCTGGGCATCCTGCTGTCGGCCGATGCGCTGTGGCAGAAGGGCTTTGGGGTGATCTTTCCCGAACTGGCGGGCATTCCCGGTTTTGAGAAGCAGAAGGCCACACTGGATCTGATCGGTCAGTTGGCACCGAAGCTGGTGATCCCTGGCCATGGCGCACCATTCACCGATGTGGCGGCCAGCCTGCAGGCGGCGCATTCGCGCATCGACTGGTTCATGGCCGAGCCGCGCCGCAATTCGGACAACGCCCTCAAGGTGCTGCTGGCCTTCAAGCTGCTGGAAGCGCGGCGGCTGACCTTGGCCGACCTGACCGACATGGTGCGCGCCAGCATCGAAGGCAATGTCGCCATGCAGGCGCACTATCCGCATGACCCCGAAGCGATGGCGGCCTTCATGGCGCAGGAGCTGGTGCGGGCGGGTGCCGCGACCCGTGATGGCGACGCCGTGTTTGCTTTGGGCTGACTCTGACTTCTGTGCGGGCCTTGTGGTCCCAGCCAATATGAAAAAACGCGCAATAGTGGGCGTTCGCACATGTTGCTTGGGGTGTCCAGCCCTCTTGCTGCGGCTTGGATCTGCCGACATTCGATTCAGGGTGAAGTCCGAGGAGGACACATGATGCACGTCAACGTATCTCGAATGAGCCGCCGCCTGGCGTGCCACTCGCTTGCCATGCTGCTTGTCTGCGGGGCGATGGTGTCGCGGGCCTGGGCCGATTCGCCTGCCAAGCCTGTGTATTCGGTGGCGGTGGTTCCTCAGTTCCAGGCCGTCGAGATCAGCCGCGTGTGGGTGCCCATTCTGGAGAGAGTGGGCCAGGAAGCCGGCGTGACGCTCACCCTCAAAGTGGCCAAGGACATTCCCGCCTTTGAAGACGAGGTGATGACTGGCAAGCCCGACTTTGCCTACATGAACCCCTACCACCAGCTGATGGCTTTCAAGGCGCAAGGCTATGTGCCCCTGGTGCGGGACAGCAAGCTGTTGACGGGCCTGCTGGTGGTTCGCCAGGATGACCCGATCAAGTCCGTCAAGGAACTTGAAGGCAAGACCTTGGCCTTCCCCGCCCCCAATGCCTTTGGTGCCTCCTTGATGATCCGCGCCCAGCTGGCCGAGCTCGACAAGGTCAACATCACACCGATGTACGCCAAGACGCACACCAATGCGTACCGGCAGACCATTGTCGGCAAGACAGCCGCCTCTGGTGGATTGCGAGCCACATTGGACAAGGAGCCACCTGAAGTGCGCGCCATGTTGCGTGTGTTGATGGAGACTCCGGGTGCGGCACCTCACCCCTTGAGTGCCCATCCTCGCGTGCCTGTGAAGGTGCAGCAGGCGCTGAAAGCCGCGATGCTGAGGCTGGCCGGCGAGCCTGACATGAGCTCCGTGTTCAAGGACGTGCCCATGAGCAACCCCGTTGCGGCGGACCATGCGCGCGATTACCAGGTGCTGGAGAAATACCGCCTGGAACGGTACCTGCAATAGCACCCTACCCGAGCCCATGATGGATACCTCACGCTTCCCCGATGTGATCAAGCGCTGGCTGTGGCCCAGGCGCCTGCATCATCAATTGGTGCTGATGGTGTCCATGGCTTTGGTGCTGGCGCTCGGCTTGCTGGGTGGCTATACAGCTTCCGAACAGGCCTCGATTGCATTGCGAGGGCATGAAGGGCAGGCGCAGTCGATGGCCCGCAATGTGGCCATTGCGAGCGGCAACCTCATCCTGACCGAGAGCCTTGATCAGCTCGAAGAGCTCGTGCTCCGCTCGGCGGACTTCGATGAGATCCGGAGTCTGCGCGTGTTCAATGCCTCGGGGCAGACGCTCAGCCATGTGGCGCGAGGTCGTGCGCAAGCTCCACGACTCGTGTTCGATCCCCCTTCGCAAGTCGTGGCTGTACCGACGCGCGCCGATACGTCCACGGTGACCGACGAGGCGCAGGGCCAGATCTCGGTCTGGTACCCGATACAGACGCATCAGGTCATAGGCTGGGTTCACCTGGACTACCGAGCAGAGGCCTTGTCGGATCTGCGGAAACGCATCTGGCGCAACACGCTGGTGGTGGCCGTGATGGCGGTGACCCTGTGTGCCACGCTGCTCGCACTGTTTCTGCGCAAACCCATGCAGTCCCTCGATGAAGCGCGGCGTTTTGCCACCGAGCTGGTCAATGCAGAAGGTCGGCAACTGACAATCAGCCCTGGCCCCGTGGAAGTGGTCGAGTTGGGGGCCTCCTTGAACGAGGCTTCGATGTTGCTGCGTCAGCAGATGATGCTGATCGAAGATGGTCTGCGTCAGCAGAAAGCGCATGAACGCCAGTTGGCCGAACAGAACGACCAGTTGAGTGCCATTTTTGCGCTCAGCGCAGATGGCCTCGTCACGTTTGGCAAGGACGGGCAGGTGTTGTTTGCCAACCAGGCCTTCATGAATCTGACGGGGCTCAAGCCCAGCGAGGTGATCGGCCTGGACGCACCACAACTGGATGCGAGGCTGAAATCGTTGGCCGCTTCTGGTTCGACCTATGAGAGCCTGGATGCCTGCTTCAAGGATCCCGGGCAAGCAGTTGCGTTCAAGGAACAGATCCTGATGGTGTCTTCGCCCAACCGGGTGGTATTGTCGCTCAGCGGGCAACGCAGTGAATCGGATGCTGTCACCCGGGTCCTGTATGTGTGTGATGTGACCAAGCAGTACACGCTGGATCAGATGAAGTCGGAGTTCCTGTCCATGGCCGCCCATGAGTTGCGCACGCCCATGGTCAGTATCCTGGGCTTCACCGAGCTGATGCTGACACGCGATCTGAAAGAGGCCACGCGCAAGGACATGCTCAGCAGCGTGTACCGCCAGAGCCAATCGATGGCGGCCATCCTCAATGAGTTGCTGGATCTGGCGCGCATCGAAGCCCGTCGTGGGCAGGACTTCAAGCTGGAGACGGTGGACCTGGCCGACGTGGTCAACCCCGTGATCGCCGATTTCAAGGCACCCTCCGGCCGTGACGCCCCCGTGGTGGACGAGCCGCTGTTGCCCATGCCGGTGCATGTGGACATGCACAAGATGCAGCAGGCGGTACTCAACATTTTGTCCAACGCCTACAAGTATTCGCCTGATGGCGGCCCTGTGTATGTGCGCTATCTGGTGGCTGATGCCGAGCAGGGGCGCCACCGCTTCGCTGTCGAGATCGAAGACCATGGCCTGGGGCTGTCGGCGGAACACCTGGCCAGGTTGGGTGAGCGCTTTTTCCGTGCCGACAAGTCGGGCAACATCCCCGGCACGGGCCTGGGCGTCAGCATCGTCAAGGAGTTGATCGAGCTGATGGGTGGGCGCATGCAGGTGCGCAGTGAGCTGGGCAAGGGCACGACCGTCACCTTGTGGCTGTGATCGCGCCTGGCCGGCCGGCGTTAGTTGGCTTGAACCTGGAAGACGCTGGATGTCCCCGTGAACGAGGTGATCGTGCCGATGAGGTTCTTGGCATCGCCATAGTGCACGATGCGGTAGCTGCCAGCCGGCGTGCCAGCGGGAATGGTCCAGCTGATGTCGGCGGCTGACTCGGCACCAAAGGTGCGTGTCCAGCGATAGCGGGTGGACCAGTCACCATCATCGGCCACGGCCACCCAGTTGCCGCCTACCTGGCGTTGCACTTCCAGGAAGCTGCCGTTGCGGCGCAGGTTGTTCTTGGGGTGCCCGGTCTGGAAGCGCACGCTCACGGTATCACCCGCCTTGTAGCTGCCTGATGCATCCTTGAGCACACTGCCAAATCGCTTGCCGAAGGCTGGCAGGTCCATCAATACGCCGGTCTGGAAGTTCATCTGGCAGCAGTTCAGGTCACGTGGCTGCAGGTTGTTGATCGTGGGGGTACTGTTGACCATGTCCCGCGCCAGTTTGTCCAGCTCCTGTTGATACGCCGGTTGGGTGTAGGGGCCAAACAGCGTGCTGCCTCCTTCGTAGTCCTGGATGCTGTACTCCTCGGGCGTGGTGATGTATTGGGTGTAGGCGTTGGTGTAGCCCACCACCAGCACCTGTTTGACGTCCACGCCCAGCGTTTGCGCCAACTGGCGGCGAATGCGGTAGCCGGACATGATGGTGGGCTCGCCGGGCAAGGTGGCCAGGTAGAGCTGGCCCAGGCGCACCAGTTGCAGGGGCAGCACTTCGGGCGACCAGGGGTAGGGCTTCATGTCGCCCACCGGGATCACGACTTCCTTGACGCCATGGCATTGGCGCAGTGATTCCGACGGCCAGAACACGAATCCACCCACAGCGGCCAGGAAGGGATTGGATTGGCCCTCCTTGGCAATGCCGGGGCCGGGCCCATCTTCTTCGCTGCCTGCCGCAAAACTGGTGCCCAGGGCGGCGGGGCAGGTGGTGTGCGGCTTGCCATCGGGCGTGTAGGCGCCGGACACGGTGACCTGGCTCATGTCCACATAGCGCATGCGGTAGTCCACCGCACCTTGCAGCAAGGTGGTGGATTGTGCCGACAGGCTCAGGGCCTTGTCAGCCTGGCGAAGGCCAATGATGCGGGTGTTCTCGAACTCGTCTTCGGTGGGGCCGCTGCCTGGCTTGAGGTTCAGGTTGGGTGACATGTCACCCGGGTTGGTCTGGGCGAAGGCGGCCACGAAGGGCGCCTTGTCAGTGCGGTAGCGCACACCGGCATGCTCGTGCTCCCAGTGGTAAGCGGCGTAGCCCTTGTTGTCGCCACTGATGAGCTTGTTCTGGTTGGTCATGCTCGTGCCATGTGTGGGGAACAGGCTGAGCGCGCCCACGGCCTTGCCACCTTGGCGGAAGGTCAGCACGCTCATGAGCGGGTCGATTTCCTGAGGGAATGCGGCGCGGTCTGCGGCGGCATTGAGGCGGAAGGCCGGCGTCGAGCGGTTGCGGCTGGCGTTCGTCAGTTCGCCCTGGTTGAGCAGGATGTCGCCAGGGGCCTTGCGCTGATGGGCCTGGTCAATGGCCTCCACGATGCCGTCCACGATGGCGTTGAAGGTCTTTTGCTGGAAGCCCAGGATGGTGATGTTGTAGAGCGCGTAGTGCGAATAGCCACCTGGGCCGGCATGCGTGTGGGTGGCGCTGATCAGCACGTTCTGTGCGTTGTACAGCGCGCCGTACTTCGCGGCCAGCCGTTTGAGCACGGCCTGGTGGATGGACTGTGTGACCAGGCCCGTGTCCGTGATGACGATGACGGCGGACTTTTGCGTGGCCGCATCCTGCACGATGAAGGCGCGGGCACGCAGGCGCTGGTGGATGCCGGCCGTCTTCTGGCTCAGTTCGGCATAGCCCATCATGCCGACCTCGGCCGCCTCTCCGGTGATGTCGCTCATGCCCACGCCCAGTTGATAGGGTTGAGCGGTGGCCGCATGGGCGATCTGGTGGGGCATGAGCGCCCATGCCGTGGCAGCCGTGGCGGCCAGCATGGAGAGTCGGCGAGGTGTGTGCATGTCGGGCTCCTGGTGGTGGGTTGTGACCGTCGCGTTGATCAGAAGCGCTTGGCGATGCTGGCCATCAGCGCTGGCTTGTCGATGCGTTTGACCGAGGTGCCGTCGGTGGTGGCCGTGTTGCCGTAGTAGCTGTTGCGCATGGAGCCGCCCACGATGTCGGCTTCGAAGTCGAATCCCCATCGGGTGTGGATCAGGCCGATCTTGTAGTCCACCGTGTTGAGGAAGGAGAAGTTGCGCACCGCCGTGTAGCCCAAGTGTGTGAACAGCTTGGTGTTGCTGTTGAGCGGGATCTTGGCTTCGACTTGCAGCAACTGCGAGCCACGGCTGTGGTGGTACCCACGGCCATAGCAGGACATGGCTTGAGACAGGTCTTCTCCGCCGGTTTGAATCATGCCAATCTGAGCCGCAGCGCCGCACACCACCGAGGTGTTGTTGCCACGGAAGTCCTTGCTCAGGACCAGCAGATAGCGGGCCTCCACGATGCCGTAGCCGAATTCGAACAAGCCGAAGGTGGTGTCGAAGTTGGTCTTGAGGGTGGTCGTGGGGTCGAGTGCATTGTCGGGCGCTTCAACGGACGAACCGGGGAACATCTCATGCGCCGCACCAGCGCCAAAGTGCCAGCCATCGGGCTTGCCCCAGCGGTAGCCCAATGCCGCCAGCGCGGTAGTCTTGTTGCCATCGGGGAAGCTTTCCTTGGCCACGGTGCCCAGTTGCAGGTAGCCCAGGAAACCGGATTCATGCGCGGCGGTGACCGTGAACTCGGCACCGGGGCGCAGGTAGGTGTCGGACAGGCCATTGGTACGGCGGTCTGTCAGCACCCTGGCTTCCATGTCGATGGCATAGCTCTGAATCTCGGGCTCGCCAGGCGCTGCAGCATGGGCAGGCAGCGCAGCGGCCAAGGTGAGCGCAGCCAGGCTGCAGGACAGGGCAATGTGAGAGGCTTGGAACGTCATGGTTTGTCTCCGTTTTTGAACTGATGGATGTCAATGGGATTTGCAGGCCGCACCTGGCAGAGAGGCCACACGGCTCATCTCTTCGGTCTCGCCCAGGATCTCGGCGCCGATGAAGGCGCGCAGCGAGAGGGTGTCCTTGTTGACGCGCACAGCGGCCTTGTAGTTCTTCTTGGTGCGCGGGTCATGCACCCAGCCATCGCGCCAGGCTTCGTCGTCGTACTTCTTGAGCTTGGCGATGAGCAGGCCGCAGGTGTCCAGCGGCGTGCCGGCGTCCTTGTCCCACACCACGGTGGCGCACAGGGCGCCTGCGGTGTCGGCGCAGTCCTTGAACTCGATCACGGCGCCCTTGTCGCCGCTGAGCCAGAGGCCCTTGGCGTCGTTGGGGCTGGCCGCATGGGCTGCCTGGTTAGACAGCCAGCAAGTGACGGCCGTGACAAGGCCGACGATGGGCAAACGCTTCATCATCAATACACTCCACAACGGTGTGGCGCGGGCGGTGCCGCGCCTTGGATTGCGGCGATCAGGCCTGTGCCGGGAACACGGGCCACATCTCGGTGATGCGGCCTTTCTCGTACACGGCGATGTCGCCAAACTGCTGCAAGACGGCCTCGCTCTGGGTGGGCCTCAGGAACACGAAATCGTCAGGTCGCAGGGCCTGTTTGCCCGAACCCAGCAGGATCTGCTGGTTGGACGAGGGGCCGATCAAGCCACTGGGGCTCAGGCCTGCGGGGGATTCGGGGCGGGCCAGCCAGTGGCCGCCATGGATGAAGTGCGCATGGCGCTGGTTAGGGTCCCACCAGCCAGCGGCGGCGCTGAGTTCTTCCACGCCATCGGGGGCGACGAAGGGGCCGGTCTTGAGCAGCGGCGTGGCGATGAAGGCAGCAGGAACCAGATCGGTGAGCAGCGGCGTGTCGAAATCCGTGGGCTTGACCATGGCGGAACCCACGGCCACTTCGTTGGCCGCACCACTGCCATCATGCAGCTTGAAGCTCGGCGAGCCGCCCGTGTTGAGCGTGAGCATCTCGCGCTCTGCCTTGAGCGGGCTGGCGCGCATGAAGTCGGCAAAGTGCTGGTAGGTCTGCTTCGAGTGCAAGCGGGCCTTGTCGCGCAGGCCGGCCACCTCAGGGATTTTTTCGGTGTGGGCGTCGTAGCCCATCAGGCCAGACCATTGCAGCAGTGGTTCTTCCTGGATCAGTTGCACCATCTGTTTCATCACGTCCAGATCGGGCACGCCCCCGCGATGCAAGCCCACGTCGATCTCGATGTTGACGCGCATGGCCTGCTTGAGGCCGCGCGCCAGATCACGGTATTGCTTCAGGCGCTCGGGCGTGTCCACCAACCATTGCAGCTGTCGGCTGGCATCGAAGCCCGACGTAGGTGCAGCAGCATAGAAGCGCGCGGCCGCTGCTGCGGGCAAAGGCTTGCCCAGCAAGACCTGGCTGTGCGGGCGTTGTTGCGTGAGCAGTTGCAGATAGGGCAGGTTGAACACCATCTGATGCTGGGTGCCCGTCAGCTTGCCGAGTTCATCGAGCAGGGGCAGGCAAGGCAGCGACTTGTTGACCAGGCGCAGCTGCAGCCGACCCTGCACATGTTTCTGAACATGGCGGGCATTGGCGTGCAGGCGTTCACGGTCAATGACCATGGCGGGTGTGGCGATGCCGGCGGCATTCAGTGCCTGATTGAGGTCCGCGAAATACGACTCATAAGGGGCGCCCTTGTCGGTGGGGCGCAGCGTGATGGCGCCGGCCACTGCCGCGATGCCGGTGGCGCCGATGAAGCCGCGTCTGCTGATAATAGGCATGTTGAATGACCTCGCTCTCAAGCCTTGACGAAGAGCTTGCGCAGGTGCGCATTGAGCATGCGGCCTTGTGGGTCAAACTGCTTGCGCACGGTCTGGAAGTCGTTCCAGCGCGGGTACATGGCGGACAGCTCGGCGAAGCCCATCTCGTGCAACTTGCCCCAGTGTGGGCGGCCCTGGTGGGCGCGGTAGATGGGGGCGCAGTCCTTGATCAGGTAGTCATAGGGCTCATCGGCAGCCGCATGCACGGCGATCGAGCAGCTGTCGCGGCCATGGAAGGGGCTCAGCCAGGCGTCGTCGCCCTTGATGAAGCGGAACTCGATGGGGAAGAAGGCTTCGTTGTGCTTCTCGATGGCACCAATGATCTGGCGCAGGCAGGCAATGCCCTGTTCGCGCGGCACATGCCACTCGGATTCATTGAACTTCATCGGCCGCACGGACGACAGCAGGCGGTAGGCGCGGTGGCGGGCCTCGTCGGTCATGTTGGGATCGATGAACTTCTGCGCAGCCCACTGGCGCAGTTGCGGGAAGCGGCCCAGCCAGTCGCGCAGGGTGCGCAGGTCGGCCATGACGGCGTCATCGCTGGGCTTGGGCAGCATCAGCTCGGTGCCGGTGTAGATGTCGTGCGAGATGGCGGCGCCATAGCCCGTGAAGGGCAGGTAGTACATCTCGAAGCAACGGTGCTGTTGCGCCAGTTGCGGCGCCTGCTTGAGCAGATCTTCGATGGGGCGCAGCCAGACCTTGCGATGCAGGTTGTAGGCCGGCAGCACGCGCATGGTGACTTGCGAGATCACGCCCAGGCTGCCCAGCGAGACGCGTGCGGCGGCGAGCAGGTCGCGGTCCTTGTCTTCCCGCAGCTCCACCACCTTGCCACCAGGGGTGACGATGCGCATGCCCACGATGTCGGCGTGCAGGGCAGGCAGGGCCATGCCCGTGCCGTGCGTGCCGGTGGAGATGGCACCGGCGATGGTCTGCACATCCACGTCCGGCAGGTTGCGCAAGGCCAGGCCCTGAGCATCCAGTGCGCGAGACAGCACGCCCAGACGCGTGCCGGCATGGATGGTGGCCGTCATGGCGGCGCGGTCTACCGACACGATGCCCGAGAGGCGATCCAGCGACACGATGCTGCCCGGCGTGGGCACCAGCGCTGTGAAGGAGTGGCCGGAGCCAAAGGCACGCACTTCACCTTGTGCGGACGCCATCAAGGCTTGCAACTCGGCCTCGCTGCCCGGTGTGGGCAGGGCGGCGGGGCGAGCTTGCTGCGCGCCAGACCAGTTGTGCCATTGCAGCGCACTGGCCGGCGCCCCCTTGCTCGCAGCCGTTTCAGCCTGAGCAGATTCCAGCAGGCCGGAGCCCAGCAGCAGGCTGCCCAAGGTGGCTGCAGCGCCCGTGGCGATGAACTGGCGGCGTGGCAGGACGGTTTCAAAAGTGGGTTGGCTCATGGGGCTTGTCGGACTTAAAGGGCAGGCTGGCTCATGAAGGCGATCAGGCCGCGCAGGTCGTCGTCGGTGCAGTCGCTGCACAGGCCTTTGGCGGGCATGCCGTTGAAACCGTCGCGGGCTTTTTGGAGCAATACATCGGCACCCTTGGCGACGCGTGGCGCCCACGCGGGCTCGAAGCCCGTCAGCGGGGCCGCGCTGCGCACGCCATGGCAGGCCTGGCAGGACCGCTCGTACTTGGCGGCCAGTTGCGCATCCGCCGGGCGCAAGGCTTCGGCGCGGGTGACCTCCTGGTCATTCGGCTCGTGGGGCGGCGAGGCGTGGCAGGCCGCCAGCAGCAGCGCCGGGATCCAGGCCAGTGAGCACAAGGCGTGTTTGATCAAGGTCATGAAAAAGAAACGGCGCATGAAAAAAATACAGTGTTATCAGAATATGCTGTGCCCAATCAGAGAGTTATCCAGACAAACCCTGTCCACACCGAGTCGCAAAACGCGAGGTAATACAGGGACAGGATCAGACCAGGAGAGCCGGTTCGTGGCCACCACATCCGCCAAAGAGACACGCAAGCTGCGCGAAGCAGAGCAACGCCGCAAGGCCATCATCAAGATCGTGCGCAAGCTGATCAGGAAGGGTGGCCTGGGCGACGTATCGCTGCGCAAGGTGGCCGAGCTGGCCGGTTACTCCACCACCGTCGTGTACTCGCTGTTCGAAGACAAGGCCATGCTGATCACGCAGGCCATGGACGAAGATCTGCTGGAACTCACCAAGGTGATGAGCAGCGCGGCCAACGAGCACCAGGCGCCGGCGGACCGCATCCGTGGCATGGCGCGCGCCTACATCCACTTCGGCATGACGCATCCGGCGGAATACGCCTTCGTGTTCATGCAGCCTCGTCCGCATGCGCCCAACGAATCGGCGCGTGTGCAGCATGGCGATCCCACCGAAGATCCTTACGCCTTCAGCCGCAGCCTGTGGCTTGAACTGGCGCAAACAGGCGTGGTCAGCCAGGCGGATATCGACATCGACCTGATGACCCAGATCTTCTGGGAAGGCATCCATGGCTTGACCGCACGCCATCTGGTCATGGGGCCGGACGACACCTGGTTCCCTGAGGTGCCCAGCGATCGCCATGTCGAGGTGATGATCGAAGTGCTGCTGGGCGGGCTCTTGCAGCAGTTCAAGGCCAGCTGATAGCGGGCAGAAGCTCCCTACAATGCCACTGCGCCACCCGGTGCGGTGGCTGTTGGCGTTTGTGGAGTCAGTTTCATGGGCAAGGTTGGAGAAGTCACACTGTTGCTGGCGGCTGCGCAGGAAGGCCAGGCCGATGCGCTCAACCGTCTGTTCGATCTGCTCTACCCCGAGCTGCGCCGCATCGCCTCGGCCCGCATGCGCAAGACCGACGAACGCGTGATGCTCGACACCACCTCCCTGGTGCACGAGTGCTACCTGCGCCTGCTCAAGCTGGAAGAGCTCTCGCTCAACGACCGTTCGCATTTCCTCTCGTATGCGGCCAAGGTGATGCGCTCGGTGGTGGTGGACCTGGCGCGCGAACAACAGGCGCAGCGCCGTGGCGGCGACATGGCGTTCGTGACCCTGGACACCGCCGTGGCCTCGGGCCTGCCCAGCGGCGAAGACGAGGTGCTGCACATCCACGAAGCGCTGGAGGCCCTGGGCGCCATCGACCCCCGCCTGGTCAAGGTGGTGGAGATGCGCTACTTCATCGGCCTGGACAACGCCGAGATCGCCGAAGTGCTGGCTGTCAGCACCCGCACCGTCGAGCGTGATTGGGAGCGTGCCCGCAGCTTCCTGTTCGCCGCCCTCAAGGCCTGAGAGGCTGAGAGCCCTTCCCCATGCCCGCTCATCCCGTTCTGGCGGCCCCACTCAGCGTTGCAAATGCTCTCCGTAGCCCGAGCTACGGCTGTGCTTTGCGCCTTGATTGGCGCTGCCAGAGCGGTCTGCTCGGACACGTGGAAAGGCTCTCAGCCTCTCCTTTTGCACTCACATTGTCGTGGCCATGAAGATCCCCATGGCCCTGTGGCCCCGCCTCATGCCATTGCTGGACGAGGCGCTGGCGCAGCCCGCCGATCAGCGCGAGGCCTGGCTGCAGCGCCAGAACCTGGACGAGGACACCGCTGCCGCATTGCGCCAGTTGCTGGCCGACCGGCGGGAGCTCGATGGTGGCGCATTCATGGCGGCCTTGCCCAAGCTGGAGCCGGTACCCGCTGCATCAGCATCGGATGATGCCGAGCATGGTGGAGGCCAAGGTGCCCACAGCAGCCAGTCCGGCTTGTTTGCGGGCGACATGCTCGGGCCCTATCGCCTGATCCGCCCCTTGGGCCAGGGCGGCATGAGCGTGGTCTGGCTGGCCGAGCGTGATGATGGCCAGATCCGCCGCCAGGTGGCCTTGAAGATGCCGCATGCCGGCCCGGGCCAGGCCCTGCTGGCCGAACGCCTGCGCCGCGAACGCGACATCCTGGCCAGCCTCGAACACCGCCACATCGCCCGCCTGTACGACGTGGGCACCGCCCCGCAAGGCCTGCCCTTCATGGTGCTGGAGTACATCGAGGGCCAATCCCTGCCCGCCTATTGCGATGCGCACCAGCTCAACATCCGTGAGCGCCTGAACCTGTTCCTGCAGGTGCTCAGCGCCGTGCAGTACGCGCACACCAAGCTTGTGCTGCACCGCGATCTCAAGCCCAGCAACATCCTGGTCAACGAGCAAGGCGAGGTCAAGCTGCTGGACTTCGGCATCGCCAAGCTGATACGCGACAGCGAAACCGGCGCAGTCGCCGTCTCCACCGAACTGACCCAGCACAACGGCCATGTGCTCACCCCTGATTACGCCGCGCCCGAACAGATCGCCGGCAAACCGCTGACCACCGCCAGCGATGTGTACGCCCTGGGCGTGATCCTGTTCGAGCTGCTCACGGGCCAGCGCCCTTACCGCCTGCCACGCGGCACACGCGGTGCGCTGGAAGAAGCCATCCTCGCCACCGACCCGCGCCGCCCCAGCCAGGTCTGGCTGGATGCCGACGTGCAGACGCACCACCCGACGGCCGTCACGCTCAGCGATCTCGCCACGCACTTCCACACCAGCCCACGGCGCCTGCACCAGCTGCTCAAGGGGGACCTGGATGTGATCGTGCTCACCGCCTTGCAGAAGCAGACGGTACGCCGCTACGCCACGGCCGAAGCCTTCGCGCAGGACATCCAGCACCATCTGGCGAAAGAGCCGATTGCCGCCCAGCCTGACAGCCGCTGGTACCGCACGCGCAAATACGTACAGCGCCATGCCTGGGCCTTGAGCGCAGTGGGCGCCGTGATGGCCGCACTCAGCGTGGGTCTGGGCGTGGCCCTGTGGCAGGCCCAGGAGGCCCGGCAGGAGGCAGCCAAAGCCAATGCCATCAAGGACTTCCTGGTGGGCCTGTTCGAGAACGGCGACGTGGAACAGCCCGACGCCTTGCGCAAGCGCCAGCAGACGGTGGAGCAGTTGCTGGTCAACAGCGCCCGTGCCCTTGGCACGCAGCTGAAAGACCAGCCACAGGTGCGGGTTGAGCTGCAAGGCGTGGTGGGAGGCCTGCTGCACAACCTGGCGATCACGGATGAGGCGATTGCCTTGCGTCTGCAACGCGCAGAACAACTGACCGCCATGAACGCGGACGTTGGTGAGCGAGTGCAGGCCTGGCGCGATCTGGCCGACAGTCAGGACGCACGTGGTGACACGGCTGCAGCCGGAGGTAGTCTGAATCGCGGCTACAACTTGTGTGCTGCCAACCAGATGCGGCCTGTGACGTTGTGTTACGGCATACAAGTGGCCAAAGCGCAGCTCTTGCTCAAAGCCAGAGATATTCGAGGTGCACAAGAGCTGATTGCTCCGGCATTGCAACAACTAGGCACCTATGCCGTTAACACGTCGCAGCACGCAGAGGCTCTGGTCGCGATGGGTGATCTGCTGAGTCTTCAGAATGACAACAAGGCCTCATTTGCGAAGTACGAGGAATCCATGGAGATTCGTGCTCGCTTGTGGGGCACGCATTCAGCGAGGCTTGCGCAAGAGCGCTACCAACTGGCTATGAGTCTTGCCCAGGTGGGGCGCTTCTCGCAGGCTCTACAAGAATTGCAAGATGCACACCGTACCATGGCGACAGTGCTGGGTGCTGATCATGTCAGCAGCGCGGCGATCGAGTTGCAGTTGGGACGTTTGAGTGCGTCGATTGGCTTGTCAGGTGGGGGGCGGGACTTGGTGGCCCATGCGAGCAAGGTTATCCTGACCAATTTAGGTTCGGTCGACCTACGGACTGTCTTCCAGGCCCACCTGGCTCTGGGCGAACTGGCCTTGTTCGATGGACGTTTGGGCGAAGTCGGTCAGCACCTCACTGAGGCTCTGCGCCTGCAATCGATGTTGGGCAATGCTGTCCCCATTGACGGACGCATTGAAACCGTGATGGCCTGGTATCTGGACGACATCGGTCGCCCCACCGAGGCCAGGGCAACACTGCTGGAGGCACGGGTAAGGTTGACCAAGCGGCTGGGAGAGCAGCATCCTTACGTGCTGGCAATAGACGAAGCCGTGGGTGCCAGTTACCTGGCCGAAGGCAATCTGACCCAAGCCACAAAGTGGCTGGGCTCTCCGACCGTGGATAAGAACGCGGAGCTTGCTGCGTCCCCAGCCCAGATGTCAACGGGGCGGACGGCTCTGTTGATGGCAATGGGGCGTTTTAACCAAGCCGCGACAACGGTGATCGCCAGATATGAGGCGGTGGACCGCACGCCCAGAAACGACCAGTTTCGCCTTGCCATCTTTAGTGCCAGCGATCAGATGGCGCGATTGAAAATGGGCCAGAAAGTGCCCCTCGAAGCGCGACCATACTTCGAGCGTGCAATCAAGACATTGTCGGACGGGTACATTGGTAATCCGTACTTGGCTGCTACGCGTGCGCGTTATGGCTTATGTTTGTTCGCCATCGGCGATCATGCTGGGGCGCTCAAGCAGGCCAATCTGGCGGGTAAGGCATTTCGAGAACAGTCAGTGGTGGCCTATCATTTCAAGGAGCCGCTGGACGAGCTCCGAAAACTGTTGGCCACTGCGGTGGCAACTGGCATGTAAAAACTTGCAACGCCATGTCGGTGCTGGTGGTGTTTTAGCGTTCTCTGGGTTACAGAAGTATTTTTCTTGACGTCCTGCATAAACTGGAGCATTGCAATGATCAATCTTGTTTCGCTGAAATCGCGCTATATCGGTTCGGCCATCACATTCTTCGCGCTTGCGGCGGGTTTCGGTACCGTGCAAGCCGCCACGGATGTGGCGCCTATTGCGCAAGCGGCCTCTACTGGCGTGGCAACGAAAGTGGCGCCTGCAACCGGTGCGATCAAGCGAATCGAGCCTGTCTCCGCTGGTGGGTTGACCACAAAGGGCGATAAGGAATACCCCACTGGCACGCTGCCTATTCCGCCCAAGCCTAAGAAAGAAGGTGCGGCTGTTCAGTTGAGCGGTCAAGGTGGCGGCAATCAATACCCAACGGGCACCTTGCCAATTCCTCCTAAGCCCAAAAAGGAAGGCCTTGAAGCTGCCGGCGCCATCAAGGCCAAAGCCGCGCAGCCTTGATGCACATGAGGGATGATGCCCTCTTGCCCCACTTTGTGGGGATTCCCATGTATTGAGCCTCCTTGCAGTATGTAAGCTCTACTACAGCAAGGAGGTTCTATGTACAAGCATGGGTTGTGTATCCGCAAAATGTTGGTATCAACTTTTTGCGCAATGTTGGCGGCAACGAGTTGGGCTTATGAAAGCAATCCGGCCACAACGGGTGTTGACGAGTACCCATCTGGTACACCTGTTGTCCCCCCAAAGCCAAAAGCGCGCGATGGTGGCGAATTTGGGTTTGATGAGTATCCGTCTGGTGCGCCCATCATCCCGCCCAAGCCCAAAGCACGTGAAGACGGTGAAACAGGTGTTGACGAGTACCCAACTGGTACACCTGTTGTCCCCCCAAAGCCAAAAGCGCGTGATGGTGGTGAATTTGGGTTTGAGAGCCTGTCAGAAATTTTGTGTGTGAGGCATAGCATGTCGACAAGGAGCATGAATGCCACCCAAGCCAAAGGTTCGTGACGAGGGTGAAACAGGCATAGACGAATTTCCATCGGGCACCATTCCCGTTCCGCTCAAGCCCAGATCCAACATTCAGTACCAAGGATGGCACTGATCGTGTCTGGGTGCACTTGATTGCATATGTACTCCGAACTGCCGACGCGACATGAATCCAGCGGCGCCCTCGTCGCAGATGGCGCTGCTGGATGTGCCTCATGAACGCGCGGCCTTTGAAGGCGGATCATGTGCACTAAATTCCGGGTAACAGGATGTCAGCCTACGTTTGCCGGCCAGACATGTTCTCGTTGGCCAATGCGATTCAAACCGCCTCCGGGCGGTTTTTTCATATTCAGCGCTCTCCCAGCCGTCTTCGCCCCTGGCCCCAAATTAAGATCAAGGTTTGCGGCGGCTGTGTTGCCGCTCAGGCATTCCACAAAGAAGACCGCTCCGGGACCCATGCTCGACGACATCAAAAAGACTCTTTGGGCCACCGCCGACAAGCTGCGCGCCAACAGCCTTGCGGATGTCGGAGGTGTTCCGCCCCTTGGTCAAGGAGTTGAACTGACATGAGTTCCGTCGGTCAAGGCACGCAGTACGCGCTCTTTGAATCTGCAGAAGCCATTCCTGTGGAGGTGGCGCCGCCTGCCGAGGCTGACCGCCGATTCAGCGACTACGTGGTTTACGTGGACGAAAGCGGGGACCATTCACTGGCCAGCATCGACAAGGACTACCCGGTATTTGTTCTGGCGCTGTGCATCTTTCACAAACGTCACTACGCCGAGAAGATCATCCCTGCGGTCGAGAAGCTGAAGTTCAACTACTTTGGCCACGACAGCGTGGTGTTGCACGAAAACGAGATCCGCAAACAGAAGGGCGATTTCGCCTTTTTGAGCTACCGCCCGACAAGAGACGATTTCATGGAGCGCCTGTCATCCATCATGGATGCCAGCAACTTCATCTTGATCTCCTGTGTGGTGGACAAGGCCCGCGTGAGCAAAAGCGGCAATGCCGACTCCAACCCGTATCACATCGCCTTGGGCATATGCCTGGAGGCGTTGCGCGAGTTCCTGGCTGAGAAAGGTCAGGACCAGGTCAAGACACATGTGCTGGTGGAATGCCGGGGCAAGAAGGAAGACGCTGAACTGGAGTTGGAGTTTCGGCGTATATGCGATGGCGACAATCCAGGCAACCGCATCTTGCCATTCGACATCGTGTTTGCAGATAAGAAGACCAACCTGACCGGTTTGCAATTGGCCGATTTGGTGGCCAGGCCCGTGGGGTTGAACTACATCCGACCAGCTCAGGCCAACCAGGCTTTTGAGCTGTTGAAGCAAAAGTTCTTCTGCGACGGAGGCCGTGCCCGCGTGGGCAGCGGGTACGAAAACGTGGGTTTGATGGTTTATCCGTTCCAGAAAGCGAAAAGCCCCGATGAACCCACCGAGGCTGTAGCGCCGACCAGGAACCCCCAATCCACTTGAACTACAGTTTAGCCCAACTCGCACGTCAAGCAAGCAAAAAATTGAACCACCTGGCAGCCGTATGACAGAGGATCAACTCGAACAGGAAGCACTGAGTTGGCTCATCGAAGTCGGCTACACCCACATGAGTGGCTACGACATCGCCCTCGATGGCCCTGCCCCTGAGCGATGACGAGGTGAAGTTCTACGACGCTTTGATCACCAATGAATCGGCAGTGCGGGAGCTGAGCGACGAGACGTTGAAGAAGATCGCCCACGAGCTGACGACCAGCCTGCGCCAGAACATCAGTGTGGACTGGGCGCAGCGCGAGAATGTGCGAGCCAAGCTACGGTTGATGGTCAAGCGGATTTTGCGCAAGTACAAGTACCCGCCTGACTTGGCTGATGCGGCGGTGGAGTTGGTGCTGGAACAGGCGGAGACGATTGGTGAGGCGTGGGGGTAGTTTTAAGCAGGTTATTGGCTTTTTTCGGACGGCGCCATCAAAGCCTTCACCACCCTCTGCAACCCACTCAAAGCCCCTGGCGCATCCCCCGTCATCTGCACCTGCACGATCGCGCCATCCACCACCATCGCCAGGGCTTGCGCCAACGCAGCCCGCTGCCGCGAAGCCGGCAACAAGGCCGCGATCGCCCGCGTCATGTCCTGCTTGTGCGCTTGAGAAACCGCCACCACCTCCGGCAGTTCTTCGCCCAGCTCATTCACCACGTTGATGAAGGCACAGCCCCTAAAGCCATCGCTCTCGAACCAGGCTTTCAACGTGGGCACCAGGGCCGTGGCCTTGCCGCCGTGTGCGGCCAAGGTGGCGTCGAACCACTGCATCCAGCGTTCGTGGCGCAAGGCCAGGTAGGCCAGGATCAGCTCGTTCTTGCTGGGAAAGTGCCGGTAGAACGTGACCTTGGTGATGCCTGCCTCGGCAATCACCTTGTCGATGCCGGTGGCGCGGATGCCGTGTGCATAAAACAGGCGGTGCGCCGTGTGCAGGATCCGCTCGCGAGCGTTGGTGGGCAGGGCTTCACCCTGAAAAAGGCTGGTCATGCGCGCATTGTAGACAGACTTGTCTACTTCGTGTAGATTGCACCCATGTAGACAGAGTTGTCTACTTTGTTGATGATGCCACTGGCCATGCAAGGACACCACATGGAAGCCCGCCCCCCACTCCCGCCTTTCACCGCCGATTCGGCTGCGCAGAAGGTCCGCCTGGCCGAAGACGCCTGGAACAGCCGCGATCCGGATCGGGTGGTGCTGGTCTACACCGAAGACACGCAATGGCGCAACCGCGCCGAGTTCCCGGTCGGGCGTGATCAGGTGCGGGCATTGCTGCAACGCAAGTGGGCGCGCGAGCTCGATTACCGCTTGATCAAGGAGTTGTGGGCGCATTCGGATACGCGCATTGCCGTGCGCTTTGCCTACGAGTGGCATGACGATGCCGGCCAGTGGTATCGCTCCTATGGCAACGAGAACTGGCAGTTCAATGCCCAAGGCCTGATGGAACGCCGCTACGCCAGCATCAATGACATGCCGATCAAGGCCTCGGAACGCTTGTTCTTCTGGCCGCTGGGCCGCAGGCCTGATGATCATCCCAGCCTGAGCGAGCTGGGCCTCTAGCCTCTTCAAGCAAGTGCTGCCCGCGCAGGGATCAGGTGGAGGCCTGCTCCTGGAAGCCCCATACCCGATAGCACCAGAAGCCCTCGTCTTCGGCAATGCGTCGGCGCAGTTCTTCAGGGGCAAAGCCGGTGAGGCGCCGGGTCTGACGGCATAGATGGGATTGGTCGGCAAAGCCGGCCTGTTCGGCCACGTCAGACCAGTTGTCGGTGCCGTTCTCCATGGCCTGTATGGTCTCGAAGAAGGCCCGCTCCAGCTTGCCCAAGCCCTTCAACTCGCGCAGTGGCAGGCCTGTCCACTGTTTGATGCGGCGCTCGACCTGGCGCAGGCTGCGGCCCAGGCCCGATGTGGCCGCTCGCAAGGCCACGTGCGATGACCAGTCCTCCACCAGCTGGCTGCCGGGGATGCCGTCTGGTCGTGCTGCCCGCCACATGGGGTCCAGTGTGGACTCGATGAACTGGATGCGCGCCATGTCGTCAGGCGCGTCTTGCACCTGCTGGCACCAGTCCATCCATTGAGGGCTCAACACCTCGTGCGCAGGCGCAACCCGGTTCACATACGCAGCGGGGTCGATGCCGGTCAACGCGGCCATCGCTTCAGGCATCCAGCCCACCATGAAGGCATACAAAGGCCCCTTGCTCCAGCTCACATAAGGGCGCGGAAAGGGCCCGTTGAACATGATGCGGGCGGGGTAAGGCGTCCGGGGGCTGCGCTCATGGTCGCGCGTGCCGTCTTGCACTTCCAGCGATTCGCCTTCGATGAACCAGGTGATGGCGCAGTAGGGCGTGGCAGGAAAGAAGTTGAAGCGCTGCGCATCGGTCAGCGTCACGCCTCGTGTGTCGCGAACCAGGGCGCCGCGCAGGCAATGCGCCAGTGAGGGACGTGGCAGATACAGCCGCGCTGTATCCATGCTGGGCGTTTTGTGAGGGCTATGCGACTCAAGCGCAGGCATGAGGTGGATCCATCTCAGCGGAAGGTGTCGGCAGTATAGGCATGCACGATGCCGGTCGACGAAAGGGGCCGTCGATGTCGAGTTCGTTCAAGACAGATCGCAGTGGGTTCCCTAGCATGCGCCCTCATGACTCAACACAATCTCAGCGCGCCAGAAGTGGCCCACCGCCTGCCTGGTCCACCCTGCCCCTGGTTTGGCGCACCACACATGCAGGCGATCTCACGTGACTTCCTGGGCTACACGCGCCAGATGCACCGAGAGTGGGGTGACATCGTCTTCGTGCAGATGTACTGGGAAAAGGTCTGTCTGCTGGGCTCGCCCGAGCTGGTGCGTGCCGTGATGGTTGACAACGCAGCCAGCCTGATCCGCCAGGAGCGCGCCATCGAGGTGTTCAGCCGTGTTCAAGGCCCCAGCGTGATGATGGCCGAGGGTGAGGACTGGCAACGCCTGCATCGCTTGCTCATGCCGGCGTTCTCGCCTCGGCGGGTTGCTGGTTACGCTCGCTTGATGGTGGACGCTGCCACCCCCTTGCTGGATCGTCTGGTGCCCGATATGCCTGGCGCTTCGGGCCTGATCAACATGGACGAGCTGACCGCGCGTGTGACCATGGATGTGATCTGCCGCACCCTCTTCAGCACCGATCTGGGTGACACGGCTCGGCAAGTGACAAAGGCTTCACATGCGCTCAACGAGATCGCCATGCAGGAGTTGATGGTGCCGCTGACCTTGCCAGACAGTTGGCCTTTGCCGGGCAAGGCGGCCAAGCGCCATGCCATGCGGCTGTTTGACGAAGTGATTGACAAGCACATTGCCGATCGTCGCCAGATGCCAGTGGACCAGGCGCCACAGGAGGACGTGCTGGCCCTGCTGCTGGCGGCGCGCGATGAAGAAGGTGGTGGCCGCCTGAGCGAAGCTGAACTGCGTGCCCAATGCAAGGTGATCTTCCTGGCGGGCTTTGACACCTCGGCCAAGGCCTTGCAATGGTGGGCATGGTTGATGGCCGCGCATTCCGACAAGGCCGCACTGGCGCATGAGGAAGTCAGTCGCGTGCTGGGCGCGCGTACGCCCCAAGCCGAAGACCTGCCGCAACTGCCCTATCTGACGGCGACGATCAAGGAAACACTCCGGCTGTATCCACCGGCCGCCGGCTTGTTGACCCGCAGGGCGGTGAAGGAGATCAAGGTGGGGCCCTGGACGATCCCTCGGCGCAGCATGATCATCGTTGCACCCTGGGTGCTGCACAACGATGCGCGCAGCTTCCCGCAGCCGGAGTCCTTCCGGCCAGAACGGTTCATGCCCGATGCGCCACCCTTGCCGCGCAGCGCCTGGATGCCTTTCGGGTTGGGGCCACGCGTGTGCATTGGCCAGCACTTCGCCATGACGGAGATGACGCTGGTGGCCGCGATGCTGCTGCAGCGTTACGAACTGAGCAAGGAGCCGGGCCAGCCCGAACCCGTGGCACAACTCAACCTCACCTTGAGGCCAGCGCAAACCTTGTTCTTGCGCATGCGCCGGCGTGAACCGGCACATGAACGACAGGTGTGAGTGCTTACTCGGCCGCGTCGTCCACTTCAGGGCGAGGGTGGCGGCGGGTGTCGTGCTTCTCGATGGACGAGGCCACGGCACGCTTGAGCTTGGCCACGGCGCCAGCAATGGCCTGGTGGGCGTTGGGGGCGAACTCCTTGACGACCACAGGCTCCAGGCCGGTCAGGCGCGCTTCCAGCGTGCACTGGATGTCATCCGGATTGGGCTTGTTGTGGTGGGCTGCGTCCGTCACGTGGGCTTCCACGCGGGTAACGTGATCGCCAAAGCGGTGCAACGCTTCCTTGACCACGGTCTCGAGGTGTTCGGCCATGCCTTGGCGGCCGTCAACATGGGTATCGGTTTGCAGCAGTACTTGCATGTGTTTCTCGTTATGGAAAGTGGTCAGTTCAGTGTAGTCCCCATCGTGGGGCACATCATTTGATCTGGCTCGGGTTTTGTGCGTGCGTTGCAGGCTTGCCAATGTGGCGAACTGGCCTCACATCCGCCGTGGATGTCTTGCTTTTGACCTGCGCGCCGCGTACCTCAAAGCGCACGGCCTCCATGACCTTGTTGCTGGCATCCACCAGTTCCAGCAGGTGTGGGCCGGGCCACATGGCCCATTTCATGTTGGTGGCGGGACCGAGGCGCTTGCCATCCAGGCGCCATGACCACTTGGGTGACACACCGGGCACCAGCGCAAACGCGATCTTCTGGGCCTGCAGCGGGATGTCCGGGTCGAGTGCGAAGATGGTGCGGTCGCTGGGGGCATGAATCAGCGTGCGGGCGGCGCCCATCTGACTGGCCAGACGGATATCGGCTTGCTCGGTGCCGGCGATGAACCACTCGTTGCGGGGCGGCTCCAGGTTGCGCTCGAAGTGAACCGTCTGTTGCAGCAGGCCTTTGGGCGGGGATGGCGGCTGGCTCGCTTGCTGATCGGGATGACGCCTGTGCAGTTCGTCCATCACGGCGCGCCAGACCGGCGCAGCGCCGGTGGTGCCGGACACGTCCCACATCGGGTCGCCATTGGCATTGCCCACCCACACACCCACCGTGTAGCGCTTCGAAAACCCGACGCACCAGTTGTCGCGCATGTCCTTGCTGGTGCCCGTCTTGACGGCGGCCCAGTAGCGCGCAGCCAGGGCGTTGCTCAGGCCGAAGGTGGGCACGCGGGCTTCGCGGTCGGCCAGCACGTCGGCCACGATGTAGGCGGCAGCAGGGTTCATGAGTGCCGCGCTTGACGAAGGTGCCGGCTTGGGCGCTTGGGAATGTGTGGCGTCTGCTGCGTTGCAGGGCGCTGCATTGGTGTGCTGCCTGTCGCTGGTGGTGTTTGCGTCAGCGGCTTGCACACGCCATGGCCCATATTGCCCGCCATTGGCCAGCGCCCGGTAAGCATTGCTCAAGGACGCCAGCGTGACCTCGGCAGAGCCCAATGCCAGGCTGTAGCCATAAAAGTCACCGTTGTGGCTCAAGGGCAGGCCCAGGGCGGTGAGCCGCTGAGCGAAGCGTTCTGGTGTCACCATCACCAGGGTGCGCACCGCCGGCACGTTCAGCGACGAGCCCAAGGCGGTGCGCAGCGACACGGGCCCTTTGAACGCGTGATCGTAGTTTTGCGGGATGTAGAGCCCGCTGCTGGTGGTCAGGCCCACGGGCGAGTCATCGAGGATAGAGGCTGCAGTCAGCCAGCGTTGTTCAATCGCGATCTGATACAGAAAGGGCTTGAGCGTGGAGCCAGCCTGGCGCAGGGCCATCACGCCATCCACATCCGCCGCTTGTGACAGCTCGCCGCTCGACCCTACCCAGGCCAGCACCTCGCCGGTGGCGTTGTCCAGGGCGATCACGGCGCCGTCTTCGACATGGCGATCACGCAGTTCACGCAGGTGCTGGCGCAAGGTGTTGCGGGCAAAGCGCTGCAGGCGGGCATCCAGCGTGGTGGTGATGCTGGCGGGGCGCGGCGTCCTGGCTGGCCAGACTGCGAGCAGGCGTTGGCCCAGATGCGGTGCCAGTTGATCGTCTGCATTGAGGCGCTCGTTGCGCTTGCTGGCCAGCACCTGTGCCGTGTAAGTGGCCAGGGTCTTGCAATCGGGTTTGAGGCCTTGTTCCTGCAGCACGCCGCAAGCGCGATCGGCCACGCGCGCCGCGGGCGCGTTGGGCGAGCGGATCAGCGCCGCGGTGATCGCCGCCTCTTCGGCATCCAGCCCGCTGGGGTATTTGTGGAAGAGGCGGGCCGACAAGGCCGAGATGCCGACCACTTCGCCTCTGAAGCCCACGAGGTTGAGGTAGGCCTCCAGGATCTGATCCTTGCGCCAGCTGCGCTCCAGCCGCCATGCGGTGGAGGCTTGCCCGATCTTGGCCACCACGGAGCGGCTTTGCTGGCCGCCTTGTGGCATGGCCAGGTCCTGGTCCATCAGGCCGGCGAGCTGCATGGTCACCGTGGAGGCGCCGCGCGTGCGGCTGTTCCACAGATTGCCCCAGGCGGCCGCACCCACGGCCTGCCAGTCCACACCGGTGTGTTCGTAAAAGCGTTTGTCTTCCGACAGCAGCAAGGCGGTGCGCAGGGCGGGCGACACCTGGGGCAGCGTGGCCCATTCGCCGCGCAGGGCGGTCTTGTCGGTGCGCACGGCTTGCAAGGGCTGGCCCTGTCGATCAAGCAGGAGCGTGTCTGACGAGCGATAGCTGGTCTTGACTTGGTCGAAGCTGGGCAGGGCGTGGACAGCCGTGCTTGCGCCCGTCAGCGCCATGGCGACGCTGACGGGCATGAGCCTGCTGTACCGCTTGAGGCTCATGGGCGAACGGCCTTCATCGAAACCATCGCAGGCCGATCAAGGCTTGACCACCACCGCCGCATTGGGCGATTCGCCGTACATCTCGGGCGAATACATCGCTTCCATGCGCGTTTGCGGCAAGCCGAAGCTGCCCGGGTTGTTCAGGCGCACCGTGTACTCGATGTTGAACGAGCCCTTGGGCAGGTAGCGGTAGTACACGCGGTAGGCCTCGAAGCTGCGCTCCTTGTAGGCCAGCCAGCCGCGGTCGTCTTCCTTCTCCGAGTTGGTGTCCATCTGGCTGTCACGGCCCAGGCCGCTGCCCAGGATGGTGGCGCCGCCGGGCACCGGGTCGTTGAGCACGACCCAGGTGGCATCGGCTTGTACGTCGATGTCGAGGTGCACGCGCAGCACGTCACCGCGGCTGTACTGGCCCTTGACCTTCTGCTCCACCGGCGTGATGGTCTTGGTGATGCGGTATCCCGAGCTGAACGCCGTGACCACCGGCACGGCCGCCTTGCTGGTGAAGGTGACCCAGGGCTTGCCCGTGCCTTCATGCGTGACCTTCACGGCGGTCGAGGCCTTGTTGCCACCCACGGCAAAGCCCGTGGGCCAGCCCAGGGCCAGCGTAGCCCCCGTGCTTTGTGTGGCCCAGTTCAACGCCTGTGCATTGCCACCAGGCTCGAAGCCCACACGCGACGTGCCGCTGACCGGGTCCTTCTCGAATTTGCGAGAGAAGGCCTCGATGGCCACCGAGCCCCAGGCATTGGCCACCGTGGTGGACCAGCGCCCGAACTGCTGGCGTTGCAGCGTGCCGGTCACCAGGCGGGGCATGTCGCTGGTCCAGGCGGGTTTGTCCAGCGCGCCCAGGATCATGCGCACGCTGTTGACGTCGCCATTGCTCATCAGCCACCACCAGCTGTCATCGCGTTCGGTCGAGAAGCCCAGGCGCGTGCCCTGCACATTCAAGCGAGCACGCAGCACCTGCTCGGCCTCGTTGAGGCGCTTGTCGCGATCGGGGATGTCCTTCACGCGCTCCAGCACCATCAGCCAGTCGATCACGGCACCCGTAGGCCACTGGTTGGGCAGGATCTGGATCGAGCCCAGCATGCGGGGCTGCACGCGGCCGGTGCGGCTGAGCGCTTCCAGTGCCGCCAGCTTGCGCACATCCAGATCACCGTTCTTGAGGAAGGCCGGCATCCAGAAGTCGCGCTTGATGCGCCCTTCCACAAAGGCGATCAGGCCGCGCTCCATCTTGTCGCGCGTCTCGGGCGGGATGTGGAAGTCATAACCCAGCTTGCTGGCTTCATCGGTGACGGACAGCAGGTAGGCCGTGAGAGAGTCGCTGCCCGTGTTGTGCCAGCCCGCAGCCGGCGGGAAGTAGTTGGCCATGCCGTCTTCGTCCAGGTACAGCGGGATCTGGCCGGCGATGGCTTGCCAGTAGCCCGTGTCACGCAGGCCGATGGCGATCGAGGCCTTCTGTTCCAGGCAAGACCAGGGATAGCGGCTGAAAAAGTCGCGCACACCCGGCAGGCCATCGGCCAGCTTCGGCTTGAAGCCCACTTCGATGCCGCCGCGCAGGGCGCCCTTGCCATCGGGCAAGGCCTTGACCGGTGGTGCAATCGGGATGCTGATGGGCTTGTCCAGCTGCATCAGCGTGGCCTGCTGTACCGTCACAGGCACGGCCTCAACCACCTTCTGCGTGAACTTCATGCGGTCTTGTGCGCCACCACCCTGGGCGCTCACCTGCCATTCCACCTGCGGGATGTTGAAGGGCACGGTCACGTCCCAGCTGACCTCGGCGGCGGCATTGGGCTCGATGTGCACGCGCTGCTCTGGCAGGGCGTTGCCGGCCTGGCCATTCAGTACCACGTCCATCGGCTTGGGCGTGGTATTGCGCAGCGTGAACATGGCGGTGTACTGGTCACCCTCGCGCACCAGCGGTGGCACGCCGGAGAGGATCTGCAGATCCTGCGTGGCGCGGATGCTGGCGTGGCCGGTGCCGAACAGTGCGGCCTTGTCTCCCTTGATGGCATCGGCCACCACGACGATGCGGAAGCTGGTGAGTGAGTCGTTCAAGGGCACCTTGACCACGGCTTCGCCCTTGGCATCGAGTACCACGCGGGGGTTCCACAGCAGCAAGGTGTCGAACAGTTCGCGGGCCGGGAAGTCGCCCCCGCCGCCACCTGCTGGCGCGGCCTTCTTGCCATAGTGCCGCTTGCCGATGATCTGCATCTGTGCGGTGGCGGTTTCCACGCCATAGCCTCGCTGCTTGATCATGGCGTTGAGCAGGTCCCAACTGTCATTGGGCTTGAGTTCGAGCAAGGCCTCGTCCACCGCTGCCAGCGTCACTTCGGTGCCGGCGGGCACAGGTGTGCCATCGGGCAGGCTGACCTTCACGCGCACCTGGCTGTTGGCGCGGATGGGGTAGCTGGTCTTGTCGGGTTGCACCTCCACCTTGAGGGTGTGCGGGCCCATGCCCACTTCGATCTCGGCGATGCCGTACTTGAAAGCAGGCTTCGACAAGTCGACCATGGCCGTGGGCTCCTGGTACTGCTGGCCCTCGGTGCGGTAGGCGTGCCACCACTCGGTGGGCGCGCGCCAGCCCCAGGTGAAGAAGGAATACCAAGGCACTTCGCGGATGCGGCCTCGCACGGCCAATACGGACACGTAGACGTTGGGTGCCCATTCGGCTTTAACAGGCACCTCGATGGTCGGGTCCTTGCCGTTGAGCTCGACCGTCATGGTCTCGATGATGCCGTTGCGCTCGATGGCCACCAGGGCTGTGGCATGGCGGAAGGGGCTGCGCACCTGGAACCTGGCGACCTGGCCGGCTTCGTAGTTGCGGCGCTCGGGGATCACATCCATGCGGTCCTGGTTGTCGCCACCGAACCAGACTTCACCCTGGCGTGTCACCCACACCGAGGCGGCGGAGCGGGCCAGGTGGCCACCGCTGTCCTTGGCTTCGGCGATCAGCTCGACCTCGCCCGTGGTGCTCATCTCGGCTTCGCACAGCACCAGGCCGCGTGCATCGCTGGTGCCGCTGCAGACCTCGCCCAGTTCTTCATCGGCGTTCTGGTTGTCGTAGGCGTAGAAGCCGCCCACCAGGCGTTTGCGCGTGGAGCTGGTGCGGTGCACCACGGCCTTGACCTTCACGCTCACATTGGCCTGAGGGTTGCCGTTGGTGTCCAGCGCCATCACCTGCGTGGCCACCTTCTGTTTGACCGACACCCACGAATCCGTGCGCAGGCCCAGCACGATGGCCGAGGGCCACACAGACAGCGTCTGGCTCAGTGTCTGCACTTCGCCGTTCGGGTCGGCATACGTGGCCTGCACCAGCAACTGGCGCGGTGTGGCCACCTCGGGCAGCTTGCTCAGTGTCACGTTGCCCGCACCCTTGGCATCCAGGGTGGCGGCCAGTTTGTCGGCCACCAGTTTGGATCGATCGTCGCGCGTGTGTTGCGAGGTCTCGTTGTCGTCCTCGTCCACATAGTTTTCCGAGAAGAAGCCGCGTGCATTCGGGTCACTCGGGGCGCGTGGTGGCTGGAAGCTGAAGCCGGGGAAGCGCTTGGTGCGCAAGGCGGTGTTGATGTCGGCCTCACCCAACTGGGCAGACACACGCACGGGCAAGCCCGCCGCGCCGCCGCCATTGCCGTAGTTGATCTGCAGGCCGATGGGCACTTCCTTGGGCTGGATGAGCGCGGCCTTGGGGCCGATGAGGCGCCCTGTCATCACGGGCAGACGGAATTCTTCGACGCGGAAGGAGCCCGTGCTCACATGGCCGCGATGCCCACCGGGCCGACGCAGTGAGACGCTGTAGGTGCCCAGCTTGGCGTCTTCCGGGATCTTGAAGCTGGTGTCCGCATGGCGTTGATCACGCCAGCTCAGCGGGAACTTGAACTCCTGGCCCGAGCCTTCGTGCACGATGCGTACTTCGTCGGGCAGTTCGCTGCCCTGCAGCAGGCGCATGCCGGTGAGCTGCTCGGCGCGGGCATGGTGCTGCATGGACACGGTCTGGCCGGCGCGCAGCAAGGTGCGGTCGAACACGGTGTGAAAGCGTTGCGGCTCTTGCGTGTCATGGCCCACGTTATTCACGTGGAAGCGCCAGGACTCGATACCATCGTTCCAGGTAGACCACACGAAGGACATGTCGGCGCGGCCTTTGTCGTCGATCTTGCGGGCGCTGATGAAGTAGCCCTCTTCACGGCCTGTCTCGTAGCCCTGGCAGTAGCCCCAGCGCGGTGTGGGTAGCTCCTGCTTGACGATGGCAAAGCCGTTCTTGTCGGTGTGGCCCTTCCACACGACCTGGCCCTGGCAATCCGAGATCTGCACCTGTGCCTCAGGCACGGGCTTGCCCTTGTCCAGCGTGGTCACCCACACACCGGAGTTGACCGCGCCCCACTTGAAGTGCACGCCCATATTGGTGACCAGCACGCTGGTGCGCACGAACATGGGGGCATCGCGGTCCAGCAAGGTCTTGCCCAGTCGGGGCGATTCGATCTCAACCACATGGAAGCCAGGCTGCGGCATGGGGATGCCGATCACCTCGAAGGGATGTGGGTCGGTCCTGGCCTGGCTGGGCAGGCTCAGGCGTTTGGCGGCTTTTTCTTTGTTGAGCAGGCTGACGGTGCGCGTCTGCACCAGGCCCTGGGCTTCGGGGCTGTAGTCGCGTTGCTCTTCGTTATCGTCGTATTCACCTTGTTCATCGCTTTGACCATAGCGGTTCGCCTTGCGCTGCCTCTTCTGCTTGGCCTTGACAGGCGGTGGCGGCAGCTTGATACCCAGCTCTGACTCCACCTCTTCACGGCGTCGGTTGGTTTCGTCATATCGCTTGACCATGGCCAGCCAGTCGATGATGGCGGCGTCATCCACCACGGTCAGGTCGCGCACGGCGCTGGCCTTCTTGACTTTGCCAGAGGGCGCTGTACCGTGCGCGGGCTTGGCTTGATCTGCCTTGGCCACATCGGCACCCGCCTGCAAGCCCTTCACAGCCAGATCGCCTTCCACATGGCGCACCGTCACAGGCAGCGTGGGCTCGGCGTTGAGCTCCAGGATGCCGAAGGTGGCGCGCGGGAACTTCGCAAGCGGCGGGGAGTCGGCCGTCTTCGTCTTGATCGGGAAGGCGCTGGCGTTGCTCAGGCCGCGGCCCGAGTCATCCTTCAGATCAGCCGGGATCTCGATGCTGACGGCTGCCGTGGGCGGGAAGTCGGGCTTGAATTCCACCGCGCTCACGGCGCTCTCGGACGGGTCGATCTTGACCTCGCCTTTGTTGCGCGTGAAGAAGTGGAACCACTTGCGGATGCCGCCGCTTTCCACGCCCACCAGGCGCTCTTCGGTCTCGCCCCGGTTCTGCTCCACCAGGGGCTTGTGCTCGCCATCGGACGACTTGAGCACGATGCGCTCGGCCAGCTTGCGCGGCACCGGCGACGAGAACTCGATGCGCATCGGGCGGATGGGCAGGCAGTCGGATCGCGAGTTGACGCGTTCGCAGGTGAAGCTGGCCGTGAACGGCGGGCGCACCTTGTAGTCCAGCTTGCGGTCTGCCGAGTTGGGCACACCGGACGGCGTGGCAATGCCGCGTGCCCACACCAGGTTCACATTGGCATCAGGCGGCAAGGGGCGGGCGCAGCGCAGCACCACGGCGCGTTCCTGCTGGGGCAGCAGGCTCACGGCCTTGAGGATGTCGTTGCGGACGGGGCCCGTGATGACGGCCACGGGTAGCCGTTCAGACACGCCGCTGACTTCGCAATAGGCGTGTTTTTCGATGCTGGCCTGGGTCGCCGCACCGTTGAGCAACAGGGCAAAGGCCTGCTCTTCTTCGATCTTGTTGTATTCGCCGGGCGAGGGGTAGGCGCGCACCACCGCGGGGCCGCCCGTGCTGAAGGCAAAGCGCGTGTCGCCCGTGACGGCTTCGCCGCTCAAGGCCTTGACGCCTTGGCTGAGCTTGATGCCGCAGCGGGTGCCGGCGGGCACATCCTGCGTGAAGTCGTAGACCCAGGTCTTGTCATCCACCCATCGGCCGGTACCGGTGACGGGCTTGTCGTTCTGGCAGCTGACATCGAACGGCGAAGGCAGGCGCGGGTCGCCGAACTTCACCATCGAATCCGAGAAAGTGACACGGGCCTGGCGCACCTTGGCCACCTCGCCCTGGGGCGACATGGTCTGCACCGTCACGGCCAGAGCGTGTCCGATGACGGCCACCGAGGCCACGGCCATGGCCAGCCCTGCCAGCATGGACAGACGGCCGGTTTGATGACGATCCTGCTTGTTTGATGACGAGCGCATGGCGCTTTTCCCCTGTTTGGCGGCTGGATGATGGGCATCCAGCGATCGCGAAACTATACGGCGGGGTCACGCCTGGGCGTGTGGGGATACCAACCCCCTTAAAGAGGATGGTGGCAGGGCGTACCAGGCTGCCTGGTGCTGTCGCGTGCTGATTCAATGCCCACGCATGCGCGCTGCTTCCAGCCGACGCTCGCGCCGCTGGGCCCATTCATCTTTGTGGGTCAGGGTGGAGTCGGCTTCGGTGGCTTGGCGATGCTTGTAACGCCACAAGGCGGTGAGCACGCCAGCCGTGACCAGCATGGCGGCACTGAGCACGCTGGGGCCGGTGATGCCGAATGCAGGCAGGAGCGCTACGCCAGCTGCGGCGTAGAGCGCGGGCAGTTTTTTGTAAATCGAGTCAGGTATCCACATGTCAGTCAGGTTTGAGCTGGCTTGAGACATGGTCCCAGATACGAGGGGTCTTGTGGGGCGAAGCCGGCCCCCTGGGCACAGGGGCTGACGCGATAAAACGGGCGTGAGCGTGAAGGAGTACCGCTCGGCGTAGTGTGTCGTCAACGGGTTTTTCGGCAAGCCCTGTTTTGTCCGGAATTTCATGGTTGCCTGGGCAGGCGATGGGTTTCGTAGGTCATCCCCCCATCCTGTGTCACCATGAAGGGATGGACCTCACACCGGACATCCTGCAGCGCATCGAGTCAGACACCATCGCGTACTACGAAGCGAGAGCGGCGCAGTTCTGGCAGGGCACGCGTGACCACGATGTCAGTCAGAACATCCGCGCCCTGCTGAGCCACATTCAGGGCATGGCTCCGTTCGAGATCCTGGACCTTGGCTGCGGCCCCGGTCGAGATCTGAAAACCTTTACCCTGCTCGGGCACCGTGCCACGGGCCTGGAAGGCACGCCCAGCTTCGCCGCCATGGCCCGCGAACACAGTGGTTGCGAGGTGCTGGAGCAGAGCTTTCTGGCGCTGGACCTGCCTGCGGCCCGCTTCGACGGCATTTTTGCCAATGCATCCTTGTTCCACGTACCCAGCCAGGCCTTGCCGCAGGTGCTCACCCACTTGCATGCGGCGCTGAGGCCGGGCGGTGTATTGTTCAGCTCCAACCCCCGCGGGCAAGGTGAGGAAGGCTGGCAGGCCGGGCGATATGGCGCGTACCACGAGCTGGCAGGCTGGCGCGCCTTCATGATCGGCGCCGGTTTTGTCGAGTTGACGCACTACTACCGGCCCGAAGGCTTGCCGCGTGATCAACAACCCTGGCTGGCCAGTGTGTGGCGCAAGCCAGTGGCGTGAGCAAGGGAGATACCGCCATGTCGCTCGAACTGGTTCGCACCCTGCAACAACAGTGGCACGCGCAACTGGTCGAGACGCACATCTCCTGGGTGCTGCTGGACGGGCAATGTGCCTGGAAGATCAAGAAGCCCGTGCATTTGTCGTTTCTGGACTTCAGTGAGCTGCGCACGCGCCAGCACCTGTGCGAGGTCGAGTTGCAGCTCAACCGCCGTTTGGCGCCAGACATCTACCTCGGCGTGCACGCGCTCACCGGCTCTGCCGCCGCACCGGTTCTGAACGGCACAGGCCAGCCCTTCGAGTACGTTCTGCAAATGAAGCAGTTCGCACCTGGCGCCCTGCTCAGCGAGCACCTGACCGCCGACACCCTGCAGGCCGTGCATCTGGATAAACTGGCCCGGCGCCTGGCGGCGTTTCATGCGCAGGCCGCCGTCGCAGGGCCTGATACCGACTGGGGCAGCCCGCAGGGCATCACCCAGCCGGTGGACGTGCTGCTGACGGGCCTGGCCGAGCATGGCTGCCAGGATGCCTGCGCCCGGCTGCAGCCGTGGTTGCAGGATGAGGCGCGCCGCTTGCAGCCGCTGTGGCAGCAGCGCAAGGAACAAGGCCGTGTCGGCGAGGGCCATGGCGACCTGCATCTGGCCAATGCCGTGGTGCTGGGTGACGAGGTCACGGCTTTTGACTGCATCGAGTTCGACCCTGCCCTGCGCTGGATAGACGGGCTCAGCGACATCGCCTTTCTGGCCATGGACCTGATGGCGCATGCGCGCGCCGACCTGGCCTGGCGCTTCATCAACGCGTATCTGGATGCCCGTGGTGACCATGCCGGCTTGCCCGTCCTGCGCTATTACCTGGTCTACCGGGCGCTGGTGAGGGCACTGGTGGCCCGACTGCGCCAGGATCAGCAAGCGGATCAGGATCGGGCACCTGCGGCCGAAGGGCCGGATTACCTCGCGTTGGCTTTGCAGCTGATCGAGCCCACGCGGCCTGCGCTGTTGATCACGCATGGGCTGTCCGGCTCGGGCAAGAGTCATGTGTCTGCGCCGATGTTGATGGCCGCGGGTGCCGTGCGTCTGCGCTCCGATGTGATCCGCAGGCAACTGCTGGGCACGGGGCAGTACGACCGTGCTTCTACGCAAGCGACCTACGCGCGATTGCACGAACTGGCCGCACTGGCCCTGTCGTGCGGCTACCCCGTCATCGTGGATGCGACTTTTCTCGATGCGTCAGAGCGCGCCCATTTCAGGCAACTGGCGCGTGACCGCGCCGTGCCGTTCGCCATCCTGCATTGCCACGCCCCTTTGCCCGTCTTGCAGGAGCGCATCCAGCACCGGCAGGCCAAAGGTGGAGACCCTTCCGAAGCCGATCTGGCGGTGCTGGCCAGGCAGGCCCATGGCGGGGATGCCTTGCTGCCTGAAGAAGGCCCCGAAGCGCTGGATGTGGATGCCCGCCAGACCTGGTCGGCCGCCGATCTGACGCGTCGCTGGCTGAACATGGCACCGCCAGGAAAGGCAGTCTGATCATGCAGCGCTTCGATGTCTGCAATGGCGATGCCGATGGCTTGTGTGCCACGGTGCAATGGCGCTGGTTCGAGCCGGCCGAGGCCACCCTGATCACCGGCCTCAAGCGCGAGATCACCTTGCTGAGCCGCGTCCAGGCGCGCGCGGGCGACGAGGTGAATGTGTTTGACCTGTCCATGCAGCGCAACCAGGCCGCCCTGCATGCGCTGTTGGCGCGAGGCGTGCGCATTCGCTATGTCGATCACCACGCCACGGGCGAGGTCCCTCAGCACCCCTTGTTGCTTGCCCATGTGGACCTGGGGCGTGATGTGTGCACCAGCTTGCTGGTGGATCGCCTGATCCATGGCGCCAGCCGCGCCTGGGCGCTGGTGGGCGCCTATGGCGACAACCTCGCGCAGGTGGCCGATGCGCTGGCCAAGGCCTCCGGCTTCGATGCGCCGGCGCGTGCGGCGCTCCAGCGCATGGGTGAAGCCATCAACTACAACGCCTACGGTGACTCTGAACTGGACGTGCTGCTGGCCCCGCAGCACCTGTACCGCTGCATGCAGGCTTACCGCGATCCCCTGGACATGCTGGCAGCCGAGCCGATCATCGACGAGTTGGACGCGCAGCGCCAGGCCGACCTGCAGCAGGCGGCATCGCTTCAGCCTCTGTGGCAGGGGCCTGGCGCGCAGGTGCTGTGCCTGCCCGATGCGCCCTGGGCCCGGCGCGTGATGGGTGTGCTCGCCAACGAACTGGCCAACGCACAGCCGGATCGGGCCCATGCCGTGCTGCGCCAGCAGGCCGACGGCAGCTACTCGGTCAGCGTAAGGGCGCCTTTGAACAGGCCGTCGGGCGCTGAAGCCGTGTGCCAGACCTTTGGCGGCAATGGCCGGGCACGGGCGGCGGGCATCGATGCCCTGCCCTCCGACTTGCTGTCGCGTTTCATTCAGGCGTTTGCCGAGGCTGCCTGGGGTGCGTGAATATCATGTCCAATAGCAGCATGGAACAAAGCGACCTCATCGACAAGCGCCTGACCGATCTGGAGATCAAGGCCAGCTTCACCGAAGATCTGGTGGAGGATCTCAATCAGCTGATCGTGCGCCAACAGCAGCAGATCGACATGCTGATCCGCGAGGTGTTGCAGTTGCGCCAGCAGTCCACCGATACCAGCCAGGGAAGCTTCCGCAGTTTGCGCGACGAGTTGCCGCCGCATTACTGATCGTGGCTCGCAGCGAGCTTCAGTGGGGCGTGATGTCGAGGATGACGCGTTCGATCGGTGCCGCTGTCACGGCCGTGGGTTCCTGAAACGGGTTGCCCTGGATCAGCACGATGGCAGCCGTGGGGGCGGCCGCCAGCGCAAACAGCATGATGGCCACGAAGGCCGCGCGTGGGTTGTCCACATGCACCACCGCGACGGACATCAGCGTCAACAGCCCCAGGAAGGCCATGCCCAGCCACTTGAGCGGGTTGACGTGCGTCTGGCTCAGGCCGACGCGCTGGTTGCGCTCGTCACGCAGCTCGCTGGCCTTGTGCAGCATCAATGACTGCACATTGCTGCCTGCAGCCTTGGCCATTTCATCACTGGACAAAAGGCTCATCAGCGTGTCGGCTCGCTGGCGCACTTCTCGGCTCTGGTGGCGTCTGGCCAGTTGAGGCCATTCCTCTGCGATGGCACGGGCATAGGACAGCAGGGCATCACGCGTCTGGGTCTGCAAGGTGTAGGGCAGCTTGTTGGACAGCGTATGGATGCTCTGGAGGGCATCCGCTTCCTTGTAGACCGCCTGCATCGCTCGATCGTGGGCGCTCCAGGTGTCATTGGCAAGGAAAGCCAAGGTCAGGCCGAACAGCACACCGATGATGTTGATGAACGGCGGCGCCACACCGTGCAGCGTGCGGGCCCACTCCGCCCAGCGTGAATGCTGAATCGCCCATTGGATGATGGCCACCGCGGCGAAGGTGCCCACTATCGCCACCAGGGCGTAGCCGTATTGATCGTAGGTGTGCCAGCTATTGGGAATCATGGAGCGGTTCGGAGTGATCCTTTTCTCAGTTTAGACCTCAGCTGTCGCGCGGCCTGTCGCCGGGACACATGCCCGCCCAGTGGGCGATGCGCTCTTGCAGCAAATGTGGAGAGATGGGCTTGCTGATGTGATCTGTCATGCCCGCCGCGAGGCACTCACGGCGGTCTTCCTCGAACGCGTTGGCCGTCATGGCCAGGATGGGCGTGCCGCCGTATCCGGCTAGCTGGCGTATCAACTGCGTGGCTTCCAGCCCGTTCATCAGGGGCATCTGTACGTCCATGAGGATGAGGTCGTACTGATGGCGGCTGGCCTTGAGCACAGCTTCTTCGCCATTGAGGGCCACGTCGAACTCGATGCCCGAGCCGGCCAGCCCCTCGATGGTCACCAGCCGGTTGATGGCGTTGTCTTCTGCCAGCAGCACGCGCAGGCCTTTGAGTTGATCCAGGCGCAAGGGTTGCAGGGCCCGCGCGCGCGCTTCGGGGTCACCGGGGCTTTGTCGGGCTGGCGAGAAGGGCAGTTCGACCCAGAAGCTGCTGCCCAACCCGGGCTGGCTGCGCACGCCAATGCGCCCGCCCATGAGCTCGGCCAGCCTCTTGCTGATGGCCAGACCCAGGCCGGTGCCGCCATAGCGCCTGGTCAAAGAGCGGTCGACTTGTTCAAAGGCCTTGAACAGGTCATCGAGCTTGTCGGGGGCAATGCCAATGCCGGTGTCCTCCAGTGACAACTTCAACCACGTCTGGTCACTGCGATCGTGTTCGGTCGGTTTCACCAGTTTGACCGACAGTGACACCCTGCCTCTTTCGGTGAATTTGACGGCGTTGCTCGCAAAGTTCAACAAGATTTGCTGCAGGCGCATGTCGTCGCCATGCAGGTACTTGGGCAGGGAGGGGTCGAGGTCTTGTACCAAGTCCACTTTGGCTTGTGTGGCGCGCACGCGCACCATGTCGAATACATGGGCGACGACATCGCGCAAGTCGAAGTCGCGTTCTGCCAGGGTCAGGCGCCCCGCTTCGATCTTGGAGATGTCCAGGATGTCGTTGATGATCTGCAGCAGGTGGGCAGATGCAGCGTCGGCTTGCTCCAGCCTCTGCGCGTGAACAGGCTCGGTGACGTCTCGCTTGAGCAGCGCGAGCAAGCCGATGATGGCGTTCATCGGGGTGCGTATCTCGTGGCTCATGTTGGCCAGGAAGGTGCTTTTGGCCTGGTTGGCCTTGACGGCCTCGTTGCGGGCCTGTTCCAGCTCCCGCGTACGCTGGCACACTAACTGTTCGAGCTCCTGTCGATACTGCTGCAACTCGCGCTGGGTCTGCAGCTTGTCGGTCACATCCAGCAGCGAGGCGATGACCAGTTGGGTCTGTCCGTCCGCACGGTAGCTGGCCACCGAGACGGTCAGATCGATGATGCGTCCGTCCTTGCGCACGGCGCGCTGGTCCATCTGGTAGTGATCAACCTCACCGTTGAGGAGCCGCTGGTAGCTTGCCAGGGCCGCGGCCCGGTCTTCCGGGTGGACGAGGTGCTCCCACTTCATCTGCCGAAGTTCGTCTTCGGTGTACCCCAGCATCTCGCAATAGCGGCGGTTGTAGCGCACCCAGCGTTTGTCCGGCGTGGTGATGTTGATGCCGATGTTGCCCAGATCGAACTGGGATCGAAACATGAACTCGCTTTCTTTGAGCGCCGTCAGCGCCTGGTCCCGGCTGTGCCGAGCGCGGGTGGCATTGAGACCATAGCTCAGCGTCCCAACCATCCGGGTCAACAGGTCGATTTCGTCAGCCTGAAAGGCATCAGGCTCCGCCGCGTAGAGCGAGAGCACGCCGATTTTGTTGTCGTCCAGCTTGAAGGGCAGTCCGGCGGACGATTGAAAGCCATGCCGAAGCGCCGCATCACGCCAGGGGGCCATGGCCGGGTTGGTCAGGAAGTTCTGGTTGCACACGGGCTGCATCGTGCGGATGGCGGTGCCGCAGGGGCCATGGCCACGTTCGTCGTTGCCCCATGAAAAGCGCAATCCACCCAGATAGTCGGATGCACCACCAGCCCAGGCAATCGGATGGACGGTACGAATCTCATCGTGGCGGCCTTCTCCAATCCATGCCATCAGGTAGCCAGCCTCTTTGACAGCGAGCTCGCACACCTGATGCAAGAGGTCGTCTTCTGTGGCGGCGTGAATCAGCATGCTGCTGGTTTCAGCCAGCAGGCGAGAGGCTCGGTTGACCTTCTTGAGTTCCTGTTGAGTCTGTCGCAGGGCTGTGATGTCACGGGATACGCCGGCGACAGCGTAGAGGAGGCCGTGCGCGTCGAACAGTGGCGTCTTGACCGATTGCACCAGCACCTGGCGCCCATCGCTGGCATAGGTGATCAGCGATTCCGATGTGTGCGAGCGCCCGGTTGCCATGGCGGCCAGATCACTCTGGCGGAAGTACTCAGCTTGTTCTAGCCCGACAAAATCATGGTCCCGCTTGCCGATGATGTCCGCTTCCCGGGCGCCGAAGAACTTTTCGAACTCGGGGTTGCAGGCGAGATAGACGCCATCCAGATCCTTCACCCAGACAAGGTCAGGGATGGCACTCATCAGCGCCGACAGATCTACACGTTCATGCCGTATGTCGCTCAAGGCGTCCACCCTGGTGCCATGCTGATACGTTTGACGCTGAGAAAGACGCATGCAGCCTCCCTGGCCTGACGGCCGTCAACGCGCGGGTATGCAGCCACCAGAAAGGCTCAGGCACCGCATCGGGATACACAGGATAGCGAAAGGGTCATTCAAGCGGAATAGCGCCCTTCACCAAATCAGGCTTGGCTGGGGGGACTATGCAACAGCAGGGCGCGTCGTTCAAGGGGTCTCGGGCAGGTCAAACCAGAACGTGCTGCCTTGATCGGGTTCGCTTCGAACCTGCAGTTCGCTGCTCATCAGCGCCAGCAGTTGCTTGCAGATGACCAGGCCGATGCCGGTGCCCGGTTTGTCACTGTGGTGTCGCCCCAGTCGGTTGAAGGGTTCGAACAGGTGGGTGAGCTGGTCGGGTGACATGCCCAACCCGGTGTCCTGCACGGCAAATCGCAGCTGACTCCCGTGCCGCTGAAGGCTGAGCGTGACATGCCCGCCCGGACGGGTGTATTTGAGCGCATTGCTCAACAGGTTGAGCAGGACCTGCTTGAGGCGCGTGCGGTCAGCGCGCACGGCGCCGCTCGGGCTGTCGACGGCGACGATCAGTTGCAGGCCGGCCTGGCTGGCCTCTGCGGCCATCATGTGGTGGCACTCCTGGACCAGGCTGCTGGCATCCACCCGTTCGAACTCGATGCGCAACTGCCCGGACTCGATGCGAGAGAAATCCAGCACGTCGGTGATCATGCTCAGCAAATGCTGTCCTGCGCTGTCGATCAGGCCGATCATGTTGCGCTGGCGTTCCGTGAGGGGATCGCCGTGGTCGAGCTGCAGGACCTGGGTGAAGCCCAGCACGGCATTGAGCGGCGTACGCAATTCATGGCTCATGCGCGACAGGAAGGCCGTTTTGGCTCGGTTGGCGGCTTCGGCGGCCAGTTTGGCGTCGCGTTCCTGTTCGCGTTCGCGAAGACGTTTGCTCATGTCCGCGAAACCGTGCTCCAGCATGATGAACTCTTGCGGGGTATGGCGAACATCAACCGGGCCAGGTTCCTGACCTTGCGCGATGGCCTGCATGCGCTTGAGCAGTTCGTTGGCGGGCTGCATCACGCGGGTGACCGCCAGGCGCCACGCGACCCACAGTGCCGAGGCGAACACCAGCATGCTGGCTATCAGCAGGGTAATCAGCGAGCGCTTGAGTTCGGCGGTCAACTGCGCCTGCGGGATGCCCACGGCCACGCACCAGTCCGATACGCGGGAGCGGCTGTAGGCCGTGATCACCGGGATGCCCTCCAGTGTGATGGTTTCCAGCACCCCTTCTGATGATTGCCTGGACATGCGGATCAGGTCTGGTACGGCTGGCTTGCCGACGAAGCGGTCCATCTCGTGCGTGCGTGCCACGATGTGGCCCTTGCTGTCCAGCACGGCGCTGATCCAGTGGCTCGGCAGGTTCTGGGACAACAGTACTTTGGCGATGCGTTCCGGGAAGATGCCGGCATTGAGGCTGTACACCGTTTGTTTGCCGCGTTTGACCGGCACGCCGAGTGCCAGGATGGGTTTGCCGGTCACGGGGCCGATGAACACATCGGTGAGCACCGGTTCGCCCGTGTCGAAGATGCGTCCCAACTGGGGAGGCCCGCCAACCGTTGGCAGTGGGCTGCCCCAGGGTTTGAGCGTGTTGAGCAACTGACGGCCGGCCTCATCGATCAACACGTAGTTGGACACCGCCTGGTAGGGCAGCGCGTTCAGCGCCTGGGTGTAGAAGGTCGCCAGGTCATCGTTGTTCAGCGCGCTGGAGGTGGCCAGCACGCGCAACGCAGCAGATGTGCCGGCCAGATCGCGGTCCAGATTGGCCGTGGCAGCGCGTGCGATCGCGATGGCATTTTGGATGGCCTGCGCCTTGTGTTGCCGGTAATCGGAGACGATGAACCAGGCACTCAGCAAGATGCCTGGCAGCATGCAGGCAGCGACCAGCCAGATCAGGCTGCTGCGTATGTGCAAGCGAGCGCCTTGTACTTTCTGGTTCTCACGCGCAACGTCAGCTTGCACGGGTAGCTGGCTGGCACGCCAGGTGAGCTGTTCAGGCATGGCGAAGGCGGAAAGACGCGAGGTGTCAGGCACCTTCGCCTCGGTGCTGCAGAGGCAAGGTGGGCGTTTACGGCAACCAATACGACGTACAGCCGAACCAGTAGAACAGAGCCAGCAAGGGCGCGCCTGAAAGACCTCTGATTTCGCGTGGTTATGCGTGTTGACTGTGGTGCAAGCGATCGCTCACAAATGACGAGAAGGCCGTGAGTAATGGGGTGTAGCGATCTGGTGCGTGTTCCAGCTCAGCCAGTGCCATGCAGGTGGCTTCCAGCGTGGACAGCTGATCCGGGCGGTGGGCCTTGCGGATCAGGTAGCGGGATGGCGCATCGGGGCTCAGGGCCATGCGCGGCAGCACCTGGAGTGCAGGATGGAGGTGCAGCATCTTCAGGCTCTTGCGCCAGGTGCCGTCCAGCACGACCAGCTTGATCTGCGATGGATGCGCCTTGCTCACGTCGACGGTGGGGGCAGGCAAGTCGGGGTGGGCCGGGTAGAGCAAGATCGTGTGCGATGTGCGGGTTTCGTCTGCCGCCAGCCAGCTATGCAGATTGTCTGGATCGAAGGTCTCGCCCACCTGCAGTTCGGCGTGTTGCAGGCTGAGCTGCAACAGCCTGGCGCTGCCTTTGGCCTGCTTCACTTCCAGCGGATGCTGCAGGATCAGCACGCGGGCTTCGTTGGCGGTGGGTGTGATCCAGGTGCAGATGCAGGCGCTTTGCGGGCGATCACATCGCGCGCACAGGAGGCGGCGCGGTGCGTTCAAGGCGAGGCCATCACCAGGCACTCAGGCTCCGATGGCCGAGACGATGGCCTGCAGCAGTTGCCAGGTGCGGCCCACCGAGGCCACTTCCACCTGCTCGCCGGGAGCGTGGGCGCCCCGGATCGTGGGGCCGAACGAGACGATGTCCATGCCCGGGTACTTGGCCGCGATGATGCCGCACTCCAGGCCGGCGTGGATCACCTGCACGCGGGAGTCGCTCTGGAACGCACGTTGGTATACCTGCTGGCACAAGGTCAGCAAAGGCGAATCGGGGTTGGGCGTCCAGCCCGGGTAGGTGCCGGATCGCTCGGCGCTGGTGCCAGACAGCGCCCACAGGCTCACGATCTCGTCGGCCAGGGCCTGGCTGCCGCTGTCACGCAGCGAGCGCACCATGAAGTTGCAACTGCCGCCTTGCGGGCCCAGGTCGACCATGCCCAGGTTGTTGGATGTTTCAACCACGCCCGGCACGCGCTGGCTCATGCGGCGTACACCATGCGGGGCGGCATGCAGGCTGCGCAGCCAGATGGCTTGCTCGGCTTCGTGCAGCATGTGGCTGGCCGATGCGGCCTCGGCTTGCAGCTTGATGCCTTGCTCCACGCCTTCCAGCTCCTGCGCCAGCAAGGCCTGCCAGCGGCCCAGGGCCTCCGTCAGCGCTGCGGCTTGACCAGCGGGCAGCGCGATCACGGCAAAGGCCTCGCGCGGCAGGGCATTGCGTGCGGTGCCGCCTTGCAGTGCCACCAGGCGCAGTGGCTGGCGGGCGTTCAGATCGGCCAGTATCCGAACCAGCAGCTTGATGGCGTTGCCGCGCTCTTCGTGGATGTTCACGCCGGAGTGCCCGCCGCGCAGGCCCGTCAGGCTGAGGCGCCAGGCCTCGTGGCCGGCGGGCAGGGGCTGCGCCACGCCGGGGCGTTGCACGTTCACGTCCATGCCGCCGGCGCAGCCCAGGTAGAACTCGCCCCACTCTTCGGTGTCGAGGTTGAGCATCAGCCTGCCTTGCAGCAAACCGGGCTGCAGGCCCTGCGCACCGCCCATGCCGGCTTCTTCGTCCACGGTGAACAGCGCTTCCAGCGGGCCGTGTGCGACCGTCTTGTCGGCCAGCAAGGCCATGATCATGGCCACGCCCATGCCGTTGTCGGCGCCCAGGGTGGTGCCTTCAGCTTTCACCCAGCCACCCTCCAGCACGGGGCGGATCGGGTCACGGCTGAAATCGTGGGTGCTGTCGCTGTTTTTCTGGCAAACCATGTCCAGGTGCCCTTGCAGCACCAGGCCGGGCGTGCCCTCTCGGCCCGCTGTGGCGGGTTTGCGGATGATCAGGTTGCCGGCCGTGTCCACCAGGGTGCCCAGCCCCAGGCCTTCGGCCCACTGGCGCAGATGCTCGCGCAGGGCGTCCTCCTGCTTGGACTGGCGCGGGATGCGGCACAGCGTGGCAAAGTGAGCCCAGACGGCGCTGGGTTCTAGCTGATCCAGGGCGGCGGTGGCGTTGTCAGTGAGCATGGGCGCGGTTCGGGCTTGTTGTTGTGAAGGCATGTTGAGGTGCTGGGTGGGTGTATTTCACCACTGGTGAGACTTTTGCTGGCTGCAGCACGGTGCGCTCGAACAAGGCCGATTCGAACTGCCGCTCCAACTCTCGGTTGCTCCACTTTTCCTGGGCTGCCTGGCGCAGGTAGAACTCGCGCTCCTGGGGTAGTTTGGCCTGGCTCAGGATGATGAGGTTGTGTGTCCAGGGCAGTTGTCTCACCAGTGGTGAGACCAAGTCCTGGCCTTGGTACGCCTCATAAAACTGCCGCATGCGGTACAGGTTGGGCCTGGTGAAGCCCCGAAGCCCAGGATGGGTGCTGGCGATGTGCTCGGCCAGCTGATTGACCACACCCTCACCCCATTCAGCCGTCTCGATCTTGTGGCTGATGATGGCGCCCACTTGCCAGTACAAATCGATCAGTGCCGTGTTGACGGCCTGTACCGCCCGCAGCCGCGCGCTGGCAATCAGTTGCAAGACTTCGGCGAAGCCGGGATCGACGGGGGTGCTCATGCGCGATTCATATCCTGAAATGGCCAGCCGGACGGGGCATGTCCTCTTTTGAGTATGCCAGTGGCGTGCCCCTTCTTTCACATGGTGCGATCACCCTGTTGGGCGGGCAAGCGCCCATGGCGAGGGACATTTGAGCCCGAGGTGGCGTCGCACAGGTTCATGCGTGAAAATACGCCCCATGACACGCCCTGCTCCCGAACTGCTCCTGCCCGCCGGCTCGCTCGACAAGATGCGCGCCGCCTACGATTTTGGCGCCGATGCCGTCTACGCCGGTCAGCCGCGTTATTCCCTGCGCGCCCGCAACAACGAATTCAAGCTGGAGCAGCTGCAGCAAGGCATCACCGAGGCCAAGCAGCGCGGCAAGAAGTTCTACGTCACCAGCAACCTGCTGGCGCACAACGACAAGGTCCGCACCTATCTGCGTGACATCGAACCCGTCGTCGCCATGAAACCCGACGGCATCATCATGGCCGACCCCGGTCTGATCATGATGGTGCGCGAGAAGTGGCCCGAGGTGGCGGTGCACCTGTCCGTGCAGGCCAACACCACCAATTTCGCCACCGTCAAGTTCTGGGAAAAGATCGGTGTCAAGCGCATCATCCTGTCGCGCGAGCTGAGCCTGGACGAGATCGAGAAGATCCGCCAGGAATGCCCGGACATGGAGCTGGAAGTCTTCGTGCACGGCGCGCTGTGCATCGCCTACTCGGGCCGCTGCCTGCTGTCGGGCTACTTCAACCGCCGCGACCCCAATCAGGGCACCTGCACCAACGCCTGCCGCTGGGATTACAAGACCCACACGGGCTCCGAGATGTCGGACACGGGCGAGGTGATCCCCATCAAGCTGGAAGGCGACTTCAACTTCGGCAAGGAGCAGGAAGAGGCCAACAGGGCTTTCTCATCCTGCGGTGATGGACAGCGCCACCCGGCGGCCGATCAGGTCTACCTGCTGGAAGAATCCGAGCGCCCCGGCGAGCTGATGCCCGTCATGGAAGACGAGCACGGCACCTACATCATGAACTCCAAGGACCTGCGCGCCGTGGAGCACGTCGCCCGTCTGGCGGCCATCGGGGTGGATTCGCTCAAGGTGGAAGGCCGCACCAAGTCGCTGTACTACGTGGCGCGCGTGGCCCAGGTCTACCGCCAGGCCATCAACGATGCCGTGGCCGGCAAGCCCTTCAACCCGGATCTGTTGCTGCAACTCGAAGGCATGGCCAATCGGGGCTATACCGGAGGCTTCCTGGAGCGCCGCCCCGCGCAGGACTATCAGAACTACATCACCGGGCACTCGGAGTTCCAGCGCAGCAAGTTCGTGGCCGAAGTGCGCGGCATCGAAGACGGCTGGGCCGAAGTCGAGGTCAAGAACAAGTTTGCCGTGGGCGACACCATCGAGGTCATCCACCCGGCCGGCAACCAGATCGTGAAACTGGAAGCCATGCGCAATATGGACGGCGAACCCATCGAAGTGGCGCCAGGCAGTCCGCTGCATGTGCGGATCCCCCTGGCGGAGCAATACCGGGGTGCCTTGATCGCCCGCATGTTGGGTTGATCCGGGGTGGGGGCGCTTCGCCTCCATCGAGCGGATGAAAGTGTGCCGAAGCTCACGGCGGGGTGAGGCGGTGGCGTTCAGTTCGGGCGTTGGCAGACGAAGATGACGGTTCACCTTTGTGTTGTCTTCTATCGCCCTGCATGACCGATACCGCCACTGCCACCGCCGCGCCGGCCAAAGACAGCCAGGCCAAACTCAGCGCCTTTGCCACCTCCGTCATCGAGGTGCTGGACCAGCTCCGCCATAGCGGGCCGATGCAAAGCATCGTGTTTCCGCCTTATCCGGAGTTGCTGGCGCGCTTGCAAACGGCCTTGAGCGCTGCCGAGCCCGATCTCAACGAGGTATCGCGGATCGCCACCAGCGATGTGGGCATGTCCATGGCCTTGCTCAAGGCCGCCAACAGCCCGCTGTATGCCGCAGGCCAACCGGTGCAGACCATCGGCCAGGCCTTGAACCGCCTGGGCCTGGACCAGACTGCGGCGGTGATGACGGGTTTTCTGGCGCAACGGGCCATCAAGGTCAACAGCCCGCACCTGGCGCGCTTCTGGGAGCGCGCTGGCAAGCGTGCCACGGCTTTGGCCTACCTGGCGCAAAAGCTGCCGGGCATGTCACCCGACGTGGCCTACACCTTCGGCCTGTTCTGCCACGCCGGCATGGCCGTGATGGTGCAAAGCTGCAAGGGCTACACCGGCACGCTCGTGGAGGCCATGGCCCGCAAGGACCGCTCTTTCGTGGCCACCGAAAACGCCAACCACAAGACCGACCACGCCGTGGTGGGCGCCCTGGTGGCGCGCGCCTGGCGCATGCACCCGCTGGTGATCGCCTCGATCCGCCTGCACCACGACCTGGGCAGCCTGGGCGAAAGCCGCATCGACAGCGACATCCACAACCTGCTGGCCGCCGGCCTCATTGCCGACCACCTGATGCGTGAGCACGAAGGGCTGGAGCCCGATGCCGACTGGAAGACTTATTCGGAAGCGGCGCTGGCGTGGTTGCAGATCACGGGCGATGAGCTGGCGGGGTGGCAGGTCGAACTGGGGGATCTGCTCGACGAGGGCTGAAGCGCCCCCCTAAGCTGAAGGGCTGGCGGCCTGCGGGCCGGGTTGAGCTGCGCCTACACTCGCAGCTCAGCTTGACCTTGCCCAGAAAGCCCGCCCGTGAACCGACCCTGCCCCCACCAGGCGGTGGCATGGGCCGTTGCCCTGTTGTGCGCCTCGATGGCCACCGCAGCGCTCGCCCAGACTGCGCCATCGCGATCCACCCCCGACAGCGAAGCCGACCGCCTGCCAGCCGTGCAGATCACGGGTACGGCCTTGCGCCGCATCGATGCCGAATCGGCCTTGCCGGTGACCGTGATTCGGCGCGCCGAGATCGACCGATCCGGTGCGCGTACCACCACTGAGTTGCTGCAGCAATTGCCTGCCATGCAGGGCGCGGTGCCCACAACATCGGTGGTGGGCAATGATTCGCGTGGCTACGCCAGCGTGTCCATCCATGACCTGGGGGATGCCTACACGTTGGTGTTGCTGAACGGGCAGCGCGTGGCGCCCTTTGGTGGGCAGTTGAGTAGCGGGGCGCTGCCTGGTGTGGACATCAACACCATCCCGCTGGCCATGGTCGATCGCATTGAGGTACTGACAGACGGCGCATCTGCCTTGTACGGCGCCGATGCATTGGGCGGCGTGGTCAACATCATCACGCGCCGCGATGGCGAGGCGAACGAGGCCACGGTGGGCTGGACGCTGCCTAAAGGTGGCGGCAGGGAGTGGCGCGCCAGTGCGCTCAAGAGCGTGGGCAGCCTGGACGAGCAAGGGCAGAGCTTGAACCTGGCTGTGTCGACCATGCGTCGATCAGCCTTGCGTGCCACGCAGCGAGACTACGCGCGCCAGGCTGCGTTCAATTTCTCACATGCCGGGCAGGCTTATGCATTTGTGGCAGACGCCGGCGCGATGCTGTTCACCGCGCCCGCAACCGAGTACGACGGGCACTACTTCAACAGACGCGGTTCTTGCCCTGAGGGCCAGTACGTCGATGGCGACACCTGCCTCTATAACTACGCCGCCGACGTGGATCTGATACCTGCTCAGGTGCAGGACAGTTTGATGGCCAGTTATACCCGCGACATGGGGCGAGGGCATCGATTGCAGGTGGACGCGCTGTGGACGCGCAGCCTCGTGACATCCTATCTGGCACCCATGCCCGCCTTGGTTGGTTTGACGGATACATGGGCGCTGTATCGTTTCGTGGACATGGGGCGGCGAGGCTTTGAGGACACCTCCTCTTTAGGACATCTCGCCGTGCGTCAAGACGGACGGGTTGGCGATTGGAATTGGCAGCACGGTGTGGCTTACTCGGTGAGCCAGCAACGCAGTGACATCTCTGGTGCCATTGGCCAGAATGCCGCGCAAAGTTTGATGGATGGTGGGGTGTTCGACCCGCTCGCGCTGCCTGGAGCGCAAACATCTGCGGGTCTGGCTGCATTGCGTCGTCAGGCGTATGACGGCAATTGGCTTTCTGGTCGATCGACCTTGCTGGAGTGGCAGGGCGTGGCCTCCAAGGACCTGCTGCCGCTGGATGGCGGCCCACTGAAATGGGCGCTGGGTGCGAACGTTCGCCAGGAGCGCTTGTCATTTCACCCCAGTCTGTTTGCGCAGGGCCTGCTGTCAGACCCTGCTGCGGGTACTTTGGCAACGCAAGGCGATGGTGATTTGCGTGCCAACAGCTATGTCGCGTTGATTCCTTCTGCTGCGTCTCGTCTAAGCTGGGGCGTGTTCTCCGAGTTGCTGGCGCCTGTGTCGCCTACCGTCGATTGGGGCGGCGCTGTGCGGGGCGACCATGACGAACGCGCGGGCTCCTCCTGGACGGGCAAGACCCATGTTCGTTGGCGGCCATCCCCACAGTGGATGTGGCGTGGCTCATTGGGAACGGGGCTGCGCACACCGACGCTGCAACAGTTGACGGCGCCGGGCAGTTCCGACGGCGTGACCGCGACATCCTACGACTGCACCGTTGCACTGCAGACCTTGGCTGTGCAACTGGGCGCGCAGCCCTGTTCATTGAATGATGCGGCGGCTTCCTTGCCGCTGGTTGCAGGCGGCAACAGCCGGCTTCAGCCAGAAAAATCCATTCAAGCCACCTTGGGTTTGCGCGTGGAGCCCATCGCGGGCCACAGCGTGGGCCTGGACCTTTGGGCCGTGCACATTCACGACCGCATCGGCGTCGTGGACGAGAACGTCGCTTTTGGCAACCCGCTGGCGGTGCCGCTCAGCACGTGGACGACAGTACCGGGCAACGGTGGCGCGCAATTGGCCTTGTCGGGCAGCCCGTACAACCTCAGCAAGTTGATGTCGGCGGGACTTGATCTGGACGCGACAGTTCGCCGCGGCACGTCGTTTGGCTTGATCGACAGTCAATTGAGGACTTCGCTGCTGCTGAGGGAGGACAGCCAGTTGTATCCAGGCGGCCCCTGGTTCAGCAATATTGGGGATGGCTTGTACGGCAGCCCCAGTCTGAAGTGGCGTGCAAGTTGGCGAACCAGCTTGATCCGGGCGGGCTGGACACACAGCCTGACGGCGCGATATCAATCCGGTTTTGAAGATGCGCCGGCTCGTGTTCAACCCCTGGATGCCAATGGGCAGCCCGAGGGGGATCCGGTGAGCCTGCGACTCAAGCAGCCCGGCCAATTGTTGTGGGATTGGCAAACAAGCTGGCGCGTTGATGCCTCATGGCAGTTGACGGCGGGCGTGATCAACCTGTTGAACACGAAGCCCCCGTTGTCGCTGAACCAGGGCAGCCCGAACAAAGGGCAAATGATCGGTTACGACGAGCGCTACTACGACGCCCGCGGCCGCATGCTGACCCTGGAAGCGCGTTTGTCCTTTTAAGCATTCCCGGCCTTCACGCCAAGCCAACCATGCAAACAGGCAACATCTTCTCCTTCGATTCGTCCCCCGAAGAGGGCGAGCGCTTTGACACGCTGCTGCGCCACAAGGGCCTGGTCATCGAGCGCATCGTGAGTTCGTCCAAGCTTGAATCACAGCAGTACCTGCAAGCGCAGGACGAATGGGTGCTGCTGTTGCAGGGCGAAGCCGAGCTCGATATCGCCGGTAAGCGCTTGGCGCTTCAGGCGGGCGATTACGTGTTCATCCCCTCGGCCACGCCCCACACCGTGCTCAGTGCCTCACAAGGCGCGCTCTGGTTGGCCGTGCATCTGCATGAAACCATCCGCGAGGCGGGCATCACACCACAAAACGCCACACCGTGAAGAAGTGGCTGGCCGTGCCACCCAGCACGAACAGATGCCAGATGCCGTGGGCGTGCTTGAGGCGCTTGTCCAGCACATAGAACACGATGCCCACGGTGTAGAGCAGGCCACCGGCCAGCAGCCACATCCAGCCCTGGTCGTGCAGGCCATCCATCAAGGGCGTGGCTGCACCGATGCCGCACCAGCCCATGAGCACGTACAGCGGCACCGAGGGCACGGTCTCGCGGCCCCACCACAACTCCTTGCCGATGCCCACCAGTGCCAGCGTCCACTCGAAGGCCAGGATGCTCCAGCCCAGCGGACCATGCAGCGTCACCAGGGTGAAAGGCGTGTAGGTGCCGGCGATCAGCAGGTAAATGGCGCAGTGATCGACCTTGGCCCACATCTCCTTGCTGGCGCCACGCACGCTGTGATAGAGCGACGAAGCCGCGTACAGCACGATCATCGTCAGGCCAAACACGCTCACGCCAATGATCCGCAAGGCATCGCCGCCTTCAGCGGCTTGTGCCACCAGCACGGCCGAGCCCACCACCGCCAGGGCCAGCCCGAGCAGATGGGTCACGCTGTTCAATCGCTCACCGTGGTACATGTCGGCCTTGCTGGATGGGGGTGGGCCGATGCTACGCCCGATGCGCGACATCCGGATGACAGGGCTCAGGCTTCATTGCGCCAGATCATGGCGAGCCCTGCTGGCTGCGCTCATGCAGATTCGTTGCCTGCGAGCAACTCTTTGACGTGCCTCTGATGGGCAGCTGGCGTTGAGCGATCGGGCCAAACCCGTACCCGTAACACGGCCAAACGTGAACTTCTGGCCAACATCACACCCTCTCACCTTGAGACAGAACACTTCACAAGCCCCATGAATACTGCACAATAGCTTGCCCGACGATTGCGGGTGCAACTCGAACTTCGACTTATGAACAAGACCGATCTGATCCAGCACCTGGCTGACAAGCACACCCTGACCAAGGCTG
>NZ_JACRAH010000030.1 GCF_016234775.1 Aquabacterium sp. | reverse complement strand
AACCGTATCCTGGCCGAGCGTTCCGGCCAGCCCCTGGAGAAGATCCAGAACGATACCGAACGCGACTACTACATGTCGGCCGATGAGGCCGCCACTTACGGACTCATCGACAAGGTGCTGGACAAGCGACAGTGATCTGACAGAAGCGCCCCCGCGCGTCCCCGGATTGACCCCGAAGTGGCTAAAAAGCCGCGCCAAGATGGGGCAGTTCACCGAGATTGACGTGGGGCCATTTGTCTTATCATGTCCTTAACCCCCTTGCCGACACTTTGACAGGCCTGCACCATGCCCGAGAAAAAAGGCTCCTCCAGCGAAAAAATCTTGTACTGCTCCTTCTGCGGAAAGAGCCAGCACGAGGTGAAGAAGCTCATCGCCGGCCCGTCGGTCTTCATCTGCGACGAGTGCATTGAACTGTGTAACGACATCATCCGTGATGAGGTCGCCGCAGAGGCTGAACAATCACGCCCTGCACGCAGTGATCTGCCTACGCCCGGTGAAATCAAGGCCAGCCTGGACCAGTACGTGATTGGTCAGGACACGGCCAAACGCACGCTGTCTGTGGCGGTGTACAACCACTACAAGCGGCTCAAGCACATGGGCACGGGCGAGAACAAGAAGCCCGACATTGAACTGGCCAAGAGCAACATCCTGCTGATCGGGCCCACCGGCTCCGGCAAGACGCTGCTGGCCCAGACGCTGGCCCGCTTGCTGAACGTGCCCTTCGTGATTGCCGATGCCACCACCCTGACCGAAGCCGGTTACGTGGGTGAAGACGTCGAAAACATCATCCAGAAGCTGCTGCAGAACTGCAACTACGAGGTCGAGAAGGCCCAGCGCGGCATCGTCTACATCGACGAAATCGACAAGATCTCGCGCAAGTCCGACAACCCGTCCATCACGCGTGACGTGTCGGGTGAGGGTGTGCAGCAGGCTTTGCTCAAGCTGATCGAAGGCACGATGGCTTCGGTGCCTCCGCAAGGCGGCCGCAAGCACCCCAATCAGGATTTCCTGCAGATCGACACGACCAACATCCTGTTCATCTGCGGTGGCGCTTTCGATGGCCTGGAAAAGGTCATCCAGAACCGCTCCGTCAAGTCGGGCATAGGTTTTGGCGCGGCCGTCCAGTCCAAGGAAGAAAAGAAGCTCTCCGAGGTCTTCCGCGAGGTCGAGCCCGAGGATCTGATCAAGTTCGGCATCATCCCCGAACTGGTTGGCCGTTTGCCCGTTGTGGCGACGCTGGGCGAATTGACCGAGGATGCGCTGGTGCGTATCCTGACCGAACCCAAGAATGCGCTTCTCAAGCAATACCAGCAACTGCTGAGCATGGATGGCGTTGAACTGGAGATCCGTCCGCAGGCTCTGGCTGCCATCGCTCGCAAGGCGCTGGCCCGAAAGACCGGTGCACGTGGTCTGCGATCCATCCTGGAACAGTCGTTGCTTGACACGATGTTCGAATTGCCTACACAGGAAGGAGTGCAAAAGGTGGTCCTGGATGAGTCCACCATCGAAGAGAACGCCAAGCCTTTGTTGGTGTATCGGGAACAGGCTAAGGCCAGTGCCTGAGCGAACTCTTGAAGTTCCGCTCTGACGGGCACCGCTGAAGACCCTGTGATCCAAGGTTTTCACGGTGCCCTTGTGTTTTATCGCTGAAGCCCCAAGTGGGTATCAGAGAAAGTGAGCCCAATATGTCTGGACACCCCATCCTTCCCTCCGATCCCATCACGCTGCCGTTGCTGCCGCTGCGAGATGTCGTGGTCTTTCCGCACATGGTGATCCCGCTGTTCGTGGGTCGCCCCAAGTCCATCAAGGCGCTGGAAGCCGCGATGGAAGCTGGCAGGCAAATCATGCTGGTCGCCCAAAAAGCTGCTGGCAAGGACGAGCCCAAAGCGGAAGACATGTTCGACATCGGCTGCGTTTCCAGCATCTTGCAGATGTTGAAATTGCCTGACGGTACCGTGAAGGTGCTGGTCGAAGGCGTTCAGCGTGCCAATACGTCGGCCATCCACGACGAAAACGAATTCTTCACCGCTGATGTGGTGCCGGTTCAACCCGAAGGCGGCATCACGCCTGAAGTTGAAGCGCTGCGCCGCGCGGTGACGCAACAGTTTGACCAGTACGTCAAGCTCAACAAGAAGATCCCGCCTGAAATCCTGACGTCGATCTCCGGTATCGATGATGCTGGCCGTCTGGCTGACACCATCGCTGCGCACTTGCCGCTCAAGCTCGAAGCCAAGCAGGCCGTGCTGGACCTGTTCTCGGTGTCCGGTCGTCTGGAAAAGCTGCTGGAGCAACTCGAGCACGAAGTCGACATCCTGCAGGTTGAAAAGCGCATCCGTGGCCGCGTCAAGCGCCAGATGGAGAAGTCGCAGCGCGAGTACTACCTGAACGAGCAGGTCAAGGCCATCCAGAAAGAACTGGGTGAAGGCGAAGAGGGCGCAGACCTCGAAGAAATCGCCAAGAAGATCGAGTCCGCTCGCATGCCCAAGGAGGCACGCAAGAAGGTCGATGCCGAGTTCAAGAAGCTCAAGCTGATGTCGCCCATGTCGGCAGAAGCCACCGTGGTGCGCAACTACATCGACACCCTGGTCGGCCTGCCCTGGAGCAAGAAGTCCAAGGTCAAGCATGACCTGGCCCTGGCCGAGTCCGTGCTGAACGAAGAGCACTACGGCCTCGACAAGGTCAAGGAACGCATCCTTGAGTATCTTGCTGTGCAACAACGCGTGGACAAGGTCAAGGCGCCCATCCTGTGCCTGGTTGGCCCTCCCGGCGTCGGCAAGACCTCGCTGGGTCAGTCGATCGCCCGTGCGACCGGCCGCAAGTTCGTGCGCATGGCCCTGGGCGGCGTGCGTGACGAAGCCGAGATCCGTGGCCACCGCCGCACCTACATCGGCTCCATGCCGGGCAAGGTGCTGCAGAGCCTGGGCAAGGTCGGTGTGCGCAACCCGCTGTTCCTGCTTGACGAAATCGACAAGCTGGGCATGGACTTCCGTGGCGACCCTTCATCGGCGCTGCTGGAAGTGCTCGACCCCGAACAGAACCACACCTTCGGCGACCACTACATCGAAGTCGATTTCGACTTGTCGGATGTGATGTTCGTGGCCACCTCGAACTCGCTGAACATCCCACCAGCCCTGCTGGACCGGATGGAAGTGATTCGCCTGGCTGGCTACACCGAAGACGAGAAGGTGCACATCGTTCAAACGTACTTGCTGCCCAAGCAGATCAAGAACAACGGTGTGAAGGAAGGTGAGCTGGAAGTCGCTGAAAGCGCCATCCGCGGCATCATCCGCTACTACACCCGTGAAGCTGGTGTGCGTTCGCTGGAACGCGAAGTCTCCAAGATCTGCCGCAAGGTGATCAAGGGCTTTGCGCTCAAGCAGTACACCGAGAAGGTGGTCGTCACCGACGAGAACCTCAATGACTTCCTGGGCGTGCGCAAGTACAGCTACGGCGAAGCCACGAAGGACAACCAGATCGGTCAGGTCGTCGGCCTGGCATGGACGGAAGTGGGCGGCGATCTGCTGACCATCGAAGCCGCGATCATGCCCGGCAAGGGCAACATCATCCGCACCGGGCAACTGGGCGATGTGATGAAGGAGTCCGTCGAGGCTGCTCGTTCGGTGGTGCGTTCACGCGCTCGCCGCCTGGGCATCACCGACGATCTGTTCGAGAAGCGCGACATCCACATTCACGTGCCTGATGGCGCCACACCGAAGGACGGTCCGTCTGCTGGTGCTGCCATGACCACGGCGTTTGTGTCGGCGCTGACGGGCATCCCGGTGCGTGCTGACGTGGCCATGACGGGTGAAATCACCCTGCGTGGTGAAGTCACGGCGATTGGTGGCCTGAAGGAGAAGCTCCTGGCTGCTCACCGTGGTGGCATCAAGACCGTGCTGATCCCTGAAGAGAACGTGAAGGACCTGGCTGAGATCCCCGAGAACGTGAAGAGCCAGATCGAGATCGTGCCTGTGAAGTGGATCGACAAGGTGCTGGAAGTCGCCCTGGAGCGTCAGCCTACGCCGCTGCCCGAGGAAGAGGTCAAGGTGGAAGCCAAGCCGGAGGCTGCTGCCGCCGCGCCTGCTGCCACCAGCACCGACGTCCTGAAGCACTGATGTGTTGATGAAAAAAAGCGACGACTTGATCAAAACGTCAAAAATGATGTATAGTTCAGGTCTTCGCTGATCACTGCACAGACATCGCAAGATGCTTGTGACCAAACAGGGATCGATGCAGCAAAGCAAGGGGCAACTCTAGAGCATCTGCATAAAGCGATACGTCACTGCAAAGTGAACATGCGGGATTAGCTCAGTTGGTAGAGCGATACCTTGCCAAGGTATAGGTCGAGAGTTCGAGTCTCTTATCCCGCTCCAAATTCCGAAAGGAAGCCTGGTTTAACAGCTTGGCTTCCTTTTTTGTTGGTGCTCTGCACGTTGCTGAATTTTCAGAGATACTGCGGAGCTCGGCAACGAGATTGATCAGCAAAGATCAGTGGCGCGGTAGCAAAGCGGTTATGCACCGGATTGCAAATCCGTGTAGGTCGGTTCGACTCCGGCCCGCGCCTCCAGCTTCTACAAAAAAGCCCCTCCGGTTCATCTGGCGGGGCTTTTTTCTTGCTGGCGTGTGCCTGGCTTACGAGCGATGCCGGGCAATGGCAGGCGAGGGCGGTGCCACCTTGATGGGCGCGCGCTGGTAGCGGCTCAAGGCCAGGTCATCACTGCGGATGGCGGTGGGGCGGCCCAGCAGCATGTCTGCGAGCAACTGCCCGCTGCCGGCTGCCATGGTCCAGCCCAGTGTGCCGTGGCCTGTGTTGAGCCACAGCTTGTCGATGCGGGTGCGCCCGATGATGGGTGTGCCGTCGGGCGTCATGGGCCGCAGGCCGGTCCAGAACTCACCTTGATCGATGGGGCCCGCATCGGGGAAGAGATCGCGCACGACGCGCTCCAGTGTGGCGCGGCGGCTCTCGCGCAGGTTCAGATCAAAGCCGGCCAGCTCGGCCATGCCGCCCACTCGGATGCGTTGATCAAAGCGCGTGAGGGCGACCTTGTAGCTTTCGTCCAGCACGGTGGAGCGCGGCGCAGCATCGGCCTGCTGAATCGGTAGCGTGAGCGAGTAGCCCTTGACGGGATAGACGGGCAGGTCCAGTGCCAGATCGCGCAGCAGCGCACGTGTATACGTGGCCATGGCCACCACATAGGCATCGGCCAGGCGCACCTCGGCGCCTTTGGGTGTCAGCAGCCTCACGCCGGTGATGCGCTGGCCGTCGTGCAGCAGTTGGTCCACTTGCACGCCATGCAGGAACTGCACGCCCAAGGCGCGGGCCTTCTCGGTCATCACTTGGGCGAAGAGGTGGCAATCACCGGTTTCGTCACCAGGTAGATACAGGCCACCGGTGAGCAAGCCTTGGCGCGCAGCCAGGGCGGGTTCCTGTTGCACGCATTCATCGGGCGTCATCAGTTGGTAGGGCACGTTGCAGCGGTCCAGCACCGAGGTGTCCTTGTGGGCGCTTTGCAGTTGCGCCTGGGTGCGGAAGATCTGCAAGGTGCCCAGGGTGCGGCCTTCGTATTGCAGGCCCATCTCGGCGCGCCATTGGCGCAGGCAGTCGCGGCTGTATTCGGCCACGCGCACCATGCGCTCCTTGTTGATGGCGTAGCGCTCGGGGTTGCACTCGCGCAGCATGCGCGCCATCCATTGCCATTGCCACAAGCTGCCGTCAGGCCTGATGGCCAGGGGCGAGTGCTTCTGGAACAACCAGTGCAGGGCTTTGAGGGGCAGGCCGGGTGAGGCCCAGGGGGAGGCATAGCCGGGTGAAATCTGGCCCGCATTGGCGAAGCTGGTTTCCATGGCGGGCCCGGGCTGGCGGTCGATCACGGTGACGCTGGCGCCGGCGCGTGCCAGGCAGTAGGCGCTGGTCACGCCGATCACACCGCTTCCGAGGACGAGTACACGCATGGTGTGGCTCCCGCTGATCTCTTGAGACCCATTCTAGGCAAGCGGGAATGGAAGAGAAGGGGGCTGGGGCTTTGCGTGGCTTTCATGGCGTGCACAAGTGCCTGTTCATCGGGCATTTGAAAGAACGCACAGGTACAATGCCGAGCCTCATGCGCGGGTGGCGGAATAGGTAGACGCCCGAGACTTAAAATCTCGTATCCGTAAGGGTGTACGGGTTCGATTCCCGTCCCGCGCACCACCGGTCTGGCGTACAAAAATCTTGATGAAAATTTGCGACACCTTGCGCAAAGTACCAAAATCGATGTATAGTTCAGGTCTTCGCTGATCGCGACAACCAAAACGATCAAGACAGCAGCAAACAAGCTGAAGTCAAAGCGAAGAAAATTGTCAGCAATGACAATATGCGGGATTAGCTCAGTTGGTAGAGCGATACCTTGCCAAGGTATAGGTCGAGAGTTCGAGTCTCTTATCCCGCTCCAAATTTTGAAAAGGGAAGCCAAGTGCTTCCCTTTTTTCCAGCCCAAGCTGCTGGAAGTTGTTTTTGAGGCGCGGTAGCAAAGCGGTTATGCGTCGGATTGCAAATCCGTTGAGCCCGGTTCGACTCCGGGCCGCGCCTCCACCCCCCCCTGCCTCTCGTCTTCCCTCCATCAGTCGCTGAAGTCTGACGCCAGGCTGCCGTGTTCGGCTCGCTTGCGTCGTCGCTTTTCGTGTTCCCGCTGCGCTTGTGCGCCGCTGTTGCACGGGCCGGAAATGCGCGGCGAAGACGCCTCTATTGCCGCTTAAGACTTCACAGCCCCCCACCTAGCATCCCAGGTACACGCCCGAAAAGTCCCTAAAGGGGCCCCAAACGGGCCGTGTACCCGTTGTTGTTACCTGGGAGCTATCTGGTGGACCCCACCTCCGAGCCCGATCTGATCGAAGAACCGATTGGTGAACCTGAGCAAAGTTTTGCTGCAGGTGAGGGCGCAGCCTTGTCAGCCGATCCGCTGCTGGAAGCCGTGGTCTGGTTGTGCCATCACCATGGCATCGACCGCAGCCATGCCTCCTTGCTGGATGGCTTGCAGGTGGATGGGGCCGGCATGTCGCCACCACAGGCGGTACAGGTGCTCAAGCAGGTGGGTTTCAGCGCGACGCTGGTCAAGCGCCCGCCCAGCAAGATTCTGGGCCTGCTGATGCCCGTGGTGATGCTGCTCAAGAACGGCGACGCCGTGATCCTGACGCGGCGCCTGGGCTCGCGCTCGAAGCGGGCAGGGGGCACACGTTATGAAGTGGTGATGCCGGGTTCGGGCAACGAGGTCTGCACCGCCACGGAAGAAGAACTGTTGCCCGAGTACTCCGGCTACACCTTGCTGGCGGCGGTCAAGCCCGGCACCGTGCATGGTGACCGTGATGCGCAGCAGCTCTCGCCATCGCACTGGCTGTGGTCCACGCTCAAGCGCTACGTTCCTTATTACCGCTCGGCCATGGTGGCGGCGCTGCTGAGCAACCTGCTCATGCTGGTGACGGGCTTCTTCACCTCCATCGTGTATGACAAGGTGATCCCGCATGACGCCATGGTGACCATGTGGTCGCTGGGCATCGGCACCTTGATCGGTATCTTCTTTGACCTGGTAGCGCGCCAGTTGCGCAGCTACCTGATCGATACGGCCGGCAAGAAGGCCGATCTGATCATGGGCAACATGCTGTTCAACCAGGCGCTCAACATCCGCCTGGAACACCGGCCGGATTCGGCTGGCTCGTTTGCGCACAGGTTGTCGCAGATCGAGGTGGTGCGCGAGTTTTCGACATCGGCCAGCGCCTCGGTGCTGACGGACTTGCCCTTCATCTTCCTGTTCGTGCTGATGACCTATGTGATCGCCGGGCCGCTGGTGTTCGTGCTCCTGATCGCGATCCCGGCCGTGCTCGGTTTGTCCATCGGCATCCAGCGCATGCTGCGCCGCTCCATGCGGGCCAATATGGCGCAGCACGCTGACTTGCAAGGCGTGCTGGTGGAGGCCATGGAAGGCCTCGAAGACGTGCGCGCAGCCGGTGCGGCGGGCTACTTCTCCAAGCGCTACGAGGCGGCCAATGCGGCTGCGGCGGCTTCGTCGCTGCGCTCGCGAGCCATTGCCAGCCTGGTGAACAACTTCTCTGCCGTGGTGCAGCCCCTGGTGACGGTGGCCATGCTCATGTGGGGCGTGGTGCTGATCAAGGATGGGCAGGTGTCGGGCGGTTCGCTGATCGGTGCCGTGATGTTCGCCGGCCGTGCCGTGGCGCCCCTGACCTCGCTGGTGGCCCTGGCCAGCCGCTATCAAGGCGCCAAGGCGGCGCTCCTGATCCTCAATGACCTGATGGCCATGCCCACCGAGCGCGTGGCGGGCAAGCAGTACCTCACGCGCAAGAACCTCAAGGGTCAGTTGGGCCTGCACGAGGTGATGTTCGCCTACCCGAAGGGCAAGCACGAACACGCGCCCACGGTGCTCAAGGGCATCAACATGCAGATCCAGCCGGGTGAGCGCATCGCCATCCTGGGCAAGATCGGCAGCGGCAAATCCACCATCCTGCGCTTGCTGGCGGGGCTGTATCAGCCCACAGATGGCTTTGTGGAAGTGGATGGCATCGACCTGCGCCAGATCGACCCGGTGGACTTCCGCACCCACGTGGGCTTCGTGTCGCAAGAGCCTCGCCTGTTCTACGGCACCTTGAAAGAAAACGTGCTGCTGGGCCGCCCCAATGCCGACGTCGGCCACTTCCTGGAGGTGGCAAGGCAAACCGGGCTGGACAAGCTCGCAGCGTCGCACCCCATGGGCTACGACCTGCCTGTGGGCGAAATGGGTTCCCTGCTGTCAGGTGGCCAACGCCAGCTGGTGGCGCTGGCACGCTGCCTGGTGACCAAATCCCAGGTGCTGCTGATGGACGAGCCCACCAGCTCAATGGATGCGCAGTCTGAAGCCAGCTTCATCAATCACCTGCGCTCTGCCGTGCATGGGCAGACGCTGATCGTGGTCACGCACCGCCCGGCCTTGCTCGATGTGGTGGACCGCATCATCGTGGTCGACAGTGGCCGCATCCTGGCCGATGGCCCCAAGGCCAAGGTACTGGCGATGCTGGCGGGCCAACGCCCGGGCCATGTGCAGCCCGTGCAGGCACAACAACAGGCGCCGCAAGCGGCTGCGCCTCAGCCGCAGCGTGAGCTGGCGGCGGCGGGTTGACAACCATGGCACTGTCATTGCGTCGATCCAAAAAGTCTGCCGATGGGGTGGCTTACCCCGGCGACGAAGAATTCCTGTCGGGCATCAAGCAGGCCGAGCTGGTCGAGGCCACGCCTCAGGCCGTGTGGTCGATCTACCTGATGCTGACAGTGGTGATCGCCGCGATCGTCTGGGCCTTCATGGCGCGGGTCGAGCAGATCACCAAGGCCGAAGGCAAGGTGGTGTCCGATGGCCGCGAGCAGGTCATTGCCAGCCTGGAAGGCGGCATTCTGCGCAATATGCTGGTGCGTGAAGGGATGATGGTCGAAAAGGGCCAGGATCTCTTGCAGATCGATCCCACCCGCGCCGAGGCCAGTCAGAACGAAGGCGAAGCCAAGCGCCTGGCGCTCACCGGCACGCTGGCGCGTCTGCTGGCTGAATCCACCGGCAAGCCACTGATCTTCCCCACGGAAGTGCGGGCCCTGCCGCAGATCGTGCACGACGAGACCGAATCGTACGACGCGCGGCGCATGGCCCTGGAAGAGGCCGTGGGCGTGACCCGGCGCAGCCTGGGGCTGTTGCGGCGCGAACTGGCCATGGCCGAGCGCATGTCCGCCAAGGGGCTGATGTCCGAGGTGGAAGTGATGCGTTCGCAACGCCAGGTCAATGATCTGACCCTGCAAATCCAGGAGCGCATCAACCGTTTCCGCCAGGATGCGAGTGCCGAGTTGGTCAAGGTGCGCACCGAGCTGGCCCAGCTGGAAGAGCAGATGGTGGTCAAGCAGGACTTGCTGACCCGCACCACGCTGAAATCGCCCGTCAAGGGCCTGGTCAAGAACATCCGCATCGCCACAGTGGGCGGTGTGGTGCCTGCCGGCGCGGCCATCATGGAAATCCTGCCGATCGGCCCGCGCGTGCTCATTGAGGCCCGCATCAAGCCTGCTGACATCGGCTTCGTGCGCGTGGGCCTGCCGGTGACGGTCAAGCTCAGCGCCTACGACTACTACCTGTATGGCGGCCTCAAAGGCACGATCGATTACATCAGCCCGGACGCCCTGGGTGATGACGCCAAGGCAGGTGCCCATGACGCCACCTACTACCGGGCGCGGATTCGCTCGGATGTGTCGACCCTGCACCAGGGGAACAAGCCGCTGGCCGTGATGCCCGGCATGACTGCCACGGTCGAGGTGCGGACCGGCGAGAGGACCGTTGCGCAGTACCTGCTGATGCCACTGGTCAAGTCCCAGGAAGCTTTCCGAGAGCGTTGAGCCATGAAGACCACCACATTCCCGTTTCTGAAGTCTGCTGTCTGTGTGGCCGTGTTGGCGGCGCAAGCTGGCATGGTGGGCGCGTGGGCGCGCTGTGCGGATGACCTGGCTGGCGAGCCCAAGCCGGACAAGGCGGCCTACATCAAAGGCGGTGCCAAGCCCGCACCAGGCAAGGTGGAAGCCGAGCCTGCGCCCATGGACCCGGTCACCCAACTGCAACTGATTGCCCGTGAAGCTCAGCGGCGCAGTGCCTCGGTGGGCGCCTCGCGCCTGCTGGCTGAAGCCGCCGAGCTGGATGTGACCGAGACCAAGGCAGGCCGTTGGCCGCAAGTGTCTGTGAGCGGTGTGTTGGGGGCAGGTGGCAGCGCGGTAGCGGGCACCACCGTGAGCAAGGGCAACCAGTCCAGCCTGGGCGTGAACATGACGGCGCCACTGTGGGACAACGGCCGCCTCAGCCGCCTGACAGACTGGCGATCGAATCTGGCTGGTGCTGCCAAGTTTGGCGCCGCCATGACCACCGAACAAGTCGTGCTGGAGGCCGTGAGCGCCGCGCTGGAGCGCAACCGCTACCGCCTGCAGGCCCAGGTCTACCAGCAGTACATGCGCAAGATGAGCTGCCTAGTCGAGGCCCTGGAGGGCATCATCAATGAAGACAAAGGCCGCATGAGCGAGCTGGTGCAAGCCCGCAAGACCCATGCGCAGACCGAACTGCAGCGCGACCAGGCCCTGGCCCAGAGCCGCCAGAGCGAGATCAAGCTGCGCAAGCTGATCGGTGACCAGGTGCCCCCGGGCGACGGCATCACCATCCCGCTGGCCAATGTGCCCGAGATCGGTGAGATCAACCGCCAGATCGAATACGGCAACGACGCGCAGCAACTGCGCGCCCAGGCCGAAGCCCAGGACAGCTATGCCAAGGCTGTGGTGGCTGGGCAGGGGCCTCAGTTCAACTGGAGCCTGGGCAAGACGCAAGGGCAACAGGGCTCCAACAGCACCTCATCCTGGCACGCCGGCGTGACGGTGAGCTACAGCATCTTCAATGGCTTTTCTGACGACGCCACCTCCAAGGCCGCCGCCAAGCGCGCCGAGGCCAGCCGCCAGCAACTGCAGGACCTGCTCAACACCAAGTTCAGCCGCACCGCCGAGATGTATGACGTGGCCACCAGTTCGTTCGACCGTGCCAAGCGCTATGTGGACGTGCTGCGTGACAGCGAACGGGTGCGCAACTTCACCTTCCAGCAGTGGTCCCAACTGGGGCGCCGCTCGTTGTTTGATGTGATGTCGTCCGAGAGCGACCACTTCAACCTGCGCATCGCCTACGTGAACGCGCTGCATGACGGCTACCTGGCCAGCGCCCAGTTGCGCTCCCTGGGGGCAGGCCTGAGCGCCTGGCTGACGCCCGAAGCTGTGACACGTTGATCAGATCTGCGGGTATGACAAGCCCAATTTGACGGGTTTTTCACGCTTTGTTGGCGGGAGCACCCTAGGGTGCGCTCCCCTAATCTTGGCTCTGCGGCGACGATCGCCGTGTTTTGACGGGCCAATGTGATGGGAAATCAAGCTCTTGCCGCCTCCTTTCGTCCTGCTCAGCAAGCCGTTTCAACGCTTGTGAAGGAAGTGGCCGCCTCGGTGGCCGCTGCGCCGGCTCAGCCGCAACCCGCACCGCAACCCGCCCCCAGCCAGATCGCACAGGATCAGTCGACCCTGATCCGCGGCATCGAGCTGCAAAACGCAGGGCAACTGGCCGAGGCCGAAGCCATCTTCACCGGCTACCTGCAAGCCCACCCTTGTGATGGCATTGCCACCTATTCGCTGGCCGTGATCCTGATGCACCGCCAGGACCACGCCCGCGCCCTGGCCATCCTGGAGCCCTGCGTGCAGGTCACCCCCGGCTTTGCGCCTGTGTGGATGGCCTACGCCAACGTGCTGCAGAACCTGGGCCGCCGCGAGGAGGCCCTGGCCGCCTATGACAAGGCCGTGGCCGTCAACCCCCAATACACCGAAGCCCTGATCAACAGCGGCGTGCTGCTGCGCGAATCCCATCGCCACCTGGAGGCGCTGCAACGCTTCCAGCAGGTGCTGACGATCAAGCCCGACCACGAAACTGCCCTGGGCAACTGCGGCATCATCCTGACCGAGTTCAAGCGCTCGGACGAAGCCATCGGCATGTTCCAGCGCCTGCTGGCCGTCAACCCCAACTACGACTGGGGCCTGGGCCTGCTGGGCTACGAACGCCTGCACACCTGTGACTGGACCGACTTTGAAGGCATGGCCCAGCGCATCGTGCAGGGCATCCACCAAGGCAAGAAGACCTGCAAATCCCTGCCGCTGATGGCCTTCTCGGATGACGTGGCCGCCCACCAGATCAGCTCGCGCCTGTTTGGCCAACGCTTCCCGCAAGCCAAGCAAGCGATGTGGACGGGCCAACGCTACAACCACAAGAAGATCCGCCTGGCTTATGTGTCGCCTGACCTGCGCGAGCACCCCGTGGGCCACCTGATGTGCGGCATCTTCGAGCACCACGACAAGAGCCGCTTCGAGACCATCGCCATCTCGCTGGGCATTGACGACAAGAGCCGCCTGCGCAGCCGCATGCTCAACTGCTTCGACCACTTCGTGGACGCCCGCCTGATGACCTCGCGCCAGATCGCCGAGAAGATGCGCGAGATGGAAGTGGACATCGCCGTGGACCTGGCCGGCTACACCGCTGATTCACGCACCGATGTGTTCGCCCACCGCCCCGCACCGGTTCACGTGAACTACCTGGGCTACCCCGGCACCATGGGTGTGCCCTATATGGACTACATCATTGCCGACCGCTATGTGATCCCGCCGGAGCACCAGTGCTTCTACGACGAGAAGGTGGCCTATCTGCCTGATGCCTACCTGCCCACGGATGCCGGCTTGAAGATCGCCGAACGCACGCCCACCCGCGCCGAATGCGGCCTGCCGGATGACGCCCTGGTGTTCTGCTCGTTCAGCCACGACTACAAGATCTCGCCCCCGCTGTTCGATGTGTGGATGCGCCTGCTGCAACAGGTGCCCGGCAGCGTGCTGTGGCTGATGTCGCGCGGGCAGGCTGCCCAAGCCAACCTGCGCAACGAAGCCGCCAAGCGTGGCGTGGACCCCTCCCGCCTGGTGTTTGCTGGCCGCGTGCCCATGGTGGAAGACCACCTGGCCCGTTACCGCCAGGCCGACATCTTCCTGGACACCCACCCCTACAACGCCCACACCACCGCTGCCGATGCCCTGATGGCTGGCCTGCCCGTGGTCACCTTCATGGGCGGCGCCTTCCCGGCACGCGTGGCGGCCAGCCTGCTGCACGCCATCGGCATGCCCGAGCTGGTGGCCGATTCGAAAGAAGGCTACGAAGCCCTGGCCCTGAAGCTCGCCAACGACCGCCCCCTGCGCGAAGCCCTGCGCACCAAGCTGGCTGCCAACCAAGGCACCCACGCCTTGTTTGACACCGAACGCTTCTGCCGCAACATGGAATCCATCTACGTGGCCATGTGGCGCAAGGCCGAGCTGGGTGAAGCCCACGACCAACTCTGAACACCGGGAGGGCAGCACACCATGGCGCAACCCAGCATCCACGCCGTCTTCCAGGCCATCGAGAACCGCACGCTGCCTGTGCAGCAATCGCAAGAGCTGGTGAAGTTTGCCCAGCACGATGGCTTCTTTCACCTGGCCGCACTCAAGCACAGCCGCGCCAATGCGCTCAAAGCCTGGTTTGCCGACAAGGGCCTGACCCGCGTGATCCTGGGCGCCAACATCAACGGCTTTGGCTGCCAGATCCCCGGCTGCACGGTGGAGTACCTGGAGAAGGGCTTCTTTGAAGAACCCAATGAGGCCATCCGCGCCGAGAAGCGGGCCTTCCTGGAAAGCGCCATCGTCATCGTCAACAACAACGATGTGGGCCAGGCCAAAGCCGAATACGCCGACTTCTACACCCAGTGCGACAAGACCATCTTCATCGCCTGGGACTGGGACAACCACCACTGGCTGGACCTGAGCACCTTCCTGGCCGCGCACAGCGATGTGTACGCCCCCGGCCACCACGAAAACCTCTACCTGCTGACCCGCTACAACTGGGCCACCGTGGGCCCCGTGTACTGCGGCACCGTGCAGTGGTCTCGCCAGTTCTTGACGGACAGCATCGCGAAGATCGTGACGGCCAAGCGCTCCAATGCGCCGCTGGGCAAGCACATCCCGTATGCCCCGTTCACCTACCGCAACCGCGTGGTGAGCACGCTGAGCCAGCACTACCCATCGATTGGCTTCAGCGACCGCAACTTCCATGTGCGCACGCCTGAGGAGCGCCTGGAGGAATGGTATTCACACAAGGTGCACTGGATTGCGCCTGTGCTCAATGACGTGGCCATCCGCATCTTTGACGCGCTGAGCACGGGCGGCATCCCCGTGGTGCCCGCCTCGATGCAGTTCCTGCCACCCATCAAGGACATCAGCCGCGAACACATCGTGTTCAGCACGCCCGACGACATCATGAACCCCAAGCCGCTGATCGAGCGCGCCGTGGCCATGTTTGACGCAGGCGGTGCAGACGGCATCGTGGCCCGCCACCGCTACGCCCTGGACCACCACCACGGCGACCAGCGCATGGCCGATGTGATGAGATTCGTGAGGGAGCGTTTTGCATCATGAGCAGCAGCACAAGCAGCACCATCCACCACGCCAGCAATGGCAAGTGCGCCATCGTCATCCCCATCTACCGGGCCGAGCTGGAGCCGCTGGAAAAGTTCTCGCTGGACTATTCCACCCAGCACCTCAAACCCGGGCGTGACCTGTTCTTCGTGGCGCCCGAACACCTGGACGTGGGCTACTACACCCGCCACTACCCGGGCGTGCCCGTGGTGCGCTTTGACAATGGCTACTTTGCCTCTGTCAAAGGCTACAACCGCCTGCTGCTGAACCCTGCGTTTTACGAACGCTTTGCCAGCAGCCACGAGTTCATGCTGGTGCTGCAGACGGACGCCATCTTGCTGCGCGACGAGCTGGACCACTGGTGCAGCCAACCCTGGGACTACGTGGGCGCCCCCTGGCCCGATGGCCTGGAGGTGATGATCAACCTCGACAACTTCACCGGCCCGCTGGGCAAGCGCGTGAAGGTGCACGTGGGCAACGGGGGCCTGAGCCTGCGCCGCAATGCGGCCTGCATCCAGCTGCTCAAAGAGTTCCCCCAGGCGACGGACATGTTCCTGCGCTCGGGCTCCAGCGAAGACATCTTCTTTTCGCTGATCGGCTCACAGTCGGTGAGCTTCAAGATCCCCAACGAGCGCGTGGCCTCGCTGTTTGCGCTCGAACTGCAACCCGAACGCTACCTGGCCATCAACCAGGGCAGGGCGCCCATGGGCGGCCACGCCTGGTGGCGCTACAACCAGCCCTTCTGGGTGGCGCTGCTGGAGCAGCAACCGCCGGTGCTGGTGCCGGCTGCACCGCCTGGACGACCCATTTTGAGTGGGGGTGAGTTGGTGGCGGCGCATTGAATTGGGGGCGATATACGTAATGTGTTTGGCTCGCTGAGTATTTGATCTGCAGGACATTCTCGGCTATGGCGGTGCGTCCGCAATAGTCAGGCAAGGCTCGCGTCCGCGTTGAACCAACAGTTAGGCGTCACCGACCCATACGGGCTTGAATATTTTCAATTAGCGGCTGAAAAGCTGCAACGCCAATGTCGTCAAGGTATCGCTTCACTGCGTATGTTCGGAGGTAGTCAACTGAAGTTGATGCTTCATCCGCGAGAGCTTCTGAGAACTTATGGTGATCGGTGATTTGCCGTTGGATGAGTGCGTGATGAGCGTTAATTCCGAATTCAGCGGTTAGTGCGTCAAGGACCGAGGCATTCGAATAGACCTCACTTTCTGGTGGACGATTACCGGGGAAGACGTACATTCCAAGCGCGGGGTCTGGCCCCACATCTGCGTCTCTAACGGCGGCGTAATTTCTACCCAGCCGTTGCAGTAATTGAGCGCCAGAGCGGACCGCCTTCGTATTTCCGACTTCATGGATCTCTACGCATCGAAGTAGATCGCGATCGCAACGGCGAATCATTTCTAGTAACAGTAGTTTTGCAAAATCATCCTCTACCAGTACGGTCATGTCCCGATGATGCCCGCCCGAGAGGATAGAGCGAGCGCGTGCAGCAGATAGGCCCGGGTATGCAGCTACACCTTGAGCATCACGCGATAGCATGACTCGAGCATCTGCCGGTAGGGTTTGGAGAAGCGTGCTTGAGTGCGTTGTTAAGATGATCTGATGATGGCGACGGTTACAAACATCAAGAAAGTATCGACCGAGCTCGAACTGAGCGTTTTCGTGCAGGGATGTCTCTGGCTCTTCTATGACAAACAGACTGGGCGATGGCGCATTCTCAAGTAGATCAACGAGATAGAGTGTTCTGCCTTCTCCGAATCCCATGTTGTTCTCGGAGTACTGAGCCCCAAAACGGGCAGCAATTCCCAACTCGCCCTCACGTCCGCCGTGCTCAATACGTTGGAAGTGCATGCCGTCATACTGCTGCCCCAGGATTCGTCCTACGCGCTCCCGTACTTCATTTGGAATTTGGCGCTGCCTTCCAAGAGCCAACTGAGCTCCTCGGTAAATGCTAAGGTCGCGTTGCTCGACCTTTGGAATGTAGATCGTGAAACCTATGTAGTAGCAGGTTCGCTCAGGCTGCCGCTTGTAGCCGCTCCATTCACGCTGTGTACGTGCGACCGTAAGCGTTTGAGGGGTCAGTGGTTCATTGGTGTTGTACTCATAGACAACAGATGAATCGACCGTGAATGGATTTGGGTCTGCGAGAGAGGCTGGAAAGAAGTCTCGGATGTAGAAGCGCTTGTAGTCATGAACCGTTCCTGGCTTCTTGTAGGCGCCTAAACAAAGTTGTCCGACGGTGCTCTTTCCTGCTCCGTTTAGGCCTGATATAGCGGTTATTGGAAACTGGAAGTCGACTCGTAGGTCTGCAACTCCGCGAAAACCCATGATTCGAACAGAGTTCAAGGAGGGGCCGAAGTTCGCGTACCTATTCTCTGGGAGGTACTTGGCGGCAAGTTCTTTTCGTGGATCTGGCACGGAATTTCCTTGTGAGGCCTAACGCCAAAGTTGAAGGGCGGCAATGCGAAGCATTGACATCCCTGTTGAACGACCAATTAGGCCTAGACCGCGCCAACATCCCGAAGGCGCTTTAGAAACTGTGCAAACTCTCGAAGAAACACTAAGTCGGCGGGATCAAGGCCATCTGGATCGAAGTGCATTACATCGTTCCGAACCTCTCTCACGCGGTTCAACCGTGCCAAGAATTCCACTCGATCAATCTCAATTCGTAGCTTTTTCCATCGCTTTTCAGGTTCGATCAAACGCACGTACTCACCAAGTGTTAAGTCACTCGGGGATTCGATGGTGCGCCCGTCGTCCCCTGGTGCCTTAGCCTCTTCCAGCTCCTTGAGGCTGAACTTTTGATGCAAGATGCCTCGAAGACCGTTCTCGATTTCTCCCACTAACAGAAATGGTTCAGCCAACGCCTGGAATTGGAAATTGAAGTCGCTCGCAGTGACTATGCCTGTGAAAGATTTGTCCGGTGCCTGAACAAGAACGTAGTCGTGCGATGCAATTTTTGCGATGGCGTCAAATAGAGACTCATCAACCGAGACAACTTGGGCGGGCTCCATCGCGTCCCGAACGTTCAAGCATGGCCGCTTTAGCGCAAGCCTGCTTCCGATTGTTTTCCAACTAATGATGCCTTTTAGATCGCGCGGCCCTGTCATTACGGGAAGTTGAGAAAAATCGTTGGTGAGCATGACCGTCACCGCTTGCGCAAGTGTTGAGTCCGGCTTTACAAATACGGGTGTTTTGTTGGCAGCGTCGAGTCGTCCAATTCTGAAGGTGGGGTCTGGCGAGGCTGCACCGGAAGACGCTACGGAAGGAGTACTGACGGCAGGCGCTGCAATGAATCCAATCGTCCCGTCGAGCCAGGTGTATTCAAAGTCTGGCGATGTTGACAGTCCGTGACGTTTGAGGGCGCCACGTACTCGTCGGATGACGTTGTAGCCGCGCCGTTCTGCATCGAACCAAAGCAAGAAGGTTCGAACTGTCTCTCGCGAAGGCGCGACCCCTTTTTTGAGTTGCGCCGCTATTGCAGAAAGTTTCTCTTCGGAGACGGACATAGTTTCTTTCTGGGCCTAACGCCCTATTTAACCGGCGCCGGAGCGCGAAGCGCGGAGGGCACCAACACTAGCCATGAAAATGGCGAAGCTATGGCTGGTGTTTGCGTCCGCGTTGAACGCTCAGTTAGGCCTGCAGCGAAGATGTGCATTTTTAGCATTGGTTTAATTCAAATGCCACCAATATATGGCATCTTTTGAGGACCATCAGTAGGCATAGCATCGCGGATGCTCCAAGGAATATTGTCACAAACTTCCCAACCTCCGCTATCGGTAGGTTTTTTGCAAGCGCGAGGAAGGCTGTGGCCACCAATCCAATGCAAATTAAAATGCTGTAGGAGATGGTTGCTAGCAGTTCGTCGGTTAGCGTTTTGAATTCGCCTGGCTTGGATATGGGTTTGCCACTATTTTTGGTGTTGTAGGCAAGGGTGTAAACCAAGACAAGCAAGTTCAGCATCAGGCCGGCAACGATAGAGGCTGCCGAAACTATAATTCCAACAACTTCACTGGTCAATGCTTCGGTGCAATATGCTGCCACAATAGCGAGCGAGAGGGGTATGGAGAAATGAAGGCCAACTTCAATAATGTCAATTTTCCCGGTATCATGCCGGTACATTGAACGATAGTGCGACGCTATAATTTCGTATGGATTGATTTTTGAAAGCATTTTGTCCTCTTTTTAGAGAGATGACTTCCATGATTGCCCTTTTATGCCCCATGAAGACATAATATTTCCCGCAATCTCGTCGGCCTCCGCCAGCCACTCTTTGGGAATTGGGTGGCCATTTGGGCCTGGTTGTAGATCTAATTCCATGTTGGAGGATATTGCGCCGGGGCGACCGATGTTCAGCGTTCGCTTTCGTCCTTCGAGAACTATGTCTAGCTTGACGTTGTCGTGTGCGAACGATGGAATGGTGAGAATTTGGCTTGGCTGACTGTTGTTGCTTATAGCGTTTAAAGCCCAGTTGATGTCATCAAACTTTGACTTCCTTTTTGATCTTATGATCAATTCAATTTCCTGAACTTGATCTCTGTCTCGCATTGACAGGACGTCAGCAATATCCTTTGGAATGCTCTTCTTGATTAGGCGGATATTTTTTAGTGAGCCGTTCTTGAGTAGTGTCTCCATGACAACCTTAGGCACCACTCGCTCAATACTTAGGGAGAAATTGTTAAATCTCTGGGAGAAGTGTTGCTGTAGATGGGGGATTGTTATTCCGCGAACACCAAGCGTATTAAATCTCCCCAGCAAGAGAAGGCCTCTCTCTCTTTGGGCTGCATTCGGATCTTTGTTGAAGTAAAAAGAAAAGTAAAATGGGACCATGTCGGCCTCATCTTTCATTCTAATGTGAGTTACCTTCTTTTTTCCCGTGCTGTATATCTCTGATTCGTACCCAAATTGACCTGTTTGATATATTCCGGATACTGATTGCGCGCTTCCGGTGAAGATTTTTGACACCATAAACATCCGTTTTGGATCATTTGTTGATGGTTGGTATTTATCGAGGTTTCCCTTGTAGTAGTTGGTGAGCACGTCGTGCAAATTATTCTTGTGGAAGAAGTTCCAAAGATCTTGCGACTGCTTGTTGCCATCTTTCACTTCTACTAGGTATGGTGCTATTGCAAACATTTTTCGGAGTGATTGTTTTGATATAATGTGAGGTCTATGCGTAACTTACTTGAGGCCTAACGCCCAGGTTAACCGGCGCCGGAGCGCGAAGCGCTCAGGGCGCCAACACTGGTCATAAAAATGCCGAAGGCATGGCCAGTGTTGGAGTCCGCGCTGAATCGATAGTTAGGGCTACTCATAGTTTGCACCATGCTGTGAAGCACAAAATATTGGTCATGTGAATTAGTTTTAATTCTTGCATTCTGAGAATTCTTTGCCAGAATTGACATCGGGTATCGAGGTCCCCGGTGCCACTCCATTCAATAATATAGAGTTGCTTATTTGTGCACTTTTGCGATAGCAGTTCATTTAAGTGACTGTCGGTGCCGGAGTATCCGAAAATTACGATGTACTCCACTTCCTGAATGGCTTCGTTGAGTCGCTTCCAGTATTCGCTGAGGACGCTGGAGCTTTCGATGACGAGTGGCTTGTGGGTTACATGGGTTAGAACTATGTGCGATTTCTCATCAGGCGTGAAAACTGCTCGATCACCCCCCATTAGCTTTTGGTTGCCCACAAATAGGGGTGATCCATGAAGATGTAAATACCAGCCCAGAGATCGAGGCCCACGTATTCTGTTCAGATTGTCCGGATCAAACCCATTGCGATGAAATCCGTCGATTAGTACCCCGTTGTAGCCCTCGAAAATTTCATACCCCTTCAACCCGTCGTAAAGAAGGTTGTCGTAGTTTAGCGTTGCAACGTGTGACTTTGTTGAGCGGAGATAATTCGCTAGACTGCTTCTGAAGTCCAGAGGCAAGGGCGCGTCGTAGCCTTGGTAGTAGGCGGCGACTTCGTGAATGAAGCGCCGAAAGGCCTCCGGAAGTTCGCGCACCTGATCTGTAAGCCACTTGACTTTATCCGTTTCGAACCCTCTAAGGTACTCTGACGCAACTATTGCTACCTGAAGATCATCTAATTGTTCTTCTGTAGATGGATAGGTATCTTCAGTTAGTCCTGGGATGGCAGTCTTTATAAGATCTTTGTGCTCCGCCTTGAAGTACTCTGATCCTGACCACACGCTTGCGAGGCCTGCGCTAATTGGAAAGTAATTACTATCAAGACTCATTCCCAATCCATTGCCGAAGATGATGATTGATCTGCGCATGGATGTATTGCCCTAACGCCATTTTGACGACACATGACTGATCCAGCTATAGCTACTTGTGGCTATGGATGGCCATTTGTGGATAGATGGGTTATTCATGTGTTGCTACATTTTTGTAGACTTGGGCTGGCTGAGGACTTGCTTGCTCTGATCCAGATTGCTCAGTGAAAATTCCGAATCAATTGGCTGAGGAGCGTTGCGGTAGTGTCTAGCTTGCGTAGCCGAGGTGCGGGCATCCGGCAGCAGAAATGTTGATCTAGAAGCTGTGCGCTGTTGCTCATGAATGCTGACTCTTGTCATGGCGCCTAGACTCCCCCCTGAGTACTCTTCGTATCGCCGACCGTTATGTGCGAACGAGGATAAGAGCCCCAAGCACACCTGTCCATCAAGCCAACCTTAAACGTCATGCGTCTGTTGGCCCGCAGTCACGCCAGATCCGGACAAATCATCCGCATCTGCGCTTCATCAATCAGAAATGATCTGCATCCCCCGCGTTGAGGGGGCGGTATTAACGCTTGCCGGGCAGTTCGCGTTTCAGCGCATCCCAATACAAGCCATCAGGCTGGGCCGCACACCGCGCCAGCGCTCGCTCAAACGCCTGTGGATACTCGGCCTTGATCTCAGCTTCTGTGCCCGAAGTCGGGCCAGATCCATCCAAGAGCAGGGTGATTGACAAGTCATAAACCGGCATCTTGCTCAAGGGCAATTCGGCATAGGCCGTCTTGAACCAGGCCAGGTCGGTATTCAATTCACTGCACTTCTTGCTGGGCAGGCTGTCTTCCGAATCCTTGCGGTAAACAACGTCTTGAACGGCCTTGCTGGCCACGGGCTGGCCGTTCGCATCCATCGCAGGCTTGAATCGCCACACGGTAGCAGCTTGCATGGCGGCGCGGTCCAGCGCGGGCGAGCGAGACGAAGTTATCAACTCGATGTCGTCGGTCTGCCCATTCACCTTAATCGTGAACCTGAGCCTCACGAGCCCTTGGTGGCCATCCCGCATCGCTTCTGCCGGGTAGGGCCGAAAGCCGGTGGCCAGTGGCCGGGGCGGCTGTTTGATAGCGACTGATGGGGCGCTGCTGGGCGGTGCCGTTCCTTCTGCGGTCCGCGCAGGGCAAGGGCTCGCCATCGTCAACACCGCCAAGGCAATGAGGCCGGTTGCACGGGAGATGCCGGCGAGCGCCAGGGCCTTGGCCGGGCTGGCGCGCAGTGATCTCGTCATCAGGGTGCTGGGCATCATTGTCTTGGGATTTGTCATGTAATCCACTGGAGTAGATTAAATGTGGAAATCAGCGATATTTCAACCTCTAAAGCGGATGATGTTTGTGTAAATGTATTGAGTCCGCTAAGATGGATGTTAATAGCTTTGGAGTTCATCAATGTCCGCCATTGGGGATCATTTGACAAATGATGAGGTGCTGATCGAGATCGGCGCCCGCCTGCGTGCCCGCCGCCTGGATCGCAACATCTCTGTCGATGCGGTGGCCGAGGCCGTGGGCATCAACCGCAAGACCATCCTGGAGATCGAAAACGGTGGCGACGTGCGGCTGGGCTCCCTCATCAAGCTGCTGCGCTACCTGAACCTGCTGGGCGTGCTGGATGCCGTGCTGCCTGACACCCTGCCGGGCAGCGAGGCCTTCTCGCAACGCGGGCAGGTGAGGCAGCGTGCGGGTGGCGTGCGCAGCAAGCACAAGCTGAGCGCCAAGCCGGCGGCTGCGCCCAAGCAGGCTTGAGTGCATATGGACGCCAATATGGAAGCCGCCAAAAAGCCCCGCCAGCCGCGCAAGCCCAGGCTCGCCCTGGATCTGGTCGCCCAGGCGCATGTGCACCTGTGGGGGCAGCAACTGGGCACGATCACCGAGTACCGCAGCGGGCGGATTGGCTTTTCGTATGCGCCGGGCTACCTCACCGCAGGCGTGTCGATCTCGCCGCGCTTCCTGCCGCTGGCGCCGCGCACCTTCGAGTTCCCGGAGCTGCGTGCGATGGAGGCCTTCATGGGGCTGCCCGGCGTGCTGGCTGACTCGCTGCCAGACACCTTCGGCAACCTGATCATCCGCAGTTATTTCGAAGCGCAGGGCCAGCCAGACAAGGCGCTCAGCCCCGTTCAGCGCCTGCTGTATGTGGGCAACCGCGCCATGGGTGCGCTGGAGTACACGCCGCACTTGCAGCGCAAGACGCCAGAAGACGAGCAGGCGCTGGAGGTGAAAGCCCTGGTTGAATCAGCGCGCAGGCTGATCGAGGGCGATGCGGGCGAAGCCGTTCAGGAGATCATGCGCGTGGGGGGCTCGGCCGGTGGTGCCAGGGCCAAGGCGCTGATCCTGTGGGACCGCGACAAGAAGCGCGTGCGATCGGGCTTTGCGCGAGCCCGCGCGGGCGAGGAGGCCTGGCTCATCAAGTTCGATGGCGTGGGCTCGGCCAATGTGGTGGACAACAAGGCCAAGCCATTCAACCGCATCGAATACACCTACGCGCTGCTGGCCAGGCAGTTGAAGATCGAGATGGCCGATGTGGACTTCCTGGAGGATGCAGACACCGGGATGTTCCACTTCATGACGCACCGCTTTGATCGCCAAGGCGCCACGAAGTACCACATGCACAGCCTGGCAGGCATGACGCATGTGGACTACAACCGCCCGCAGGCTTACAGCTATGAGGCGTGGTTCCGCCTGATTCTGGAACTGAAGCTGGGCTACCCCGCGCTGGAGCAGGCGTACCGGCGCATGCTGTTCAACGTGGTGGGCCGCAACCAGGACGATCACGTCAAGAACTTCGGCTTCTTGATGCGTGATGCCTCATCGGGTTGGGAGCTGGCCCCCGCCTATGACCTGACCTTTGCCGCCGGCAGCAACTACACGCGCATGCACCAGATGCTGATCGCAGGCAAGGGCGACAACTTCACCGCCGAGGAGCTGATCGAGATCGGCGCCAAGTTCGACATCCGCCATCCACGGGCCATCCTGAAAGAAACGATTGAGGTGTTTTCAGACTGGCCGGCCTTGGCGCGCCAATATGGCGTCACCAACGAAGACATCGCCCGTGTGAGCGGCATGCTGCGCACCGATCTGCTGGCCTGAATCACAAGCCGTGTTGCGGCCGCAATGCCGCTATCCACCGCGCCATGTGGGGCCTGCGCAGGATCTCGTCACGCAAGGGGCTGGTGCGCACCACCTCCAGCATCTGGGATCCAACGGCCATGTCGGCCACGGTTTGGGTGGGGCCTACCAGCCAGCCGGTTTCAGCCAGGGTGGTGTCGATGCGGTCCAGGTGGCGCAGGAACTCGGCTTTCACGTTCTCGGGGCTCATGCGGCCCAGGCCTTGGGCTTTGATGCTCATGCTGCCGGCCACCTTGAGCAGCAGCTTGAGCGGTGTGCGTTCCCATGTGGGGCGGCCTTCGCACATCAGGGCAATGAAGTGATCCAGCGCCTTCGGGTCATTGATGCGGAAGTAGCCTTCAAACCAGTAGAGCACCTCGTCGGCCCAGTCTTCCCACAGCTCCACCAGGGCGCGGCTGCGTGGGTCGGCAGGGTAGAGCGCCGGGGTGCCGGGGTAGTGCTCATCCAGAAAGCGGGCAATGCGGGTGCTGTCTTGAACGCGCTGGCCTTTGACATCCAGCACGGGCAGCTTGCCCACCTGGCTCAGGCGCAGCGCCATGATGCCCTTCAGCCCGTTGTAGTTGGCCACCTCGTAGGGCAGGCCCTTGAACTTGAGCATGTGGGCCACCTTGCGGCAAAAGGGCGAGGCCTCCCACTGGTGCAGCACGATGGGGCTTGGTTTGACTGGGGTGGGCGGCATGTGTGGGCTCATGAGGGTGTGTGGCTGGGGCGCAGATCGAGTTCGTGCGTCCAGGTGCTGGGGTCTTGCTGGTGCAGTTGCCAGCAGGCGGCGGCCACGTCTTGGGCTTGGGGGCGGCCGTGGCCTTGCATGTCACCGTGCAGTAGCACGTGGGCCACATGCAGGCCTTTGGGCCCGCCTTCACGTGCCATGGATTGCGCCAGCGAGCGCAGACCGGCGCTGGCCGCACCGTAGGCGGCAGCGCCACTCAGGCGCTCGGCAGCTGAGGCATGCCCCAGAAAGATCACGGTGCCTTGGCCTTGCGGCAGCATGGCCGTCATGGCTTGCTGGCCGATCACCGCGCCGGTGAAGCACACGCTGCGCCAGGCGCTTTCAAAATCGGCAGCGGTGCTGCTCAGCGCAGATCGGTTCAGCAAGGTGCCGCCACCATGCACCACCAGCACGGGCTGGTGCCCGCTTTGGCGTGCGCGCTGGAACACAGCCTCGCTTTGCGCCAGCCCTTCTGTACACAGATGCACGGCCAGGCCGGCTTGTTCGCACTGGCGGGCCAGGGCCTGGGCCACGTCAAGGTGTTGTTCACTGCAAAAGAGCAGCGCGCAGGGTTGTGGGGTCTTTTGGGGCATGGCGGGTGCTGGCGCGTGCGCTCAGAAGGGTTCTTTGAAAGGCCGCAGTTCCAGCTCGTGGCTCCAGGCCCCGCTGGGCTGCTGGTGGATCTGCCAGTAGTTCTCGGCAATCTGCGTGGGGTTCAGCACGCCGTTGCGGCGTTTGACCACCCCCATCACGATGCGGCCCAGGCCACCCAAGGCGCCCTTGGCGCGCTGGCCTTCCACCATGCCGTCAATCACCACATGCGCCACGTGGATGCCCAGTGGCGCCACTTCCAGCGCCAGGCTGCCGGCAAAGGCACGCAGCGCGGCTTTGGCAGACGCAAAGGCGGCAAACAGGGGCTTGCCACGCAGCGAGGCGGTGGCGCCGGTGTAGATCACGGTGCCGCGCTCGTGGGGCAACATCATCCGGGCAGCGGCTTGCCCCACCAGGATGCCGGCCAGGCAGGTCAGGCGCCAGTTGCCTTCGATGTAGCTGGGTGGGGTGCCCAGCCAGCGCCGGGGCATGTTGAGGTAGGCCGCGTTGTAGACCACGGCATCCAGCCGGTGGCCGCTGCGCTGGATCTGCGTGAAGATCGCGTTGACATCGGCCTCGCCACCCAGGCTGTTGACCACCGCCGTGGCCTGGCCACCCTGGCGGCGGATGTGCGCCACCACGGCGTCCAGCTTGGTTTGTGTGCGCCCGACGACGTAGACGTGGCGGCCTTCTTGCGCAAAGCGCACGGCGACCGCACCGCCAATGCCCTCAAGCTCGCCAACGCCCACCACCAGCGCACAAGGTGGCGCCAGTTGGGCTCGGTCAGTTGGTGTTTGCTGCATGCCGTGCACTGTAGGCAGCGGCAGGCGGGCTGACAAACGATGGTTTCTTGAGGGTACTTAAGGCGCGCTAATGCAACAACTTGTGTATCGACTCAGGCGCGAACCTCAGGTTCGCTTCGGCCTGTTGCTCGGCGCGTACTTCTCAGCAGCTTTTTCCGGGTCTGGCTTGACGGCCGGCAGTGCACAACGTTGGCCAATGGCGGGGTCTTCCTTCAGCTTGATGTGCATGCCATCGAACGGGCGGGGCTCGCGCTTGTTGATGTAGACCACGCTCTTCCAGGGCTCGTGCGCGGTGGCGCCGGCGTTGGGTTGGAGGGCTGGCATGTCCAGCTTCACGCCGCAGTCCTTGAGTTTGCCGAGCATCCAGTTCAGGGCGATGTCAGACAGGCCGCTCTCCGGGTAGCCACCCCCTACGTCAGCATGGGCGCCGGGGAAGAGCACCTGCTCGACACGGGGCGAGTCTTCGGTCCACAAGGTGGGGATGAAGGGCGCGCGCCGCTCATCCAGCGACACGGCATGGAAGGCCTTTTGAATCTTGGGGTTGAGCTTCAGATCCGAGAACTGGAAGGCATCGTGCTTGTCGCCATCGCCAAAGATGTCCGGGATGCCCAGGGCACCCACGGTGTCCCAAACGGCGACGGCTGCCAGCGTGTCCACAGGCTGCAGGTCGTGTGCCTCAATGTTGTCATGGGTGATGAAGCCGGGCAGGTCGGCCACGGCGCTCATCAGCCTGGCCAGCGTGTGGGTGGACTTGCGGCCCTCCGCGTAGCGGTACCAGACCTGGGCGGCCCGTCGGTAGGCTTTCTCGCGGTTATCGACGTCCTGGTAGTTGATGTTCTTGAGTACGCCTTGCGAACAGATCAGGCCGGCCAGGGCGCGTGCCGTATAGGCGCCGCGGCTGAAGCCGATGATGAAGATCTGGTCGCCCGGTTCGTAGTTGCGGGAGATGAAGGTGTAGCCCCGCACGATGCGGGCGATGGTGCCGGCACCCGTGGCGCCGCCAAGCAGTTTCTGGATCGGGTTTTTCGAGTCACCCACGCCGTGGATGTACTTGGCAACTTGCTGCACACCCTTGACGGTTTCCAGCACTTTTTCCTGCTCACCCGCATCCAGCAGTGATTTGGTGGACAACCCGCCCGACAAGGCCAGAAAGGTTTTGTACACATTGGTGCAGTCGGGGGTGCCGTCGCGGTTTTCGTCCTGGCCGGGCGAATTCCAAGTGCCATCGGCGCAGAAGATGATGTTCTTTCTCATGCTCGTACTCCTGTTGATCCTGAGAAGACATCACGTGCTGTTTCACTCGCACGCGTGCTGTTTCCAGAATAGGAGCGGCGAGGGCGGCTGTCCATACGCAAGCCACGTTCTAGGGGGGAGCTGTGGTGTCAGTGCGCGGCGGAGGTCAGCGCATGCTTCATGGCCTTGATCCAGGCCAAATACCCTTGCGCGCTAAGGTGCACGCCATCCGGGATGTAGTAAGTGGGCTGGATGCCACCTTGCCCATCAGACATGACTGGCCAGCTATCGAGGTAGGTGCAGCGGGGCCGTTGCGCGCACAACCCTTGGATCGAGAGATTGGTGCGGGCCAGCGCAGTGGCATCCACCAGCCCTGGGGCGACCGGCATGATGGCGTTCCACAGCAGGGGCACATGTGGCGGCAAGGCTTGTACGATCTGGGTGAGGCGTTGCTCGATGCCGACTTCCTCGTGCCGCAGGAAGTCGTTGATGCCGATGGTGAGCACGATGGCCTTTACGCGCGGCAACGAGCCGTAGTTGCCAAGGGCGCCGAGAAGTTGCGCGGTGGTCTGGCCGCTGATGCCGTAGTTGGCACTCAAGGGCACGACAGCCATGTTGGCGAGCCCCTGCGTGATGCTGTCGCCCAGGAAGACGGTGCTGCCTTCGGGCAGTTGGGCATCGATGCTTTTCTGGAAGAACAGCATGGCCTGATGGGATGGCGTGTTGGCCGGTTTCAGGCCCAGTTGGATGCGCACAGGCATGGGCAGGCCGACGCGGGCCAGCATGATGGCGATGGCCAGGTGGAGGACGACGAGGTATGCGATCAACAGGCGCCTGGCCCATGGCCACCGGCCGCTTCTGGAGCTGGTTTGCGTGGTGCTCATCGGCTCAGTTCAGGTATGGCGCTATCTCGAAGCGGCTCTTGCCCAGGGCCAGCCACTGGCGCGCGTCCAGACGGCTTTCTTCAGAACGTCGGGCGTATTCGTCGGCCACTTCTTTTTGATGTTCCGGCGTGATCATGCCGCCGAAGTGCGAGGCGAACAGGTGGGAGAAACAGTCGGCCGCAAAGAGCTCGCGCTGGTGGAGTGTGCTGATTTCTTCGGCGTTGAACAGCCAAGTCACCATGGGGTGAATGTCTTGAAGTGAGGGTGCTACATCGCCTTCAGCCTTGGTGGTAAGCGGCAGCCAGCGGCGCAGCGTCAGGTAAGCGGCCAACACACCCAGGCGGGCTTGCCAGTCTTCAATGCTGGTGGCTTCGCGCATGGCGTTCTGTGCGGCGCTGTCAATCGCGAAGCGGGCGCCTTGATAGATCTCGCGCAGGAGGTCGCGGTCGCCCCGTTTGAAGAGGTACTCGAGCACGGTGAGGGGAAAGTCGGCCACACGCAGCACGGCGCTTTTTTCGCCAGCCGGGCGGTCGGCCTTCATGGCTTGCTGCGCCCCCTGCCATTGGGCTTCGCTCATGGAGAGCTGGATGACGAATCCCAGAATGGGAAGGCCACCCTCACGCCCCTTTGCGCGCAGCCCGGCGGCCAGTGCTTCGCCCACAAAGAGGGCGCCAGCGGCGTTCCAGCCATGCAGCAGGCCAGGCCCGATGAGGCCTTTGGCTTCGACCATGTAGGCGTCGATGGCAGCAGACCAATCCGCCACCTCCGGGGCCTGGCGCAAGGCCATGAACAGGCGTCGGAAAGCGTCGGTCAGTTCGTCCGGTTGAGGATGGTCTTCCAGCTGGATGTAGTTCAGCAGGTCGAAACCCTCGTCACGCGACATGTTGAGATTTTCGGTGCCCATGCGCCTGTCCTTCGTTGCAGTGCAACCGCAAGGTTAACAGGCGCATGGCGCTCCCATGCTCAGCCTCAGTCGTTCTGGGCTTGCTGGTCGATACGAGCCTTGATCCTGGCCAACTCGCGGGCCACCACGGCGGTGTCGGGGAAGTCGGAGAACACGCCGTCGATACCGAGGTCGAAAAACTGCAGGTACTCGTTGATGGGGTTGCCAGCGTAGTCACCAGCCAGACGACGCTGTTCGTTGCGGAAGGTCCAGGTGTGGACTTTCAGCCCGGCGGCGTGGGCGCGCTCGATCAGATCGGTGGGGGCGGCCAACTTGAGCTTGGCTTCGCCGGGGCCGCTGCCGTCCGGGTTGGCAAGCGTGGGTACGATGTAGCGCTTCCAAGGGCCGATGCCGTAGGCGTAGGAGGCCACGTCTTGCAGGCCTTCGTCGGTGGTGAGCCAGCCAAAGGTGCGGGCCAGCAGTTCTGGCTTGCCGGAGGCGGTCCAGTCGTATGGGCGGTCGAAGGGGGCGGTGAAGTCCAAGGTGCCATCAGGGTTCACGTCATTGGCATCCACCAACTGGATCAGGCGCACTTTGGTGAGCTTGCTGAGCGCCTTGAGGTTGCCTTGCTCAAAGGACTGGATGAATACGGGGGCGTGACGGTGGTTCCAGCCCGCCAGGGTCAGGGCAGTGAGCAAACGACCTTCCAGCGGCAGGCCCAATTGCTTGTGGTAGGTGGGGTGCTTGGTTTCCGGGTAGATGCCGATCACGCGGCGCTGCTCAAGGGTCTTGCGCTTGACCAGTGCGATGACTTCTTCCAGTGTGGGGATCTGGAGGTGGCCGTTGAATTGCTGAGGGCGTTCTCCGAAGGCTTGCTTGGCGCGCAGGCGTTTGATTTCGGCGAGCGTGAAGTCAGAGGCGAAGAAGCCTTCTTCTGTTGCGCCATCCACCACGGCTGTGCGCCGGCGTGAGGCGAACTCGGGGTGCTCAGCCACGTCCGTGGTGTTGGTGATATTGGGTTCGTGGCGGGCAATCAGGTGGCCATCTTTGGTGGCGACCAGATCGGGTTCAACGAAGTCTGCGCCCAGTTCGATGGCAAGGGCGTAGCTCTCCAGGGTGTGTTCTGGCAGATAGCCAGACGCGCCACGGTGACCGATGACCAAGGGTTTGGCGGCCTGGTGGCGGGCGCCGTGCTCGAAGCCAAGGCCTTTGACGGCGTCGAGTTCGTGCGCATGGCCTGGCGTGGCGATGAACAGCGCTGCAGACAGGGCCAGCAGCTTGCTTAGCGGGTGCGACATGTTGGGGTCTCCTCGTTGGTGAAGCATGTGAGCCCTACCTTACGAGGGGGAGATGACGTTGTGCTGACAGCCCCCTGCCGAAGGGGCCATGTCGAGGCCTTGCTGCCGGGTATTGCAGCAGCCGGCAATCAGATCACCGTCCAACCCAGCGCAGTCTGGATGGCCGTGCGAAACACTTTGGCAATGGCGTTCCAGATGTCTTCGGCCAGTTGCATGCCGACAACCGCAATGGAGCGAATGCGCATTCTGGCCACGATCTTCTGGTCCTCCATGAAGATGGCGGCATCCTTTTCATTGAACTCGCCGGAGAGCTTTCTTTTCGCGATGACCTGAACGTCTGCTTTGAGGCTGTCGGTGATGTTCTTGATGATGTCGTTCAGGCTGTTCCAGATCGTTGCATTGGCCGCTGCAATTTTGGCTTCTGCGATCGCGTTCTTGGCAACTTGCCCGAAGTCAACGCCGTTGATGACTTGGCCCATGTGTTGGCTCCCGTTTTGAGTGCTTCAGTTTGGCGGCTTATTTCTTCTTGGCCAGTTCGGCCTTTTCGATGGCCAGAACCGCCGCAAAGAGCGTGGCACGACGGAGTTCCCAGTTGCTGCGTTTGAGAATGCCGGTTGATTCCGTGACGTCCAGGTCTGCGTGTTGTTCGTGCCATTTCAGCAGCAGGCATTTGAGATCAAGGTAGTTGCGCACGGTCAGCCCGGTGCTCAGGGTGCCCAGTTCGGCGTCCACATCAGGGCAGGCGTTGGGAATGTGTTTCTCGATCAGTTCTTCAACCTTGCTCTCCAGAGATTGACCAGTGGCCGATACCTGTTGGCTGCGACTGAGCGCACGCAGGATCAGGGCATCACTGTCGCTGCCAAGTTCGGCGTAGCGCGCCTCGAACTGGGCGACATGTGCCGGGTGCGTGGTCGGTTTGTCCTTGAAGGCGGCGCGGTCATGGTCCGTTCGGGGGCTTTTGGCGATCCCGTCATTGACCATGGCCGAAGCCTTTTTGAACAGGCTTTGGGTGTCGTTCAGCAAGACTTCGTCATATGGCTGAACCAGTGTGGTGGTACAGCCCCCGAGGTTCAGCAGGGCGCCAAGGACGATGGCGGCACCCATGAACAGTCGGCCCACTTTTTGCGGCATGGTTTGCTGCATGAACACGCTCCCGATGCGTTGGTGTCGATTTGTGCAGCAGCCAGACTATCGCGCCTTGATGTCGATCGCGTTATTCCCTGATCATTCAAGTTGGGGGTGGTGAGCTCAGCCGTGAGGTGGTAGCGGCCACAACATGAGGCAATGGGTGCCGTCAGGCCTCTTCATCCTTGATGCCACGCGTGGCGCGGATCTCGCCACACAGGCTGGCGGCGAACTGGTCGAACTTCATCAGGATGTTGATGCGCGACAGGTCAGCAAACAGGATCTGGTCATCGGGGTTGCCAACGCGGGGGGCGGTTTCGTCGATGGCGGAGTGATCGCAGTCTTGCGACAGGTCGCCTGCGTACAGGAAGGCCATGGCCAGCATCTCTGAGTGGGGCAGTCGGTAGTTGGCCGCACGGATCTTCTCAGCCATGTGGTCCCAGTGGGCTGTCTGGGTCTTGCTGCGGCCTACCTTGATGGACAGGCGGCGCGCCCCAATCAGGGATTTGGCGGTGATCTGGTCCACCGAGCGCACGGGCACGTGTTGCAGCACGGGCGTGATCACGGGGCCTTGCAGCCATTGGTTGTTGACCGAGATGAAGTGGCTGCCTTCGGCAATGATGCAGGTTTTGCCGGGTTCATTGGGGATGACGACCTTGTAGAACTGTTCGGGCTCCTTGGCGCGCTTGCGGAAGACGTCGTACAGCGGCGCCTTGCTGCCGTAGTAGTCGCCACCGGTGGGCACGTAGGTGACCCAGGCCATCAGGCCGCAGCCGTCCTTGGGGACTTGCTCATCCAGCGCCTGGCGAAAGTCCTGGCCGTTGGGCGTGTGGATGAACTCGTCGGCGTCCAGCGGCACGATGTAGTCGTAGTCGTTGGTCGCTGCAACCTGGCGGCACAGCGTGGTCAGCATGATCGCCTGCTGGAAATCAGACGATTCGTGCTTGTAGATGGTCAGCGGGAAGCCTTGAGCCTTGAGCCGCAGCAGGATCTCCTGCGTGCCATCCTTGCTGTCGTGGTCGATCACGTAGATGTGGTCTACACAACGGCTGTTGATGCGGACGAAGAGTTCGATGATGTCGCACTCGTCCTTGATCATCGTGATGGCGGCGACCTTGGTGCTCATGGCTTGCTCCTGTGCTGTTCTCAGACCGATCAGTCAGATCAGGCGTGTTCGGCTGGGGCTGCAGCAGCTGGCTCGGGCACTTCCACCTTGCGCATGATCGACAGCAAGTGGGGGCCACGCCATTCCTGGCTCAGGATCTGGAAGGCACCCTTGAAGCCGTAGGCGGTGGCCCAGCGGTTCACGTTGTCGAAGTAGGCGGGGAAGGTTTCGTCCGTGATGATGTTGACGTGGGTCGGGTCACGGAAGGCGGCCGGGTTGGGGTAGGCCGGTGTGAAGGACATGAAGAGGCCACCCGGTTTCAGCACGCGCCAGACTTCGTTCATCACTTCCACAAAGGCATTGCGGCGCTGTGGGCAGTAGATGAGGCGGGGGATGTGCTCCAGGAAGTCGTGCGCAGTCACGAAATCGAAGGCATCTTCAGGGAAGGGGATGGGGTCGACCACCAGGTCGGCACGGAAGATGCCGTGGTCGATGTCGTCACGCACGTCGATGCCGTACACCTCGGTGGCGTTGAAGGGGTTCTTGGGCTTGGGGCCGCAGCCGATGTCCAGTGCTTTGGTCATGGGGATCTACCTGTAGATGGGGTTGAACGCGGGCGGCTGTCAGGCCAGGGCGATCTGCTCGACGGTGAGCAGCTTCTCGAAGTAGGCGATGGTCTTGCCCAGGCCTTCTTCGAGCTGTGTGGTGGGCTGCCAGCCCAGCAGGGTCTTGGCGCGGGTGATGTCCGGGCAACGCTGCATGGGGTCGTCGTGAGGCAGGGGCTTGTAGACGATGGTCGAGCTGGAGCCGGTCATGTCGATGATCTTTTCGGCCAGTTCGCGCACGGTGGTTTCGACCGGGTTGCCGATGTTGATCGGGCCGGTGATGTCGTCGGGGCTGTTCATCAGGCGCAGGGCACCGTCAATGAGGTCATCCACATAGCCGAAGGCGCGTGTCTGCATGCCGTCGCCATACAGAGTGATGGGCTTGCCGCTCAGTGCCTGCACGATGAAGTTGGACACCACGCGGCCGTCATTGGGGTGCATGCGGGGGCCGTAGGTGTTGAAGATGCGCATGACCTTGATGCGCAGCTTGTGCTGGCGGTGATAGTCGAAGAACAGGGTTTCGGCGCAGCGCTTGCCTTCGTCATAGCAGGAGCGGATGCCCATGGGGTTCACGTGGCCCCAGTAGTCCTCAGTTTGAGGGTGCACCTGTGGGTCGCCATACACCTCGGAGGTGGAGGCCTGCAGGATCTTGGCTTTGAGGCGCTTGGCCAGGCCGAGCATGTTGATGGCGCCGTGCACGCTGGTCTTGGTGGTCTGCACCGGGTCGTGCTGGTAGTGGATGGGCGAGGCCGGGCAGGCCAGGTTGTAGATCTCGTCGACTTCCACATGCAGGGGGAAGGTCACGTCATGGCGTTGGAACTCGAACCGGGGATGATCTAGCAGGTGCTCGATGTTGCGGCGTGAGCCGGTGAACAGGTTGTCCACGCAGACGACTTCATGGCCTTGCTCCAGGAGGCGGTCGCACAGGTGCGAGCCCAGGAAGCCGGCGCCGCCGGTAACGAGACAGGTCTTGCTGGTGCCCAGTCGCATGCTCATGCGGTTTCTCCTTGGAAGAGGACGGTCAGGTTGTGCAGTGGTTCACATGGTCGCGCGCCCACCCGCCCGGCTTTAGCGAGAAAAACCGGGGGGTTACAGCGTTTATTGCGGTTTGGTGGCGCGCCCGGGGCGAGGCCCCTGAACCTGGCGCTACCAGGTGCGGGTGCGCTTGAGGTGCGGGTTGCCCTCGAACTGCCGGAAGGTCCAACCCTCCACACCCTGGGTGAAGCGGTCGATGGTGGCCTGGTCGGGCTTTTCCTTGAAGATCACCGTCAGCAGCACGTTGGGCTTGATCAGCATCTGCTTGGCTTTGAGCTCGGCATCGGCGGTTTCGGCCTTGAGGCGCTCGAACAGGGGCTCGCCATCCTTGGCCTGGACGTATTCCACGCCCGGCAGGTAGACGTCGCAGATATTTTTGTAAGCCACGGCTGGCAGATCCAGGCCCCAGCAAACCTTGTTGATCTCGCGGCGCGACAGGGCGTAGACGAAGTTGCCCACGGCTTCGTAGCTGGGCTGATCTTCGCCGGGGATGACGGGAGGATCCGCGTACTTGTCTTGCGGCTCGATCAGCACCACGCCCTTGCGGGCCACGCGCAGCATCTCGTACAGGGCGATGGCGGGGCGAGGGAAGTGGTGATAGGCCTCTTTGCACAGCACGAAGTCGAATTCGTTGTCGGCAAAGCTGAGTTTTTCGGCGTTCTCTTCGGAGTAGGCGGGGATCAGGCCGCGCTCCTTGGCTTCTGCGAGGAAGGTGCCGGAGATGTTGGTGGGCAGCACGCTCTTGTAGCCACGGCGCATCATGCGGATGGCGTCCAGGCCGTAGTGGCCGTCACCGACGGTGAGCCACTTGTCGTTGTGCGTGTGGCTCAGGCAGTGGAACAGCGGCTCCATCATGCGCTCGTGGCGCCAGAAGTCGGCCGTGTCCTCGCTGAACCAGGATTCATGCATGCGGCGGGTCTCAGGATCCAGCGCATGGCTGCCTTCGTCGTGATAGAGCTTGTAGTTCCACTCTTCCACGGAGCCGGCCTTGGGTTTGTCGCCTGAGGCCGACGTTGCCGATGTGGTCGGGGCGGCTGCAGCAGCAGGGGCCGGCGGCGTGTGCATGGACACGTCGGGGATGGCCTCTGTCTGGGGCGTATCCGGTGCGGCCACCTTGCGCATGATGGTCATGAGGTGCGGGCCGCGCCATTCCTGGCTGATGATCTGGAATGCACCCTTGAAGCCATAGACCGACGCCCAGCGGTTGACGTTGTCAAAGTAGGCGGGGAAGGTCTCGTCCGTGATGATGTTGACGTGAGTCGGGTCACGGAAGGCGGCCGGGTTGGGGTAGGCCGGCGTGAAGGACATGAACAGGCCATCGGGTTCCAGCACGCGCCAGACCTCGTTCATCACTTCCACAAACGCATTGCGGCGCTGTGGGCAGTAGATGAGGCGGGGAATGTGCTCCAGGAAATCGTGGGCCGTCACGAAGTTGAAGCTGTTGTCAGGGAAGGGAATCGGGTCCACCACCAGATCGGCGCGGAAGATGCCACGGTCGATGTCATCGCGCACGTCGATGCCGTACACCTCGGTGGCGTTGAAGGGGTTCTTCGGTTTGGGGCCGCAGCCGATGTCCAGTGCTTTGGTCATGGTGGTCTACCTCAGGCGATTTCGATCTTTTCGACCTTGAGCAGGTGCTCGAAGTAGGCAATCGTCTTGGCCAGGCCTTGCTCCAGCTGGGTGTTGGGCTGCCAGCCCAGCAGGGTCTTGGCACGGGTGATGTCCGGGCAGCGCTGCATGGGGTCGTCGTGGGGCAGGGGCTTGTAGACGATGGGCGAACTCGAACCCGTCATGTCGATGACTTTTTCAGCCAGGGCACGCACGGTGGTCTCCACCGGGTTGCCGATGTTGATCGGCCCGGTGATGTCGTCAGGGCTGTTCATCAGCCGCAGGGCACCGTCGATGAGGTCGTCCACATAGCCGAAGGAGCGGGTCTGGGTGCCTTCGCCGTACAGGGTGATGGGCTTGCCGGTCAGCGCCTGCACGATGAAGTTGGACACCACGCGGCCGTCGTTGGGATGCATGCGGGGGCCGTAGGTGTTGAAGATGCGCATGACCTTGATGCGCAGTTTGTGCTGGCGGTGGTAATCGAAGAACAGCGTTTCGGCGCAGCGCTTGCCTTCGTCATAGCAGGAGCGGTAACCGATGGGGTTCACATGGCCCCAGTACTCTTCGGGCTGCGGGTGGATCTGCGGGTCGCCATAGACCTCGGAGGTCGATGCCTGCAGGATCTTGGCGCGCACGCGCTTGGCCAGGCCGAGCATGTTGATGGCACCGTGCACGCTGGTCTTGGTGGTCTGGACCGGATCGTGCTGGTAGTGAATGGGCGAGGCCGGGCAGGCGAAGTTGTAGATCTCGTCAACCTCGATGTAGAGCGGGAAGGTCACATCGTGACGCTGGAACTCGAACCTGGGGTGGTCCATCAGGTGTTCGATGTTGCGGCGAGAACCGGTGAACAGGTTGTCCACGCAGACGACTTCATGGCCTTGTTCCAGCAGGCGTTCGCACAGGTGTGAACCCAGGAAGCCGGCGCCGCCGGTAACGAGACAGGTTTTGCTGGTGCCCAGTCGCATGCTCATGCGGTTCTCCTTGACGAGACAGCCCGGCGGAACCATTCCGCACGAGGCAGTTCAGCAATGGTGATCCTGCAAGCGGCGCTCATAAGCTTGAAAAAGCGGGGCATCCGTGCACATTTGCACGGTTTGCGCGAGCGCGCACGCCCCTCTGCCGGGGTAGGGGCCGAGGGGCTTCCCCAGGTCAGGGCCTGGGAGGCTGAAAGGTGGGGTTTAGATCAGCGGTGTGGTCTTGTTCGGGTCTTCCGTGAGTTGGGTGTGGTCCACCTGTGCCAGATGGAGGTCGCCTGGCGGCACGGCTGGTGCGGCCGTGATCGAGGTGTTTGGTTTGATGTTGCTGGCGAGCAGGTCTTCGGCCCTGGGGGCCAGCAAGTCGCTGACATGCAGGTCCAGCGTGGGCGCTGCAAGGTCGGTAGTGGGGGGCGTTTGATCCTTGGCGAACCAGACGTCCGCCATGGCATGCGAATGGCCATCACTCGTTCTGTAGTCCGACACCAGGCCCAGCAAGTTGCCGTTGTTGATGTCGGTACCGGCTCGCGCCTGCAGATTGAGTTCGATGATGCCCAGACCGGCCAGATCGCGCAGCTCGCTCGCTTGCGAGGTGCCGTCGCTGTTGGCATCGACCCAGATCCTGAGTTCATCGAAGCGCAGATCGCTGGCGCTGAGCTTGCCATCGTGGTTGCTGTCCTCGGCGCGCATGGCGGTGTAGCCGTCACCCGCGCGGTGGCCCTCCACCACGGTGGCGGTGCCGAACAGTTCCTTGCCATCGTTGATCTGGCCGTCGCCATTGCGGTCCATCACCAGCAGGCCATCGGTCGGTGCAACCCAGCCGACAAGGTGTTCGATGCCCGTGCCCATCAGGTCGAAGTTGACGCCGCGGGCGGCTGACAGCGTTTGAACACCATCGCCATTGAGGTCCAGCACGATGGGGGAAACGGCGGTCAGGGCGGCAGATTGCTCGGTGTTGAGGGCATCCAGCTGAGGCTGCGTGAGCGCCGTGCTTTGCGCCATGTTGAAGGCGGCCAGATCCGTGGTCTCGAACACGGCCATCTGCTCGGCGGTGAAGGCCTGGATCTGGTTGGTGTCCAAGGCCTGGATGTGGTCGACGCTGAGGGCGATGATGTCCAGCGTGTTGAAGGCGGCGATATGGGCGGTGTCCAGTGCCAGGATCTGGGCTGTGGTCATCGCGACAATGTCTGCGGTCGTCATGGCCGAGATTGCGTCGATTGACAAGGCGGTGAACTGGGTGGTGCTCAGTGCCTGCAGGTCATCCGTCTCCATGGCGACCATGTGGCTGGCCGTGAGGTGCGCGATTTGATCGGTCGTGAGCGCGGCGAACTGGTCGGTGTTCAGGGCCACGATCTGATCGGTGCGCAGCGCCTGGAAGGCCTCGGTGTTGATCGCCTGGACCTGGACTGTGTCCATGATCTGGATGTCGGCCGTGTTCAGTGCCGTGATCTGTTCCGAGGTGAGCGCAAAGACTTGGGCCGTGGAGAAAGCGACGATGTCATTGGTCTCCAAAGCGCCCAATTGGGCGGTGTTCAGGTGCTGGAGCTGGTCGGTGGTCAATGCCGAGATCTGATCGGTGCCCAGATTGAGAATCTGGTCGGTGGTCAACGCCGCGATCGCGTCGTTACTCAGGTTGCGAACAGCCGCCGTGCTCAAGGCCGCGATGTCGGTGGTTTCAATGGCGGCTGCCTGAGCGGTGTTGAGTGCAGCAGCCTGGGCCGTGTTCAAAGCCTCGATCTGGGCAGACGTCAGGTTGGCGATCTGGCTGGTGCTCAAGCCAGAGATCGCGTCGGTGTTCAAGGCCCGAACGGCGCCGACGCTGAGTTCTGCCAGGTCGGTGGTTTCAATGGCGCCCGCCTGGGTGGCGTTGAGCACGGCTGCTTGCGCGGTGTTCAGGATGGCCAGATCGGTGCTTTCCAGCGCGACCACCTGGGTGCTGGTCAAGGCCTCGATCTGGGTGCTGTAGAGCGCGGCAACCTGTTCTGTGGTCAGAGCCTGGATCTGGAGGGTGTCCAGCGCGGCCACAGCTGCGGTTGACAAGGTGCGCAGGGCGGTGGTGCTCAGGGCGCTGAGGTCGCTGGTTTCAATGGCCGCGGCCTGCGCGGTGTCTAGCACGGCCGTCTGGGCGGTGTTCAAGGCAGCTACATCGGCGCTGTTGAGGGCGACGATCTGGCTGGTGGTCAGTGCCAGCGCCTGCTCGGTGTTCAGGCCTGCAATCTGGGCGGTCGTGAGGGCAGCGATCTGGTCCGTGCCCAGCGCGGCCACTGCGGCGGTGGTGAGTGTGCGAATGGCCGAGGTGCTCAGGGCGTCGATGTTGGACGTCTGGATGGCGACGGCCTGCGCGGTGTTGAACTCGGCTGTTTGTGCGGTGTTGAGCGCCGCCAAGTGGGCTGAGTTCAGGTTGACGATCTGATCCGTTGTCAGGCCGTGGATGGCTTCGGTGTTGATCGCCTTGATGGCCAGGGTGCTCAAGGCGCCGATATCGGTGGTCTCGATGGCGCCGATCTGGGCACTGTCAAGCGCAGCCACCTGGGCCGAGTTGAACACGGCGAAGTCCGTGCTTTGCAGGGCGGCAATTTGCGCGATGGTCAGCGTGCTGGTCTGGGTGGTGGTGAAGGCGGCGGTCTGCGCCGTGGTCAGTGCCTGGATCTGCTCGGTCGTGAGCGCACTGCTGGCGTCCGTGCTCAAGGCGCGGACGTTGCTGGTGTTCAGTGCGCTGATGTCGGTGGTCTCGATGGCGGCGGCCTGGGCCGCGCTGAACACGGCCACTTGCGCGGTGTTCAGGGCGGCCAGATCGGTGCTTTCCAGGGCTGCAACCTGGGCTGTGGTCAGTGCTTCAGCCTGGTTGCTGTTGAGCGCGGCCACCTGGGTGGTTGTGAGCGCGGCGATCTGATCCGTACCCAGGGCGGCGATGGCGGCCGTGCTCAACGTGCGCATGGCGGCGGTGCTGACGGCGCTGATGTCGCTGGTCTGGATGGCGGCTGCCTGGGCAGTGCTGAATTCGGCCGTCTGAGCGGTGTTCAGGGCCCCCAGTTGCGCAGAAGTCAGGTTGACGATCTGATCCGTGCTCAGGCCGTAGATGGCCTCGGTGTTCAGCGCCTTGATGGCCGTGGTGCTCAGGGCGCTGATGTCGGTGGTCTCGATGGCGGCGATCTGTGCGCTGTCAAGCACCGCGACCTGAGCCGAGTTGAGGTTGGCGAAGTCCGTGCTTTGCAGGGCCGCGATCTGGGCGGTGGTCAGCACGCTGGTTTGCGTCGAGAGCAGCGTGGCGGTCTGAGCGGTGGTGAGGGCCTGGATCTGGTCGGTGGTCAGCGCGTTGATGGCTTCTGTCGTCAAGGCGCGGATGTTGGTCGAGGTCAGCGCGCTGATGTCGCCCGTTTCAATGGCCGCCGCTTGAGCGCCGCTTAAAACCGCGACCTGGGCGGTGTTCAAAGCGGCCAGATCGGTGCTTTGCAGGGCGATGATCTGGGCCGATGTGAGGGCCTGGGCTTGTTCTGAGTTAAGGCCAGCCACCTGAGCGGTGGTGAGTGCGGCGATCTGGTCCGTGCTCAGTGACGCGATGGCGGCGGTGCTCAGCGTGCGCACGGCGGCAGTGCTCATGGCGCTGATGTCCGTCGTCTGAATGGCCTTCGCCTGCGCAGTACTGAACTCGGCTGTCTGGGCAGTGTTCAGCGCGCCAATTTGGGCAGAAGTCAGGTTGGCGATCTGATCGGTGCTCAGGCCGTAGACGGCCTCGGTGTTCATCGCCTAGAAGGCGGTGGTGGTCAGCGCGCTGATGTCGGCCGTTTCGATGGCGGCGACTTGGGCGCTGTCCAGAACGGCGACCTGGGCGGAGCTCAGGTTGGCCAGATCGGTGCTTTGCAAGGCGGCGATCTGGGCGACGGTCAGCACATCGGCCTGGGTGGTGAGCAAGGCGGCCGTTTGTGCGGTGGTCAGGGCCTGGATCTGATCGGTGCTCAGGGCTGCGATGGCGGCCGTGCTCAGGACGCGGATATTGGTGCTGGTCAGCGCGCTGATGTCAGCGGTT
>NZ_JACRAH010000025.1 GCF_016234775.1 Aquabacterium sp. | reverse complement strand
CCACGGGGCGGTCGATGTCCCCCTCCACGAAGGCGATGACCACTTCCTGGCCCAGGCGAGGTGTGAACACGCCACCCCAGTTGGCGCCGGCCCAATCTTGCGCCACACGCACCCAGGTGCCGGAAGCATCCGACGCGGGGGGCGTTGCATCCTGCTGTGTGATCCAGCCTGTGGCTGCTGCCTGCGCCGCGTTGCCAGTGGAACTGCACCTTGATGCGATCGTCGCGGTCCGTGTGGATGGGGCCGTCCAGGCCCACGACCAGCGCGGTTTGCGTGCCCCACACGGTGGGTTTGGGGTGGAGCAGGGCGCCCTTGTCGTCCGTCAGCGCAGGGCGTACGGGAATGGCAGCGCGCTGGGCTTCGAAGCGGGCTTCATACAGCGGCTCGGCGCTGGCATTGCCGGCCGCACCCAGGCCTTGGCCTGGTGCGTGCTCGCCGCCCAGGGGGGCGCACTGCAAGCGTTGCATCAAAGGAAACTACAAGTGGTGACATATTCGATTCGCCCGCGCTAGGCTCTTTTGTGTCGCATCGCCTTTACCATTCTGAGACGCCAGCCGTGATGGGCCAGGCTTGACACGCAGAGGATGAAGATGCTCAAAAAAGCAAGAATAAAGATTCAGGGGGTGGCGCTGCTGTGTGCGGTGGTTTCATCGGCGTGCCAGTCCAAGAATGACAGCGAGCCAGTTCAACGTACGCCCGATGCCAAATTGATCGGCGCTGCCATGGCGCCCCAGGCCTATCTCGATCGAATGCGAGGGAACTTGAAGTTCGTGGAGGGTGGTAGCTTCCAGATGGGCGATTTCGGGCCTGTGCATGCACCGGAGAAATTGCCATATAGCAGTGACGCGGACAACAAGCCGATGCACAAGGTGACGTTGGATAGCTTCTCGATGAGCGCCTACAAAATCACCTACGAAGATCACGATGTGTATGCCGAGACGGCTGGTGTGCCGAAGGTGGGGATGGATGACTTTACAAAAAAGCGACGCCATCCAAGAGTTGCTGCCAGCTTGACTTGGCAGCAAGCGCGTGACTATTGCCAATGGTTGGGCCAGCAATTGAACTTGCCCATGGATATACCGACTGAAGCACAGTGGGAATATTCTGCGCGCAACCGGGGGCAGTTCTGGGTGGTAGCAACGGACAACGGCCGGTTGGAGTTGGGCCGCAATGCTCGGAGCTTCGATGAGCGCTCTTCGTATGCGCGTCAATTTGGTTTGACGAGGCTGGAGCCCTCCCTGCCGCTCGGTAGTCTCCCTTCGAATCCTTTGGGCCTGTACGACATGATGACAGAGGGGCAAGAGTGGGTTCTAGATTGGTATGCGGCTGATTACTATGCCAAGTCACCCGAGAAGAATCCTCTCGGGCCGGCAACGGGCACACACAAAGTCTTGCGCAGTTCTCGGGGTGGGAGCGGCGAGAATCTGATCATGGGTGATGGCCTGAGCATTACGCGCCGCAATCGGATGCCCAACCCTGCCCAAGAACCTTATCTGACAAAATTTCCAAATCCCGCAGATGGCACCACCAGCCGATGCGTAGTCAATCGGCCCATGCCCGTTGACCATTAACAGTTGGCTGATGCGTCAGACGAGGCTGCTGCCGGGATCACCTGCATATGCCTCGCCGATCCCGACGGTCTGAACCCCTGCAAAATCGGGGTGTTCGCGACCGTCGTTGGGCAGAATAATGTCCAGATGTGACGAATCGAGTCGCGCCACGGTGTAGCCCTTCGGGAAGTCGTTGCGCACCTTGTTGCGCATTTTGAGGTAGGCATCAAGGTGCTTGTTGCCGCTCTCCTTGACCTCCTTGCGCTGATTCATTGCTTGCATCAGCGAGGGCAGGTCCTGCACCAATGAATAGCCATTGTTGAGGAAGCGGATCACATCGCCTTCGTTCTTTCCCGCGGGGCGACTTGACTTGTCTCCGTCCGCTGTCATGTGCTCCATCACGTTCTCCCACGTCCGGGCCGTGGTGGCTGTGGCCATGATGTTGATGATGGCCTCCTTGTGTGTCTCCATGAAGTGGACTTGCGCATCGACACCATCAAAGCTGACGCTTGGCACATCCCGCATGTGGCTTGTCAGGTCGTGCCGGGTGATTTGATAGAGCAGCATGCCACGTGTTTCAGGTGGGGCATGAACCAGCCATTGAGGCTTGCGGTTGACGTTTTGGACCAATTGATTGCGTGTTTTGGCTTGGTCAATTTGGGCGAGCCAGAATTGGAAGCCTTGGTCGACTGTGGCGCAGGTCGCTTCAATTTGGCGATATGCCTCGGTCTGCCTTGCCTGCGCAGCAGTTTTGCCATCCAGCACCGAGATGCCCTCCTGGATCAACAGCAGCAGCAACTGCGATAAGGCCATAAAGGCTTCCCGCGTGATGTACACAAGCTGGCGGACGCCCGAGTTCAGCAACTGGTAGTGCACCCACTTCACGAACTGGAACAGCTTTTCTGCATTGACGGTGAACTCCAGCGCGCCTTTGGCCCCCACACCCAGGCATAGCCCCGCCGCCAGTCGCACGCGGAACTTGCCGCCAGCCAGGAAGACGTACACCTTGCCATTGAACCCGCCTCCTGCCGTCGCGGCGACGGAAGCCGACACTTCCGCAAAGCTCACGAATTCCTTTTCCGTAGGGGGCTGCCATTGCAATTGCCCCCCAGGGGTGATGCCGCCTTCCACACCCGCAAAGGCATCAATTTCAGCTTTGACCCCATTGAGGTCGTCGGGCATTTTTTCATAAGCACTGACTGGGTCGAACACGGGCAGGCGCCGCTTGGCGTCCACCTGCCCCGCCAGGGGCTTGGTATGGGGATCCTTATTGATGCCCACCACAACTTGCTTGAGCCCCTGCAGTGACACTCCCGCCGTGCCCGACGCAATCACCTTGGCGCCCGCAAAGCCATACAACTCGCAACTCACCACTGCCCGGATGGCCCCGAGCTCGTCATCGCCCAGCTTCATCATCCAGCCTTTTAGCGACGGAAATGCGTATTTCGCGGCGGCCTTGCCTTCACACAGCACCACCTTCGCCTGCAAGTTGCCTTGGATCTCCGCCTTTTTTGCTTTCCAGTCCAGGGTGGTACTGGCGCCCGCTCCCGCTACCAGTCGTAGCCATTGCGCATGGGCTTCCACCTCATAGGTTTCGCTTTTGACAATGGTGTCACTGAACTGCGTGGCGGCTTCATCCAGCAACGTCAACACCACTGGGTCAGGTTTGGCCAAGTTTTGCTTTGACTTCAGCTCTGTCTTGACTTGCTGGAAGGCATCCTTGAGTGCCTTCACATCCAGCGTTTTGGGTGAGACGCTGGCGCCGCCAGTGGCCGAGCCTTGGCTGAACTTGATGTTGAGTTTGTACTCGTTCTTGTTAATTCGGCCATTTTTCAGAGCAAGGTATCGGTCGTTGCTCAAATAACGCCGCCGCATGCCCATCTGCTTGCCACCTTGAGCATTCACTCCTTTGGCAGTGCTTTCGAACGTCACCACTTCTTTGAGGTCCGTCTGCTTGCTGAAGTTCTTGTTGAGCTCACTCTTGATCTTGTCTTCGCTGATCTTGAGGGCTTTTTCTGCTGCTTCGATCTCCTTGGCATTGCCGGACTCCAATGCCCGGCTGAGATCAAGCTTGGCCCGGTGGCCGTTGGCCATGATCTGCTCAAGCAGACCACTGACCTGCTCGAACTCGTCGAATGCGCTTTGTGGCACGGCGATGAGTTCATCATCGGCAGGGGAGATCAAGATGGGAAGGCTGACCTTACCAGCCAGACGAGCCAGCGCATCGTCCTTTTGCGGGACGGTGTGTGCGGATACCGTCTTGAAGGGCATGTCATAGCGCACGATGTGTTGCCCTTTGATCAGGGGCTGCAGTCGCTTGGATGCCACCTTGACAGGTGTCCCGGGCATTTCGAACTTGAACACCAGTGGTGCAGCGCAGAAGATGATGCCTGTCCGACCTTGTGCATCTGTGACGCCGGTGATCGGGGCGTTGCGATCGAGGTCTCGCGCTACTGCTTCCTTGCCATTGGCGTCGGTCAAGTAGGCCGTGAACTTGGCCCCCTTGATGGGCTTGTTGCCTTGCTGAGTATGGAAGTACACCATCAAATAGGGCTTGATGCGGACCGACTCGGTGGTGGATGTGCTGTCTTTCGAAGCGCCGATCTTCAACGTTGGTCGCGATGAGGCGCCGATGTCGCCATCCAAATCAGGTGCTTCGTAGGTGCCGGTATTGGCGTTCAAGATTTCAAGGGTGCATGAAGCCGAAGCGTGAACGGATTCAACAGGCTTGGTTTCCCCGTTGGCATCGGTGATGCCATGTGAGAAGAAGCGCCCACTTTCTTGGTTGACCAGGCGGTATTGCACGCCGACACATGGATATTTGACGTGCTCGTGCACGTAGTAAAGCCTGAATTTGCCGATTGCCACGGATCGGGCCTCCTGTTTGTTTTGATTTTTAGAGCAGGCGGAAGCCTTGATGTTCAGCGTCTTCGATGTAGATCTGAACTTGTTCCCGGCGAGATGCGGTGATCAGTTTTGTTTTGCCAGCTGCGTCCGTTTTGCCCGATTGGATGCTGCCATCCGCCATGACCATCACATAGGGGCGATTCGCGAGAGGTTTGCCTTGCAGATCGACGGCCTGGTATTGCAAATGGTGCGCAGTGTCGACCTCGGCGGGCTTGCCCAAAGCCGGAGAAGAGGGCGACGCACTCCCACCCCCCGTCAACTCCTTCATCGAAGCCAGGAACGACGCATTCCCGCTGGTGCCGACCTCGATGTTGCCGCCCTCGATCTTGATATAGCCCCCACCCCCATTGAGCAGCATCTTCTCGGGCGCGCTGATGGTGATGCTTGCCGCCGTAGATTGAATGTCCACTGCCTGCGATGCCGTCAAGGTAAAGGCATCGCTTTGCGCCTGCACGTTCACATTGCCGCTGGCGGCATGCAGCTTCATGCCCACGTCCTGCACGGCGCGTTGGCCGTCTTTGGCTTCGCCGCGTGTG
>NZ_JACRAH010000024.1 GCF_016234775.1 Aquabacterium sp. | reverse complement strand
TGACAAACCCGGCTAGGATCAAGGTCCGAAGCCGGGTTTTTTACTTCGTTCTTTGCAGGGAGTTGAAGACACGATGCGTTGCCCTTTTTGCGGTCATCACGACACACAAGTCGTCGAGACACGGGATTCTGACGAAGGGGATTCGACCCGCCGTCGTCGCAAGTGCAATGGCTGCGACAAGCGTTTCACCACGTATGAGCGCGCCGAAATCGAACTGCCGGCGATCGTCAAGCGCGACGGGCGGCGTACCGACTACGACCGGGCCAAGCTCAAGGGCTCGATGATGATTGCCTTGCGCAAGCGGCCCGTGAGCGCCGAGGCGCTGGACAGCGCGCTGGAGGCCATCGAGGCCAAGCTGCGCCAGTGTGGTGAGAAGGAAGTGGTCTCCACACAATTGGGCGAATGGGTGATGCGCGAGTTGCGCAAGCTCGACAAGGTGGCCTATGTGCGTTTTGCCTCTGTTTACCGCAGCTTTGATGACGTGAGCGAGTTCGTCGCGGCGATCAAGGAGACGGGGAACAAGCGGGGGGCGAAGGCGGGATCCGACGAATGAAAAAAGGCCCTCTTGAATGTTCCAGAGGGCCTTTTGGTTTTGAGTTGCGAAGAAGCTGAAAAGGTTATTTCCAGCATTCGGCCACGGTGGTCGATTTGCCTGATGGCGGTGTGACGCTTTTCAAACCGGTTTGATCAATGCCGAACGCGCCACATCTGTCTCCGTTCATCGTGCCGCTGCTCTTTGGCGTCATGAGGAGCTTGTAGGAGGTCGCCGTCGGGCTGTTGGTGTCAAAGCTGAGATCGTAGGCTAGGTCGTTGCTGTTGCTCAAAGCTGAGGCGACATTGGCGGCGGTCAGATCGCTTCCTGCCAGCGGTGTCTTGTAGGAATTGTTCGCAGCATAGTAGCGCTGCATGTATTGCGCTGCTTCCATCAGGGCTGTTTGCGCCTTGGCGCGCTGCCCACGCCGCACGTATTCGGTGTACGAAGGGTAGGCGATGGACGCCAGGATCCCGATGATGGCAACCACCACCATCACTTCGATCAAGGTGAAACCACGTGATGTGTGGATTGAGCGTGTGGATGACATAACTAGCTGTTCAACTCTTGGAAGTATCGGTGGGGGTGAAACAAGCGGGGCAGAGTGCCCCGTTGTTCATCATGGATGCGGTGGGTTGAGGAGTTGACGCCAGATGCGGTCTTTGACTTTGTAGGTGGAGCAGTTTGAGCCCGTGCCTGGTGCCTTGATGCTGAGATCGCCTCCAGCGTTCTGAATGCTGCCAACCACTTCTGGAGGGGTGCTGCCACAAGGGGGCTGTGGGGGGCCTCCACCGCCACCGCCTCCGCCAGTGTCGTCCTTGGTCAGAATCCGTTGTGATCCCCCGCCGTAGGTAAAGCCACTGTAGGCCGCGTCAGCGCCTGTGACCAGTCCGTCGCCATTGGTGTCCAGAATGGCAACCTTGGATTGTTTGCCTGTGATGGCGTCAATCAAGAAGCCATAACCCTTTGCGCCTGCCGCTGTGCAGGATTCTTCTGTGCTGCCAGGTGCAACGGCGCTGATCAGAACGGCAGAGCTGAATCGCTGCGGGTCATAAATAGCCTTGGGGAGCGCGACACCAGAAGATTCTGGTACGGCGAGATCGAGCACCCAACCAAGTTTCGCCGACTCGCCCGTCCATGACATGTCGGCGCTGGTCAGATCGAAGAACGTGGCTGTGTTGCCAGAGGACTGCGTGATCACCTCACGGCTGCTGATGCTTTGGTGCAGCAGATTGGCTCGAGTGATGGCGGGTGGAATCTCCGATGCAGTGGACTTTGTTGTCGAGATCTTGTCCCAGACGCCGTAGGCTGCTTGCCTTTGTGGGCTGAGGTTATCTGCGTCGTACAACAGTTTGCCCGTGTTGAAGACGACCACCTGCCCACCAAGTGGATGCGCGTAGACCAGGGGGGCAGCCAGGACGGGTTGTTCGGTGCCTGCTTCATCCTTGTCGGTTGCCGTAAACAGGGGGGTGCTGTCGTACCCGATGGAAACCGTCCCATTGGCATCCACATCAAATCGCCATATTCTGCCGAGCGTATCGCCTGCGTAAATGGTGGTGACGTAGCCAGTCTTGTTGTCCTTTACCAGGGTGACGCCTCCAAGTCCGTGCGCAGTGCCTGTCGGTGGAATAGCATTTGTTGGCGTCGGCAAATTGATGACAGTGATGCTGCCGTCCGCTGGGTCAATCGAGAGCAGTGAAGGGATGCCTTGGGTGCTGTCAACGCCATTGCCCACAAAGATGCGCGAGGTGCCGTTGGGCAGTTGACCAATTTGCGGTGTGGATGTGATGTAGCCTACTGCAGGCGAGGTCACATCCCATTTGACGGTCGTGGCATTGAGGCTGCTTGTTGGGTCTACCGTATCCAGCTGGAAGGCGAAGATGGACTTGCCTCCCGCGCCCATGGTGCCCACAACGATGTTTTGCCATTGCGTGCCTACATGGACGTCAGACTCCGTGAGCTGGCCATCGACCACGTACTCGTGGTAGTTGTTGGGGTATCCATAGTCCAGGCTTGAGATCTTGTCGAGCTTGGTTTGCGCATCAATTGGGATGTAGGCAAATACTTCTTGACCGGTGGCTGTATTGAACGCGTGCACCATGCCGCCATTACCGCCTACGAACAGCAGTCCACTGGTGCGGGCAGCCTTGCTGGTTCGGAATGTGGTGTAGGACGGGTCGGTAACGCCCAGATTGCTCCCGCTTTGAACGAACAGAGGTGTTGAGTTGATGAAGTCGGGCAGCAGGTGTTTGATGTCGCGTTGGCGAAGGTCTCCACTACCTTTTTCCCCCCTCAGGAACGCGATCATGTCTTTTCCAAGCGCGCTGTCATTGATGGCGACAGCACCGTTTGTTCTCCCTACATAAATGTTGCGATTGGCTGGCTGCGGCATGGTCGGGGTGCCATCCATGTTTTCCGCGTTCCAAAGTTGCGATGTCACTTTGCCAAATTCGTTCAGCGCGTAAGCCTTGATTGTGCCGGTCCAGGTATAAGGCGTGTATTCGGGAACGAACTTGATGTTGCCTGCAATCAAGGATGTGGATGCGGTGGCCAGTCCCCCTTCTTTGAACGAGTCGGAGCTGCTGCGGTTCACGATTGCATCGATCGACTCCTTCACACTCTTGGGGCTGCCAATGTTGAAGAACTGACCCCGTGAGTTCAGCGCAGCGTGCCAGATGTCATCGATGATGTCCGCCGTAGTTGAGGGCTTATCTGGATCGAAGGTTTTCCAGCACTCGCCACCGGTTTGGCCGCACTTGGCCAGACGCAGTAATGCATTGTTGTAATCGACCGAGTTGTTCAAAACATCGTTGGTCAGCAGTGAGCCTGTGAGGCCGAACCCCATGTAGAACTGCGTGAGGTGTCGATAGGTGGCTGGGTCGCTCTTGATCTGAGCCAGCAGTTTGTCGTCATCCGTCGTGCCTTGAGGCGTCACCGTGATGGCTTTGACATTGTCGGGGCCGGGCTTGGCTTTGTCTCCCTGAAGGTCGGTTAGCCAGGCGTCCATGGCGTAGTCCGCCAAAGTGTTGGTGGACTCGTCTTTGAACGGGTAGGTTAGTCCGTCAATGTCGATTGAGCCATTACCGTCCACGTTGGCTGTGATCGCAATGCTGGTTGGAACGGGGTCGTTGTAATAGCCGTCGGTCAGTACCACGTTGTAGGCGCGGCGGCAGCGCAGATGGGCGTTCAATGCGCTGCCATTGACCATGTCAGAACTCCAGGGGCTAAGGTTGTCCGTGCGCGTGAAGTAGTTCTTGACGGACAAGGTGGCCTGACGTGTGGGTGTGCCCCCGTATGTCTTGAGTACCCGAATCCATTTGGTCAGATCGTACTTTTGCTCGGTCGTCCACTCTCGCACACCTCGGTGAACGGTGGACGATGCAACGCCATCGACGGGGTTCGTGCCCTTGGGGTCGTAGAAATCGCTTGGGAGGCCCGTGGCATCTCTCTTGACACCTGGGTGCAAGCCACCCCAGCCCATACGGAACTGATTGCCCAGGGGCAGCAGTGCGTCAGGAAGGGCGCCCTGTGCGATGAACAGGCGTGAACGGTAGAACACGAACCAGTTGGCGTAGTTTTGAAGTTCTGTGGACTTGTCGCAAGCCGTGGTGCGCGTTGTCGTGTCAACGTCGCAATCGGTTCGGTCAGGGTAAGCATCTGGATACTTCACTTTCGACGCGTCAGCATTCAAGTTGAAGTAGGTGTAGCTTCCGGTTTCGCCAGGATTCAAGCCTGGCGTCAAAAGATAGACCAAGGCCGGCGAGTAGGGTCTGTTGACTACTTTGGGGTCGCCAGCTCTGTCTCGATTGACGACTGAATGCCACTTGGCAGTAAAGCCTGATGTGCCGTCTGGATTCGACAGTTCCTTGGTTAAGTCTACGGCCGACGTGGTGTCGACCCAGCCTGCGGGATACTTCGTGGAGTTGGCATCAAGCTGTTTGAAGTTCGAGTCGTAAACCTCTGGGTCATAGGCCAGTGGGTCCAGGTGGGCATTTTTTGGGTCTGCGTTGTAGAAGGGCTTGATGAGCCCATCTTTGGTAATGCCTGTCCAGGGCTTGTACTTGATGGCTGGGTTGTAATAGATCTGGTTGACTTGGGGGGACCTGGATTGGTACTGAAGAACCAGATCCCGTTCGTCTTTTCCGACAATCAGTTGGTTTTGGGAATCAAGTGGGACGGACGTCATGAAAATGCTGTCCGTCCAGTTCTGGCCTCCACCCGTGAAGCGATTCTTTTTCGTTTCAAGTGGATGAGCGAACAGGTATCTTGGGCCTTGAATGCCGAAACTCAGGGAGTGTTTACCGACCTTGAAAGTGCCTTCTGGCAGGTAGTGCTGAGTCATCGATCCCGATTCGTCAAACGTCAGCATCAGGTTGGGCAAGGGCTTGCCTTCTGGACGATTCACCAATGGTGACTGGTCCGGTACGGCATGGGCTGGCATCCACAATTGCTGGAGCATGAAGGCAAGCGTGGTCAGCCGGATTACATGGAACCGGCGAGCAGGTTGTTGGTCGTTCATGTGTGCTTCTCTCTCACTGAATGTGGTCAAGGCGTGCTGTTTGCGGCCAGTTGCAAAATAGACTGGAGCCAGACGACGGATCCTGCTTGCGTCCGCCCTTGGTCGTTTTCAACGTAGTTGTCACTGAATCCACGTGAAGTAACGACCACGACCTGTGTGGTGCCCAGTGCGCGGAACTGCGCCATGCACTCGGGTGGGTTTGCTACGGCAGGCGCACCGCTGTCCTCTTTAGCCAGAAAATCTGCGGGTACAGGCTTCTTTGGGGCTTGGGCGCCACGTTTCCATTTATTGAAGTCTTTCCAGTCTTCGGTGGCTACGGTCGAAACGGCAGCAGAGGGTGTGAGGCTGCCGGACGTCACTTGGTTTTCGCAATAACGCAAGCCAGCTTGGGCGCCTTGCATGGCTTGCCCTTGGCGACGGTTGTTGTCTGCCACGCTATCGGTGTTGATGGCGCCCTTCATGATGGCCACAGATGCCAGGCTGATCACGACCAACATGACCAGCGCGACGATCAATACCACGCCAGATTGGCTCGCATGAGTACGTCGCGATTGGGTTGACCAGTGTGTGCCGGGAAGTGAATAGATTGGAGTTGCCATGTTGCAGTTCTTTCGCATCAGGGCGTTGGCGTTGGCGTAGGCGTTGCTGAAGCAGGGGTGTTGACGCGGTTGTTCAGCACCACCGTACTGGTGAAGGCCCGATAGATGCGGCGGTCTGTTGGGGCTGCTGTGTCGAGCCGGACAATGTCGCCCGCGCAGTTGCGGTAGGGCCTGGCTTTGTCCAGCACGTTCTCGGTGCTGCGAACCACCACGCAGATGCGTACCGATACGACTTGGCTCCACGAGTCACGCAGTGTGGGATTGGTTGACTCAGGGGGTTTGCCTACTTGCTCTGCTGTGGCATAGCGAACGATGTTGAGTGGCCGCTTCGTGACGGGGTCCAGCGAGGCAACGCCGTAGCGGATGAGCATTTCCGAAATGTTCTCAACCAGGGGTTGGGCGACGGGGAATTTTGTCGTGGCATTGTCTGCCCCGCCATTTCCTATGCACGATAGGGTGGGGGGCGTGCCGGTTGTGTTCACGAAGAAGCGGTTGTCTGCCACGAAGTGTGTGCCGCCTGTCGCTGGTGGGATGGCGAAGCCTCGACAGTCCATCGGGCCGGTTACCTTGGTCTTGTCGTCCGTTACCGTGGGAAGGGCGTCGCTGTCAGCTTCATAGCGAACCAGCAAGGCGTCAGACCCTGTTGACTTACCCGTGGCTACGCACGTAACACTGGTAGGATTCGGCTCGTTATCTGTCGATGTGTCAAAGCCGCCGTCGCAGCCCAGCAAATTGAGTTGTTTGTCTAACCGGCGTACCAGCACGCCTGTAGCGGCATCGGTACCAGTGGGCTGGCTGTAATCTGCCATGGTTATATGGTTGCGCAGGATGCCCAAGGCGAGTGTGGCATCTTCCGTGACCTGCGCCAGGGCCGCGGATTGCCTGGCGCCTGCAGTGCTGTTGATGAAGTTGGCGAAAACTGCCCCTACGACGACCAAACCGATGGCCATCGAGACCAGGATTTCGACCAGGGACAGGCCGCGTTCGAGGGATTTTTTGTTCAGGAGTGGGTGCATGGTGTGGCTCACACATTGATCCGGAAGTACATGCACCGAAGGGCGCCAGACAAGCTCGCAGTCTTGACGCTGTCGGCTAACTCGTCTTGGGGTGGGCAGGTCGATGGGCTGGGCGTGCCTGCGTCAGATGCTTCTTTCGGGTCCAGCCAGATCAACCAGACATCCACACCATTCTTGCCTGAGGCCGTGTCCACCGCCGAGATGCGTGCCGTGCCTGTGGGTAGGCTGTCGCGGATGTTGGTCAGCCAGTCGAACTTATCCTGTGCCGCCATTTCGGCTGGCGTGCAATTCGAGTTTGAGGCTGTGCAAGTCTTGGTGATGGTTGGGGCGCTTGTCGTCTCCGTGAATGTGTATTCGCCCGCTTCAAATCCCGTGCGGTTGGCACGCATGCGATCCGCCAGATCACTCACCAGCAGGGCGCCCATGGCACGCACCTCGCTTGTTTTGGTCAACTTGGTGGAGTTGATCTGCATGGCGAGCATGGTGAGGATGCCCAATGCGATCACCAGGATGGCGACCAGTACTTCAATCAGGGAGACGCCTTGTTGATGGCGATGTTGGGGGGGGCAGAGTGAGCGCATCTTGATGGACTTGTTTCTTCAGGGGCAGGTGCCGGCGGCGGTGCGTCCCGTGATCGAGATATCGAGTTTGACGCAATGGTTGCCGTTGCCTTTGGTGCCGACTGTGAATGATCCACTCAGACCCGTGCCGATACCCACAGCCTGAAACGTCATGCTGGCAGTCTTGTCTGCTGTGGCTACGGCGCCTGCACGGGTACCTTGCTCAACCAGCAGGATGGTGTCCGTGTCGGATTCGTAGGCGCCCAAGGCGCCGCTGCTGTTTGGGTAGTCCACGAACACCATCCAGCCCTGGCTCCAGGAGCCCAGTACAACGTCACCCTTTGCTTTGCAACTCGGCGTACTGGACGACGCATCCGCCAACGGACAAATACTCACCGGCCCACTGCGCTTGAGTGCCTCCGAGCGCGCCATGTGAATGGCCGTGGTCAGGCGATCCACATCGCTTCTGACTTGCTGCTTGACCAGGAAGGCGCGCAGCTGCGGCGCGCCCACTGAGGCGAGGATGGCCACGATGGCAACGGTTACCATCAGCTCAACCAGGGTGAAGCCTTTGTGGGCCTTGCCCGAAATAGTGCGCAATACGTCACGGTTTGTCATGCGTGCGATTTTCGCTCTGCGGTGGGCCGGTGGCCAGTCGGGCTGATGGCGCTTGCGCCGCTCGTCGGATCAGCGGTCGAATTCGGGCGATGAGCGGACACCCTGTTTCGGGGGGAGGGGGCGTACTAACCCCGAATGGGCTGGCTGCCGTGATTTGAGAGAGGTTTGAGCGTGAGCGTTGATGATGCCTTCCTGATGCAAGCCGTCGCCCTGGCGCGCGAGGCCATTGGCCTGTCCGAACCGAACCCCCGGGTGGGCTGCGTGCTGGTGTCTGCCTCTGGCGAGGTGCTGGGGCAGGGGCACACGCAGCAAGCCGGCGGGCCGCATGCCGAAGTCATGGCTTTGCGTGATGCCGAATCGCGCGGCCTGTCCGCGGCGGGGGCCACCGCTTATGTGACGCTGGAGCCCTGCGCCCACCACGGCCGCACGCCACCCTGTGCCGATGCCTTGGTGCGTGTCGGTGTGGGGCGGGTGGTCATTGCCTTGATGGACCCCAATCCGCTGGTCGGCGGCAAAGGGGCGGCGCGCCTGCGTGAGGCCGGTATCGCCGTGGATGTGGTGCCACCCACGCACCCGGCAGCTGTGGCATCGTGGGAGCTCAACATTGGTTTCCTGTCGCGGATGGTGCGGCAGCGCCCATGGGTGCGGATGAAGATGGCCGGCTCGCTGGATGGGCGCACGGCGCTGGGCAACGGGCAGAGCAAATGGATCACCGGCGAGGCCGCGCGGGCGGATGGCCAGGTCTGGCGTGCGCGTGCTGGGGCGGTGCTCACGGGGATCGGCACCGTGTTGGCAGATGACCCTCGACTGGATGTGCGTGCCATCGAAACACCACGACAACCCTTGCGCGTGGTGCTGGATTCGCACTGGCGCACGCCAGTCAACGCGAGGATCTGGGATCTACCGGGCGAAGCGCTGGTGATCGGTCTGGAGGATGGGGATCAAGCTGAAGAAGGCGCAAGTGAGCGTGCCGCCGCCCGGCACCAAGCCCTGGTCGATGCCGGTCGGCCGGTCCTCGCCTTGCCGGCCGACAACAGCGGGCGCCATGTATCGCTCCCCGCCGTGCTGGCCGAGTTGATGCGGCGCCACGTCAACGAACTGCACGTCGAGGCGGGGGCGCAACTCAATGCAGCCCTGATTGCCGCCGACCTGGTGGATGAGTACCTGATCTACCAGGCGCCCAAATTGATCGGGCCGGGGCGTGCACTGGCCGAATTGCCGGACCTGGATGACCTGACCGGGGCCGTGACATTGCAATTTCACGACGTGCAAATGGTGGGTGACGACCTGCGCATCCTGGCGCGACCGCCTGGGCGAGGGCGGTTCTGATCCACGAAAGCCCCCGCAATCCTTTGCGGCTACCCCGTGTTTTCCCCCAAAACAGGGCGCCGGCCCGCCTACAATCGCGGGATGCCCATTTCACCCATCCCCGAGCTGATTGCTGAACTCGCCGCTGGCCGCATGGTCATCCTCGTCGATGAAGAGGACCGCGAGAACGAAGGCGATCTGGTGCTGGCGTCTGATCACGTCACGCCCGAAGCGATCAACTTCATGGCCAAGTTCGGCCGTGGCCTGATCTGTCTGACCCTGACGCGCGAACGCTGCGAGCGGCTGCAACTGCCGCCCATGGCCACCCGCAACGGCACCAAGCATGGCACGGCGTTCACCGTGTCCATCGAGGCCGTTGAAGGCGTGACCACCGGGATCTCGGCCGCCGACCGCGCGCGTACCGTGGCGGCCGCCGTGGCGCGTGATGCCAAGCCCACCGATCTGGTGCAGCCTGGACACATCTTCCCGCTGCAGGCGCAGGATGGCGGCGTGCTGATGCGCGCCGGGCACACCGAAGCCGGTTGCGATCTGGCTGGCATGGCTGGCTTGACGCCGTCTTCCGTGATCTGCGAGATCATGAACGACGACGGCACCATGGCCCGTCTGCCGGACCTGGAGATCTTCGCCAAGGAACACGGCATCAAGATCGGCACCATTGCCGACCTGATCCAGTACCGCAGCCGCAATGAATCGCTGATCACCAACCTGGGCAAGCGCAGCATGCAGACGCCCGAAGGTGAGTTCGAGGCCAATGTGTTCCGCGATCGCACCGGTGCCCTGCATCTGGCGCTGACGCTGGGCAACTGGACTCAGGACGACGAGGTGCTGGTGCGCGTGCACGAGCCCTTGTCCGTGCTGGACTGGCTGGACGCTGGTAACCGCACCCACTCGTGGGCGCTGCCCAAGGCCCTGTCTGCCGTGCGTGAAGCCGGTCGCGGCGTGATCGTGCTGCTGAACGCGGGTGACGATACCGAGCAGTTGGGTGAGCGCTTGCTGCCCAAGACCCCGGTTCAGGCGCCCAAGACCCCTGTTGACCTGCGCACCTACGGTGTGGGCGCCCAGATTCTCAAGACACTGGGTGTGAACCGCATGCGCCTGATGGGCAACCAGCAGCGCCTGCCCAGCATGGTCGGCTATGGCCTGGAAGTCACCGGCTTCCTGACGGCCGATGGCCAGACTCTGGCGCCATCACATTGAATTTTGTAGGGATCGCGCGCTGTTAGCTCTTAATTTCGCTCTTTCTGTTTGAAACCTCGCTCTTTATCTGGAATACAAAACTATGCAAGGCGCTGACAAAGGACAAGCCGGTCGCTTGGACGGCAAGGATCTGCGTGTCGGGATCGTTCAGGCTCGCTTCAATGACGAACTGACCTCCCGCATGGCCTCCAACTGCATCGACGAGCTGGTCAAGCTGGGCGTGAATGCCAAGCACATCCAGCACGTGACGGTGCCTGGCGCACTCGAAGTGCCCGTGGCCCTGCAGGCCATGGCTGACAGCGAGCGTTTCGACGCGCTGGTGGCCCTGGGTTGCATCATCCGTGGTGAAACCTATCACTTCGAGCTGGTGGCCAACGAAAGTGGCGCGGGCGTGACCCGTGTCAGCCTGGATCACCATGTGCCAGTGGCCAACGCGATCCTGACCGTTGAAAACCAGGCGCAGGCTGAGGCCCGCGTGGACGAAAAAAGCCGTGACGCCGCCCGTGTGGCCGTCGAGATGGCCAACCTGCTGGATGACCTGCTGTGAGCCAAACGCCTGAATCCAACGCCAAGCCGGACGCGCCTCTGGAAGGCCGCCCCGCCCGCAAGTCGGCCTCGGGTGCGCCTTTGCGTGACCGTGCCAAGTCTTCCCGCCGCCGTGCCCGTGAGTTCGCGCTGCAAGGCCTGTACGAATGGCAGATCAACACGCGTGATGCGGGTTCGGTCGACGCCCACATCCGTGAGCAGGACGAATTCGCCAAGTGTGATCGCGCCCATTACGACGCGTTGCTGCATGGTTGCATTGAACAAAAAGTGCAACTGGATGCAGCATTGCTCAAGTTTCTGGACCGACCTGTCGAAGAATTGTCGCCTGTCGAGCATGCCGTGCTCTGGATCGGTGCGTACGAACTGACGCATTGTCTGGATGTGCCATACAAGGTCGCCATCAACGAGGCGGTCGAGCTGGCCAAGAGCTTCGGTGGCACCGACGGGCACAAATACGTCAATGGCGTGCTGGACCACCTTGCGCCCAGCCTGCGCCCTGACGAGGTCAAAGCAGCGCGTCCTGCCAGGAAGTAAAGGGCGTTTTATCGGGGTACTCGGTACGTGTCGGAGCCAACTCAACCAGCGGTGACGCAGCCTTATGACGAGGAGGCTGAACGCTTGGCGGACGATCACATCGACACGATCGCCGAGACACGCCCGCTGCCCGAGCCCGAGACCGTATCTGCGGCGCGCGGGCGCCCGGATCTGCTGCCCAGCATTGGCCACATCGGCCGCTATGCGCTGAAATACAAGATTGGTGAAGGTGGCCTGGGGACCGTGTACGCGGCCCATGACCCTTTGCTGTCGCGCCTGATTGCGATCAAGACGCTGCATGTGGACATGTCGCCATCTGATCGGGAGCAGTTCAATGCGCTGTTCCTGAATGAGGCCAAGGCGGCCGGCAGCTTGAACCACACGCACATCGTGACGATGTACGACGCGGGCACGAGCGAGCAGGGTACCTACATTGCGATGGAATTGCTGCGTGGCAAAGATCTGCGCCAATTGCTCGCGATGGGCTGGAAACCGACGCCAGCGCAATCTGCCCTGATCGTGCGCCGTGTGGCCGATGCGCTCTCTTACGCGCATCACAAGGGCGTGATCCACCGCGACATCAAGCCCGCCAATATCTTCATGGTGGGGCGCACGCAGCCTCGTGTGCTGGATTTCGGCATTGCGCGCATCCGTCAGGCGGAATCGCTGGCGCAGCGTGATGACCCGCAAAGCCGCTTCCAGGAAATCGTGGGCGGCTCGCCTTATTACATGGCGCCCGAGCAGGTGCAGCACAAGCCGGTGGACCGCCGCGTGGACGTGTATGCGCTGGGCGTGGTGCTGTACGAGTTGTTGACCTTCAAGCGCGCCTTCAGCGGCAACAGCCTGGAAGAGATCGCGGACGGCGTGCTCAACAAGCCCGTGCCGCTGGCGCACGAGGTGAACCCGGATGTGCCCAGGGTGCTGTCCGAGATCGCAGCGCAGGCCATGCACCGTGATCCTGAGCAGCGTACGCGCTCGGCCAGGCGCCTGTCCGCCGAGTTGCGCTCGTGGCTGGAGGGGGTGGAAGGGCGTCAGGATGCGGCGGCCTTCAGTCGTGGTGGCATGGCTTCTCGTGTTGGTCGGCCTGGTTTGTGGACCGTGGCTGTTGCCGGATGGGTGGCGGCCTTGCTGGGTGTGGGGTGGTTGGTCTACCAGTCGCGAACGAGCCATGTGCCCGCTGCGCCGGTGCGGGAGGTCAGGCAGTCACCCGTGCCGGCCAAGCCAGGCGAATCTGTCGTGGTGGCTACTGCGGCAAAGAGCCCCCCCGTTTTGACCACAATGGCCGCTGTGACGCAGCCTGCGGCCGCCGTGCCGGCTTCGGCTTCGCCAGTTGCATCGGCTGCCGTGCCAAGTGAAGCGCCCCAGGCCAACGGCACCTTGAAGCTGGCCATCAGCCCATGGGGCGAAGTGCTGGTGGACGGCCGTGCCGTAGGTGTCGCACCGCCTTTGCATCAGCTCAGCCTTTCACCTGGCGCGCATGTGATCACCATTCGTAACGGTGAAGCCCCGGATTTCCGGCAGACTATCGAGGTGCGTGCCGACAAGGTTGTGCGCGTGAAACATCAATTCTGAAAATCAAGATCGCTGAGTCATGAAGTCTGAAAGCGTTGCCCGCAAGGGTTGGGAGTGGAGCACGGTCACCATGCCGGTTGCTCTGGTTGCGGTGGCCGGCGTCCTGTCGGCCTGTTCTGCTACGAAGGGCTATGAGCAGCCCAAGCCTGCGGCCGCGCCCGCTGCGCCTGCTGTGGTCGCTTCTGCGCCGGCGCCGGTTGCGCCAGAGCCTGTGGTCAAGAACCCGTCTGCGGCTGATATGGCGCTGGTTGATGGCCTGAAGGCCTATCAAGCTGGCCAATACAAGATGGCTGAGACGCAGCTGAAAACCGCCCTGCAAGGCGGCTTGACTGCGCCCGCCGATGTGGCCAATGCCAACAAGCATCTGGCCTTCATTTATTGCACCAGCAAGCGCGACACGCCCTGCATGGCCGCCTTCAAGGCCGCCAAGGCCGCTGATCCGTCTTTTGCCTTGAGCAAGGCCGAAGCCGGGCACCCGATGTGGGCCCGCACCTACAAGAAGGCCTTGGGCCTCAAGTAAGGCCGCGCGCCTCTCGCGGTCAGTTGCCTGGCCAGATCAGGCGAGCACGATGTCCAACTGCCTGTCTCCCTGACCCGCCCAACGGCGGGTTTCTTCATCCAGCAGGTGAATCGTGCGCGGGTGTTGAATGGCCCATCGGCGATTGAGGTGCAGCCTGGCTCGGCCACCGCGTACGCGTTGCAGGGTGGCCACCTTCTCGGGCAGGTCGATGCGGGCGTGATGCAGGATGGTAGCCAGGCGAAGGCACAGCACCTGAGACATGAAGGCCGTGTCGTGCAGGTGTTCAGCCAGCTTGATCAGCTCCCCGCGTTGACCCAGCGCCAGTGCCGCCAACCTGCGCAATTGCGACTGCGAGAAGCCTGAGGCATCCACATGTCCCAGCAGGTAGGAGCTGTGACGGTGGTGATCGTGGTGAGACACCATCATGCCGATTTCATGCAAGGCGCTGGCCCAGCCGAGTTCGCGGGCGTCTTCGCCATCGGCGCTGGCAGCAGGTTCCCCCAGTGTTTGCCACAGTGCCAAAGCGCGAACACGCACGCGCTCGGCATGGGCGGCATCCACACGGAAGCGTTGTTGCAGCTCTCGAACCGAGGTGTCGCGTGGGTCGGGCAAGCGGTGGTTGCGTGCGGCTTCCAGGCGCTCTTCCAGATCGAAGATCACGCCCTGGCGCAGGGCGCCCTTGGCGGGGCGCAAGGCCTCGATATCGAAATGCTGCGACAGCGTGTAGAGGATAGACAGGCCGCCGCCCAGCACCGCCTTGCGTTCGGGCTTGAGGCCGGGCAGGTTGAGGTTTTCAGTTGAGCCGGCTGCAATGCATTGCTCGATGCACCAGCGCAGAGATTCGGGTGTGATGCAGCCATCGGTGATGCCGTTGGCGGCCAGGATCTGCGACACCGCACCCACCGTGCCGGACGAGCCCAGGGCCTCCTGCCACAGGTGACGGCCAAACAGCGTCAAAGCCTCTTCCAGCTCGGCCCCTGCGGCGATCTGGGCTGCACGGAAGTTCTCTGCCGTGTAGCGCCCCTGCGGGAAGTGCTGCATGGACAGGCTCACGCTGCCCACGCCAAACGATTCGGCTTTTTGCGGCGTGCGGCCGTGCCCCAGGATCATCTCGGTGGAGCGGCCACCAATGTCGATCACCAGGCGTGGCAACTCGCTGGGTTGCAGGCGGGATACGCCTTGATAGATCAGTCGGGCTTCTTCCCGGCCGGAGATGACCTCGATCGGGTGGCCCAGCACGCGGTCGGCACGTTGCAGGAAGGCGTCGCGGTTGCGGGCTTCGCGCAGGGTCTGGGTGGCCACGGCGCGAACCTGCCAGGGCGCAAAGCCCTTGAGCTTGATGGCAAACTGCGCCAGGCACGCCAGACCACGCTGTGTAGCCTCTTCGGTGAGCAAGCCGCGCGCATCCAGGCCTGCGCCCAGCCGCACCGTTTCCTTGAGATAGTCCACCCGCTTGTAGCGGCCCTTGACCAGCTCGGCGATTTCAAGCCGGAAGCTGTTGGAGCCCATGTCGATGGCGGCCAGCAGGTGAGGGAAGCGGCTGTTGTCCAGACCAGGGGTCTGGGTCTTGCTTGTTGTCTTGGCAATGAGCTTTTCCATGGGGCTTATTCTCCCCGCTTTGCGTGACGAATCTGTCCTTGCGGAGGGCTGTAGTTGACATGATTGCTAAGATCAGCGCATGACTTTGACTTACATCGTGACCGCGACCTTTGTCGGTGGTCTGATTTCGGTGCTGTTGGCTGCGGCCGTCTCGGCACCTTTGCTGGGCTTGATCGTTCGCCATCTGGTGAGCCTGTCCACCGGCGTGCTGCTGGGCACGGCGCTGCTGCATGTGTTGCCGGAGGCCTTCGAGTCGGGCAAGGATCCTCAAGGTCTGTTTCTCACCTTGCTGGGTGGCCTGCTGTTTTTCTTTCTGCTGGAGAAAGCCGAGCTGTACCGTCACGGGCATCACCACGAGCACGATGGGCACCACCACCACCATCACTTCGATCGAGAGCAGGCAGGGCGTGGCGGCTGGAGTGTGCTGGTGGGTGATTCCATCCACAATTTCTGCGATGGTGTGCTGATTGCCGCGGCGTTCCTGGCCGATCCACATCTGGGCTTCGTGACCGCACTGGCCATCATCGCGCACGAGATCCCGCAAGAAGTGGGCGACTACATCGTGTTGATCAATGCCGGCTTCTCGCGCATCCGTGCCCTGGTCTACAACATGATCTCGGGCATGGCGGCCGTGGTTGGGGGTGTACTGGGCTACTTCCTGATCGGGCCGTTCAAGGAATACCTGCCCTACATGATGGTGGTGGCTGCCAGCAGCTTCGTGTATGTGGCGGTGGCCGATCTGATCCCGCAATTGCAAAAGCGCCTCAATGGTCGCGATACGGTGCTGCAGATCTTCTGGTTGGCAGCCGGCCTGGTGATGATCGGCTCGATCGTGCACGGCATCCACGATCATTGAGTCCATACCCGATCAGGACAAACGTGCTTCCCTCGGCGCGCTGAATGTGCTTAAAATAAAGGCATAAATAAAGTCAGTTAACAGGGGGAATCATGCGATCAATGTGTCGCTTCATGGGCCACTTGCGCGGCCCCGCATCCGGTATGGATGTGCAAACTTGGCGGTTTACCGCATTCAGTACACCAAATTCCTGCTGATGGGCTTGCGCCGAGAGATCTGCTGATCCTCGGTGCGCTTCGCTATTGGCATTTCGATACCAGGGCTATTTGATACCTGGTGTGCTTTCTTGCGCGTGTGTGAATGTTTTCGCGCATGTGTTCCGCTGTTCGCTGCTTGTTTTCTTTGCGGCGTGTGGGGGTGTGCGCCCGTGCGATGTGGTTGTTTTGTTCGTGTGTTGATTATTAATATTAAAAAGGGGTGGTTATGGCTTTGCCTAAAGTATTGTTCATCTGGGATGACAGTGATTTGAATGATGTGAATCTCGAACATCCTGAAAAAGGAAATGTGGGCGTGGGGGGGACCGATTTTCTGTTCGGGTCCGTCTCTCACGAGTTGGGCAAGCGAGGCATAGGCCAGGTGGCCGTCTTGCATCGACATGCTTCCAATACGCTATCGAAATCGCTCAGGGATATCGTGGTGCCACAAGGCGCTTCGCTGGCCGAGACACTGAAGTCCGTGGCGGGTGACTTTGACTTCATCGTGGCACGCCCAGGCGATCAACTGGTCCAGTTGATGAAGGTGCTGCCTTCGAATGTGCGTGTCATTGCCTGGGCCCACAACCATTTGCGTGGCCCCATGTTGAAGTGGCTTGGCAGGGAGCGGCGCGTGGTGGCTGTGGTGAACGTCGGGCGCGAGCAAATGCTGCTGACGCGTCTGTCGGCCTGTTATGCCAAGAGTACCTGGATTGACAACCCGGTTTATGAGGCCGAATCAACTGATGGTGAGCGCAGGGGGTGTCGCGCCGTCTATATGGGTGCGCTGGTTCCATCCAAGGGTTTCTTGAGTCTGGCAAAAATGTGGCCGGCCATCAAGGAGGCTGTGCCCGATGCGCAGCTGGATGTCATCGGCTCGGTAGATTTGTATGGTGCGGGATCAGGTGGTGTCGGCTATATTGAAAAGGTGCGCCATCACCTGGGTCACAATATCGAGGATGCCGGGGTTTGCTTCCACGGTAAATTGGGTGTTCAAAAAGCCGATGTGATGAACCAGGCTTTGGTGGGTTTGCCCAATCCAACGGGTTTCACGGAAACATCCTGCCTGTCAGCGCTGGAAATGTCCTCGGCTGGATTGGCGCTGGTTGTGCCTCATCGTTGGGGTTATTGCGATACGGTCAATCCGGCGCAATCGGGGGTTTTTGCGTCAGGTGGTCGGTCATATGTGCGCAGTGTGGCCGCCTTGCTGAACAACCCTGATTCAGCAAGGCGCATTGGGGCCACGGGCCGCCAGTGGGTCAGCGACAACTTCAGTTACGACCGGATTTGTCAGGAATGGCAAGGGCTGTTTCAGCGCTTGCTGGAAGGCAAGGCCTTGCGCAAGCAGGCGCCGACCTACCCGACGGGCCGATACCCCCATGGGCTCTTGTACCGGTTTGATTTCCTGGGGCCTTACGCGCAACCCTTGGTGGATGTGACCGACAAAGTGGTCGGGTGGAACATGCGGCGTTGATGGGTATCGCTACTTGTTCGTGGTCGGCGCGTTCGGCTTGAATTGAGTCGATACGATGCCGGCCCCGACAATCAGCGCCATGCCGATCACGCCGTCCACGCTGAGCTTTTCACCGAAGAGCAGCATGCCGAACACGCTGGCGTGCACGATGCCGAGGTACTGCAGGCTGGCGTTGACCAGCATGCGGCCTTGCGCATAGGCGCGGGTCATCAACAATTGGGCGATGGTGGCAAACACGCCAACCCCGATGAGCGCGGCCCAGGCTTCAAGCGGGATGCTCACCATCGGCGTGTGGTTGGCCTGGCCCGGGATCAGCCAGATCAGGGCGCCCAGTACGGTGCCTGTCAACGAGAAATAGAACACCACGCGCACTTCCGGTTCGCCTGCGCGGCCCAAGGCCGTGACCTGTACATAGGCCATGGCCGCCAGCATGCCCGAGAAGATGCCCAGCAGGCCCGCGACAATCTGATCGCGCGCCAGCGTGGGGTGCAACACCAGGCCCACGCCCACGAAGCCCACGAGGATGGCGATGATGAGGCGCCGGTCGACTCTGGCTCCACCCAGCAGGCCGGCGCGGATCAGCAGATAGGCCGCCATCCACACCGACGACATGTAGTTGAGCGTGACCGCCGTGGCCAGTGGCAAGGTGCCGATGCAGTAGAACCACAGCGACAGCGCAAACACACCGGCAAAGCCTCGCTTGAGGTGCAGCATCGGCACCTTGGTCTGCAGGCTGGAGTCTGAGCCCCATGCGATGGCCGCCATCATGACAGCCCCCACCAGGCCGCGCGCACTGACCACCGCGGCCGTGCCGAAATGCGCCGAAGCCAGCTTCACGCACACGCCCATGCAGGCGAACAGCAAGGTCGCCAGTACCATCTGGGCATAGGGCGAGATGCCGGGCTTGGAAGACATGGACATCGGTATAAAACGCTGGAGCCTTGCCTGACCCAGCGACCACCGAGGAGCCGGCTTGGCCGGTCCACTGGTGGTTGCCCCCTTGAGGGGGCGCGCAAAGCGCGTAGGGGGTGAGGTTCTTCCCTCGCGTCAGCGCGTAGGGGGGGAGATCTGCCTTCTATACCACTCGTGGAAGTGCTGCATGCCGTCTTCCATCGGGCTCTGATAAGGCCCGACTTCATTGTCGCCACGCGCCAGCAAAGCCTTGCGGCCGGCATCCATGCGCTCGCCGATCTCGTCGTCCTCGATGCAGGTTTCCATGTAGGCGGCTTGCTGTGCCTCCACGAATTCGCGCTCGAAGGCGGCGATCTCTTCGGGGTAGTAGAACTCCACCACGTTGAGCGTCTTCTGCGGGCCTTGCGGGTACATGTTGGACACCACCAGCACGTGCGGGTACCACTCGACCATCATGGTCGGGTAGTAGGTCAGCCACACGGCGCCCTGGTTGGGCTTTTCGCCACCACGGTAGTTCAGCAGCACTTCGCGCCACTTCTTGTAAACGTCCGAGCCAGGCTTGTCGAAGGACTTGGCCACGCCCACGGTCTGCACCGAGTACTCCTGGGCCATGTCCCAACGCAGGTCGTCGCATGTCACGAAGTTGCCCAGACCAGGGTGGAAGGGGCCGACGTGATAGTCCTCCAGATAGACCTCGATGAAGGTCTTCCAGTTGTAGTTGCACTCGTGCAGTTCGACCTTGTCGAGCACGTAGCCGCTGAAATCGAGGTCGCCACCGGGCTTGAAGCGCGCGTCGATGCCAGCCAGATCAGCGGCGATGTCGCGGCCGTTGTCTTCGAACAGCAGGCCGTTCCAGTTGCGAACCTTGTAGTTGTTGAGGTTCAGGCAGGGGTCGTGGTCGAAATGCGGCGCGCCGATCAACTCGCCCTGGTGGCTGTAGGTCCAGCGGTGCAGCGGGCAGACGATGTTGTTGCGGCTGTTGCCACGGCCCTTGAGCATGACCGCCTGACGGTGGCGGCACACGTTCGAGATCAGCTGGATGCCATCGGGCGAGCGCACGAGGGCGCGGCCTTCGAGTTCCTGGGGCAGTGCGTAGTAATCGCCCACCTCGGGCACGCTCAGGGCGTGACCCAGGTAGCGAGGACCGGACTGGAAGATGCGCTCAAGCTCCTGTTGGTATAGCGACTCGTCGAAGTAGACGGACACGGGCAGTTGCGTGTGACTGCGGCTGAGGGCGTTGAGTGCGGTACTCAGGTCGGACATGATCCCCAGGATCTCCAAAAACCAATGTCAACCCCCCTTGGGCTTGAAACAGGCACCAAGGGTTTTGAACAATCCCTGGCTTTTGCCAGGGGCCTGACACTTCCCGAGCCCTGCTGCGCGCCAATCGGCAAGCCAAACCCTGACCGACAAGGTTGAAAACCTGTCGGTGGTGGGCTTGAGCCAGCGGGCGAAAGGGTTCGGGAAAGCCCGAAATTGTACCCTCAGGGGGGAGTGAGGGCCAATACCGGGTACTGCGTCAGGTCAAATGGTCGGCGCGGCCACCCAGTCCGGGGGGATCAGCGGCGGCGACGCTGCAGGGCCAGCATCACCAGGCCACCCATGCTCAGCATCAGCAGGGATGAGGGCTCAGGTACGGCAGAGGGGGCGCCCAGGTATTGATAGCCATTGATCGAGGTGAATGCGACGCCGTCTTCAACCTGGATGCCCAGATAGTCTGAGTGGCTGGCATCTGTGCTCAGCGTGCAGTTGGCCAGATGAAAGCAGCGCGAACCGTTGTAGAGCTGGAAGTTCAGCACGATGTCCGTGTTGGTGGGCGCCTCGAAGGTCAGCACGGTCTGGCCGGTGTAGCGACCGTTTTCAGCATCGCCGTTGCTGTAGACGCCATTGGGGCCGCCTAGCGCCCATTCACGGAACAGATCCTTGCCGGCGCTCTGCCTATTGGTCAGGGTGGGCATGGCTTCCAGTGGGCAGCTGATGCCGTCGGAGCCATAGTCCACGCAGGTGGCGTTGGGGTCGAAATCAGGGTTGGCGGTCACGTACTCGGCAGAGACGTAGCGCGAGGAGTCAGCCTGCATGAAATGACTGATCTGCTGGTAGCGCTGAAAGGGTGTCATGCCCAGGCCGGCGAAGGTGGTGTCGTAGTCCAGTGTGATGGTCAGGCGGGCAGTTGCCGCGGGCCCGGTCAGGCGGATCGTGTCGTAGATGTCCATCCGGGCATAGGATTCGGCGATGTTGATGGGCGTATCTCCCTGCGTCTGCACCGACGTGACGGACTTGAACATGCCGGTTGTAGGATCGGCCCAGGCATTGACCGATGCTGCGACCTGCCCTGATGTCACCGTTTGAACGCCACCTGTGGTGAATGTGTCGTACGGTGAGGGTGCGCTGGCGTAGTTGTAGGTCTGCGAGGCCATTTCTTCTGCGCTCAGCCCCCAACTGAAGACGGCGTCTGCATGGGCGACGGAGGCGGCAAGACTCAGTGCAGCGGCGCCAATGGCGCTCAGGGTATTGGGGAGAGAACGCATGAAGGTTTTCCTCTGATTGGTTATGCTGATTCAGCGATCGGGTTTATACCAATGAAAGCCTTGGGTGCCCCCCCCCTCTCAACGGGGGTGGCATCCATGTGCGGGGTGCGGCGCAAGTCAGCGGCAGGAAATAGAATACGCGTTTGCCCTCAACGGGGGCCTCTCAGACCACGCCATGGCCAAACCCGCCAAAACCATCGCAGCCGCCACCGCCGAGACCCCTCCCATGCCCGCCAGTTACGAAGAAGCGCTGGCCGAACTGGAGCAATTGGTCGGCAAGATGGAAGCCGGTGCCTTGCCGCTGGACCAGTTGCTGGCCAGCTACCAGAGAGGCGCTCAGTTGCTGCAGTTCTGCCGTACACGGCTGGAAGCTGTGGAAGAGCAGGTCAAGCTGCTGGAAGACGGGCAACTCAAACCCTGGGATGTGGCATGAGCGCCGCACGGCCGCCCGAAGGCGCTCGCCCCGCACTGCGCAGCACGGAGGTTTCCTGATGTCCCCTGAAGTGTTCAAGGACTGGTCGGCCCAGGTGCTGGCCCGTGTGGAGTCGGCCCTGAGCGAATGGGTGCCCGCATCGGCACCTGCCGGCCTGGGTGATGCGATGCGCTATGGCGTGCTGGATGGCGGCAAGCGCCTGCGTGCCTTGCTGGTTCAGGCAGCGGCAGATGCCGCCGGTGCAGGCGCAACCGCACAGGGCCGGGACGCGGCCTTGCGTGCAGCTTGCGCGGTGGAGTTGATTCACGCCTATTCGCTGATCCACGATGACATGCCTTGCATGGACAACGACGTTCTGCGCCGGGGCAAGCCCACGGTGCATGTCCAGTTCGGCGAAGCACAAGCCATGCTGGCCGGCGACGCCATGCAGGCCCTGGCCTTCGAGGTGCTCACACCCGATGCCGATGAGGGCGCTCCTGCGGCAACCGATCCCGTCTTGCAGGCGCGCCTGTGCCGTTTGCTGGCTCGGGCATCGGGGCAGTCAGGCATGGCAGGCGGGCAGGCGATTGACCTGGCCAGCGTAGGCCACGCCCTGGATGAGGCCACCTTGCGCGACATGCACCAGCGCAAGACTGGCGCCTTGCTGCGCGCCAGCGTGCAGATGGGCGCCGCCTGTGCCGGCTTGCAAACGGACAGCGCGGCCTGGAAGGCCTTGACCGAGTATGGTCATGCGATGGGCCTGGCCTTCCAGATCGTTGATGATGTGCTGGACGCGACCCAGGGCTCCGAGACTCTGGGCAAGACGGCAGGCAAGGATGCCGATGCCAACAAGCCAACCTATGTGAGCCTGCTGGGCCTGCAAGGCGCCCGCGATGAAGCGGATGGCCTGTTGCGGCAATCCCTGGCTGCGCTGGCTCGCAGTGGCTTGTCTGCGGCGGACACGGCGGCGTTGGCGGCACTGGCCGAGCGCATCGTGCATCGCGATCACTGAACACAACAAGAATTCCCTTCAAGGACGTCTCAACATGAGTTACCCCCTGCTGTCCAGGATCGACAAGCCCGCCGATATCCGGCACCTGTCCCGGTCCGAGCTCAAACAGCTGGCGTACGAACTGCGCGATTACCTGTTGCACAGCGTGTCCCGCACGGGCGGTCACCTCTCGTCCAACCTGGGTACGGTCGAGCTGACCATTGCCTTGCACTATGTGTACAACACGCCGGATGATCGTCTGGTGTGGGACGTCGGCCACCAGACCTATCCGCACAAGATCCTCACGGGGCGCCGTGACCGCATGCCATCCTTGCGCCAGCTGGGCGGCATGAGCGGTTTCCCGCGTCGTGACGAGAGCGAGTACGACACCTTCGGCACGGCCCACTCGTCCACATCCATCTCGGCCGCATTGGGCATGGCCTTGGGTGCGCAATTGCGTGGTGAAGCCCGCAAGGCTGTGGCCATCATCGGCGATGGCGCGATGACCGCCGGCATGGCGTTTGAAGCCCTGAACAACGCGGGTGTGCCGCATGCGGGCAAGATGCCCAATGTGCTGGTGGTGCTCAACGACAACGACATGTCGATCTCGCCACCGGTGGGTGCGCTCAATCGCTATCTGGCCCGCCTGATGTCAGGCCGCTTCTACACGGCCGCGCGCGAGAGCGCCAAGCAGATGCTGCGCAATGCGCCGCCCTTGTTCGAGCTGGCCAAGAAGCTGGAAGAACACGCCAAGGGCATGGTCGTGCCCGCCACGATCTTCGAAGAATTCGGCTTCAACTATGTGGGCCCCATTGATGGCCACGATCTGGATTCGCTGATCCCCACGCTGGAAAACCTGCGTGATCTGGAAGGCCCGCAGTTCCTGCATGTGGTGACCAAGAAGGGCTATGGCTACAAGCTGGCCGAGGCTGACCCGATTGCGTACCACGGGCCAGGCAAGTTCGATCCAGCTGTGGGCCTGGTCAAGGCGCCTGCCGGTGCCGAGCCGCCCAAGCCCACCTTCACGCAGGTGTTCGGCCAATGGCTGTGTGACATGGCTGCGGCCGATCCGCGCCTGGTGGGCATCACGCCGGCCATGCGCGAAGGCTCAGGCATGGTGGAGTTCCACCAGAAGTACCCCGGCCGCTATTTCGATGTGGGCATTGCCGAGCAGCACGCCGTGACCTTTGCGGCCGGCCTGGCTTGCGAGGGTTTGAAGCCTGTGGTGGCGATCTATTCGACCTTCCTGCAGCGTGCCTACGATCAGCTCATCCATGACGTGGCCATCCAGAACCTGCCTGTGGTGTTCGCGCTGGACCGCGCCGGCATCGTGGGTGCTGACGGCGCCACCCACATGGGTGCGTTCGACATCGCGTTCACGCGTTGCATCCCGAACATGAGCTTCATCGCACCGGCTGACGAGGCCGAGTGTCGTCAGGCCCTCAGCGCGGCTTACGCGCAGAACCACCCCGTGGCCGTGCGTTATCCGCGTGGTGCAGGCGCAGGCGTGCCCGTGCCGACCAACCTGGATCCACTACCTTGGGGCAAGGGTGAAGTGCGCCTGCAAGGCACGCAAACCGCGGCTGGCCAACGCGTGGCCATCCTGGCCTTTGGCACCTTGCTGCAACCCGCCTTGAAGGCCGGCGAAGCCTTGGGGGCCACCGTGGCCAACATGCGTTTCATCAAGCCGCTGGATACCGAGTTGGTGGCGCAACTGGCCAAGAGCCACGACCTGCTGGTGACCGTGGAAGAAGGCTGCGTGCAAGGTGGCGCGGGTGCCGCTGTGGCGGAAGCGTTGGCTGCGGCCGGCCTGTGCAAACCCATGATGATGCTGGGCTTGCCGGATCAGTTCGTCGAGCACGGTGAGCCTGGCAAGTTGCTGGCCATGTGCGGGCTGGATGCGGCGGGGATCGAGCAATCGGTGCGTGCGCGCTTGGCCGCTGGTCAGGCTTGATGCCACCGAGCGTGGCAAGGGTCACTCGCTGTTGACCGCATCAAAGACAAAGCCCTCGCGAGAGGGCTTTTTTCATGGCATCACATCATGGTTGCATCAGGACGTGGCGGAGGCGTCTGCTGGGGCCTCGCTGTCACTGCTGCTGCAACTGCCGCCACAACCCGAGATGGCTTCTTCTGGCAGTTTGTCCGGGTTGCTGACCTTGCCCGTTTCGGGGTCGTAGCCCATGGTCTTGAGGTGCAGGGCCAGGCCAAAGTCCATGTTCTGCGCGTGATGCGGGAACCAGATCGTCAGTTCATGCGCCATCTGGCGGATCGGCGCGAAATCGCCAGCCTGCCCGAGCGCTTCGCCCTCGCGCAGTACCTTGAGCACCACGGCGTGTTGAGAACTGTGGCAGTTGCCGGGTGCAAAGCCGGTGTCCTTCATCCACTGGTCTTCTCGGGCGAAGTGATCGTCGGTGTGCGCGATCAGGGCTTGCCAGTTGGCCAGCAGGTTGGCGTCATCCGAGGCTTCGACCTGGGCCAGCAGGTCGACAAATTCCTGGTGCGTGGTGTCCATCACGGGCATGGACAGGGACAGGGCTTCAGACCAGACAAGCGTAGACATGGCAGCGTTTCCTCAGTGGGCCCTTGTGGATGGAAGAGGGCCTTCAATCATTGAGGGGCGAGCGTAGCCGCTGGCCTGCCGTGAGGTTTTGCGCTGGCGCAAGGGCCGTGCGAGGCTGGCGTCTCGAGCAGGCTAAGATGGCCGCCGTTTCACGATGAGGTCCACCTTGCTACAGCGTTTTCGGTCATTGATCCTGTTTTGTGTGTCCGGTGGACTGGCGCTGTTTGTGGACATCGGCGTGCTGTACGTGAGCCGGCCCTGGCTGGGCGACTATGGCGGTCGCGCGCTGTCCTTCCTGGTGGCGGCCACCTTCACCTGGCTGTTCAACCGCTACATCACCTTCAGCGGGCCGAAGGAGGGCAGCGTGCTCAAGGAGTATCTGAGCTACCTCTCATCCATGCTGGTGGGAGGCGCCATCAACTATGGTGCCTATGTGGGCAGCCTGCAGGCCTTTGACGCCGTGCGCGCGCAACCCGCCTGGGGTGTAGCGATCGGTAGCCTGGCTGGTCTGGTGTTCAACTACCTGTCGGCGAAACGCATCATGATGAAAGATGCGAAGGCCTGATCATCAGGTGCCAAAGCAAAAGGCCGTGGGCATGTGCCGCACGGCCTTTGTCATGTGGCGTTGGCGCGCCGTGGTTCTGGATCAGGCCAGACGAGCGCGATGGCGTGCCACCTGCGCACGCACTTGCGCAGGCGCTGTGCCGCCCAGCGTGTTGCGGGCGTTCAGCGAGCCACGCAGGCTCAGCACCTCATACACGTCCTGCTCGATGGTGGCGTTGTAGCTCTTGAGCTTGTCCAGCGGCAGCTCGGACAGGTCCACACCAGCGGCGATCGCGTCCTTCACGGCATGCGCCACCACTTCGTGCGCATCACGGAAGGGCAGGCCCTTCTTGACCAGGTAGTCGGCCAGGTCGGTGGCGGTGGCGTAGCCCTTCTTCGCAGCGCGCTCCATGGCTTCAGGCTTGACGGTGATGCCGGCGGCCATCTCGGCGAAGATGCGCAGGGTGTCCTTCAAGGTGTCAACCGTGTCGAACAAGGGTTCCTTGTCTTCCTGGTTGTCCTTGTTGTAGGCCAGGGGTTGGCCCTTCATCAGGGTGATCAGGCCCATCAGGTGGCCCACCACGCGGCCGGTCTTGCCACGCGCCAGTTCAGGCACGTCGGGGTTCTTCTTCTGCGGCATGATCGACGAGCCGGTGCAGAAGCGGTCAGCCAGGTCGATGAAACCGAAGGACTGGCTCATCCACAGGATCAGCTCTTCGCTCAGGCGCGAGACGTGCACCATCAGCAACGAAGCGGCCGAGGTGAATTCGATGGCGAAGTCACGGTCACTCACACCGTCCAGGCTGTTCTGGCAGACGGCAGGCAGGCCAGCATCATCGACCATGCCCAGGGTGCGGGCGACGCGTTCGCGGTCCAGCGGGTAGCTGGTGCCGGCCAGAGCAGCCGAGCCCAGCGGCAAGCGATTCACACGCTTGGCGCAATCGATCATGCGTTCGGCATCGCGGGAGAACATCTCCACATAGGCCAGCAGGTGGTGGCCAAACGCCACGGGCTGGGCCACTTGCAGGTGGGTGAAGCCAGGCAGGATGGTCTCTGCGTTCTGCTCGGCCACGTCCACCAGGGCCTTTTGCAGCTCGGTCAGCAGCACGCCGATTTCGTCGATTTCACCGCGCAGCCACAGGCGCACGTCGGTGGCGACCTGGTCGTTGCGCGAGCGGCCGGTGTGCAGGCGCTTGCCGGCGTCGCCCACCAGCTGGGTCAGGCGGGCTTCGATGTTGAGGTGCACGTCTTCCAGGTCGAGCTTCCACTCGAAGGCGCCGGATTCGATCTCGGACGTGATCTGGGTCATGCCCTTCTGGATGGATGCCCAGTCATCGGCGGACAGCAGGCCCTGCGCGTTGAGCATCTCGGCGTGGGCCAGCGAGCCCTGGATGTCGGCTTTCCACAGGCGTTTGTCGAAGAAGACGCTGGCGGTATAGCGCTTGACCAGCTCGCTCATCGGCTCTGAAAACAGGGCCGACCAGGCCTGGGACTTCTTGTCGAGTTGGTTGGTGCTCATGGGGTAGGGTCCTGGATGTGGTCCGGAAAAAGTGGTCCAGCATCGCGCTCTTCGCGCAAAATGTGCAAACCATGGATTCTACTGAGCCCAAGGCCTCCGGCGCCAGCCAGGCCCAACAAGCTGCTGCCTGGGAGCTGTCCACCCAGTTTTCGCCCACCCAGTTCGGGCCGGGGGCAGACGGCCGTCAGGCGCCGCCTTCGCCGTTTGACGTCTGCCACGTGGGCGTGGTGCTGCGGGTGGTGCTGGGCGTGCAACTGGTGGTGGCGCTGGGCGTGGCCTTTGCGTCGTTGTCTCCCGTGGATTGGCTGCATCGATGGGCGCAGTCCACCGTGCTGACCCTGCCAGCCAGTCTGCTGTGGCTGGTGGTGGCCTGTGCGCTGCGCAAGCCGCTGACGCGCGCCAGCGACGCGGTTCAGTGGGGGGTAGCCATGGTGTTGGGCGCCGTTTGTGGCGGGTTGGGGCAACTGCAGGCTTCCTGGCTGGACCTGGCCTTGAGCGGTTTGCCCTTTGTGTGGGGCTGGCCGCAGGTGCCGCCGATGTTGACCGGTGGTGCCATTGCGGCGGTAGGGCTGTCCTGGTTGAAGCACCGTGCTCGCAGCGAGTTGCCGGCACATGCCTCGGCCCGCCTGGCGGAGCTGCAGGCACGCATCCGTCCCCACTTTCTGTTCAACACGCTCAATACGGCGATTGCACTGGTGCAGATCGATCCGCAGCGCGCCGAAGCCGTGCTGGAGGATCTGGCCGAGTTGTTCCGTCAGGCGCTGTCTTCGCCGACCATGCGGACCACCTTGCGTTCCGAGATTGACCTGGCGCAACGCTACCTGAGTATCGAGCAGTTGCGCTTTGGCGAACGTGTGACCGTGCGCTGGGAGCTCGATGAGGAGGCCGGGCGAGCCGAGGTGCCGGCACTGATCCTGCAGCCGCTGGTCGAAAACGCCGTGCGCCATGGCATCGAGGTGTCGCCGCAGGGCGGCTGGATCGTGGTGCGCACCAAGGCGCAGTCGGGCAGGGTGGTGCTGACGGTGAGCAACTCGGTGCCGGCTGAAACGCCAACGGTGTCGTCTGCTGGTCATGGCATCGCCTTGCGCAATGTGCGCCAGCGTCTGAAGTTGATGCACGATGTCGAAGCCGAATTTGAAGCAGGCCTGCAAGGCGGCGGGGACACGCGTCAGCCGCCTGTTTACGTCGTGCGCATGGTGGTGCCCCTGCCGCGCAAGGAGACCGCTCAATGAGTTCATTGAAGATCGCCATCATTGACGATGAGCCCTTGGCACGCATGCGCATCAAGTCGCTGCTGTCGCAAGCCAGCGTGCCCAATGAGCTGGTCGCGGAGTTCGGGGAGTCCGTGACGGGGCTGCTCTGGCTGCAGGAGCAGGATCAGGCGGGGCGCTCACCCGACATGCTGCTGCTGGACATCCAGATGCCCGGCCTTGATGGCATGGTGCTGGCGGCCCGCTTGCGTGATCTCAAACAGCCGCCGGCCGTGGTGTTCGTGACGGCGCACGCCGAACATGCCTTGCGTGCCTTTGATCTGGCTGCAGCAGACTACCTCACCAAGCCCGTGCGCCTGGAGCGCTTGAACGCCACGCTGGACCGTGTTGGGAAACTGGTGGCGGCCAGGCAACCCGAGTTGGCCGCTTCCGATGGATCTGGTGATGAAGATCTGTTCTTGGTGCAGGACAGGGGGCGTCTGGAGCGCATTCCGCTGGCGCAGATCCTGTACTTCAAGGCTGAGCAGAAGTACGTCACCTTGCGCACGGCCGATCAAAGCCATGTGCTGGCCGATTCACTGACCGACCTGGAAAACAAGGTGGGTGATCGCTTTATCCGTGTTCACCGCAATGCACTGGTGTCCAGGCATGCCATGAAGGCATTGGAGCGCCGCGCCGACGATGCCGATGGCGGCGAAACGTGGGCGGTGCAGGTGGTGCCGACGATGGAGTGGTTGTCGGTGTCACGCCGCCAGGTGACGGCGGTGCGCGAGGCCATGGCCGCTCAGGGCTGAGCCTCGCGTTGAGCCAGTCGGGTCAGAAACCCAGGCTGGCCAGCAGATCGTCGACTTCGCCCTGGTTGGTGACGACATCGGAGCGGCCTGCAGCGTCGACCACAGGGCCTTCCAGAATCACGCCATCGACGGTTGGGGTAACGGTCGGATGGCCGTGACCATGTGCCGTCAGTGTGGCTTCCACCTTTTGCGCCTGCTCGGGTGGGGCCGCCTGAACCAGCAGTTTGACCAGTTGGGATTCCAGGTCATTGGCCAGCTTCACGACCTTGGCCACCACCTGGCCTGTCAGGTCATGAAAGTCTTGCGCCATCATGATGTCGGTCAGGTGTCCATCCACGCGGTGCGTGGTGGTTTCCACATCCTGCACGAAGTTCATCACCGCGCCACTGGCCACAGCCTTGACCGGGTCGGCCACAATCAGTTGGGCCAGGCGTCGTGTCTCTGAGGCGATGTGCTCCTGGTCAGCTTTGGCTTTGTCGACCAGATCGAGCACCTTCTCCGCGGCATCGGCTGTCTTGGTGGCAATGTAGGTCAGGCGGCTGCGTGCATCCGGCAGATCTTCCACCGTGTACTTCAGATCGGGCAGCACTCCCAGCATGTTGAGCGTGTCGTGCAGTTGCCGCGTCAAGGTGCCGAGTTGTTGGAAGATCTCGGGCGACGCCGCCGGCATCTGCATATTGTCCGGAAGGTCCATTTTCATGATGAACCTCCGTTCAGGCCGTGGCGGCCAGTTTCTGCATGATCTTCTGGACCTTCTCTTCCAAGGTGGCCTTGGTGAAAGGTTTGACGATGTAGCCAGCCGCGCCAGACTGGGCGGCCAGCACGATGTCTTCTTTGCGGGCTTCGGCCGTCACCATCAACACGGGCAGGTGCTTGAGGCTGTCGTCGGCCTTGATGGCTTTGAGCAGCTCGAAGCCGTTCATGTTGGGCATGTTGATGTCGCTGACCACGAAATCAAACTTGGCACTTTTCAAAATGTTCAATGCAGCGGCACCGTCTTCGGCCTCTTCAGCATTGTTGTAGCCGATCTCCTTGAGCAGGCCCCGGACGATCCGGCGCATGGTGGAGAAGTCATCCACGATGAGAAATTTCATGTCTGCGGGGTTGCTCATGGCTCATCCTTGTTTCAATCGGCGGCGTCCACAGTGTTGTGCCGCACTCGCTAGAGGCTTATCGACCACTGCCGGCCGGCCTTGAGGGTTTTGTGTCTTCTTCGTCACCGTTGTCGACGCCCTCGGGTGGGACAGATTCCGCACGAGCGGAGTCAAAGAAGCGGTCTTCGGCTTCCCGGTTCATCACGATGATGCTGATGCGGCGATTCATCGGGCTTTCGGGATCGTCTTTTTCATAGGGTACGCTGGAGGCCAGCCCTTGCACGCGCAGCACCTTGGTGCCCGGCAGGCCACCCGCGATCAGTTCTCTTCGGGAGGCATTGGCACGATCGGCGGAGAGCTCCCAGTTGCTGTAGCCACGTTCGCCGGCACTGAAAGCCTTGGCGTCCGTATGCCCCTCGATCGTGAGTTTGTTGGGCACACCGTGCAGCACATGCCCGATCGATCGCAGGATGTCTTGCATGTAGTAGTTCACGTCCGCAGCGCCACTGTCAAACATGGGGCGGTTAAGGTCGTCCACGATCTGAATGCGCAGGCCTTCTGCGGTGATGTCCAGCCGGATCTGCGTCTTGTATTTGGAGAGGCGATCATCGTTGGCGATCACCTCTTCAACCTTGGCCTTGAGTGCGCGCAGGCGCTCGGTCTCGGCGCGTGCCTGTTCCTGGCGGATGGCTTTCTTGCGGGCTTTTTCTGCAGCAGTCTCGGAAGACTTGCCCTTTTTCATCTGGCCGACGGTCTCCGTGAGGTTGTTGCCGCCACCCTTGATGACAGAACTGGCATCACCGGCGCCCGAGCCGCCAAAGAAGGCGACCTTGAGCGGCGAGTTGAAATAGTCGGCAATGCCCTTCTTGTCGCCTTCTGTCGTAGAGCCGAGCAGCCACATCAGCAGGAAGAAGGCCATCATGGCGGTCACGAAGTCGGCATAAGCAATCTTCCACGCACCACCGTGAGCGGCATGGCCGCCCTTCTTGATGCGCTTGATGATGATCGGCTGGACCTTCTTCGAATCTCCTGCCATGGCTTACTTCTTCTTCACGTGAGCTTCGAGCTCGGCAAAGGTGGGGCGCTCGGTGGAGTACAGCACCTTGCGGCCGAATTCGATGGCCACTTGCGGGGCATAGCCTTGCATGCTGGCCAGCAGCACGGTCTTGACGACCTGGAATTCTTTGGTGCCTTCATCGAGCTTTTGCTCCATCAGGCCGCCCAGGGGTTCCACCACACCGTAAGCCAGCAAGATGCCCAGGAAGGTCCCGACCAGTGCCGAGCCGATCATGCCGCCCAGCACGGCTGGTGGCTGGCCCACCGAGCCCATGGTGTTCACCACGCCGAGCACCGCGGCCACGATACCGAAGGCGGGCAGGGCGCCAGCCAGTCGGGCCACGGCAGCCACCGCACCATGCAACTCGTGATGGTGGGTGTCGATTTCATTGTCCATCAGCGATTCAATCTCATGGGCGTTGAGGTTGCCGGAGACCATCATGCGCAGGTAGTCGGTCACGAACTCGACCACATGGTGGTCATGTCCCAGGTTCGGGTACTTCTTGAACAGGGCTGAGTTGTGGGGCTCTTCAACGTCCTTTTCGATGGACATCAGGCCTTCTTTGCGGACCTTCTGCAGGATCTCATAGAGCATGGCCATGAGTTCCATGTAGCGGTCTTTGGTGTACTTGGAGCCTTTGAAGAGCGGGCCAAACTGCGCCAGCACGGCCTTCACGGTCTTGGGCTGGTTATTCACGAGGAACGCACCGATAGCGCCACCGGCAATGGCCATCATTTCGGTGGGCAGGGCCTTGATGATCACCTGCATGTTACCGCCGTGAATGATGTAGGCACCGAAGATGCAGCCTAAGCAGACTACGTAGCCAATGAGGACGAACATGGTTGGTCGCGTTCCGGTCGAATCATGTATGCATCATCGGCAGTTGGCGCCGATTTGATGATGTGAACAACGCCACGGCTCGGGCGTTTTTCACGCTCAGGTACCACCTTGTGAAAGCGCAGGCCCGCTTGTCAAAAAAAGGCGGACCCGATCAGGGGTCCGCGTGAAAGCACAAGTTCAGTGCTAGGAGGAGACAAGCAAGGACGCTTCGCTTCCAAACCGTCCGTCTGTTCTTACGACGCTTCTGAAGGGTTCTTGAGGGCTTTGTCGGCCGAGTTGATCAGAAAGCGTGCGAAGTTCACGAAGACGGGGTTCAGTGCATGTGCAGGCCACCGGCTGCCTTGCCTTTGCCGGCACGAGCGGGTGGGTTGCACAGGCCGCAAACAAAGTGGCGGGCGATTTCATGCGGGTGGGTCACGAAGTGGCCACCGCACTTGGAACAGGGGGTCAGAGTGAGCATGCCGTTGTCGATGAACTTCACCAGGCGCCAGGCGCGGGTGACGGACAGCAGGGGCTCCAGGCCTTGGGATGCGGTTTGCTCCAGATACAGCTGATAGGCCTTGATCACGGTGTCAATTTCGTCGATCTCGGCGGCCTTGTTCAGGTATTCGTGGATGTTGAGGAACAGGCTGGCGTGGATATTGGGCTGCCAGGTCATGAACCAGTCGGTCGAGAAGGGCAGTTGGCCTTTGGAGGGCGACTTGCCTGCCACTTCCTTGTACAGACGCAGCAGGCGCTCATACGACAGATCCGTCTCGGACTCCAGCACTTGCAGGCGGGCACCCAGGTTGATCAGGGTGACGGCGCGGTCGATTTGCTTGGCTTCGGTCAACAGGCTCTTGGTGCGCATGATGCGGGCTCCTACGACGTTGGGGCTTGGGTTAGATGGCGGCTGAGGCTCAGCAGGCTTCCTGGTGGCGGCCAGCCATCAGGATGTTGGCGTGCAGGCGGGTGACGCTGTCGTTGCTGTTCTTGCCGTGGTTGGTCAGCAGGCCCCACACCATGTCATCTTCGACGCGCATGCGGCACAGCAGATTGTTGCCGGAGGCGATCTTCATGATCTGGGCCGGGGTCAGGGTGGCCAGCATGGTGGCGGTGTCTTCCGAGATACCCAGGCGGAACAGGGCTTGTTCGCGATCGGCGCGGATCAGGCTTTGTGCCAGCATCAGGTAGGACAGGTTGGCTTCGCGGATTTCAGTCAGGATTTGATCGGCGTTCATGGCGGTGTCCTTTGATGAATCGGTTTGGAAGGTCTGTTTGCTGAAGCTTTTGTTTGTGCCGGTTTTGTATCTCGTCGGCATGGATCAAATTCTGTGCTTCACCCCTCGATTTCTGAATAGGCAGGGTGCTGTAAGGCTCGTCGGATGGGTGCTGAGTGTCTTGTCAGAAAAAGCCTGACAAGGGCGACCCCGAATCTCGAGCGATTGAACTCTCGCCTGGTGAAATGCTTCTCTTCGGTGGTGCGCCATCGTCCGCGCGGTTTTTCGGGGGAGCGCGGGGCGCGGCCGAGGTGGCATGCGTCCGGGCTTCAATGTTGGCGGTCCCGCTTTGCGGGACTGCTCTACGGTGCTCGTCCAGCTCAGTTGGCTGCGCAACTCGGCCTGCGGCCTCAAACATGCTCGCCATCCCCTTGCTTGCAGCAAGGGGCAAACCTGAACTTCCCTGCGCGCCTTCGACGCCAACAAGGCGCCCGGCCGCACGCCCCCTCAGCCTTTCTTCGCCCCGCTGGTGGCCTGCCAAGGTTGCGGCCTGAGCATGCGGACAGCGAGGCGGAAAAGGGTTGAGCCGGTATCTGGCGGGGCGCCTTGTTGGCGCCGAGAAGCGCAGTGGGGAAGTGGGCACGCGCAGCGTGCTTCGTACTCTGACTCGCCGGAGCTGTTTGACCGGAGTGGTCGTCAGAGCACGCAGGGAGTTCTCCGGCGCCACTTCCTCGCGAGCATCGCAAGGGAGTCCCGCTTGCAAAGCGGGACCGCCAACAATGAAGCCCTGCCGGATACCGGCTCAGCCCCCGCCTTGCGCTGCCCCGCCAAAACGCGCCAACACAAGCAAGAACCAGTCATCACGGCAAACAAGCCATCAACCAACGAAGGCGCTCACACCGAAGTCTTCAACGACGTCAACGTCCGCTCCCCTCCCGGGAAGCTGTGACGAACAATCCGCACCGCCACGGTTGCCAGTTGCCCCGGCAAACTGCCCGTGTTGTAAGGCACCCCATGGCGCTGACACACCTCACGAACACGCGGCGCCACATCGGCATATCGGCGAGCCGGCATGTCCGGGTACAGGTGGTGCTCGATCTGATGGCTCAGATTGCCCGTCATGATGTGGAACAGCTTGCCACCCCTGATGTTGCTCGACCCCAGGATCTGGCGCAGATACCAATGCCCCTTGTGCTCGCCTTGCACCAGGGCCGGGTCAAAGGTATGCACCCCAGCCGTGAAGTGGCCGCAGAAGATCACCACAAACGTCCACACATTGCGGATCACGTTGGCCACCACATTGCCCAACAACACGGCCAGCAGTCCCTTGATCAGACCTGCCCCCAAAACCAGCGACACCAGCCCACCGACCAAGGGCCACAACACATAGTCCTTCTTGATCTGCAACCACATCTTGGCCTTCACGTTGGGCCACAGTGCTCGGATGCGTTCCTGCGTGGCCTCGCGGTTCGTGCGCAGCCGCTCGAACTCCATGTTGTGGATGGCAATGGCCCATTCGAACAGCAAGGCCACCAGGATCGCATATGGCGCCTGCGTCAGGAACCGTGGCTCCCACGGTGTTTCGGCAGACAGCCGCAACATGCCGTAGCCGAAGTCCCGGTCCAGCTCATGCACATTGGTGTAGTGATGGTGCATGTAGTTGTGGAAGTGCCGCCAGTCTTCCTTGCTGCAGGTGCTGTCCCACTCGTGTGATTTGCCATCGAAGCGCGGGTCATGCATCCAGTCGTACTGCCCGTGCATGACGTTGTGCCCGAACTCCATGTTCTGCAGGCACTTGCTCAAGCCCAGCAGCGCTGCACCTATCCAGAATGAGGGCAACCAGGGCGTGGTCAGCAGCAAGGCGCGGCCTGCCGTCTCGAACCCACGTATCACCCACAGCAGACGCGTGATGTAGCGCGCATCCTGAGGGCCCACCTTGGCCATGGTCTCGCGTCGGATGTCGTCAAGCTCACGGACGAAGGTGTCGAGCGCCTGCGGTGTTTGCGGGCCAGGGCAGGGCTGGCCGCTTGTACTTGTCATGCGTTACCGATCAATCAGCGTTGAACTGGCTTGCGACGAAAAAAAGGCTGCCTTGCGGCAGCCCCGTGGACCATCAGGCTCGTTCCGGCAGGATCGATTCCACCTCGATGTGCACGGCCTTCTGTGGGCCACCAGGCAGGCTGTAGCGCGCGATGCGCTTGAACACCGTGGCCATTTGCCAGGCGAAGCTGCCCGTGTTGTAGGGGATGCCGTACTTGGCGCACACCGCACGAACCTTGGGTGCCATTTCGATGTAGCGGTTGGCCGGGATGTCCGGGTAGAGGTGGTGCTCGACCTGGTGCGACAGGTTGCCGCTCATCAGGTGCATCAGCTTGCCGCCCGAAATGTTGCTCGAACCCAGGATCTGACGCAGGTACCACTGGCCCTTGGTTTCGCCTTCGATCGACTCGCGGCTGAAGGTGTAGATGTCTTCCGTGAAGTGGCCGCAGAAGATGATGGCCCAGGCCCACACATTGCGGATCAGGTTGCCCACCACATGGCCCATCAGCACGGCCAGCGCGGTGTCAACAGCATGACCAAAGCAGGCGCCCACAGCCAAGCCAACCAGTGGCCAGCCGATGTAGTCGCGGCGAATCACCTTCCAGATCTTGGCGCGCACCAGCAGCCATTGCGGGCGAACGTCAGACCACTTCCGGCGGCCGATCACGACCTTGTCCATCTGCATGTCATGGATGGCCACGAACCACTCAAAGAACAGCGCCAGCAGGGCAGTCAAGGCCAGCTGGAAGGGGTGCAGCCAGCTCCAGCGCAGGTCGGACGACAGGCGCAGCATGCCGTAGCCGAAGTCGCGGTCCTTGCCGATGACGTTGGTGTAGGTGTGGTGCACGAAGTTGTGGGCGTGGCGCCATTCTTCGCGTGGGCAGGTGTTGTCCCACTCGAAGGTGTCACCGTGGAAGCGGGGGTCGTTCATGAAGTTGAACTGGCCGTGCATGACGTTGTGGCCCAACTCCATGTTGTCGATGATCTTGGCGATGCCCAGGATGAAGGCGCCCAGCAACCACGTCGGTGGGAACCAGCCAAACATCAACAGGCCGCGACCAACGATTTCGCAGGTGCGCACGGTCAGCAAGATGCCCTTGATATAGCGGGCGTCACGCTCGCCGAGCGTCTGGCGGTGTTCGGCGCCGATGGCGTCGAGTTCCTTCTCGAAGGCCTGCAGTTCTTCGAAGGTCTTGGGGCCAATTTGCATGGTCTTGGTATTCATGGCGCGCTCAACTCAATTCAGGGATTCAAGATCAAGGTCACTCATGGCGCTGCTCACGCACAGGCGAATGGGCTGGCCTTCGCCGTCGATGCGTTCGCCCGATGTCAGGTCGCGCACCGAGCCGTGGTTGAGGCGGCAGGTGCATTCATGGCAGATGCCCTGGCGGCAGCCATGCTTGATGGACAGACCGGCGGTTTCGCCCGCGATCAGGAGCGTCTGATCGCCTGGTGCTTCGAAGGTCTGCGCCACGGCGTCACGCATGATGCGCACTTCATGGCGGGCATGTGGATCGCCGCTGGGTTTGGCGGGTGCAAAAGCCTCCAGATGCAGGCGCGTGGCGATACCGGTGTCTTTCCAGTTGCCAACAGCGGCTTCTTTCCAGAGCGCACGTGCGGCGTCCATCAAGGGGGCGGGACCGCAGCAATAAGCAGGCACCTTGGTCCAGTTGGGGACGAAGCGCCCCAGCAACTCGGCGTCCAGAACCTGTTGCGTGGCAGGTGTGGCGTTGGCGGTGGATGGGCGCCCGGTGTTGTCCGATGGCGTGTTGGCGACGCTGTCGATGGCCACGTACTGGAAGCCGGACCAGGATGTCGCGAGCTTGTCCAGCGTCTTGGCGAAGATGCGGTCGTCTCGGCTGCGCGCAAAGTAGATCAGCGTGGCTTTGGTCTTGGGGAAATGGCGCTGCAGGTGCTCCAGCATGGCCATGCTGGGCGTGATCCCGCTGCCGCCGGCAATCAACAGCACTTCGGCTGGCAAGGGGGAGGGCAGGGTGAAGCTGCCGCCAGCCTGTTCGATTTCGATGAACTGACCCACGCGGGCCTTTTCATTGAGATGGTTGGACACCAGGCCGCCAGGTTGGCGTTGCACGGTGATGGCGAAGCGGTTGGCGTGACCCTCGACCATACGAGGCGAATAAGCGCGGCGATGGCGCACCCCATTGATGGTCACGCCAATCATCACGAACTGACCGGGCTGGAATCCTTTGAAAGCGGGGCCGGCTTGCAGCACCAGGGTGGTGGCGGTACCCGTTTCAACCTGGCGCGCCACGATGCGCGCGTTCAGGCGGTGCACGGTCAGCAAGGGGTTGATCAGGCTGAGGGTGTCGTCAAAAGCCAAGGGGCTGATGCCCAGGTGGGACAGCCAGCCCGACAGACGGGCCGCCGCTGCAGTGGGCAGGGGGACGGTGGAAGACTCAGCCATGTTTGTTTCTCTCTCCAGTACTGCACATCCGACATGGCCTTCTTTTGTATGAAGCCTATGTAATGCAAATCGGTATCTCCAGGCTGAAGCGTACCGAGCCTTGGCCTGTGGTCACAACGGGGGAACTCCTTGAAACGGGCTGCCATCCCCTTGAATGAGGGGCGTTGAAGGTGGAGCGAGTGATGTACGTCAACATGTTTTCGGTCAGGGCGCGGACCTTGTGTTGTGCTGACGTCATCCTGAGCGCGTGAGGCACCTGGGGCTCGGGGTGGTGGTGTCATTTGCCGGCCAGCCTGCAATAATTGGGGACACATCAACGTGGACGAGGAGATTCTGTGGCACGACTTCCGCGTCTGGGCGTGGCCGGCTGGCCGCATCTGGTGGTTCAGCGCGTGCACGATGGCCAATTGCTGGCGCGTGACGAGCAGGACTGCCTGGCGATCCTGGAGGCCTTGAGAGAGGCCAGCAGGCAATATGGCCTGTCCATCCACGCCTACTGTCTGGCGCCAGATCACCTTCATCTGCTGGCCACGCCTTCCACCGACGAGGCGCTCAGCCTGGTCATGCAGGCCCTGGGGCGCCGTTACGTGGCCGCCTACAACCGGCGCCACGAGCGTCAAGGCGGGCTCTGGGCGGGCCGCTACCGGTCCACCGTGCTGGACCCGGCGCAATACTTGCTTGATGGCATGGCCTTGGTGGAGTCACACGCCTGGCGTGCCGGCCAGGTGAGCAGGGTGGAAGACGATGTGTGGAGCAGTGTGCGTCACCACCTGGGCATCAAGACCGACCCTTTGATCTCGGATCACGCCCTGTTCTGGGGCTTGGGCAACACCCCTTTCGAGCGCGATGCGGCCTGGCGCCGTCGGCTGGAGGCAGGTTTGTCTGCGCCTCAGATCGAGCGCATGGCCCAGGCCATGCACAAGGGGTGGGCCTTGATGCCGGAGGAGGCCGCCAGCAAGCTGGAGACTTCTGCCGGGCGGCGACTGGTGCCGCGGCCGCGAGGGCGACCACGCAAGTCGCTTCTTGTGCCTGAAAACACCACAGACTGATGATGTGTCCCTATTTATCTGCTGTGAAATCGTTCCTGTATGAATTAATGTGATCCGACCCTAATTATTAATTCTTGAAAACCCTCGGATTCGGGCGTATCCTTGCCGGTCCCCCGTGTTGTTTTTCCACACTAACTTCTGGAGCGCCCTCATGAGCCAGGCGACTTCGGGAACCTCGTTCCCTATCAAACCCGTGTCTGACGCTGCAACCACTTCCGTGGCCACTGCTCAGGAAATCAAGGCCGCAGCCGAGCTGGGCATGTACGCCAACGCCGAGCATGACGCTTGCGGCGTCGGCTTCGTGGCTCACATCAAGGGCCAGAAGGCGCACAGCATCGTGCAACAGGGTCTGAAGATCCTGGAAAACATCGACCACCGTGGTGCGGTGGGTGCAGATCCTTTGATGGGTGACGGCGCGGGTCTGCTGATCCAGATTCCCGACGAGTTCTACCGTGCCGAAATGGCCAAGCAGGGCGTGGCGCTGCCACCTCCCGGCGAATACGGCGTCGGCATGATCTTCCTGCCCAAGGAAAGCGCTTCCCGTCAGGCTTGCGAGCAAGAGCTCGAACGCGCCATCAAGGCTGAAGGCCAGGTGCTGCTGGGCTGGCGTGATGTGCCTGTGGATGCCGACATGCCCATGTCGCCCACCGTGCGCGAAAAAGAACCCGTCATCCGCCAGGTCTTCGTGGGCCGCGGCCATGACATCCTGGTGCCCGATGCCCTGGAGCGCAAGCTCTACGTCATCCGCAAGACGGCGTCCACCAAGATCCAGAGCCTGAACCTGACCCATGGTTCCGAGTACTACGTGCCCAGCATGTCGTGCCGCACCATCATCTACAAGGGTCTGCTGCTGGCTGACCAGGTCGGCAAGTACTACAACGACCTGAAGGATGAGCGCGTGACCTCGGCCCTGGCCCTGGTGCACCAACGCTTCTCGACCAACACCTTCCCTGAATGGCCGCTGGCTCACCCTTACCGCATGGTCGCCCACAACGGCGAAATCAACACGGTCAAGGGCAACTTCAACTGGATGCGTGCTCGCGAAGGCGTGATGAAGTCGCCCGTGCTGGGCGATGACCTCAAGAAGCTGTACCCCATCAGCCTGGACGGCCAGTCCGACACGGCCACGTTCGACAACGCGCTCGAACTGCTGACCATGTCCGGCTACCCGCTGGCCCAAGCCGCCATGATGATGATCCCGGAAGCCTGGGAACAGCACACCACCATGGACGAGCGCCGCCGCGCTTTCTATGAGTACCACGCTGCCATGATGGAACCATGGGACGGCCCCGCCGCCATGGTGTTCACCGACGGCCGCCAGATCGGCGCCACGCTGGACCGCAACGGCCTGCGTCCCGCCCGTTTCATCATCACCGATGACGACCTGGTTGTGCTGGCCTCCGAGTCCGGCGTGCTGCCCATCCCCGAGAACAAGATCGTCAAGAAGTGGCGTCTGCAACCGGGCAAGATGTTCCTGATCGACTTCGAACAGGGCCGCATCATCGAAGACGAAGAGCTCAAGGCTCAGTACGCTTCGGCCAAGCCTTATCGCCAGTGGATCGAGAACGTCCGCATCAAGCTCGACACCATCGATGCCAAGGGCAGCGCTGGTGAGTTCAGCGAATCGCTGCTGGACCGTCAACAGGCTTTCGGCTTCACGCAGGAAGACCTCAAGTTCCTGATGGCCCCGATGGCCACCAACGGTGAAGAAGCCACCGGCTCCATGGGCAATGACTCGCCCCTGGCCGTGCTGTCCGACAAGAACAAGCCGCTGTACAACTACTTCAAGCAGTTGTTCGCTCAGGTGACCAACCCACCAATCGACCCCATCCGCGAAGCCGTGGTGATGTCGCTGGTGTCCTTCGTTGGTCCCAAGCCCAATCTGCTGGACATCAACGCGGTGAACCCGCCGATGCGCCTCGAGTTGTCCCAGCCTGTGCTGGACTTCGACGACATGGCCCGTCTGCGCAACATCGAAAAGCACACTGGCGGCAAGTTCAAGCCTTACGAGATCGACATCACCTACCCGGCCGCATGGGGCCACGAAGGTGTGGAAGCTCGCCTGGCCTCGCTGTGCGCTGAAGCCGTGGAAGCCATCCAGTCCGGTCACAACATCATGATCGTGACCGATCGCAAGATGGACCGCGCCAACATCGCCATCCCCGCGTTGCTGGCCCTGTCGGCGATCCACCATCACCTGGTCCGCAAGGGTCTGCGCACCTCCGCCGGCCTGGTTGTGGAAACCGGTACCGCCCGTGAAGTGCACCACTTCGCCGTGCTGGCTGGTTACGGCGCCGAAGCCGTTCACCCCTACCTGGCGCTGGAAACCTTGACCGGCATGGCCAAGGATCTGCCTGGCGACCTGTCGGCTGACAAGGCGATCTACAACTACGTCAAGGCCATCGGCAAGGGTCTCTCGAAGATCATGTCGAAGATGGGCATCAGCACGTACATGTCGTACTGCGGCGCTCAGATCTTCGAAGCCATCGGCCTGAACAAGGAGCTGATCGACAAGTACTTCCGTGGCACTCCCACGCAAGTCGGCGGTATCGGCGTGTTTGAAGTGGCTGAAGAAGCCATCCGCAACCACACGGCTGCTTTCGGCAACGACCCCGTGCTGGCCAACATGCTGGACGCTGGCGGTGAATACGCCTGGCGTACCCGCGGTGAAGAGCACATGTGGACGCCTGACGCGATCGCCAAGCTGCAGCACGCCACCCGTGCCGGCAAGTTCGACACGTACAAGGAATACGCCCAGATCATCAATGATCAAAGCAAGCGCCACCTGACGCTGCGCGGCCTGTTCGAGTTCAAGATCGATCCGACCAAGGCGATCCCGCTGGAAGAAGTCGAATCTGCTGCTGACATCGTCAAGCGCTTCGCTACCGGTGCCATGTCGCTGGGCTCCATCTCCACGGAAGCCCACTCGACCCTGGCCCTGGCCATGAACCGCATCGGCGGCAAGTCGAACACCGGTGAAGGCGGCGAAGACGAGAACCGTTATCGCAACGAGCTCAAGGGCATCAAGATCGCTGCTGGCACCAAGGTGTCGGACGTGGTCGGCGCCTCGCGCATCGAAGCCGACTACGAAATGAAGGAAGGCGACAGCCTGCGCTCGAAGATCAAGCAGGTGGCTTCCGGCCGCTTTGGCGTGACGACCGAGTACCTGGTGTCTGCCGACCAGATCCAGATCAAGATGGCCCAGGGTGCCAAGCCCGGTGAAGGCGGTCAGCTGCCTGGCGGCAAGGTGTCCGACTACATCGGCAAGCTGCGTCACTCGGTGCCGGGCGTGGGTCTGATTTCGCCACCTCCTCACCACGACATTTACTCGATCGAAGACCTGGCTCAGCTGATCCACGATCTGAAGAACGTCAACCCCAAGGCTGACATCTCCGTCAAGCTGGTGTCTGAAGTGGGTGTGGGTACCGTGGCAACCGGTGTGGCCAAGGCCAAGGCCGACCACATCGTGATCGCTGGTCACGACGGCGGCACG
>NZ_JACRAH010000023.1 GCF_016234775.1 Aquabacterium sp. | reverse complement strand
CCGCGTCCATCCTGGACTGCGGCGTGTTGCAGAACCTGATCGTCATCAAGGGCCCGCGTGGCCTGTTTGAAGTGTGCGCCGGTGGCCGTCGCCTGGAGTCGCTGAACTTGCTGATGAGCAACGGCGATATCCCCGACAACTACCCTGTGCCCATCCTCATCGTGCCTGCTGACAAGGCGCTGATGGCCAGCCTGTCCGAGAACATCTTTCACGTGCCCATGCATGCCGCCGACGAGTACCTTGCTTTCTCTCGCCTGTTGGGCGAGGGCAAGTCCGTCGAGACGGTGGCAGCGGCCTTTGGCGTCACACCCTTGGTGGTCAAGCGCCGCATGAAGCTGGCAAGCGTGTCGCCCAAGCTGATGGACGAGTTCCGGGCGGATGACATCAGCCTGGAATGCCTGATGGTGCTGGCGTCGGTCGATGACCACGAAAAGCAGGAACAGGCCTGGGCTGGCTTGCCCCAATGGAACCGCCGCCCCGACTCCTTGCGTCAGTTGCTGACGCAGGGCGACATCGAGTCCGACCGTGACCCGGTGGCGAAGTACGTGACGCTCAAGGCATACGAAAAGGCCGGTGGGGCCACACGCCGCGACCTGTTCAGCGACGATGACAAGAAGGCTTACCTGCTGGACGCGCCATTGCTGGAGCGGCTGGCCGTGGACAAGCTCAGCAAGAAGGCCAAGCAGGTGCGTGCCGAGGGCTGGAAGTGGGTGGACGTTCGAGTGCGCTATGACCGTGACGAGTACAACGGCCACGTCGAGTTGCGCAAAGTGCGACGCGAACCCACCGAGCACGAGGCCACTGCGCTGGCGGAACTGGAGGCCGCGATGCAGGCCGTTCAACAGCGTCTGGATGCGCTGGAAGACATGGACGACGATGACGCCGATCAGGATGATGGCGCGGTGTACCAGGAGCTTGAAAGCGAGCAAGCAGCCTTGCAATTGCGGCTCAAGGCCATCGACGATGAACTGAGCGTGTGGCCCGCCGACCTGATGACGCAGGCCGGGTGCGTGGTCCACGTGGGGCACAACGGCGCGGCCACGGTGAAATGTGGCCTGATCCGTCCGGAGGACCGCAGTGCCGTGGCCCATGTCCTGACCCAGGGCACAGGGCAGACAGGCGAGTGCGGTGGGCAAGGGGATATGCTGTCTGGCCCATCGGCCAAGGTTCGCCCGGTTCACTCTGACAAGCTGATGCGCCGCCTGACGGCACACCGGGTCGCCGCCGTGCAGGCCGAATTGATTGCGCGCCCGGACGTGGCCTTGGTGGCACTCACGGCCCAGTTGGCGCAGAAGCTGTTCCTGAGCCGCGACTACCGCTACCACCAGCAGCCACAGGTGCTGGATGTCTCGGTCACGGACAGCCAGTCTGCGCTGCAATCTGCTGCCGATGACATCGAGGCCAGCCCGGCATGGCTGCGCATGGAGGCCGAGCGCAGCGCCTGGGCGCAGAAGCTGCCCCAAGATCTGGATGCCGTGTTCCCGTGGTTGCTGGCGCAAGACCAAGCCACAGTGCTCCAACTGCTGACCGTGGCGGTGGCGTGCTCAGTCACAGGCATTCAGGGCGTGGAGTCACCGACCCAACGCACCGACGTGCTGGCACAGGCCTTGGGCCTGGACATGCGCCGCTGGTGGACAGCCAACGGCCCTTCCTACCTGAACCATGTGTCCAAGAGCCGCGTGGTGGAGGTGGTCACCGAGGCGAGGGACATCAACGTGGCAGCGCCGCTGGCCGGTATGAAGAAGGATGCCGCCGTGGTAGCCGCTGAGTTGGCCTTGGCGGGCTCCGGCTGGTTGCCGCGATGCCTGAGGGGCCAAGCTGCCTCGGTTGCGGCGACAGGCGAAGTCGGGACGGCCAGTCTGGACGATTCCCATTCTGAGGCCGATGAACTCGCGGAGTCAGCGGCCTGAGGCTCACAGAGCTTTTCCCCCAAACCCGGCGCAGACAAGGGCTCTGCGCCGTTGGCGTTTGTCAAGACGACCCCTCTGGCGGCGCTTCGGTCTTGCCATCCACATCCAGTGATCCTGGATGGCGCTGCACCCGCACCGCACCAAGGTAGGCCCCCGAAGCACGTATGCGCGCATGCCCGGCCAAACGGGACACGGATTGTCTGGCCTGACGGTCCAGCTCCGGTGGCACCATCTGCCCGCCGCGCACCGGGGGCGCGGTCCCGGCCAGGGCCTCATAGTGAGAGATCAGCACCTCATGGCGCAGGCCATGTGCGGTCACCCCCCGTTCTCGCACGGTGATGCCGAACTTGGTCAACACGTAGTCAAAGTGCCTGAGGTTCTTGCGAAGGTCATGGGCAGGGTTGCCCATGTGGGCATCCTGGCTGCTGACCACGCCCTGCGCGAATGCCACGGCGGCAAGTCGCTCAGGGCTGTCCAGTGGAATGTGACGCACCCGGCCTCCCTTGCCTTTGATCCTGGCGTATCGATCTGCCGACTTGTCCACGGGCGGAAGGCCCGTGGACTCGAAGGGCACGATGCTCTCAAATGGCCGAAACAGCACCGATTCCTTGCGCCGCAGTCCCATGGCGCGGATCAGCCGCAACGAGGCCCCCACAAAGCGGTCGTGCTCACAGACCTGGGCAATCACAGTG
>NZ_JACRAH010000022.1 GCF_016234775.1 Aquabacterium sp. | reverse complement strand
GGTGTGAACCACAAGATTGGTGAAGTGCACGAAGGCGCTGCCACCATGGACTGGATGGAGCAGGAACAAGAGCGCGGCATCACGATCACGTCGGCTGCCACGACCTGCTTCTGGAAGGGTATGGACATGTCCTACCCCGAGCACCGCTTCAACATCATCGACACCCCGGGCCACGTGGACTTCACCATTGAAGTCGAACGCTCGATGCGCGTGCTCGACGGTGCCTGCATGGTGTACTGCGCCGTGGGCGGTGTGCAGCCTCAGTCTGAAACCGTGTGGCGTCAGGCTAACAAGTACGGCGTGCCTCGTCTGTCCTTCGTCAACAAGATGGACCGTACCGGTGCCAACTTCTTCAAGGTCTACGACCAGCTCAAGCTGCGTCTGAAGGCCAACCCTGTGCCCGTGGTGATCCCCATCGGCGCTGAAGACAACTTCCAGGGCGTGGTCGATCTGCTGAAGATGAAGGCCATCTACTGGGACGAAGCTTCCCAGGGCATGAAGTTCGACTACCGCGACATCCCTGATGAGCTCAAGGCTGACGCCCAGAAGTGGCGCGAAGGCATGGTTGAAGCTGCTGCTGAAGCCAACGAAGAGCTGATGAACAAGTACCTGGAAGAAGGTGACTTGTCCGAAGAAGAGATCAAGCTGGCTCTGCGTACCCGTACCATCGCCTGCGAAATCCAGCCGATGCTGTGCGGCACTGCCTTCAAGAACAAGGGCGTGCAGCGCATGCTCGACGCCGTCATCGACTACCTGCCCTCGCCTGTGGACATCCCTCCAGTCGAAGGCACGGACGACGACGACCAGCCTACCAGCCGCAAGGCCGACGACGCCGAGAAGTTCTCTGCGCTGGCTTTCAAGCTGATGACCGACCCGTACGTCGGTCAGCTGACCTTCGTTCGCGTGTACTCGGGCGTGCTGAACTCCGGCGACTCCGTCTACAACCCGATCAAGGGCAAGAAAGAGCGTATCGGTCGTATCCTGCAGATGCACGCCAACGAGCGTGAAGAAATCAAGGAAATTCTGGCCGGTGACATCGCTGCTTGCGTGGGCCTGAAGGACGTGACCACCGGCGAAACGCTGTGTGATCCGGACGCCATCATCACCCTGGAAAAGATGGTCTTCCCTGAGCCTGTGATTGCACAGGCCGTGGAACCCAAGACCAAGGCTGACCAGGAAAAGATGGGTATCGCGCTGCAACGTCTGGCTGCAGAAGATCCTTCCTTCCGCGTCAAGACCGACGAAGAATCGGGTCAGACCATCATCGCCGGTATGGGCGAGCTGCACCTGGAAATCATCGTCGATCGCATGAAGCGCGAATTCGGCGTGGAAGCCAACGTGGGCAAGCCACAAGTGGCTTACCGCGAAACCATCCGCAAGAAGGTCACCGACGTCGAAGGCAAGTTCGTGCGTCAGTCCGGCGGTAAGGGTCAATACGGTCACGTGGTGCTGACGGTCGAACCTCAAGAGCCTGGCAAGGGCTTCGAGTTCGTCGACGCCATCAAGGGCGGTGTGGTTCCTCGCGAATACATCCCTGCGGTGGAAAAGGGCGTGATCGACACCCTGACCTCCGGCGTGCTGGCTGGCTACCCCGTTGTGGACGTCAAGGTCACCCTGACCTTCGGTTCGTACCACGATGTGGACTCGAACGAAAACGCGTTCAAGATGGCCGCTTCGATGGGTTTCAAGGACGGTTGCCGCAAGGCTTCGCCTGTGATCCTCGAGCCCATGATGGCCGTGGAAGTCGAAACGCCTGAAGACTACGCTGGTACCGTGATGGGCGACCTGTCCTCGCGTCGCGGCATGGTTCAAGGTATGGACGACATGGTCGGCGGTGGCAAGATCATCAAGGCAGAAGTTCCTCTGTCTGAAATGTTCGGCTACTCCACCAGCCTGCGTTCGGCTACGCAAGGTCGTGCAACGTACTCCATGGAGTTCAAGCACTACTCTGAAGCGCCCAAGAACGTGGCTGACGCGATCATCACTGCTCGTAGCAAGTAAGGCCCACCCCCTACTGCCTTCGGCAGCCCCCTCCAGGGGGCACAGCCAACAGACCGGCAAAGCCGGATCTGTGGCTGTTGCTGGATCTCAGCGGCGCAGTGCGCAAGGGTGTGTGTTTGAGGTCATCGTTGATGACCTCGGGTTCGGGTGGTAACATCCGGCCCCTTCCCTTGATCGGGAACCAAATTTAAGCCGGTCTTCGGCGCCCTTTGTGGGGTTGGCTTGCTGCCCATGGCGAGCCAGTGCTGGAGACCTAAAACACGCATGGGCAACTGTTCTTTGTTGGAGAAACAAATGGCAAAAGGTAAATTCGAACGGACCAAGCCGCACGTGAACGTGGGCACCATCGGTCACGTTG
>NZ_JACRAH010000021.1 GCF_016234775.1 Aquabacterium sp. | reverse complement strand
CAAGGCCAAGGCCGACCACATCGTGATCGCCGGCCACGACGGCGGCACAGGCGCTTCGCCCTGGTCGTCCATCAAGCACTGCGGCACGCCGTGGGAGCTGGGCCTGGCTGAAACCCAGCAGACCCTGGTGCTCAACCGCCTGCGCGGCCGTGTGCGCGTGCAGACCGACGGCCAGATCAAGACCGGCCGCGACGTGATCGTGGGCGCCCTGCTGGGTGCCGACGAGTTCGGCTTCGCCACCGCACCGCTGGTGGTCGAGGGCTGCATCATGATGCGCAAGTGCCACCTCAACACCTGCCCGGTGGGCGGGGCCACGCAAGACCCGGTGCTGCGCCAGAAGTTCTCCGGCAAGCCCGAGCACGTCGTGAACTACTTCTTCTTCGTTGCCGAAGAAGCGCGTCAGATCATGGCCCAGCTGGGTATCAGGAAGTTCGACGACCTGATCGGCCGTGCCGACCTGCTCGACATGCGCAAGGGCGTGGAGCACTGGAAGGCTCAGGGCCTGGACTTCAGCCGCGTCTTCGCGCTGCCTCCGGTGCCTGCCGAAGTGCCTCGTCTGCATGTGTCTACGCAAGACCACGGTCTGGACAAGGCCCTGGACGTGCGCCTGATCGAGAAGGCCCAGCCCGCCATCCAGCGCGGCGAGAAGGTCCAGTTCATGGAAGAGGCCCGCAACGTCAACCGTACCGTTGGCGCCATGCTGTCGGGCGAGTTGATCAAGCACCATCCTGATGGCCTGCCTGATCAGACCGTGTTCATCCAGATGGAAGGCACGGGCGGTCAATCGTTCGGCGCGTTCCTGGCCAAGGGCATCACCCTGTACCTGATCGGTGAAGCCAACGACTACACAGGCAAGGGCCTGTCGGGTGGCCGCGTGGTCGTGCGCCCCAGCATCGACTTCCGTGGCAACGCCACCGACAACATCATCGTCGGCAACACCGTGCTGTACGGTGCCACCGAAGGTGAAGCCTTCTTCCGCGGTGTGGGCGGCGAGCGCTTTGGCGTGCGTCTGTCCGGTGCCACGGCAGTTGTCGAAGGCACGGGCGACCACGGTTGCGAATACATGACCGGTGGTACGGTCGTGGTGCTGGGCAAGACCGGCCGCAACTTCGCTGCCGGTATGTCCGGTGGTATCGCCTACGTCTACGACGAAGATGGCCAGTTCGCCAAGCGCGTCAACACCGCCCAGGTCTCCCTGGAGAAGGTGCTGCCAGCCGCCGAGCAAGCCGATGCAGGTATCCCGATGCACAAGGGTGTGGCCGACGAAGCTGCGCTCAAGAAGCTCATCGAAGACCACCATCGCTGGACCGGTTCGCTGCGTGCCCGCGAGATCCTGGACAACTGGTCGACTGCCATGGCCAAGTTCGTCAAGGTGTTCCCGCACGAGTACCGCCGCGCGCTGACCGAAATGGGCGCCAAGCAAGAAGCAACCGTCACCATCGCCAAGGCTAAGGGCGATGAGGGCAAGTCGAAGTCCGGCAAGGCCAAGGCCTGAACCGACGACGTGGAGTGAATTGAAATGGGAAAAGTCACTGGCTTTCTGGAATTCGAGCGGCTGGAAGAGGGCTACGAGCCCGTCGAAAAGCGCGTCAAGAACTACAAGGAATTCGTCATTGGTCTGAAGCCTGAAGAGGCCAAGATCCAGGGCGCACGTTGCATGGACTGCGGCACACCGTTTTGCAATAGCGGCTGCCCGGTCAATAACATCATTCCGGACTTCAACGATCTGGTTTACCGCAACGACTGGAAGAACGCGATCGAGGTGCTGCACTCGACCAACAACTTCCCCGACTTCACTGGTCGTGTCTGCCCGGCACCTTGTGAAGCCGCTTGCGTGCTGAACATCAACAACGACGCCGTTGGCATCAAGTCGATCGAGCATTCGATCGTTGACCGTGCCTGGGCCGAAGGTTGGATCAAGCCTCAGCCTGCTGCCGTCAAGACCGGCAAGAAGATCGCTGTCGTGGGCTCCGGCCCTGCCGGCATGGCTGCTGCTCAGCAGCTGGCTCGCGCCGGTCACGCTGTGACCGTGTTCGAGAAGAACGACACCATCGGTGGCTTGCTGCGTTTCGGTATCCCCGACTTCAAGTTCGACAAGTCGCACATCGACAAGCGCGTCAAGCAGATGGAAGCCGAAGGCGTGGTCTTCAAGACCAACACCATCGTGGGCGAGATGCCCAAGGGTTCCAAGGTCACCAACTGGGCCAAGGATACCGTCACCCCCGAGCAACTCAACAAGGAGTTCGATGCGGTGATCCTGGCTGGCGGCTCCGAGCAATCGCGTGACCTGCCTGTGCCCGGTCGTGACCTGGCTGGTATCCATTTCGCGATGGAGTTCCTGCCTCAGCAGAACCGCGTGAATGCGGGCGGCAAGGTCAAGGACCAGATCATGGCCACGGGCAAGAACGTGATCGTGATCGGCGGCGGCGACACGGGTTCCGACTGCGTGGGTACCTCCAACCGTCATGGTGCCAAGAGCGTGATCCAGTTCGAGCTGATGCCTCAGCCTCCCGAGCAGGAAAACAAGGAACTGACCTGGCCTTACTGGCCGATCAAGATGCGCACGTCTTCGAGCCATGAAGAAGGTTGCGAGCGCGAGTTCGCCATCGCCACGAAGGAATTCATTGGCGAAAATGGCAAGGTCACGGCTGTGAAGACGGTTCGCGTCGAGTTCAAGGACGGCAAGTTCATTGAAGTCGCCGGTTCCGAGCAGATCCTCAAGGCTGACCTGGTGCTGCTGGCCATGGGCTTCACCAACCCGGTGGAAACCATGCTGACCGGCTTTGGCGTCGAGAAGGATGGCCGTGGCAATGCCAAGGCTTCGACCGACGCTGGCGGCTACCGCACCAATGTGGCCAAGGTTTTCGCCGCCGGTGACGTGCGCCGTGGTCAATCGCTGGTGGTCTGGGCCATCCGCGAAGGCCGCCAGGCTGCCCGTGAGGTGGACGCATTCCTGATGGGCTCGACCACGCTGCCCCGATAAACACCGTTTATTGGCCTTTTGCCTGTTGTGCCCACCCATCGGGGCGACAGGCAGATGGCGCGTGAATACCCTATCATCGGAGGGGCCGGCACTACGCCGGCCCTTTTTCTTTTCTGCTCCACCACCTGTGTCCCCAGATGTCTGAACCAGACGCGTCCACACCGTTGCCCGAAAACGCCGTCGAGTTGCGCGCCGTGACTTGCGGCTATGGCGATCGGATCATTCTGGAGAACATCAGCCTGGTGGTGCCGCGTGGCAGCGTCGTCGCCTTGATGGGCACGTCCGGCGGTGGCAAGACCACCGTGCTGCGTTTGATCGGCCGCCAGATCAAGGCCTTGTCCGGGCAAGTGTTGGTCAATGGCCAGGATGTGGCCACGCTGGATGCAGAAGGTCTGATGGCCGCGCGACGTCGCATGGGCATGCTGTTCCAGTTCGGCGCCTTGTTCACCGATCTGTCCGTGTTCGAGAACGTGGCCTTCCCGCTGCGCGAGCACACCAATCTGCCAGAGTCCATCCTGCGTGATCTGGTGCTGATGAAGCTCAACGCGGTGGGCCTGCGTGGTGCGCGTGATCTGATGCCCAGCGAGGTGTCCGGTGGCATGTCGCGTCGTGTGGCCCTGGCGCGTGCCATGGCGCTGGATCCCGAGTTGATGCTGTATGACGAGCCCTTTGCCGGGTTGGACCCCATCTCCATGGGCATCGCCGCGCGCCTGATCCGTGAGCTCAACGACACCATGGGCCTGACCAGCATCGTGGTCTCGCACGACGTGGAGGAAACCTTCCTGATCGCCGATCACATCGTGCTGCTGGCCAATGGCCGCATCGTGGCGCAGGGCACACCCGCCGAGATGCGCGTCAGCGAAGATCCGCTGGTCAAGCAGTTCGTGCATGCCGCGCCCGATGGTCCGGTTCGTTTCCACTACCCTGCTGCCGAAGCAGGTCAAGATTTCGGGGTGCGCGGATGATCAACTGGCTCAATCCGGCCTATGTGGGGCGGGCCACCCGCTCCAAGCTGGCAGACATGGGCTATGGTGCCCGTCTGTTCCTGCGCTTGTTGATGACGCTGGGCGCCACCCTGCGTCGCCCACGCTTGCTGTCCGAGCAGATCTTCTTCCTGGGCAATTACTCGCTGGCCATCATCGTGGTGTCTGGCCTGTTCGTCGGCTTCGTGCTGGGCTTGCAGGGCTACTACATCCTGCAGCGCTATGGCTCCAGCGAAGCCTTGGGCCTGATGGTGGCCTTGTCACTGGTGCGTGAACTGGGGCCTGTGGTGGCAGCCTTGTTGTTTGCTGGTCGTGCAGGTACGGCTCTGACAGCCGGGATAGGCCTGATGAAAGCCGGCGAGCAACTGGCCGCCATGGAAATGATGGCGGTGGATCCGATTCAACGCGTGCTGGCACCTCGTTTCTGGGGTGGCGTGATCGCGATGCCCCTGCTGGGCGCGGTGTTCTCGGCTGTGGGTATTCTGGGCGGCTGGGTGGTGGGCGTCGTGATGATCGGCGTGGACGAAGGTGCCTTCTGGTCGCAGATGCAGAACGGCGTCGAGGTCTGGGCCGACGTCGGCAACGGCATGCTCAAGAGCGTGGTGTTTGGCTTGACCGTGACTTTCGTGGCGCTCTTGCAAGGCTACGAGTGCCAGCCGACGCCAGAAGGTGTGTCGCTGGCCACAACGCGTACGGTGGTGATGGCCTCGCTGGCCGTGCTGGCGCTGGACTTTGTGCTGACAGCCATGATGTTCTCGATCTGAGATCGGGCAGGGCTGCAAGGAAGAACAAGATGCAGAAATCAAAACATGATGTGTGGGTTGGCCTGTTCGTGCTGCTGGGCGCGGCCGCCATCCTCTTTCTGGCGCTCAAGGCCGGCAACCTGCTGACTTTGTCGTTTGACAGCGGCTACAACGTGGTGGCCCGCTTTGACAACATCGGCGGGCTCAAGCGTCAGGCGGCGGTCAAGAGTGCGGGTGTGGTGGTCGGTCGTGTGCAGTCCATCACCTTTGACACCAAGACCTATCAGGCGCAAGTTGAGATCGCCCTCAACAAAGGTGTGGCTTTTCCGAAAGATACGTCAGCCAAGATCCTGACCGCAGGGCTGCTCGGTGAGCAGTACATCGGTCTGGAGCCTGGTTATGGCGAGTCCAATCTGGTTGCTGGCGACACCATCAAGAGCACCCAGTCGGCCATCGTCCTCGAAAACCTGATCAGCCAGTTCCTCTACAGCAAGGCTGCTGAAGGGAGCGGTGGCAAGGAGGGGCAGAAGTGAACAGGAAAACCGCTTTGCTGGTCGGCTTGATGCTGGCTGGCGCTTTGCAAGGCTGCGCCACGCGCCAGAACCCCGATCCGCTGGAGCCCTGGAACCGCAAGGTATTCGGCTTCAACGAGTCGCTGGATGCCAATGTGCTCAAGCCTGTGGCTGAGGGCTACAAGGCCGTGACGCCAGAGCCGGTGCGCACGGCTGTCAGCAATTTCGTCGGCAACATCAAGGAAGTCTGGTCGACGGCCAACCTGTTTCTGCAAGGGCGCTTCAAGGACGGCACACTGGGCGTGATTCGGGTCTCGGTCAACTCCACCCTGGGCTTGGGTGGCCTGATCGACATCGCCACACCGATGCAACTGTACAAATCCAATGAGGATTTCGGGCAGACGTTGGGTGTATGGGGTGTCAAGCCTGGCGCTTACATCGTCTGGCCGGTGCTGGGGTCGTCCACCTTGCGCGATTCGGTCGGGATGCCTGGCGACATGTATTTCTCGCCATCGACCTTGGGCACGTATCCGCGAGAGGAAAACCTGCTGCGTGCCTTGCAGATCGTCAACGCACGCGCCAGTTACCTGAGTGCCACCAATCTGGTTGACGACGTGGCGCTGGACAAGTACTCGTTCGTGCGTGACGCCTTCCTGCAGCGCCGGCAAAACCTGATCTACGAAGGTGATCCGCCCGAGGAAGAGGAGCTGGATGACCCCTCTCAGCCTGAGAACGTGGCGCCACCTGCAGCAGGCGCCAGTGAAGTCGGTGCGGCATCTGGGCCTGCTGATGCACAGGTAAAGGTAGCGCAAGCCGAATCCGCCGCCAACCCATGGGCCATGTTCCCCTGATACCGGCGGGTCTGGCGTAAAGAAAGATAATCGAGGGCAACCAGGTCCACCTGGCGCGCTTTTGCCGCGTTAGTGGATGGAATGCTCTCCGAAAGGGACCACAACATGTCTTCCGTCAATGTCATCACTGTTCGTCTGATCGCGGCTGCCGCCTTGTCGCTGGCTGCGCTGTCGGGTGCATCTGCAGCAGCCGAGGCTGTCGCGACCACGTCTGCCGCCGCTTCCGCTCAGACGCCGGATGCCTTCATCAAGACCATCACCACCGAGGTGTTCGCCACGGTCAAGGGTGACAAGGCCATTCAGGCCGGCGATCTCCACAAGGTGATCCTGGTTGTCGACAGCAAGATCATGCCGAATGTGAACTTCACGCGCATGACGGCTACCGCCGTGGGCCGTGCATGGCGCCAGGCCACACCCGAGCAACAAAAGCGCCTGCAGGACGAGTTCAAGACTTTGCTGGTCTACACCTACGCGGGTGCCGTGGCCCAGATCAAGGATCAGGTCGTTGAGTACAAGCCCATGCGCAGCCGTCCGGAAGACACCGAAGTGGTGGTGCGTACCATCGTGCGCGGCAAGGGTGACCCGATCCAGCTGGACTACCGTCTGGAAAAGGCAGGCGACAGCTGGAAGATCTATGACGTGAACGTGCTGGGCGCCTGGCTGGTCCAGACCTACCAGAGCAGCTTTGCCCAGGAGGTCAATGCATCCGGTATTGATGGCCTGATCGCCAAGCTGGTCGAGCGCAACAAGCAACTGGCGACCAAGAAGGTCGCAGGCTGATTCGGGAACACCATGCTGCTTTTGCCCGCCGTCATCACGCACGCTGAAGTGCCCCATGTGCTGAGCCTGTTCAAGCAGACGCTGGACAAGGCCGCCAAAGGCAGTTCGGATGCAGCCATGCTGACGGTGGATGGCTCTGCCCTGCAGCGTTTTGATTCAAGCGCCTTGGCCGTGCTGCTGGAGTGCCAGCGCATGGCCCGCGCCAAGGGCAGGGCGTTTGCAGTGCAATCGCTGCCCCCGCGCCTGACGGAGTTGGCTCGCCTTTATGGCGTGGACGGCTTGCTGCAGTCGGCCTGATCGTTCAGGCCTCTTCGGCCCAGGCAAACCCATCACGCGCCACGAGGGCGCTGGCCGCAGGTGGCCCCCAGGTGCCGGCGGTGTAGCTGCGCACGGTGCTGCTGTCGTGTGCCCAGGTATCCAGAATCGGCTCCACCCAACGCCAGGCCTGTTCCTGCTCATCGGAGCGCACAAACAGATTGAGCCGGCCGGCCAGTGCATCCAGCAGCATGCGTTCGTAGGCGCCCACGCGATCGGTGGGGAAGGCCTTGTCGAAATCCAGGTCCAGCGACACGGGTGATAAGGTCTCGGGCAATGCACCCACGCCAGCCGATGCCACCGAACCCTTGGCGGCCAGCAGGTGCAACTCCAGCCCGTCCTCAGGCTGCAGCTTGATCACCAGCTTGTTGGCCGTGTGGGCGCCGGGAAAGATCGGGTGCGGTGTCGGGCGGAAGTTCACCACGATGTCCGCATGGCGGTCAGCCATGCGCTTGCCTGTGCGCAGGTAGAAGGGCACGCCCGCCCAGCGCCAGTTCTGTACCTCGCAGCGCAGGGCCACAAAGGTCTCCGTGTGGCTGCCCGCCGGCACCTTGTCTTCTTCCAGGTAACCCTTGACCGGCTGTCCCGCAATCGTGCCAGCGCGGTACTGACCACGCACCACATCGCGGTTCACCGTGGCGGCATCGAAGGGCTTGAGCGAGCGCAGCACCTTGAGTTTCTCATCGCGGATCGCATCCGCGTCGGCGCTGGAGGGGGGCTCCATCGCGACCATGGTCAGCAACTGCAGTGCATGGTTCTGGATCATGTCGCGCAGGGCGCCGGTGCGGTCGTAAAAATCGCCTCGCGTGCCCACGCCCAGCGTTTCTGCCAGCGTGATCTGGATGTTGGCGATGCTCTCGCGGCGCCACAAGGGCTCGAACAGCACATTGCCGAAGCGCAGCGCCATGAGGTTCTGCACCGAAGGTTTGCCCAGGTAGTGGTCGATGCGCAAGGCCTGGCGTTCAGTGAACACGGCGCGCACCGCCTGGTTGATGTCCTGCGCACTGGCCAGGTCGTGGCCCAGGGGCTTCTCCAGCACGACACGGATGCCCTCGTGATTGAGGCCGCAGGCACCCAGTTGCTGGCAGATGGTCGGGAACAGATGCGGGCTGGTGGCCAGGTAGATGACGGTGTTGTCAGTCTGGCGCTCTTGCAACCAAGCCTTGAGGCGCAGGTAATCAGCTGGCAGCGACAGGTCCATGCGCATGTAGTGGATCAGCGCCGAGAACTGGGCGTATTCGTCTTCCGTCGGGCGCTTGGCGCTGTCGGCGGCGCGCAGGCGTTCCTGCAGCCAGTTGCGGTAACTGGCGTCGTCCTGTTCGTCGCGGGCCACGGCGAGGATGCGGCCGTCGGCCGGCAATTTGCCATGGCGCCAGGCCTGAAACAGCGAAGGCATGAGCTTGCGCCAGGTCAGGTCGCCGGTTCCGCCGAAGAAAACGAGGTCAAAAGACATGCGCAGTTGCGAAAAATGGTCAGTCTGACTATCCGCTTGAGGGGTAGTACCGAACTTTGTCACCGAATTGGACTCAGAATAAAGGGAACAATAAGGCAAATTCACCGCTGCAGTCTGTGTATTCAGTACTGGATAAGCCGGTGTATTTTTGACACGCCAACAAAAACACCAAGCGAATCCGCTTTTCCGATTCGAATCAGAGATATGACCTCGCAACTCGAACAGCTCAAGGCCTGCACCACCGTCGTGGCCGATACCGGCGATTTCAAACAACTCGCCCAGTTCACGCCGCAGGATGCGACCACCAACCCCTCTCTGATCCTCAAGGCTGTTCAGAAGCCCGACTATGCGCCCTTGCTGGCTGATACGGTGGCTGCTCACCGAACCGAGTCGCTGGCAGCCATCGTCGATCAGGTGCTGGTGCGCTTCGGGCTGGAAATTCTCAAAGTGGTGCCTGGCCGTGTTTCCACGGAAGTGGACGCCCGCCTGAGTTTCGATACCCAGGCGACGATCGCGCGTGCCCGCCACATCATGGGCTTGTATGAGGCTGCGGGTATTTCGCGCAGCCGCGTGCTGATCAAGATCGCTTCGACCTGGGAAGGCATCCAGGCTGCCAAGGTGCTGGAGGAAGAGGGCATTCACTGCAATCTGACCTTGCTGTTTGCCTACGTACAGGCCCAGGCCTGTGGCGATGCCAAGGTGCAACTGATCTCGCCTTTCGTCGGTCGCATCTATGACTGGTACAAGAAGACGGCCGGTGCGCAGTGGGACGAAGCTGCCAACGCTGGTGTCAACGATCCAGGCGTGAAGTCCGTGGCGCGCATTTACGACTACTACAAGCAGCATGGCATCCGCACCGAGGTGATGGGGGCCAGCTTCCGCAATGTGGGCCAGATTCTGGCGCTGGCTGGTTGTGATCTGCTGACCATCAGCCCGGATCTGCTCGCTCAACTGCAGTCGGCAGATGGCTTGGCTCAACCGGTGGTGCGTCAGTTGACGTCGCCTTCCAGCACGGCGGCTGCCCCGGCACCCTTGACGGAGTCTGCCTTCCGCTACGCTCTCAATGAAGACGCGATGGCCACCGAGAAACTGGCCGAGGGGATTCGTTTGTTTGCGGTGGATGCCGGCAAGCTCGATGCCTTGATCGAGGCGCAGCGTTGACGCGAGTTGCCATGGGCTATCCCCGTTGTGATCAGACTGTGGCCTGGTCCGCTTTGAGCGGGCATTTCGAGGCCCATGGGCGAGATCTGGATCTTCGCCAGGTGTTTGCCGACAACCCCGATCGCGTTCAGTGTCTGGGCATTCAGGCGCCGGAAGTGTTTGCAGATTTGTCGCGTGCGCATTGGGATGTGGCCACGATGCGCCACTTGCTGGATCTGGCGCGCGAGTGTGGCCTGGAGGCGCGGCGCGATGCGCTCCTGGCCGGTGACATCGTCAATCAGACTGAAGGGCGTGCTGCGTTGCACACGGCCTTGCGTGCACCACGAGGGCCTGCGCCATACAGTGAGCAGGTGCATCAGGTCCTGGATCGCATGCTGGCCTTTGTCGAGCGCGTGCGTTTGACCGCCGGTGGTACGGCGCCTGGGCAGATCACGGACGTGGTCAATATTGGCATTGGTGGCTCCGATCTGGGGCCTCAGATGGTGGTGCCCGCGCTGGATGCCTACGTGCACCCTGGCTTGAACTTCCATTTCGTGTCCAACGCGGACGGCCAGGATCTGGCCAGCGTGCTGCGCAAGGTGCGCCCTGATCACACCTTGTTCGTGGTGGCTTCCAAGACCTTCACGACCCAGGAAACCATGGCCAATGCGCAGGCTGCGCGGCAGTGGTTCCTGGACCAGGGGGGCAAGGACATCGCCCGTCACTTCGTGGCCACCACCACCAACGTGGAATTGGCCGCCGCCTTTGGCATCACCCAGACCTTTGGCTTCTGGGACTGGGTAGGCGGGCGCTTTTCGATGTGGTCGGCCATCGGTTTGCCGATTGCGCTGGCACTGGGCAGCAGCAACTTCCACGCGATGCTGGCAGGTGCGCACGCGATGGATGAGCACTTTGCGCAAGCGCCCGTGCAGGCCAACCTTCCGATGCTGCTGGGTTTGATGGACGTCTGGTATCGCAATTTCAAGGGCTACACGAGCCGTTGCGTGGTGCCGTATCACCATGGCCTGCGCCGCTTGCCCGCTTACTTGCAGCAGCTCGTGATGGAGAGCAATGGCAAGAGCGTGGATGCCAACGGCGACCCGCTGCCCTATGCCACCAGCGACGTGCTGTGGGGTGAGCCAGGCACCAATGGCCAGCATGCTTTTTTCCAGATGCTGCACCAGGGCTCGGATGTGATCCCGGTCGAGTTCCTGCTCGTCAAGCACGCCAGTTACCGGGCACCCGGCGCCATGTCGCCGGCCATGCGGGCCTTGCTGGGGCAGCAACACCATGTGCTGTTGGCCAACGGCCTGGCGCAGGCCCAGGCGCTGACGTGGGGCAAGTCCGCTGCGGATGCACTGCAGGAGCATGTGCCTACCGCGTCGAAGGACATGAGCCCTCAGGCCATCGCCAAGCACCGCACCTTCCCCGGCAACCGGCCCAGCCTGACGCTGCTGCTGGACGAAGTCACGCCGCGTTCGCTGGGCGCACTGGTGGCCCTCTATGAGCACCGCACTTTCGTGAGTGGCGCGCTGTGGGGCATCAACTCGTTCGATCAGTGGGGCGTGGAGTTGGGCAAGGCCTTGTGCAAGGACCTGCTGCCGCGCTTGACCTCTGGCGATACCGCCGGACTGGATGCGGCCACGGCCGCCATGATCGCGCGCCTGCGTTGAGCCCGACTTTTCAAGGAATGTGACATGAGCCAGCTTGATGCCGCTCGTCAGCCTCAGGCTGTGGTGTTCGATTTCGGCGGCGTGCTGTTCAACTGGCAACCCGCCAAGCTGATTCAGTCCGTCTTGCCACACCTGGCCAGCAATGACCAGCAGGCACTGGATCTGGCTGCGCGGGTGTTCGAATCCTTTGTGCCGGGCAGCGACTGGTCGGAGTTTGACCGTGGCGTCTTGAGCTGGGATGGGGTTCGCGACAAGATCGCGCACCGGACCGGTCTGCAAGGGCACGACGTTCACCGCCTGATGGAGGCGATTCCGCCGCACCTGGCGCCGATTCCCGCTACGGTGGATTGGTTGCATCGCCTGTCTGAATCAGGCATGCCTTTGTACTTCCTGTCGAACATGCCGCGCCCTTACGCGGAGTTCTTGCAGCGTGAGCACGCCTTCCTGGATCGCTTCCTGGCAGGCGTGTTTTCGTGCGACGTGCAGCAGATCAAGCCCAACGCGGACATCTTTGAAACGGCCGCGGTCCAGTTCGGTGTGCAGCCAGAGCAGACCGTGTTCATCGACGACAACCTCCACAACATCAAAACAGCCCGCACACTGGGGTGGCGGGCTGTTCAATTTGTGGATGCGGCCCAGTGCCAGGCTGAGCTGGCCGAGCTGGGCTGGCTCTGATTGCCTGGGCGACCGGGCCAGGTGATCAGGCTTCGACCGTATCGCTCAGCGCCTTGCGCATCTTCTTCATCGCGGCCACCTCGATCTGGCGGATGCGTTCGGCGCTGACGCCGTAGACCGCCGCCAGATCATGCAGGGTCATGCCGCCGGAGCCGTCGTCATTGACCTTGAGCCAGCGCTCTTCCACGATGCGGCGGCTGCGCTCGTCCAGCTGTTCCAGCGCCATGGCGATGCCATCGCTGGCCAGCCAGTCGCGGCGATGTGCTTCGATCACGCGGGTGGGTTCGTGCACCTCGTCCGACAGGTAGGTCAGCGGCGAGATGGCGCCTTCATGGTCGTCGTCGGCCGGGGCTTCCAGGGCCACGTCACCGCCGGACATGCGGGTTTCCATCTCGATGACATCCTCGGGGCGCACATTCAGTTCTTGCGCCACGCGGTGGATTTCGGCGTCACTGAAGCCGGCGCGACCGACGTGGTCGTTGCCTTCTTCGCCCTTGAACTGGTGCTTCATCGAGCGCAGATTGAAGAACAGCTTGCGCTGGGCCTTGGTCGTGGCGACCTTGACCATGCGCCAGTTCTTGAGGATGTACTCGTGGATCTCAGCCTTGATCCAGTGCATGGCGTAGCTCACCAGGCGCACACCTTGATCCGGGTCGAAGCGCTTGACGGCCTTCATCAGACCGACGTTGCCTTCCTGGATCAGGTCGCCCTGGGGCAGGCCGTAACCCATGTACTGGCGGGAGATGGACACCACTAGACGCAAGTGAGACAGCACCAGCTTGGAAGCTGCTTGCAGATCCTGCTGATCACGCAGACGGCGGGCCAGGGCTTGCTCTTCGTCGGCCTCCAGCATGGGGATGGCCTGCACGGAACGGATGTACGCGTCCAGGTTGCCCAGCGAGGGCACCACACTCCAGGGGTCACGGGTAGCAATGGCGGTGGTCACGGTCATGGGTGGTCCTTTCGTGAATCCTTCTCAGAACATATTAGCACTCTTGCTCAGAGAGTGCTAAGCCCGAAAAGTTCCATCATCGTGCCGTGATTTGATGGCCTCTGCAGCCCAGGTTGATTTTGCAATACAAAAACATGGCGCAGCAGGCGCATGTCAGTGCGCCGGCTCGGGTGGCCGGTGTGAGGCCGGACCTTGCGGCAGGTAGAACGAAAAAGTGGCGCCTTGACCGGGCCGGCTGTCAGCCCACACGTGCCCGCCGTGACGTTCAATGATGCGCTTGACGATGGTCAGGCCGATGCCGGTGCCTTCAAACTCCGAGCTGGCATGCAGTCGCTTGAAGGGTGAAAACAGCACCTGCTTTTTGTCAGGGTCGAAGCCCACGCCGTTGTCCTGGATGTGAACGGTGATGCCCTCACTAGCCTTCTCCGCGTGCACATGAACATCAGGTGACGGCGCCTGTCGTGAGAACTTCAAAGCATTGCCGATCAGGTTGACCAGCACCTGGCGCAGCAAGGCGGGGTCCACATCAACGGATGGCAGAGGACCATGGCGAATGCACGATACAGCGTGATCGCCATGGCTGACTTTCAGCAACCGTACGGCCTCCTGCATCAGTTCCTCCAGTGAGCTTGCCTGCCTGCGCAACTCCGAATGCGACACTTTGGCCAATGTGAGCAAGTCAGACACCAGTTCCGCCAGACGGCCACTTTCGACATTGATGACGTCAAACAGCCGCTTGGCCTTGGCGATGTCGCCTTCATGAATGGCTTGCAAGGCCACAGCTGACAGGCCGCTGATGCCGCCCAGCGGGCCTCGCAGATCATGGGACACCATGCCGTTGAACTGCTCCAGTGAGGTCACCAGTTCCTGCAATTCCTGGGTACGTTCCTGTACACGGCGCTCCAGCGAGACGTTCAGCTCCTTGAGCTCGGACCGCAAGCGCCCCATGGTGGCGGACATCACGCCCAGACCTGCCAGGGTGAAAGGAATGGAGGCCCAGTAAAGAACTTCATTGGGTGGGAACCCGGCCAGAATGGCGCTCACGACCATCATGGGGTAGGCACTGAGCATGAGGGCGGCTGCACCGTGACCTGCCGTGGGCTCTCGGCGGTCTGCACTGATGAACAGTGAAATCAAATACACGAAGATGATCGCCGTCAGCATGTTGCCGCTGCTGGCCATTTGCACAGGGTAGGCAGCACGCAAGGCGATGTTGAGTGCGTAGAGCACCCACATGATCAGAAACCATCGCCATGGACTCAGGCGTGCGTGCCTGGTGTATTTGTGCAGGCCTGCCACCAATGCGCCCATGGTGGAGATGCCCAGAACCAGCGCCACCAGTTTGATGCTGAGGCTCAAGCCAGCGACTTGTTGCGCTTTGATGAGAACTGGCGCCCCGATGTTGAGCAGGGAGCCCATGCCATAGGCCGCAGCCAGCCACCCCAGGCCCCATTCGGGACGCGCATGTTTGAAGCGCCAGAACGTCGCTGCGACAAAGGCTTGCATGACGCCAGCGCTGACGGCAAGGCCTTCTGAAAAGGTCAGGGTGATCATGTGTTGGCGTAGGGATTTCGGAACCAGTATCCCTTAGCCCGCTCACCCATACAAGGCCGCGTCTTTCCCGAGCGCCAGGGCTCAGGGAGGACAGGGTGCATCTGCTTGCCCCATCCCCATGATCAGCATGTCGATCGCGGCATCCACGTAGCGTTGCAGGCCGGCCTCGTCATGTGGCGCTGACAAATAGCGCATGACGCCGCCCTGGATCATGCCCACCACCACCTGGGCCGAGGCGTTGACGTCCAGGTCGCGGCGGAAAAAGCCTTGCGCGACGCCGTTTTGCAGATAGGCCGCGGTGACCTTGCCCGTGACACCGAACATCTTGAAGACCTGATCGGTCATGGCCGCATCGATGGAGGTGGCCTCCAGCATGATCAGCCGCAGCGCGCGTGGGTTGGCGCAGCCGAAGTCCATGAAGCGTTGCGCGATGCGCTGGCACTGGGCGCGGTAGTCCGCCAGGGAGGTGGCCACTGCAGGGGCGTTGTCGTCCACCAGCAGCTGGCTGAGCTTGATGGCCACGTCCTGCACCACGTGCTCGAAGATGTCCCGCTTGTTCTGGAAGTAGCGGTAGAAGGTGCCGTGGCCCACGCCCAGGCGGCGGGCGATGTCGGCGATGCCGGTCTGGTGGTAGCCCTGTTCGGAGAAGGTCTCGAACGCGGCCTCGATGATGTCGGCCCTCAAACGCTGTTTGTTGGATTCGGCGCGAGACATGGGCACAGAGTCGGTCATGCGCCGATGTTACCCGAGCACCTTCACCTGATTACCCCTGGTTGACACCTGATTCCTTGATTGATATTGTGTTCCAAAACGGAATGACATGTCACGTTGTCAGAAAAGGACGGTTTCATGGGGTCAGATCAGTCGAGTGCAAAGCGCGAGGTGCGCCACAGCGAGATCATCATCGTCGGGGCGGGCTTTGCCGGTATTGGCGCGGCCATCCGCTTGCTGCAGGAAGGCATCCAGGATGTCGTTGTGCTGGAGAAGGCGCCCAGCCTGGGCGGCGTCTGGCGTGACAACACCTATCCAGGTTGCGCGTGTGATGTGCCCTCGGCGCTGTACTCCTACTCGTTTGCGCCCAAGCCGGACTGGAGCCGCGTGTTCGCGCCGCAGGAGGAAATTCGCCGTTATCTGCAGGACGTGGCCGCACGGCATGGCGTGACCTCGCGCTGCCGCTTCCAGCACGAGTTGCTGGAGGCGAGCTGGTCTGAAGCCGATCAGCTCTGGCATCTGCAGACCAGCCAGGGGCCTTACACGGCACGCTTTGCCATCATGGCCTGCGGGCCCATGCACGAGCCTGTCTTGCCGGATGTGCCTGGCCTGGCCGCTTTCCCGGGGCAGGTGTTCCATTCCTCACAGTGGCGGCATGAGCATGATCTGCGGGGGCGCCGTGTGGCCGTGATCGGCACGGGGGCGTCTGCCATCCAGTTCGTGCCGACCATCCAGCCGCAGGTGGGCCACATGACGGTGTTCCAGCGCACGCCGCAGTGGATCCTGCCCAAGATGGATCTGGGTATTCCACCTTGGGCGCGTGGGCTGTTTGCCAGGCTGCCGTTGACGCAAAAGCTCATGCGGGCGGGCATCTATGGTGTGTTCGAGATGCTCAATGGCGGCATTCGCCATCCGGCGGCGATGCGCCTGGTGCAGGCCCTGGCGCGCCACAACATCCACCGCAGCGTGAAGGATCCGGCCATGCGGCGCCTGCTCACGCCCAACTATGTGGCCGGTTGCAAGCGCATCCTGCAATCCAACCATTGGTATCGGGCCTTGACGAAGCCCAACGTGTCGCTGGTGCCGCACGGCGTGAAGGCGATCGAGGGCTCGCGTGTCATCGCCGCAGACGGCAGCGCGCACGAGGTCGACACCATCATCCTGGGCACGGGCTTCGAGATCACGGCGCCGCCCATTGCCGAGCGCATCAAAGGCCGCAGTGGTGTGCCAGTGGCGCAGCGCTGGAAGGGCAGCCCTGAGGGCTACCTGGGCACCATGGTGCTGGACTGTCCCAATGCCTTCCTGACGATCGGGCCAAATCTGGCCGTGAGCTCATCGGCGGTCATCATCATCGAGGCCCAACTGGCCTACATCGTGGATGCGCTGAAGCAGGCGCGTGCCAAGGGCTATCGCACGATTGACGTGGACCCTGAACGGCATCGCCGCTACAACGATCGCCTGCAGGAGGCCTTGCAGCACACGGTGTGGAACATCGGCGGCTGTCAGAGCTATTACCTGGATGCCAATGGCCGCAACAGCACGGCCTGGCCTTGGTCGACCTTCGAGATGCGCAGGCAGCTGGCGAGCTTCGAGGCGCAGGATCACATCGTTCAGAAAGGCTGAGCCAGTGGACCCGCTCACGTCACCCTCTGCGGCGGCTTGACGCGGCAGCGCCCTAGCTACCTTTCTTCTTGTTTGCTTCACTGTTGTTGGATCTCATGAACATCACATCATCGTTTGCACCGTCATCGTCCACGGATGGCTCGGCCGTGTCCCTGGGGCAGTCTTTCAAGCTGCGCAATGGCGTGGCCATCAAGAACCGGCTGGTGAAGTCAGCCCTGCATGAGTCCATGGGCGACAAGAAGGGAAGGCCGCTCGATTGCCTGCTGCCTTTGTACAAGGCCTGGGCTGAAGGCGGCATCGGCTTGAGCATCACGGGCAATGTGATGGTGGACCAGCGTGCGCGCAGTGAGCCCGGCAATGTGGTGGTGGAAGACGAGCGCCACCTGGCGTTTCTCAAGCAATGGGCCGAGGCCGGTTCTCGCAATGGCACCGCCTTGTGGATGCAGATCAACCATCCTGGCAAGCAGGCCATGATCGGCTTGAACAAGGAGACGGTGGCACCTTCAGCCATCCCCTTCAAGCCGGAGTTGGCGCCGTTCTTCGGCAAGCCCCGCGAGATGACGCCCGCCGAGATCGAAGACACCATCGTGCGCTTTGGTCGCACGGCACGCATTGCCAAACAGGCGGGTTTTGGTGGTGTGCAGATCCACGCGGCCCATGGCTACTTGATCAGCCAGTTCCTGTCACCACACCACAACCGACGTTCAGACAAATGGGGTGGTTCGGCTGATAACCGCAGGCGCTTCCTGATGGCGGTGTACCGCAGCATGCGTGAGGCCGTGGGCCCTGACTTCCCCATTGGCATCAAGCTCAACTCGGCGGATTTCCAGCGTGGTGGCTTCAACGAAGCGGAGTCGATGGACGCGGTGCTGGCGATCGCCGAGGCCGGCATCGACATGGTCGAGATTTCCGGCGGCACGTATGAAGCCCCTGCGATGACGGGCTCCGAGCAGCCGATCAAGGACAGCACACGCCAGCGTGAGGCCTATTTCATGGACTTTGCCGAGCAGGTGCGCCAACAAACCAAGGTGCCCTTGATGGTGACGGGTGGCTTCCGGTCGGTGGCGGGCATGCAAGAGGCCTTGGCTTCGGGCTCGCTGGACTTCATTGGCCTGGGGCGCCTGATGTGCATCGATGCGTCCACGCCCCAGCGACTGCTGGCCGGTCTGGATCCACAGTACGCCGTGTCACCCCGTGTCAGTGGCATCGGCTACATCGATCGCTCTCGCATGATGGAGGTGATCTGGTACAGCCATCAGTTGATGCGCATTGCGCGTGAAGGGCAGGCACGGCCCAATGAGTCTGTGCTCAAGGTGGCCTTGACCTACCTGGTTGGCAACTTCCTGAAGGGGGAGTTCAGCATGCCCAAGTTCCGGGCGAGTTGATGTGGTCGATGCGTTCATCGCAAGAATCGGAGTGCGGAGACGTCGGTATGTGGCTAAAGTGATGCTGTCAATACCGCATGCAGCAGAGTACAAACTTGGCAGATTCACATACGGAATGGGTGGTAGCGATGTGTCGCTACATAGAGCAGGCCCGTTCGGAACCCAGCTTGTCCGAGCTGGCCGCATGGGCTGGCCTGAGCGCCGCACACCTGCAGCGGGTGTTCAAAGCCCGGATCGGGTTGACGCCAAAGGGCTATGCGGCGGCGCATCGTGCCGCGCGCGTGCGTGAAGCGCTTGTGCAAGGTGGCTCGGTGACGCAAGCCATGTATGACGCGGGATATGGTTCCAGCGGACGCTTTTACGAGCAAACCCATGCGGTGCTCGGCATGACGCCATCGGAGTTCAAGGCAGGGGGGCGCGATCACTGCATTCGCTTCGCTGTGGGCCAGTGTTCGCTGGGTGCCGTGCTCGTAGCCGCCAGTGAGCGTGGCGTTTGCGCCATCTTGCTGGGCGAAGAGGCTGATGCGCTGCTGCGCGATCTGCAAGATCGTTTCCCCGCCGCCGAATTGATCGGCGCCGATGCCGGCTTCGAGCAATGTGTGGCACAGGTCATCGGCTTGATCGAGGCGCCTCAACTGGGCCTGCAACTGCCTTTGGACATTCGCGGCACCGCCTTTCAGCAGCGGGTATGGCAGGCCTTGCGTGCCATACCGCCCGGGCAAACGGTGAGCTACAGCGAACTGGCCGAACGCATCGGCTCGCCCAAGGCTGTGCGGGCGGTGGCTGGCGCTTGTGCGGCCAATGCGCTGGCTGTGGCCATTCCCTGCCATCGGGTTGTGAGAAGTGATGGATCGTTATCCGGCTACCGTTGGGGCGTCGAGCGCAAATGCGCTTTGCTGAAACGAGAAGGTGCAGTGATACATCGGGAGTGATACCGATCTGGTCTGGCTATCGAAGCGGGGGGAAAGGCGCTACATTGTCCGACCAGGAGATCTGAAATGGCTATTCGGGCAACATGGTCGGTGCTGGCTGTATGTGCGGGACTGTGGACAACCGCCATGGCCACTGAGGTGGTGACCGTGGCCGCCGAGGACGACTGGGCCCCTTATTCATCCATGCGCGCTGATCGCACGGGCCCCGAGGGTTTGTCACCCGCCTTGGTCAAGGCCGCATTCAAGACCCAGGACGTGGAGGTGCGCTTTCAGGTCGTCCCTTTTTCAAGGTGCCTGCATTACGCAGAGAAGGGGACGGTGGTGGGGTGTTTTGACACCACGCGAACCGAAACCAACAAGGACTTGTTCTACTGGCATCCCACGCCGCTGTTTCAGGAAGAGTTGGGCATCTTTGCGCGCAGTGAGGTGAACGCCCGAGACATGAAGCAGAAAGACCTGGAGGGCCAGGCAGTGGGCATCACGATCGGCTACACCTATCCGACCGACTTCATGCAGAACCCGCGCATCAAGAAGCTGAGCGCCGTGTCGGACGGTAACCTTGTCAAGATGCTGGTGGCCAAAAGGGTGAATTACATCCTGCTCAACACCATGCCGGGCTATTACCGTATCAAGCAGGAGCCCGCGCTCAAGGGGCAGATCAAACGGGTTGGCGCCATTGGCATGGACCGCTTCTGGGTCAGTTTTTCTCGTGCACATCCTGATGGCAAGCGCCTGTCCGAGGTGTTCGAGAAAGGCTTGCAAGCCATCAAGGCCAATGGCGAATACGATCGCATGCTGACTGCGTTCAAGCAGGAACTTCAACCCTGACAGGAGGCGTTGCGCCATGACGTACTCCATCACGCGCCGCATGACCCTGCTGGTGTTGCTGATCAGCCTGGGCATCGCGCTGCTGGCGGCCGCCTATCAGATCTATGGCGGTTACCGCGTCGGTCTGCGCGCGGTGGAAGACAACCTGCATCTGATCGAATCCAGCCATGTGCCGGCCTTGACGGCCAATGTGTGGCTGCTTGATCAATCGCTGATCGAAAAGCAGCTCGATGGCATCGCGAAGTTACCCGACGTGACCTATGTAGATGTCACCGGTGACTTGCCGTTTCGGGTCAAGGCGGTTGGCAAGCCCCACGCCAGCCCTGCTGCACTGAGCTTCGTGGTGCCCACCTTGCGGCGCGTCTATGACCTGGCCTATACCGACCCGATGCAGCCCGGGCAACACCAGGTGATCGGGCAGCTGCAGGTCGAGGTTTCTCTGGACGGCCTGTATGCCAGACTGAAGGAAACGGCCGTCACCATTATCGTGGCCGAGGTGGTTCGCACCACCGTGCTGGCTTTTGCCATCGTGCTGGGCATGCGCTTGTTGATCACGCGTCATCTCACCCGGATTGCCCGTTTTTCGTCCACCTTGTCGATCGACAACCTGGACACTGCCTTGCAGTTGCCGCAGAGGCAGGCGCACCGCCGCGATGAGATCGATGCCCTGGTGGCGTCCATCAATGGCATGCGTCTGTCGCTGATGAACGAGATCGGCAAGCGTCGCGAAATGGAGTCGCGCAGCCAGCAGCTCACCATCGACAAGGAAGCCGCCGTGCTGGCCAACGAGGCCAAGAGCGAATTTCTGGCGAACATGAGCCACGAGATCCGCACGCCCATGAACGCCATCATCGGCATGTCTGAACTGGCGCTGCAAAGTGGCCTGGACACACGTCAGAGCAACTATGTGCAGAAGGTGCACACCTCGGCCAAATTGTTGCTGGGCATCATCAATGACATCCTGGATTTTTCCAAGATCGAGGCAGGCAAGCTGGACATTGAATCTGTCGAGTTCAGCCTGTACGACACGCTCAATGGCCTGGCAGATCTCATTGGTCTGAAGGCGGAGGAAAAGGATCTGGAGTTGTTGCTCGTGCAGTCGCCCGGTGTGCCTGATCGTGTGATGGGCGACCCCTTGCGCCTGCACCAGGTGCTGGTCAACCTGGCTGCCAATGCAGTGAAGTTCACCAGCCAGGGCGAGGTCATGGTGGGCGTGGAAGAGATCGAGCGCAGCGCCGGTTCGGTGGTGTTGCGGTTCTGGGTCAAGGACACGGGCGTTGGCATGAGTGAGGCTCAGCAGGAGCGCTTGTTCACACCTTTCACGCAGGCGGAGATGTCAACCTCTCGGCGCTTTGGTGGCACCGGGCTGGGCCTGGCCATCAGCCAGAAGCTGGTGCGCATGATGGGCTCCACCATAGAAGTGGACAGTCACGAAGGCAAGGGCAGCACCTTCTATTTCAATTTGCGCATGGGCCTGGGGGCCTCGCAGGCTCAGCAGCCTGGCGCCTTGCCTTTGCCCTCAGGCGGGCGTTTGCTGGTGGTGGACGACAACGCCGCTGCCAGAGAGGTGCTCGCCAGCATGGCCGTGCGCATGGGCTTTGCGGTGGATGAAGCCCACGACGGTGAGCAGGCTTTGCGGATGGTCCATGAGGCCAGCGAAGCCGGGCGGCCTTTCCAGCTTGTCTTGCTGGACTGGAAGATGCCAGGCCTGGATGGCGTCAGTTGCGCGCGTCGCCTGGCGCAGGCGGGGCATGATCGCCCGCAGGTGCTGATGGTCACGGCCTTCAGCCGCGACGAGGTGTTGCGCCGCATGCGTCAGGAAGAGGTACAGGTGCAGGCCGTGTTGACCAAGCCTGTGACGCCGTCGTCCCTGCACGATGCCTGTGTGCGGGTGCTGGTTGCCCCTGGCGCGCCTGCCGTGGAGATGGCCCGTGATATCAAGCTGGCTTTGACCGATCACCAGAAGCGTCTGGCTGGCGTGCGCGTGCTGCTGGCGGAAGACAACGAGATCAACCAGGAGCTGGCTATCGAGTTGCTGCAGCGTGTCGGGGTGACGGTGGCGGTGGCCAAGGACGGGCAGACGGCCTTGGCGATGTTGGCCGAGCAGCCATTTGATGCCGTGCTCATGGATTGCCAGATGCCCGGTATGGACGGCTATACCGCAACGAGCCACATTCGCCAGAACCCGGCGTGGCGGGAGCTGCCTGTCATCGCGATGACGGCCAATGCCATGCTGGGTGACCGCGAGCGTGCGCTGGCTGCAGGCATGAATGACCACGTCGCCAAGCCCATTGATGTGGAGGAGCTCTACCGCACGCTGGCGAAATGGACGCGTGCTCTCAATCAGGCATCAAGGGCCGGGCAGGCTTCAACGGCGCCAGCGGGCTTGCCCTTGCATTTGCCTGGTGTCGATGTCCATGTGGGTCTGGCCCGTACCTTGGGTAACGCGACCTTGTATATGCGCATGCTGCGCATCTTTGTCGAGCGGGAGCGCCACTTCATCGCGCAGTGGCAGACGGCCTGGCAGCAGGGCGATATCGATACCGTCAAGCGCCTGTTGCACACCATGCAGAGCGTGGCCAATACACTCGGCGCCTTGGGGCTCGCACAGGCTTGCCAGCAGGTGGCGGCTGAGGTCCAGGCGCAGGCCTCACCTGATCAAATCGAGCAAGCCGTGTTGATCATGGCCCGCGAACTGGATCAGGTGCTCGTTGGTATTGATGCAGCGTTGACGAGCTGACCAGAACAGCTCAGGTCATGGCGTGAGGTGCCCCTCAGGCAGCACCATGGGCTTGCCCTTGTGATAGTGGGCCGGCAGTTCACTCAATGACTTGACCTGGTAGCGGGGCTGGGCCACTTGTTTGCGCAGGCCTTCCAGCGTCACCAGGGGGGCCTTGGTGGACACGGCGTTGGCCAGCCAGTCAGGCACCAGACCACCCAGGTCAACCTGGGTTTCGAACTCGACGCGGGTCCAGTTGCCCTTGAGCGGCACGAGCTTGAAGGTGTTGTGCAGGTAGGGCATGCGCACATGTCCATCCTGTTGTGGGTAGCCTTCCACCTGATTGGAGTCCACCACGATGGCGCCATCGGCTTGCTGGCTGACGGTAGAGCGGAACATCACGTCGCGATCTGATGCGGGCCAGATGCCCTTGAAGCGCGCATAGGTGTGATCGGGCGGGAATTTGTCGGTGGGACCGCTGGTTTTGCAGTGGTAGACCCAGTTGTTCAGGCCGTTGGTGTCGGCCAGCAGCGCCAGCACGGTCAGGGCCGAGTAGTGCACCTCGGTCACGCCCTTGAACGCCTTGACGGTCATGCCATCCACGCTGCGCACCCAGGTGCTCACGTCTTCGCGTCCCTGGCCTTGTCGAACGGTTTCCCAGTCGTTGGCGGCCAATACCGGTGCGCTCAGGCTCAAGAGGCTCAGAGCAAGAAAGGTCATGCGCAGTGAGGACATGGCGAACGTCTCCGTTGAAGCAGGTTTGCAAACGGTCCAGCGTAGCAAGCTCACGGCAGTGTGATTTGCGCAGAAGCAAGCGCAATCGCAGACTGAGGGGTGCTTTGGCGACGATGGGGCGCTCCTTTTTACCCCTTCTGCGCGCGGATGGCCACTGCTCGATCAAAGATCCTTCAGCACGGCAGGCACCACAGAACGATGGAAACCATCGTAGCTGGGCGCGCCAGCATGGTTGGCCGTCGGCATGACAGGGCTGTGCAGCGGGGCGCCGCCGTCGATGGCCACCGTGATGCCGGTGACGAAGGAAGCGCCCGGGCTCAGCAGGAAGCAGATGACCGAGCTGACCTCGGCCTCCAGGCCCAGGCGCTTGGCCGGCAGGTTGTCCTTGAGCACGCGGATCATGGGGGCCATGGCGGGGCCGTAACTGTCCATGCCGCTCGATGCGATCCAGCCGGGCGCCACGGCGTTGACGCGCACATGGGAGGCAGCCCACTCATAGGCTGCCGTCTTGGTCAGGTTGGCCATGCCGGCGCGTGCTGCGCCAGAGTGCGCCATGCCCGGCATGCCGTTCCACATGTCGGCGGTCATGTTCACGATGGCGCCGCCCTGCTTCATCATGGTCTGGTTGAAGACCTCGCGCATCATCAAAAAGCCGCCCGTCAGGTTGTTGGTGACCACTGCATCGAACCCGCGCTTGGAGATCATGTTCATGGGCGAGGGGAACTGGCCGCCGGCGTTGTTCACCAGGCCATGGATCTGGCCGTGCTTGGCCACGATGCCCGCCACGGCGGTTTTGACCTGGTCTTCGTCGCGGATGTCGAAGGCGAAAGAATCGGCCTTGCCGCCGTCTTCCGTGATCTCGGCCACCACACGGGCCAGCTTTTCCTCATTGCGGCCCGTGATGACCACGGTGGCGCCCAGTGCGGCCAGTTCGTGCGCCACGCAGCGCCCGATGCCGCTGCCCCCACCGGTGACCACATGGACCTGGCCGGTGAACAGACCGGATCGGAAGATGCTGTCGTAGTGCTGCGCGCTCATGGATGTCGTCCTCGGAAATCGTGTTGGTAGGGGAAAGAATATGGGCGACTGTACCGATGCTTTACGTTTGCGTCAACCGGTGGCCGTCTTGGTAAATTGATTGTAGTATTGGGTATGCGAACAAGGCCGCACCAAGGTGGCCGCTACAGGAGACGCCAGCATGAGCACCACACCCTTCGTCACGTACTTCAACGAAACCCATGAGATGGCCCGCGCCACCGCACGCCGTTTCGTCGAGCAGGAAATCAAGCCCCATATCGCCGAGTGGGAAGAGGCAGGCAGCTTCCCGCGTGAGTTGTACAAGAAGGCGGGTGATCTGGGTATCCTGGGTATCGGCCATCCCGAGCACCTGGGCGGCAGTTATGCCGACGACGTGTTCATGAAGCTGGCCGTCAGCGAAGAGCTGATGCGCAGCACATCTGGCGGCCTGGTGGCCAGCCTGGGTTCGCTGGACATCGGTACGCCCCCCATCTGGCGCGGCGCTTCGCCCGAAGTGCAGCAGCGCGTGGTCCCCGCTGTGCTGGCAGGCGACAAGATTGCCGCGCTGGCCATCACCGAGCCCGGTGGCGGCTCCGACGTGGCCAATCTGAAAACGCGTGCCGTGCGGGATGGCGATCACTATGTCGTCAATGGATCCAAGACCTTCATCACGTCCGGTGTGCGCGCCGACTACTACACCGTGGCCGTGCGCACGGGCGGCGAAGGTTATGCCGGCGTGTCGTTGCTGCTGATCGAGAAGGGCACGCCCGGCTTCTCGGTAGGCCGCAATCTCAAGAAGATGGGTTGGTGGGCGTCTGACACCGCCGAACTGTTCTTCGAGGATGTGCGCGTGCCCGTGAGCAACCTGGTTGGCCCGGAGAACGCGGGCTTCATGCTGATCATGGCCAACTTCCAGGCCGAGCGTCTGGCCCTGGCCGTGATGGCCTACATGACCGCCCAGATGGCGCTGGAAGCCTGCCTGGACTACGTCAAGGACCGTGTCACCTTCGGCAAGCCCTTGAGCAAGCACCAGGTGATCCGCCACAAGCTGGCCGAGATGGCCACCAAGGTGGACGTGGCGCGTGAGTACGCCTACCGCGTGGCTGCCCGCATGCAGGCTGGCAAGACCGCCATCCAGGAAGTGTCCATGGCCAAGAATTTCGCCACCGATGTGGCCGATGAGGTGACGTATGAAGCCGTGCAGATCTTTGGTGGCATGGGCTATATGCGCGAGTCCGTGGTCGAGCGCCTCTACCGCGACAACCGCATTCTCTCGATCGGTGGCGGCACGCACGAGATCATGAACGAGATCATCTCCAAGCAGATGGGGCTGTGATCACTTCAGGCGGGCTGACAGAAAAGCGCCGCCTGACACCAGCACCAGCCCTGCTACCAGCCAGCCCGTGAGTGGTTCGCCCAGCAAGGGCACGGCGCCCAGGCCGGCCATCACGGGCACAAGGGCCACCAGCGCCCCGGTGCGCTCGGCGCCCAGGATGGCTACGGCGCGCAGGAACAGCAGCATGGCCACGATGGTGGGCCCCAGCCCCTGATACAGCCCTTGCAGCAAGAGCATGGACATGGGCGTCTGGTCAATGCCCTTGGGCAGGAAGGCCAGGTAGATGGGCATGTAGACCAGGCACGATGCCAGCGCCACAAAGCGCGTGAGCAGCCAGGCATCGACCACCCACTTCTTGACCAGCACGCTGTAGGTGGCCCAGGCCAGCGAGCCACCCAGCAGGAACAGATCGCCGCTCAGGGTGGAGGGCCCATCATGGGCCCCCAGCATCTGAGGTGCGGCGACGCAGCCCACGCCAGCCGCAATCGGGATCAGGCCCAGCAGGCGCAGGCGTGACGGCCTTGCGCCCATGAGCAGCCAGGCCAGCGCGGTCACCAGAAAGGGTTGCATGCCCGGCAACAGGATGCCGCCATGAGCTGCCGGCGCGCGCTTGAAGCCCGCATACACCAGGATCAGAAACAGCAGGCCGCCGATAAGGGCCATGGCCCACATGCGCTTGTTGCGCCAGGTGCCTGCAGGCAGGCTCAGTGAAAAGGGCAGCAGGAACAAGGATGCCGTACCCAGGCGCAGGGCCACGATGTCCCAGCCGGTGAGGGCGGTCTTGCCACCCAGGCGCGAGATCAGGATGAAGCCCGCCCAGATGACCACGGTGGCCAAGGCCGCCAGATAGCCCTGCAGGATGTCGCTGTGAGCTGGCGTACGCGCGAGTGAGGTCATGGGCTCAGTCTAGCGGCGAAGCCAAAAACGAATAGGCCAACTTCTGGTGGCCATTGGCAGCTTGGGTTCAATCTGGCTGTCGGGTTAGGCCGATTGACTAAGGTGTTTGATCTGCTAGGCTTTCAATTCAGCCCAAGCTCGACGTCGGGCTGAATCCACACATAAAACAGGAAGGAAAACTCATGAATATGAGGTTACACGCGTCATGCGTGGCGTTGCTGATTGCGTTGCCGTTGGCAGCCCAAGCCCAACTCAGCGTGGTCAGTCAAAGTGGTTCCGCGACCGTGGGTCAGACAAGCCGCACACCAACAGGAAGCACGGTATCTGCTTCTGTGGGCCAAAGCGCGTCGTTTGCGGCGACGGGGGGGCGAGGGTTGACGACGGGTCGTGCGTCTGCAGTTTCACTTATCGGTGACAGCAGCATCTCGATATGGACAACGTCGTCTTGGTGGTACAACGGGCCTTCGGGGGACGTGGGGCCTTCAGGTGGCAACGCTTCATCGAGCATGGCGTTGTCCTTTTCGGTTCTGAGCGACACGTCGGTTCAGTTTGATGTGGACCGCACGAATGACCCGGGCGTTCCCGCGACTCGACTGACCCTGACAGGACCCAATGGTGACTTCACACCAACTCTGCTGCCTAGTACAACTGGTGCAGGCTTGCGGGCAACCGTGCTGGCAACATTGAAGCCGGGCGTCTACAGCATGGCAGTTAGCGGGGGAATTTCAAATCCCGGCGCCTATGTCAATAAATACGCCTCTGGAAGCATCAAGGTGAGCGTGGTGCCAGAGGCGTCGTCGTGGGTGATGATGGCCATCGGCCTGGGCGCACTTGGTGCGTTGCGCCGCAGGTCGAAGATGCACTGATGCTTCTGCGGCCTTAGCGGCCGTGAGCTGCCTGTGGCGCGCCGTGCGCCACCGCCACAGCCGTCATGTTGACGATGCGGCGCACGGTGGCGGAGGGGTTGAGGATGTGCACCGGTGCGGCCGCACCCAGCAGGATGGGGCCCACGGTCACGCCCTGGCCGCCCGTCATCTTCAGCACGTTGAACAGGATGTTGGCAGCATCCAGGTTCGGGCAGATCAGGACGTTGGCCGTGCCTTGCAGCGTGCTGTCGGGCAGCAGCTTGTTGCGCACCGACTCGCTCAGTGCGGCATCACCCTGCATCTCGCCATCGGCGGGGATGTGGGGCATGCGTTGCACGAAGATGTCACGCGCCTGGCGCATCTTGCGCGCAGACGGCCGGCTGCTGGAGCCGAACATCGAGTGCGACAGGAAGGCCACGCGCGGAGGCAGGCCAAAGCGCTGGACTTCCTCCACAGCCAGGGCCGCGATGTCCGCCAGCTGTTCGGCCGTCGGGTCTTCGTTGACGAAGGTGTCGGCGATGAACAGGTTGTGCTGGTCCAGGATCAGGGCGTTGAGCGCGGCCAGGCCATGGGCCTCGGGGCGCACGCCGATCACTTCCTGAACATGCGCCAGGTGCAGGTCGTAGCGACCGATTACGCCGCAGATCATGCCGTCGGCATCACCCAGCTTGACCATCATCGTCGCGATCAGCGAGTTGGAGCGGCGCACGGCCACCTTGGCCAGATCCGGCGAGATGCCGTCACGGGCGCGCAGCTTGTGATAGGCCTCGTAGTACTGCTTGAAGCGTTCGTCCTTGGCAGGGTTGACGATGTCGCAGTTCACGCCATCTTGCAGGCGCAGGCCGGCGCGTTCGATGCGCGTGGTGATCACGTCGGGGCGGCCGATCAGCAGCGGGCGGGCAATGCCTTCGTCCACGGCGATCTGGGCGGCACGCAGCACGCGCTCGTCTTCACCTTCGGCGTAGGCAATGCGCTTGGGGTTGGCCTTGGCACCCAGGAACAGCGGGCGCATGAACAGACCCGTGTTGCTCACGAACTGCGACAGCGAATCGCGGTAGGCTTTCAGGTCCGTGATGGGGCGCTTGGCCACACCGGATGCGGCGGCTGCCTCGGCCACAGCCGGGGCAATGCGCAGGATCAGGCGCGAATCAAACGGGGTGGGGATCAGGTAGTCCGGGCCGAAGCGCAGTTCGCGGCCTGGGTAGGCGGCAGCCACTTCGTCGGAGATCTCGGCCTTGGCCAGATCGGCGATCTGGCGCACGCAGGCCAGTTTCATTTCGTCCGTGATCTTGGTGGCGCCGCAATCGAGCGCGCCACGGAAGATGTAGGGGAAGCACAGGACGTTGTTGACCTGGTTGGGGTAGTCCGAGCGGCCCGTGGCGATGATGCAATCCGGGCGCACGGCCTTGGCAATCTCGGGGCGAATTTCCGGCTCGGGGTTGGCCAGCGCCAAGATGATGGGGTTGGGCGCCATGGTCTTGACCATGTCGGCAGTCAACGTGCCGGCCGCCGAGCAGCCCAGGAACACGTCGGCGCCATTGACCGCGTCCGCCAGCGTGCGGCCCGTCGTGGGCTGCGCATAGCGGCGCTTGGATTCGTCCAGCTTGTCGGTGCGTTCGGTGTGAATCAGCCCCTTGGAGTCGCACACGAACACGTTTTCGCGCTTGATGCCCAGGCCAACCATGACGTCCAGGCAGGCGATGGCTGCGGCGCCGGCGCCCGATACGGCCACCTTGACTTCGCCGATCTGCTTGCTCACCAGTTCCAGGCCGTTCAACAGGGCGGCGCTGGAGATGATGGCCGTGCCATGCTGGTCATCATGGAACACGGGGATGTTCATGCGGGCGCTGAGCTGCTTCTCGATATAGAAGCATTCAGGCGCCTTGATGTCTTCCAGGTTGATGCCGCCGAGCGTGGGCTCCAGGGCGGCGATCATGTCGATGAGCTTGTCCGGGTCTCGTTCGGCCAGTTCGATGTCGAACACATCCACGCCAGCGAACTTCTTGAACAGGCAACCCTTGCCTTCCATCACCGGCTTGGAGGCCAGCGGGCCAATGTCGCCCAGGCCCAGCACGGCGGTGCCGTTGGTGATCACGCCAACCAGGTTACCGCGCGAGGTGTACTCGGCAGCCAGATCCGGGTTCTGTTCGATGGCCAGACAGGGATAAGCCACGCCAGGCGAGTAGGCCAGCGACAGGTCACGCTGGTTGGACAGCGGCTTGGTCGGCACCACGGCGATCTTGCCGCGGCGGGGCAGGCGGTGGTATTCGTTGGCGGCGTCGCGCAGAGCCTGTTCGGCATCTGACAAAGGTTTGTCGGCACTCATATTGGCTTTTTCACTCAGCAAGGGCGGAGATGGTAAGCCAAATGACGCACCAAATTACTGGGGCGGGCGTGCCTTATGCCGCTGCAACCCCGTGAACAAGGCATCCAATTTCGTCTGACGATATCAAGTTCGGGGGCAAACTGCCGATTCCGTCAGGGTTATCCACATTGGATTGAATGGTGGGGATGTTTCCTTCCAAAGCTACTCAGACGCCAACGATCCGGCAGCGGTTTGAAGAACTGCTCAACGAGGTCTCGCCTCAGGAGGCCATAGACGGGCCGCAGGCTTCCTATTTCCGTGGGCGTCAGGTTCAGGCCTTGATGCGTCTGTTGCCGCTCATCATGACGGGCAACGGCATCAACACGCTGGTAATCTGCTGGGTGTTCTGGGGCAAGATCAACAGCCTTGGGCTGGGGCTCTGGTGCTTCTTTGTGATCTCGGCGCTGCCGATTGCGGCCGTCTGGTGGCGCATGTTGATCACCGATGGCGCACGGGTGCTGGCCCAGAAGTCGGCGCAGTACATCATCGTCGGGCACGTGATCCTGTTTGCCGTGTTGTGGTCGGTGTTGCCCTTGATCGTGTTTCCCAGCGCGGATCACAACGGTGCGATGCTGGTCGCCACGGTGGTCGTGGGTACCATCTGCGGTGGCGCTTTCATGCTCAGCCCCATGGTGCCGGCCGCGATGGCCTATGTGATCACCATGTGCTCTACCTGCGTGATCGGCCTGCTGCAGTCCGATTACGCCACCAGTGAAGCGCTGATGATCGCGTTGGTGGTCTATATGGTGATCATGAGCGGCGTGAGCTATACCAATGGCAAGGTCTTCATGAGCCGGCTTCGCGCCGAGGCGGAAACCGAGCGCCAGAAGCAGCTGATCGACCTGCTGCTGCGAGACTTCGAAGAGCATGCCTCCGACTGGTTGTGGGAAATATCGCCTACAGGGCACCTGCGGCATGTGTCAACCCGGCTGGCGCACGCCTTTGGCATGCCCACCAAGGCCTTGCTGCAGAAGTCCTTCATCGATCTGCTGTCCAACATGCTGCCGCCAGACGACGACGAGGCCACCGCCGCGCTGGCGCACCTCACCACCTGCATCCGCATGGGGCAGCCTTTCCGCGATCTGGAACTTGCGGTCGAGGTGGGGCACGAGATCCACTGCTGGTCACTGACCGCCAAGCCCTTGCTGGACGACACCGGGCGCTCGGCAGGCTGGCGCGGCGTGGGCTCGGACATCACCCACACGCGCCGTACCCGCGACGAACTGGCCCGCCTGGCCAATTTCGATGCCTTGACCGGCCTGGCCAATCGCCATCGTTTCAGCTCCGAACTGAGCAAGCTGGCCTCCGATCCCAAGACGCCGAACCGCCCCTGTTCATTGTTGTTCCTGGATCTGGACAATTTCAAGAACATCAACGACTCCCTGGGGCACGGTGTGGGCGATCAGCTCTTGCGCCGAGTCGGGGCGCGCCTGAAATCCTGCGTGGCGGAGGGCGACCTGCTGGCCCGCCTGGGAGGCGACGAATTCGCCTTGTTGAGCTGGCGTTATGCCTCGCACGAAGAAGCTGCCGCTCTGGCAGAACGCCTGGTGGTCCTGCTGGCCGAACCCTGTCAGCTGGACGATGCCATGGTAGAGGTGCGCGCCAGCATGGGTGTGGCCCTGGCGCCTCGCGACGGCAAGGATCCGCAATCGCTGCTGCAGTGCGCCGATCTGGCCTTGTACGCGGCCAAGGCGGCAGGTCGCAATACCTATCGTTTCTTTGATCAGCAGATGGCTGAAAGCGCCCGGGCCCGTGTGCGCTTGCAGCACGAGCTGGGTCAGGCGCTTAACGCCAACCAGTTCACCTTGTTCTTCCAACCCCAGATGCGGCTGGACACGGGCGAGATCATTGGTTTCGAGGCCTTGGTGCGCTGGCAACATTCCGAGCGTGGGCTGATCGGGCCGGGCGAGTTCATCCCTGTGGCCGAAGAAACCGGCCAGATCGTGCCCCTGGGCAACTGGGTGCTGCGCGAGGCCTGCCGCGTGGCGGCCAAGTGGCCGGGTGACCTGCGCGTGGCCGTCAACCTGTCGGCGGTGCAGTTCCGCAGCTCCGCCGTGATCGACCTGGTGGACGAGGCCTTGGCAGAGAGTGGTCTGGATCCCGAGCGCCTGGAGGTGGAAATCACCGAGTCGGCCCTGATCGAGGACCACGATGGTGCGCAATCCACGCTGATGGCCCTGCGCAGCCGGGGCGTACGGGTGGCCATGGATGATTTTGGTACCGGGTACTCGTCGCTGGCCTACCTGCGCAGCTTCCCGATGGACAAGCTCAAGATCGACGGCATGTTCGTTCGCTCGCTCGACAGCGACCAGGACGCACAGGCGGTTGTCACTGCCATCATCAGCCTGGCGCGTGCCTTGCGGCTGGAAACCACCGCCGAGGGCATCGAGACCTCCGAGCAATTGGTGATGCTGCGTGCCCTGGGTTGTGACGATGTGCAGGGTTACCTGATCGCCCGCCCCATGCCGGGCAGCGAGGTGCGCGCCTATCTGGAGCGCACCACCCTGGCCATGGCCGAGCACTGAGGCGAGTGGGGGCCTTCTCCTGAGGGGTTTCCTGGGGCGAATCTGGTGGAACCAATCCGTTCAAACGTGATCTAGACACCTTTGTTGCACTCTCCCGAAGCTGGCATCGCTTTGTCATGCCCGGGTGATACATTGCATCATCATTTTTCAGAGGACTTTTGCATATGAAGTGGATGCGTGACATGGCTCGGTGGCTGCTGGCCACCATGCTGCTGGTGTTCGGTATGGGCGCACAAGCTGCCGGTCAGAACGATTACGTTCTGGGTGCTGGTGACCAGATCCGGATCTTCGTCTACCAGAACCAGGACTTGCTGCTGGATGCGCGCATCAATGAAAGTGGCACCATTTCATATCCTCTGCTGGGTGTGGTGAAGCTGGGTGGCTTGTCCGTGTCCGACGCTGAAAAGAAGATTGCCGCCGGATTGCGCGACGGCAATTTTCTGAAGCAGCCTCAGGTCTCCATTTTGGTGATGGACGCCAAGGCCAATATGGTGTCCGTGCTGGGCCAGGTTAACCGTCCTGGTCGTTTCGCCTTGGGAGCAAGCGCAGGCGGCAACAAGCTGAGTGAAATCCTTGCACAAGCTGGCGGCACCTTGGCCAACGCGGGGTCGGACATCGTGGTGGTGTCGGGTACCCGCGATGGCAAGTCCTTCCGCAAGGAAATCGATTTTCCTCGTGTGTTCGCGGCCGGCAGTGGTGTGGATGACTTTACCCTGGCTGGCGGCGACAGCATCTGGGTGGACCGTGCGCCCCAGATCTACATCTACGGTGAAGTGCAACGCGCTGGCACCATGCTGCTGCAGCGCGACATGACCGTGCTGCAAGCCCTGGCCTCTGGCGGTGGCCTGACGCTGCGTGGTACGCAGCGCGGCATCCGTGTGCACCGTCGCGATGCGTCTGGTCAGGTTCAGGTCATCCAGCCTGACATGAACGACAAGCTGCAAAACGGCGACGTGATCTATGTGAAGGAAAGCCTGTTCTAAAGGCTTCCCTGCAGAAGAAGGCCTGAAGCGTCAGGCTTTCTTTTCCCATGCCACGGCGTAGAAACCGTCGGTGGCATGGCGATGCGGCCACAGTCTCAGGTGGCCCGCTTCCGTGACCAGCGATTCGGCCTGCGTCACGCCCGCTTGTTCCAGCTTCTCGCGTGCATCGAGCTGCACGAAATCCGGATGCTCGGCCGTGAAGGCGTTCGCAATGATTTCGTTCTCTGCGGGCATCAGGCTGCAGGTCGCGTAAACCAGGCGGCCGCCGGGTTTGAGCAAACGCGACGCGCTGTGGAGGATGGCAGTCTGCTTGGCCTGCAATTGCTCGATGGCTTTGGGGCTCTGGCGCCACTTCAGATCGGGGTTGCGACGCAGGGTGCCCAGGCCGGAGCATGGGGCATCCACCAGCACGCGGTCGATCTTGCCGCGCAGGCGTTTGATGCGCTCGTCGTTCTCGTGCGCGATCTGCGTGGCGTACACATTGGACAGTCCACTGCGCGCCAGACGCGGCTTGAGGTTTTCCAGGCGATGGCCTGATACGTCGAAAGCGTACAGGCGGCCGGTGTTGCGCATCATGGCGCCCAGGGCCAGGGTCTTGCCACCGGCGCCTGCGCAGAAGTCCACCACCATCTCGCCACGTTTGGCGCCGGTCAGCAGGGCCAGCAACTGGCTGCCTTCGTCCTGCACCTCGACATGGCCTTCGGTGTACAGCGGCATCTTCTGCAGCGCCGGCTTACCTTCGATGCGGATGCCGGTGGGGGCGAACGGCGTGGGCACAGCCGGGATGCCGGCGGCCACCAGGGCCTCCAGCACGGCTTCGCGCTTGGCCTTGATCGGGTTGACGCGCAGGTCCAGCGGTGCGCCAGCCGAGAAAGTGTCGACCAGTTGCCAGAACTCTTCTTCGCCCAGTTGTTGCCGCAGGCTGTTGGAGATCCAGTCGGGCAGGTTGTGGCGCAGCTTGTCCTGCAGGGTGCTGCGGTCGATGGTGGCGGTGCGCTCCAGCCACTGACCTTCGTCGGTCGTGATGCCGTTTTTCAGGACGTGAGGCTGACCTTGCCAGGCCAGCAGTACCAGGCGGCGCTCCATGGGGCCGTGGCCGGATTGGGCCAGGTGGGCCCACAGCAGGCGCTGGCGCAGCACGGCGTAGGCCGTCTCGGCCAGGGCGTGGCGTTCCCGCTGGCCCAGGGCCTTGTGCTGGCGGAAAAAGTAGGAAACGATGCTGTCGGCGGGGGCGTCGAGCTTGAGAACCTCACGGACGAGTTGCGTGCTGAGGTCGAGAAGAGCGTTCGGGTGCATGGGGGGGATTATCCCGCGTACCGGCGCCGCGTTCCCACTCGGGTGGCGCCCAAAGGTGTTTGAGGCGCTGATTCAGGGGGCCGGGGCGCAGCATGTCACGGATCATGTCCACCCATTCGTGTATGGTCAACCAGATGGGATTGTGGCTGTGTACCTGGCGAACCAGGCCGTAATCAGGCGCCTCGGTCTCGGCGACGAAGGTGCCGAACAGGCGGTCGAACACGATCAGGGTACCGCCGTAGTTCTTGTCGATGTAGACCGGGTTGCGGCCGTGGTGGGCGCGGTGGTGCGAGGGGGTGTTGAAGATGAACTCGATCGGCGCGGGCAGTTTCTTGATCCACTGCGTGTGCACGAAGAACTGGTAGGCCAGGTTCAAGGACAGGGCAAACAGCACCCAGCCTGGTTCGAAGCCCAGCAGCACCATGGGCGTGTAGAACAGCCAGTTGCCGGCGAAGCTGTAGAGCCAGCTCTGGCGCATGGCGGTGGTGAAGTTCATGTGCTCGGAGGCGTGGTGCACCACGTGCGCGCACCAGAACCAGCGGATGCGGTGGCTGGCGCGGTGGAACCAGTAGTAGCAGAACTCCACGCCCAGGTAGAGCGCAGCGAACGTCCAGGGCGTGATCTCGATGGTACTTAGGCGGAACTGGTAAGCCCACACCATCGCCGGCAGCACCAGCATCACCACGATGAGCACATCCAGGAAGGTGTAGACGCCACCCAGGGTCATGCTGTCCATAGAGTCGCGCAGGTCGTAGATGGGCGTGGCGCGCTGTTTGTCCGAGCGGCGAAACCGCAGCCACTCGATGGCCACGGTCACGAAAAACACGGGTGACAGCAGCACCAGCAACCAATCCTTCAGGTCGGTCTGGTTGATCCAGGTGGTGGCCAGGGCGTACAGGCTATCGAAATCAGGCATTCACAAATCCGGACGTGGAGGCCCCATCATCCTGACCGGTTCGCCGATTTCTGGCTTGATCTTTGCGGTCAGATTCTTGACGTTTCGCGCCAAATTGACGAATGTCGGATCCCGTGTAGCCCGAATGGGCAATATCGTTTTCGATGGGCATCATCATGGGCCACGCTTGGTGAAGAAGTACCCATGGCCGAAAACCGCGTTGCATCTTCGTACGCATTGCTCTTGTACGACTACCTGGAAAAACAGGGGCTGGACCCTGTCCAGGTGTTGGGCGCACCACGCCCGGATCAAGCTCAGCACTTCATTCCCATGAGTGACTGGCAGACCTGGCTGCGCCGGGTGGACGCCATGGAGAATCGCCCAGCCCTGGCTTTGCGCATTGCGGAAGGCATCAGCGCGCGCCACTTCGGCGTGGTGGGCTATGCCGCCCTCGCTTGCGGCACCCTGGCCGAGGCCATGCAGCGCCTGGAGCGCTATCACACCTCGGTGTATGACGCCAACCCCGCCATGATCACCGCCACTGAAGAAGGTGTGGTCATCGAGTGGGGCGTGGAGCGCGGCCGTCCCGGCGCCCTGGTGGACGAAACGGCGATCGCGTCCGTCGTGCAACTGGCGCGCGACATGACCGGGCGTTACTGGCCGGTGAAGGCCGTCAGCTTTGTCAATGCAGCACCCGAGAGCACCCAGCCCTACGAAGACTTCTTCGGTGGTCAGGTGGTGTTCGGCTCGCCCGTGACGCGACTGGTCTTTGCGCATGAATACCTGGCCTTGCCGCTGCGCAAGTCCGATCCCGCCTTGTTGTCCTTGCTGGACCAGCAGGCTGAAAGCCTGTTGCAGCAGGTCGCTGCGGTGCCGGCCATCGTGGACGCCTGGCGCAAGACGCTGGTGCCTTTGATTCGTGAAGGCAAGACCTCGCTGGCGGCACTCGCTCAGGCCCATCACACCAGCCCGCGCAGTCTGCAGCGTCGTTTGTCGGAGCAGGGCACGAGCTTCCAGCAACTGCTGGACAACACCCGTCAGCATCTGGCGGAAGGCCATCTGCGTGATGCCAAGCTGGATCTGGCCGAGATCGCCTTGTTGCTGGGCTATTCCGAACAAAGTGCTTTCACGCGGGCGTTTCGTGCCTGGACGGGCCTGGCGCCTGCTCAGTGGCGTCGCCATCAACTCAAGGCTGAGGCCGCATGACCGTCGCTGCCCTGCAGCTGAACACACTGCCTTGCGTGCCGCGTCGCGTCGTGGCATCCGGCGAGCCTTTGCACGGGCGCTATGCCGGCCGCATTGACGAGATCGATTGGTCCGGTCTGCAAGGCAGCTACAGCCGGTCCGGCCTGTGGAAGCGTCTTCATCACAAGCGCTGGCAGTACGTGGGCATCGGTTCGCAAGAGCTCTACATTGGCGTGGCCATCGTGGACCTGGGCTGGAGCGTCACGGCCTTTGCCTATGTGTTCGATCGATTGCGCAAGCGCGTGATCGCCGATTGGGCGCAAGATGGCCTGCCAGGCCTGTCTGGCGGGGTGTCCGATCAGCCGGTGCAAGGCGCCGATGCACGCTTTCGAGGGCCGGGTGCCTCCTTGTCTTTGTTGCACGAGGACGGCGACATCATGAGCTTGCGGGTGCGAACCCCGGCCATGGCCATGCAGGTCGAACTGGCCTTGTCACAGTGCGCGCCTTTTCTGCTCGCTGTGGGGCCAATTGAGGGCGGCGTGGCGCATGCCACCCAGAAGTCCAGTGCCTTGCCGGTGCGCGGTTGGGTGGAGGTCGATGAGCAGCGCTGGGATCTGGGGCAGGCGGTGGCTTGCCTCGACAGCTCCAATGGCCTGCTGGCGCGAGACACATCATGGCGCTGGGCCTGCGCGCATAGCCAGCGTGTGGGCTTCAATCTGCAGCAAGGCTATTTCGGCGGGCAGGAGAACGTGCTGTGGCTGGATGGCGAGCTGATCCCGCTGGGCGCCGCGCATTTCGATTTCAATGAAAAAGAACCGCTGGCACCTTGGCGTGTGCACACGGAAGATGGCCTGCTGGACCTGAGCTTCACGCCAGAAGGCGCGCGCCAGGACGACCGCGACATCCTGATCGCAGCGAGTTACTACATCCAGCCGGTGGGCACCTTCCACGGGACCGTGCGCCGCGCCATCGACAGCGCGCCTGTTCGTGTCGACAACCTGCTGGGCGTGACGGAAGATCACCGCTCGCGCTGGTGACCCTCGGGCTCACTCGTACTTCAACCTCGCATCGTTGGGCAGGCCTTCGATGGGGCACTCTGCGGTGCCCACGGTGGGTCGGGTCAGTGCCTCGACCATCTCTCTTGTCCCCTCGGGATCTTTGATCCACTTCTCGTAAAACTCGTACGGGCAGGTGGCCAGGCCCTTGTCGCCCTCGCCTGAATTGATCAGGCCGGTATAGCCCCGATGCAGCAGTTTGAACAGGTGGTTCTGTGACTGGCCCGTGCTGCGGGCATCACGGATCAGGCGCTTGCTGAGTTGCGCGTACTGGATGCCGTAGTCTTCCTCGCCGCATTCGCCCAGCGTGCGGCCATCAAAGCCGATGATCGCCGAGTGCCCGAAGTAGCTGTAGACGCCGTCAAAGCCGGAGGCATTGGCCACGGCCACATAGGTGTTGTTGGCCCAGGCCATGGCTTTGGCCATGAGCACCTGCTGATCCTTGGCGGGGTACATGTAACCCTGGCAGCGCACCACCAGCTCGGCCCCTTTCATGGTGACGTCGCGCCAGATCTCGGGGTAGTTGCCGTCGTCGCAGATGATGAGGCTGATCTTCATGCCCTTGGGGCCATCGGACACATAGGTCTTGTCGCCCGGGTACCAGCCCTCGATGGGCGTCCACGGCATGATCTTGCGGTACTTCTGAACGATCTCACCTTCAGGGTTCATGAGGATGAGCGTGTTGTAGGGCACCTTTCTGGGGTGCTCTTCATGCCGCTCGCCTGTGAGCGAGAACACGCCCCATACCTTGGCGTTGCGGCAGGCCTGCGCAAAGATCTCGGTCTCGTCGCCAGGGATGGTGGAGGCCGTGTCCATCATCTCCTGTTTGTCATACATGATGCCGTGCGTGCTGTACTCGGGGAAGATGACCAGATCCAGGCCCGGCAGGCCCAGCTTCATGCCCTCGATCATCTGCCTGATCTTGTGCGCGTTCTCAAGGACCTCCGCCTTGGTATGCAGGCGGGGCATCTTGTAGTTGACGACAGCGACACCCACGGTGTCGTCGCTGCTGGAGATATCGCCGTGAAGCATGGTGCGCTCCTGTGGATGGGCCAATGACGATGCCCATTTTGAAAATCACAGGAGGGGGCGCCAATACGTTGTTTGACGTAGGCAGGGCAGAGCGCGCTCAGGGTTTGGCCATGACGGCCTCGAACAGTGAACTGGTCGTCAGTGAGTGCAGCCAGTTGCGCAAGGCGTCGAGCTCGTTGTGATCCCACCAGTGGCGATCTACTTGTGCAAACTGCCGCACGAAGGGCACGATGGCCATGTCGGCCAGGCAGGGCTGTGCGGCAAACAGATGCGTGTGGCGCCGCAAGCGCTGGTTCAAGTCAACCAGCATGCAGTCCAGCGCTTGTTGACGATAGGTCGTGCGGTCTTGCATCGGATGACGTTCTGGGTATTTGTAGCGATCCAGCAGTGGTTTGAACTGCGTGTCGTTGAGCAGGATCAGCGAGCGCATGTCATCCAGCGGCGCCACGGTCAGCCATCCTTGTGGATCAGCTTGCGCCAGTGCCCATTGCATGATGTCCAGGCTTTGCTCCAGCACGCGGCCATCGGGCAGGTGCAGCACCGGCACGGTGCCTTTGGGCGACAGGGTCAGCATGTCTGCAGGTTTGTCGCGCAAGGCCACTTCCCTCAGGGCATAAGGCACATCGGCGTAGCGCAATGCCAGCCTGGCCCGGATGGCATAGGGGCAGCGTCGGAATGAATACAGAACGGGCAAAGACATGCAAGACGAGTCGCGAAGGCCGGGAGCGAGTGGTCGAGCGATGTTAGTGCGTTTTCCGCACAGACTGCCCTGACTGCAGGCGGTCGACCGACCTCAAGTCGTGGTGAGTGGCGAGGTGCGCAGCGGGGAGGGCGCCTGCCATGAGCGGCTGCGATTGCGGCCCTCTGTCTTGGCTCGGTAGAGCGCCGCATCGGCCTGTCGGATGGGCTCGTCCGCATCGTGATGGTGCTGGGGTATCGTGCAGGCATAGCCCAGGCTGCAGGTCACGCTGACGTGGGTGCTGCGAGTCGGTACGGCGATCTTCAGGTTGGCCACTTGTACGCGCAGCCGCTCGGCGACCACGTGCGCGCCATCTTCCGTGATGTCGGGCAGCAGCACGATGAACTCCTCGCCACCATACCGGGCCAGTACGTCACAGGGCCGCATGATGGCCTGGCGCATGGCATTGGCGGCTTCCTGCAGCACGGCGTCACCAACAGGGTGGCCGTGTTCGTCGTTGATGCGCTTGAAGTGGTCCAGGTCCACGATCATCACCGCCAGCCTGGTGCCCAGCCGGCATGCCCGTCGCCACTCGGCCTGATACTGCCTGTCGAAATGCAGACGGTTGGGGATCTGGGTCAGCGTGTCGGTCAGGCTGGCGTGTTCCAGCGCCTTGTAGGCCACCTGCGCGCGCCAGTAGTCCTGGCTGACCACGCGTGAGGCATGCATGATGTAGACCGTGTAGACCATCATCAGGCCTGCCAGCATCAGGTTGCCTTGCGTCATGTTGCTGGCCGTGGCCAGGGCCACCGGCGTGATCACCGAGACCGGGAACCAGACCTTGAGCGTGGGGTTGATGGCCATGGCCACCGTGCCGCCCGAACTCAGGCCGACGCCCACCAGCAGCATCGATGTGCGAATTGGCTCCAGTTCGGGGAAATAGACGCTGGCCGCAGTCAGCAAGCCCCATGTCAGGCCATTGCACAACACCAGCCCGACGGTGAGCTTGTGTGCCAGACCCGGGTTGTAGTCCAGCAGGCTTTTCAGTTGATGCCCAACGACGCCTCGTACCAGCGCAAGCAATCCCAGCCAGGCGGCCGCGCCCCACACCAGTACAGGATGGCTCCGCTGCAAGCCGCTGACGAGTGTGATCACCAGCCACAGCGAGACGTAGACATACATCGCGCCGGTGATGCGCGCCGTGGTGTCGATCAGGGCCTGATTGCGCGATTGATCCGTACTGCTGAGCGCACCCGTCTCGCCTTGCCAGGTTGGGGCAGGGGCGGGTGCTCCATTTTGCTGAGGATCCGGAAGGGATGACATCTGCGCGACAAAATCACGGCAATACGGGCGCGCGACAGTCGCACGCCGGTCCTTTTCGTATGTCGGTCAGGATCCGGCGTGACTTGATGGCCTGTATGGAACCACTGGCGACGACTGGCCCGCTTGAGCGACTTTTCTCTCGCTTGGGCGGGGTGTGCAGGGTAGTGGCTCAGGCTGATCGCACGATGTGCTCGCTGATGTCCTGCGCTTCCATGGCGATTTCGCGCAGCATGCCCGTCGGCGATATGTAAAAACCGCAGAAGTAGAGGTTCTGACCGACCACCGCCTCGCCACTGGAATGCGGCGTGCCCTGATCGTCCATCGCGCCTGGCGCGTGCAACCAGTGGTTCAACACAGGCTTGAAGCCGGTGGCCAGCACGATGGCATCGACATCGCGCTGACGACCGTCCACGAACATCACGCCAGTGGGCGTGAAACACTCGATGTTGGGATAGACGGTGACATGGCCCTCCTTGATGAGGCGGATGGTGCCGACATCGATGAAGGGCACGCGCCCCTGCTCGCGGATCTGGGTGACCGGGCCCTCGGCGGGGCGGCGGATGCCGTAGGGGCGCAGGTCGCCGATGATGGCGTTGGTGATGGGGGCGTTGAGCTTGTCGACCAGTCGCGATGGCAGGTTGCGCTGCAGGATGCCCATGGTCAGGAAGGGCACGCCCATGACCTCGCGCGGAATCACGTTGACCGGACTGCGCACGGCAATGCACGGGCGTGCGCCATGCTCATGCAGGTCGATCAGCATCTCGCCGCCCGAGTTGCCCAGGCCAACCACCAGCACGTCCTTGTCCTTGAACGCGGCGCCGTTGCGGTAGTGCTTGCTGTGCAGAATGCGGCCCTGGAACTTGTCCTGACCGGGCCACTTGGGTATCTGCGGCACGTTGTTGTAGCCGCTGGCCACCACCAGCGATTTCGCCCGGTAGACGCCCTCGCTGCTCGTCACTTCCCATTGGCCATTGAGGCGCCGGGCATCACGCACTTCTTCCAGAAAGCGGGGATGCAAATCGTAATGACGTGCGTACGCGTCCAGGTAATCCACCACCTGTTGCCGGGCGGGATAGCGGGGGTAGCTGTCGGGCAGCTTGTAGCCTGGCAACGAGGAGTGCGCCTTGTCCGTGTGAAGATGCAGCCGATCGTAGTGCGTGCGCCAGGACGAGCCGACCTGTGCTTCCCGCTCCAGGATCACGCATGACTTGCCTGTGCGTTTCAGGCATGCCGCCACGGCCAGGCCAGCCGGCCCGGCACCCACGATGATGACATCGGTCTGCTGAAGTGGCTGCGTCATCATTGCCCCAGGATTTCGCTGGCGGCGCGCTCCCCGGAGCGGACGGCACCATCCATATAGCCTGTCCACACGGTGGAGGTCTCCGTGCCGGCCCAGTGCAGTCGGCCGGAGGGTGCGCGCAGTGCCGCGCCGAAACCGGTGAGCACGCCGGGCGGGAACACGCCTGTCGGGCCGCCGGCGCTGAAGTTCTCTGATTGCCAGTTGTTCTCGGTATAGGCGATGGGTGTGGCCGCCTTGGCGCCGAAGTAGATGCTCATGGCCTTGAGCACATTGGCCTTGCGGGCCTCCGGCGTCATCAGGACCGCATCACGGGCATCCTGGCCGTCGATGAAGCCCATGAGCACGCCTGGCGCACCGGGTTCCGGTGGGGTGTTGTCGAACACGAGTTTGGGCAGGTAGGCGTCGCTGGTGACCTGGCCACACAAGCCGTCGTCGCGCCAGAAAGGCTTGTCGTACACGCAGTGCACCTTCCAGATCGAACCCATGGGGACGCGCTGCATCATCTGCATGCGGTATTGCAGTGGGCCGTCAAAGGGCTCGTAGGCCAGGCGCGAGGCCATCCAGGGCGACATGGCCATCACGGCATGCTGGGCGCGCACGGTGAAGCCATCGCCAGACACCGCGATGCCATAGGCATCCTGCTTGACCTTGCGAACCGGCGAGTTGTAGAGGATGCGTGTGCCCAGTTCGCGCGCCATGCCCAGTGCGATAGCCTGAGAGCCGCCCACGATGCGGTCTTGCTGCGCGCCGCCTGCCGTGCTCAGCAGCGAGGTGAGGCCGCCGCCAGAGTGAATGTAGAAGAGCAGGTAGAGCATGGAGACGTCGCGAGGCTCCACAGACAGCAGTGCCAGGACGGCCAGACGCAGCAGCGACTTGGCATCGGCGCTCAGCACGTTGGCGTCCATCCAGGTCTGGGCGCTTTGGTTGTCCCACTGCATGGCCTTGCTGGCGTTCCAGGGCGCGTCCAGCGGTACGGTCTTGGCCATGTCATCCAGGCGCAGCATGGCGATGCCGATTTCCGCGGTGGAGTAAAGGCCCGTCCAGGGCAGCACGCCGCTGTAGGTGCTGCGCTTGCCGCCGATGTAGTTGATCTGTTTGCCCGTGTTGTAGGAGGGGAAGGTCTTGAGGCCCAGTTGCTGAACCAGGCTGTACATGCGGTCTTGCGTGGGGCCGATGAACTCGGCCCCGCCTTCCACCGTGTACTGGCCGTAGGGAGCGGGCAGGTTGATGTTGAAGCAGCGGCCGCCCACCCGATCACGGGCTTCCAGCAGCACGACCTGCCTGCCAGCGGCCACCAGGGCGCGGGCACACGCGAGGCCAGCGTAGCCCCCACCAATCACGACGACATCGGTGTTGTAGTCGCCCATTGCGCCGGGACCTGTGGCAGCCTGAGCCAGGTTGTCTCGGCCTGCTGGCAGCAGGGCGGCGGCGGCCGTGGCGGTCAGGCCACCCAGCAGGCGGCGGCGCGATGGGGTCTCGGGTTGGCTCATGATCAGTTCCTGAAACGTTGAAGTGAAAAATAACAACGTTTTTCAGACTAGTGGCCTGAAGGCTCAATGTTTATTGAAGGAAACCCCTATCTGTACGTCACCGCGTAGCAAAAAAGCGTTTGACTGTAAGGCTTCTGACAGTTGCTGCCCCCTTGTTCGAGTGCGTGCAAATAACCCGTTCGGGTTAGTCCTTGTTGGCCTGTTTGATGTCGCTGTTCAGACTGGGTAGCGCCCCCCCAAACAAGCAAAAGGACCCGAGATGAAAGTAAGTCGTTTTTCGCTTCTGGCCACCAAGGCCATCGCCGGTACCCTGATCAGCGGATTGGCCCACGCAGGCTACTTCCAGTGGGAAACGGTGACCGCACCGGCCACCACCGGTGCCACCTGTGGCAATGGCACGCCTTACCGCTTCTTCGTCAACCGCACACCCTTCACCAGCAAGACCGTCATCATGTTCGAGGGTGGTGGTGCCTGCTGGGATGGCGTGGCCTGCAAGGGCGGCTCCATGCTGGCGGCCGTCAACCCTGATGGCGTTCCGGCCAACTACATGTCGGACTTCAACCGGCAGGCTCACCTCGGTCTGGTCACCCCCTTCACGGCGCGCATCAATCCACTGCAGGCGGTGAAGACCCAATCGTGGAACATCGTCTACGTGCCTTACTGCACGGGCGATGTGCAGACCGGCAACCGCACCGTCGTTTACAACCCAGAAGATCCTGCCAAGGCCTATGCCTTCGAGCACAAGGGCCTGCCCAACATGAAGTACGTGGCGTCCTGGATGTCCATCAACATGGGGGCGCCGGCACACTTGCTCGTCACCGGCTTCTCGGCGGGTGGTGTGGCTTCTTCCGCTCATTACGCGACCTTCCGTGAAACGCTGCGCCCGAAGAAATCGGCCTTGTTGTCGGATGCGGGGCCCTTGATGATCGCACCGCGCAACGGCGATCCGGCGCAATACCCGTCGGTGCCCTTGCACAACAAGATCCGTGAAGCCTGGGGGCTGGATGGGGCCAAGGGCATGGTCACCGAGATCGTGGCGAAGTACCCTGGCGTGGGCGATCCCAACAACCTGGGCACGCTGCAAGGCAATTTGGGCAAGCTCTTCCCCAATGACCGGCTGGGCTACACCCTGTTCCAGGAAGATGGCGTGTTTTCGGCCTTCTCGTACCAGAAGTTCTTCCCCGAGATTGCCAATGCGCCGACCAACGAGCAGCGTCTGAAGCTGCTCAATCAGAAGTGGCGCCAGGACCTCAAGCCCTGGCTGGCCGCCCTGAGTGCCTACCCGAACGTGGGGTACTACATCCCCAACTGGCGCAAGTTCAACCAGGCTCACTGCAGCACCATCCTGACTTTTGGTGGCTCCAGCATCGTCGAGCGGGGCTATCAATCCCTCGGGGTCTTCGTTGACAATCTGCTGGATGGCTCAGGCCCTGTGTTGCGCGCAGAAGAGCTGAATCCGCCACCCAAGCGGGTTTACCTCAGTGACATCATTGCGGATGGCCTGTCTGATCTGATTCCGCTTTAATCGCGGCTGGACGGCCTGCTACATGGCAGGCCGCGTTTGACTTTGATGCGTTGCCCCCATGTCCACCACTTTGATCGACAAGTCTTTTTCCAAGCGCTGGCTCTGGTTGCCTGTGGTGGCCGTGGTGGCTGCAGGTGCGTATGTGGCGTGGCAGCGCACGGTGTCGGGCGTTGACGGCGCCACTCATTCCCAGGCGATGGCACCCGCGTCAGGTGGTTGGCCAATCACCGCCTCAGCGGGGAACAGCGACGGCCAGCCCTTGATCCCCCGCAGCCCGGTGGGCGACTCGCGACCTGCCGATATCACCCAGGATGCCTGGGATGCCTTGAACAAGGCGCTGGAGAACGAGCCCAACAAGGCTCAGGAGCGGCAGCGTCTGGTGTCTTACCTGCGCTTTCAACGTGCTGTGACTCAATGGAGCGAGATGAAGGACGGCCCGAACGTGGCCGGCCGGCAGGCACTGGCCCGTGAACTGGTGGATCAGTTGCCGCTGCATGCTGCCAATGGCGAGGTCAATTCCGGTGAGGCGTCGCTGCTGCTCAGAGCGCTGGCCGCTGACATGGAGCCAGACTCGACCAGGCAGCAGGCCTGGATAGACCAGCAATTGAGCCGACTTCATGGCATGCAAAGCGAGGCTCAGGCCAAGGCCCTGACCGAAGAAAAGCGCAAGAATGACGAGTTCGCTGCCTTGCAGGCAGAGCTGGTCGCCAAGTGGCAGACCACACCGACGGCCAACAAGGATCCTGCCACGCTGGAGGCCCAGTTGCAGGCCTTGCGCGAGAAGGTTTACGGCCCAACGGGGCGTTGAGGGCACCAGGGCCAGACAGCCTGGGCGCCGGTGCGGGACAATGCGAGACTTGAACAACAAGTCTGCAAGGAGTCCGGTTGATGTTGGTTCGCAAGATACTGGTGGGCGCGGTGTTGGCAGTGTTGCTGGCCCTGGTCTGGAAATACTTCGTGGCGGGGCGCTTGAATACGCTTGTGCCTGAACATGTCTTGCCTGCTGCCATCAAGCAGGAGGTGGTGCAGGTCAAGGAGTTGGCCGCCACCGTGAGCCGTGAGGCCAAGGTCGAGCGGCCACCAGTCGAGTCACTGCCTCAGGCTCCTGCGGGCATCCACAAATGCAAGGTGGGTGACAAGGTCACGTATACCGATGAGCCTTGCAAGAACCCAGCAGCGGAACGCCCGCTGGACAAGGGCTCGGTGACCGTGGTGAAAAGCGAGAGTTCTGAGGCTGCTGCCACCCCCGAGCACAAGGGGCGCTTGCCCAACGTCCGTGATCTGGCGGGGCCGCCAGGCGAGCCCTCCATCATGGACAAGCAGATCGAGCGTGCGATCAACCACTGAGACAGCCGGAGTTTGCCAACATGACCGTTCGCGCCACCTTCACTCGCATGGAAGACAGCACCCAGGCTGATTGGGTGCTCATCATGCCCGAGGCCATGAAGATGGCGCGGGCCTTGCCGGATCGCGTGCTGGCCCATCTGCAACTGCTCGATGGTGACTTCGGCGGCTTCCCGATCGACAGGCTGAGCCACTGCCGCCAGTCGGCCACGCTGGCCTATCGCGATGGCCGAGATGAAGAGTACGTGGTGTGCGCGCTGCTGCACGACATTGGCGACACGCTGGGCAGCTACAACCACCCGGATATTGCCGCGGCCATCCTCAAGCCGTTTGTGAGCGAGGCGAACCTGTGGATGGTGCAACACCATGGCATCTTCCAGGGCTACAACTTCTTCCATCACATTGGTCTGGATCGTCACATGCGCGACCAGTTCAAGGATCATCCGTTCTCGGCACTGACCGCCGAGTTCGTCGAGAAGTACGACAACCCCGCCTTTGATGGCCAGGCCGAGATGCTGCCTTTGAGCTTTTTCGAGCCCATGCTGCGGCGTGTGATGGCTGCGCCCAGGCAGTCTGTTTACAAGGCCGCGCTCGAGAAGTAACCAGGCGCCAGGCCTGGCGCTCTCACGGTCAAATCCCTACTGGTGGCAGGGCTTGCCTGATGCCTGGCGTGGGTGTACAAGTGCCGTCTGGCGCCTGTTTGCTGGCGCTGATCGGAGGGAACCATGCGCCACCGAATCTACTGGTTGCTGCCGGATCTCGCGAGTGCCCGCCGCGCCATGGATCAATTGCTCCTGGCTCGCATCGAGCACCGCCATCTGCATTTCCACGCCCGAGAGGGCACCGATCTGGGCAGCCTGCACAAGGCCAGCGCGCTGCAGTCTTCCGATCTGGTGAGTGCCGCGCAACGCGGCCTGGCTCTGGGGGCGGCGCTGGGCGCGGCCTGCGGCGCCTTGTTCGCCTTCTCGCCATGGCTGGATGACGCCAACAAACCCGCGCTGGTGGCGGCCCTGTCTGGATCCGGCGCCCTATTTGGCGCCTGGACGGCCAGCATGGTCGGGGTATCCGTTCCCAGTCGTCGTCTGGCGCGATTCAAGTGGGATATCGAGCACGGGATGATCCTGCTCATGGCGGACATCCCCCATTCCCGCGTGAAGGACATCGAGGCCTTGATGGAAGCGAATAGCCCGGATGCCCATTTCGAGGGGCACGATCCGCATGTGCCTTCTTTTCCCTGATCACGTGTTTGACCCACAAAGAGGAGCGACAAGGTGACCACTGCTGCTGACATTCTCCGGTCCAAGAAGGACCAGTTCGTGCACACCATTGCACCTACAGCGTCGGTCTATGACGCCTTGGTCAAGATGTCGGAAAAACGCGTGGGTGCGCTGCTGGTGATGGAGGACGGCGAGGTCGTCGGGATCATCACCGAGCGCGACTACGCACGCAAGATTGCGCTCATGTCTCGCTTGTCCCGGGAGACGGACGTGAGCGAGATCATGACCTCGGCCGTGATGTACGTGAGCCCGAGTCAGACCAGCGAAGAGTGCATGGCCCTGATGACCGAGAACCGCCTGCGCCATTTACCCGTGATGGACGGTGATCGCCTGCTCGGCATGGTGTCCATCGGCGATCTGGTCAAGGGCATCATCTCCGAGCAGAAGTTCATCATCGAGCAACTGGAGCACTACATCTCGGGCGTGCGTGCCTGAGTTGCTCGATGTGCTGTCAGCCAGTTCAGTGGCTGATCATCCACGGCCGCTTGCTCGGGAACATCTTGTTCCCGTTGGCCGCCTTGACCGTGGCGCTGCGCTTGGCCCCTGGCGAGCAGCAGCCGCATCCTGACGGATGTTTGAGCCGCTGATACCCACCGTACTCCTTGGATGACATGGGCGCGTGTTGCGCGCGCTCATTGGTCTCCATGGCCGTGCGCGTGTCGCTGCTCACGCAGGCCAGGCGCGGTGCACTCACGAACACACGTTGCGAGTCCGTGCCGCAGTCAGGGCAGGCACATGGGTCATTGCGCTGAGCCAGGCTGCGAAAGGCGTCGAAGCCGCCGCAGCTCGGGCACGCATAGTCATAGGTGGGCATGAGCGTGCTCCTGGTGCTTACTTGATGTCCGGCGAGATCGGCATGTCGATGCTGCCGTCGAGGAACTTCGTGGGCCCGGCGGCGGTCGGGTTGATGTCGAAGTCGAAGATCTCGGTGGGCAGCCACAAGGTCGCGCAGGCATTGGGCACGTCGACCACGCCGCTGATGTGGCCCTGCACGGGCGCCGTCCCCAGGATGGAATAGGCCTGCGCACCGCTGTAGCCGAACTTCTTGAGGTACTCGATGGCGTTGAGGCAGGCCTGGCGGTAGGCCACGTTCACGTCCAGGTAGAGCTGCTTGCCTTGCTCGTCCACCGAGATGCCTTCGAAGATCAGGTAGTCGTTGTAGACAGGCTTGATCGGGCTGGGCTTGAAGATGGGGTTCTTGATGCCGTACTTGGCCATGCCGCCCTTGATCAGCGTGACCTTCATGTGCACCCAGCCGGCCATCTCGATGGCGCCGCAGAAGGTGATCTCGCCATCGCCCTGGCTGAAGTGCAGGTCGCCCACCGATAGGCCAGCGCCATCTACATACACGGGGAAGTAAACCTTGGAGCCCCGCGAGAGATCCTTGATGTCGCAGTTGCCGCCGTGTTCACGTGGGGGAACGGTGCGGGCTGCGGTAGCGGCGGCCTTGTCCTTGGCTTCGCCGGTGAGCTTGCCCATGTGGGCTGTGCCGGCGAAAGGCGGGTTGGCCAGGCCGGTCACGCCGGGGTTCGAGTCGATCAGCTCTTGCTCACGCGTGTTCCAGGCCTCCAGCATCTTGTGATCAGGCAGGCAGCCGATCAGGCCTGGGTGGATCAGGCCGGCATAGCTCACACCGGGCACATGGCGGCTCTTGGTGAACATGCCGTGGATGTCCCAGATGGACTTCTGCGCCAGCGGGAAGTGCTCGGTCAGGAAGCCACCACCGTTTTGCTTGCTGAAGAAGCCGTTGAAGCCCCACAGCGAGTCTTGCTTGGCGCCGATGTCCAGCAGGTCTACCACCAAAAGGTCGCCAGGCTCTGCACCCTTCACGCCCACGGGGCCGCTGAGGTAGTGCACGGTGCTCAGGTCGATGTCGCGAACGTCATCGGCCGAGTCATTGTTCTTGATGAAGCCACCGGTCCAGTCGAAGGTTTCCAGGATGAACTCATCACCAGGGTTGACCCAGCAGGCCATCGGGATGTCCGGGTGCCATCGGTTGTGGATGTTCTCGTTCAGGGTGGGCGATTGGGTCAGGTCGACTTTGATCAGGGTGTCAGCCATGGCGTACCTCTTGGTGAAGATGGGTTTCGAAGAAATCAGACAGACAAATAGGCTTTGATGCGCTCGGCATCGGTGTCGGCGCGCGTGGTCTCATGCACCAGTCGGCCGCCTTCGATCACGAACAGACGATCAGCCACGTCCATCGCAAAGGACAGCACCTGTTCGGACACCACGATCGTGATCTCGCGCAACTTGCGGATCTCGTTGAGGGCCTTGGCGATGTCCTTGATGATGGAAGGCTGAATGCCCTCGGTGGGTTCATCGAGCAGCAGCACCTTGGGGTTGGTCACCAAGGCTCTGGCAATGGCCAGTTGCTGTTGCTGCCCGCCCGACAGGTTGCCGCCCTTGCGTGCGCGCATGTCGAACAGCACGGGGAAGAGCGAGTAGATCTCGTCAGGGATCTTCTTGCTCTTGCTGTTCTCCAGACCGGTCTGGATGTTCTCTTCCACCGTCAATGTCGGGAAGATCATGCGGCCTTGCGGCACATAGGCGATGCCTTTGGCTACGCGCTTGTAGCTCTCGTCCTTGACGACGCTGCTGCCTGCCACGCTGATCTCGCCGGACTTGGTGGGCAGCACGCCCATCAGGCTTTTGAACAGCGTGGTCTTGCCCATGCCATTGCGGCCCATGATGGCCACGGTCTCGTTCTTGTTGGCTTCAAACGAGATGCCATGCAGCGCCTCGCTCTGGCCATAACTCACGAACAGGTCTTTGACTTCCAGCATGGTGTGTCTCCTCAGTGACCCAGATAAACGTCAATCACCTTGGGATCACTCTGGACCTGGTCCATCGTGCCTTCGGCCAGGATCTTGCCCTGGTGCATCACCGTGACCTTGGATGCAATCTGAGCCACAAAGGCCATGTCGTGTTCGATCACGATCATCGAGCGGTTCTTGCAGATGCGCTTGAGCAACTCTGCGGTTTGCTCGCGCTCCTTGGCGCTCATGCCGGCGATGGGTTCGTCCAGCATCAGCAGCTCGGGCTCCTGCATCAGCAACATGCCGATCTCCAGCCATTGCTTCTGGCCGTGTGAGAGCAGGCCCGCCTCGGTCTCCAGCTTGTCCGACAGACCGATTTCTTCGGCCACCACCTGCACGCGCGCCTTGACCTCGTCCGTGCACTTGAAGCCCAGCGCGCCCAGTACGCTGCGGCCTTGCGGGAAAGACACCTCCAGGTTCTGGAAGACGCTCAGGTTCTCGTAGATGGAGGGGGTCTGGAACTTGCGGCCCACACCCGCCCGCACGATCTTGTGCTCGGGCGTTCTGGTCAGCTCCTGGTCCTTGAACTTGATGCTGCCTGTGCTGGCCTTGGTCTTGCCGCAGATCAGGTCCAGCAGCGTGGTCTTGCCGGCTCCGTTGGGGCCGATGATCACGCGCAACTCGTTCTTGTCGACATAGAGGTTGAGGCTGTCGATGGCCTTGAAGCCATCGAAGGACACCGTCAGATCCTCGATGTAGAGCACGAACTCTTTCTTGCCACTTGTGTCACTCATGATGAGGTTCCTTGTGTGAACAGGTGAGGGTGTCAGGCTTGTTGGCCGCTCATGCCGGGGGGCAGGCCATCCTTGCCGGGCGGCAGCACATTGGGGTAGGCCGCGTGGGCCGCCTTGATGCGCTCTGCTTGAGTGGCACGATCGGCCTGACGCTTGTCCCACCAGGGTTTGATCTTTTGCTCCCACAGACCGGCCAGGCCATCGGGGAAGGCCATGGTCACGCCGATGAACAGGCCCGACATCAGGAACAGCCACAGATCCGGTGCGCTCTCTGAGAAGTAGGTCTTGCCGAAGTTCACGATCAGCGCGCCGTAGATGGCGCCAACCAGGCTCATGCGGCCACCCACTGCGGCGAAGATCACCATCTCGATGGAAGGCACGATGCCCACGAATGAAGGCGACATGAAGCCCACCTGCAAGGTGAACATGGCACCACCGATGGCGGACAACATGGCGGCCAGGCAGAAGGCGAAGACCTTGAACATGGCCACGTCGTAGCCAGAGAAGCGCACGCGGTCTTCCTTGTCGCGCATGGCCAGCAGCAAGGTCCCCAGCTTGGAAGACTGTACCCAGCGGCACAGAAAGACCGAGGCCAGCAGCAGGCCCACGCACACGTAGTACAGCACGTACTTGGCGTGGTCGGTGCGGATGTCCCAGCCCAGCATGGTCTTCAAGTCGGTGATGCCGTTGACGCCGCCTGTGTAGCCTTGCTGACCGATGATGAGCACCGTCAGGATCAGGGCCACAGCCTGCGTGATGATGGCGAAGTACACGCCCCCCACGCGCCGCTTGAACATGGCGTAGCTGATGATGAAGGCCAACAACGTGGGCACCACCAGCACGGCGATCAAGGCCAGGGGCAGGCTCTTGAATGGCACCCACCAGGACGGCAGGGCTGTGAGCTGGTTCCAGTCCATGAAGTCGGGGATGCCGGGTGTGGACTGGATCTTGGTGCTGATGGGATCCGACGCCTCCAGCTTGAGGAACATGGCCATCATGTAGCCACCCAGGCCGAAGAACACCCCTTGCCCCAGGCTGAGGATGCCGGCATGCCCCCACAGCATGACCAGGCCGAGTGCCACGAAGGCGTAGGTCAGGTACTTGCCGATGAGGTTGAGGCGGAATATGTCCAGCGCGAGGGGGAAGACCACGATCAGCAGCAGGGCCAGCAGCGCGATGCTGCCCAGCTTTTGCTGTGTGATCCAGGTTTGAACTTTGCCCATGAAAAACTCCTTTCAAACCGTTGGATTACTTGCGAACCTTCGAGGGGAACAGGCCTTGTGGACGCAGCATCAGGATCGTCACGACCGTGAGCAACGTGAGCACCTTGGCGTTCGAGCCTGTCATGAAGAACTCGCTGATCGATTGCGTCTGGGCGATGCCGAAGGCCGATGCCACGGTGCCCAGCAGGCTGCCTGCGCCACCGAAAGTGACCACGAGGAAGGAGTCCACGATGTAGAGAGAGCCGCTGGTAGGGCCTGTGGAGCCGATGGTGGTGAAGGCGGCACCGGCCACACCGGCGATGCCGCAGCCAATCGCAAAGGTGAGTCGGTCCGTCTGTTTGGTATTGATGCCGATGGCGTTGGCCATCACGCGGTTGCTCACCGTGGCTCGCACACGCAAACCCCAGCGGGCCTTGTACAGCGCCAGCATCAGCAGCACCGTGACCAGGGCGGTAAGGCCCATCACGAACATGCCGTTGATGGGAATGTCCAGGCCCTCTTGAGGCGCCCAGGAGCCCATCAGCCAATCGGGCAGCGTCGGGCTGACTTCCTTGGGGCCGATGGCCGTGCGGAAGATCTGTTGAAGACCGAGGCTCAAGCCCCAGGTTGCGAGCAGGGTATCCAGTGGCCGTTTGTAGAGGTGACGGATCAGTGCCCATTCAGTGAGCCATCCGATGCCGAAGGCGATCAGGAATGCGGCGACGATGGCAAACGGGAAGTAAGCCTGGATGAGGTCCGGTGCGTATTTCTCGATCACGGTCGATCCCATGAACACCGTATAGGCGCCGATGGTCATGAATTCACCGTGCGCCATGTTGATCACACCCATCTGGCCAAAAATCACGGCCAGCCCCAGGCCCATGAGCAGCAGCACCGAAAACAGGCTCAAGCCTGCGAAGCCCTGCATCAGGCCGATATTGAGTAGTTCTTCAAAAGACATGGGTCATCCCCTTCAATCCAAAAAGCCCGCGCAGCACCGGTCCGTGACTGCAACCGACGCTGACGCAGGAAGCGATCTGCTTGCCTGAACCCTGGCCGTCGTCTGAATACGGCAGGCAGATCGCGCGCTCATCCTTCGAACACACGCAGTTCGGCCCATCAGCCCCCTTGAGGGGGAGGCCAAGGCCGTAGGGGGTGGGTTATTGATATCCCTTGGGGAATGGATTCGGCTCGATCAGGTCGGTTGATTCGGCTACCACCTTGAACGTGCCATCCGGCATGCCCTGAGCGATGCGTGCCTTGCTGTAGAGGTGGTGGTTGGCGTGGACTTTGACGTAGCCTTCCGGCGCCGTTTTCAACTCGATGCCAGGCGAGGCGGCCACGACCTTGTCGACGTCGAAGCTGCCGGCCTTTTCGACGGCAGCCTTCCACAACCAGGGCCCCAGGTAGCCGGCCTGCGTCACGTCCCCGATGACCGACTTGGGACCGTAAGCCTTCTTGAAGGCCTCGACGAACTTCTTGTTGTTCTCGTTGGGCAGCGATTGGAAGTACTTCATCGAGGAATAGAAGCCGGCGAAGTTTTCGCCGCCTACACCCAGCATTTCGTCTTCGGTCACCGACAGGGTCAGCAGGAACTGCTTGGCGCCCGTGATCCCGGCAGCCTTGAGTTGCTTGTAGAAGGCCACGTTGGAGCCCCCGACCACTGCCGCAAAGATGCAGTCTGGCTTGGCCAGCTTGATCTTGTTGATCAGGGAGTTGAAGTTGGTATTGCCCAGTGGGTAGTACTCCTCACCCACCACTGAACCCTTCTGGAAGTTTTCGATGTGCTTGCGGGCGATCTTCATCGACGTGCGTGGCCAGATGTAGTCGGACCCCACCAGGAAGAACTTCTTGGCCTTTTTCTCCTTGGCGCCCCAGTCCAGGCCCCAGATGATCTGCTGCGTGGCTTCCTGGCCGGTGTAGATCACGTTCTTGGACTGTTCCAGGCCTTCATAGAAGGTGGGGTAGTACAGCAGGCCGTTTTCCTTTTCGAAGATGGGCAGCACGGCCTTGCGCGAAGCCGATGTCCAGCAGCCGAACACGCAGGCCACCTTGTCATTGACCAGCAGCTTCTTGGACTTCTCGGCAAAGGTCGGCCAGTCCGATGCGCCGTCTTCCTTGATGACCTTGATCTTGCGGCCCAGCACGCCGCCCATGGCGTTGATCTGATCAATGGCCAGTTGCTCTGCCTGGATCGATCCCGTTTCCGAGATGGCCATGGTGCCCGTCGCGGAGTGCAACTGGCCCACGATGACCTCGGTGTCGGTCACGGCCAGCTTGGTCGTGTTGACAGCCGAGGTGGCGGGTGCCGCACCGTAGCTCAGGCCGGCGACGCCCATCAGGGGGACGGTGCCCAGCCCTTGCAGGACGCGGCGGCGGTTGAGGGACTGATCATTCTGGTCATTCGACATGAAAGGACTCCTTGCACAAAAACGGGTTGCCGATGCCGCGCAGTGGTGCATGAGTGGCCCTTGTCGAACCTGTCATCCCGCACCGCTTGTCGCGACCTTGGGTGCAACAGTACGGACGAGCGGGTTTTCCATGAATACGTTAATTGACGTAGTGGGCGTACGCACACGTTGCCAAAACCGGTGGATCGCTTCTTGCATACGAGCAGAGCCGTCCTTCTTTTCGGAGCCAGTTCGTGTCCGTAGCCCGGCAAAAGATCTTTCGCATTCGCCGTGAATACAACTCCTGGGTGGCCAACGAGACCCTGGAGGACTACGCGCTGCGCTACACCCCGCGCACCTTCCGCAAATGGAGCGAAATGCGGGTGGCCAACACGGCGTTTGGTGCCGTGTCTTTTTTGGCGCTGGAGGCCATAGGCGGCGCCATTGCGCTGAATTACGGCTTCACCAACGCGCTGTGGGCCATCCTGGTGGTTGGGCTGATCACCTTTCTGACCGCCCTGCCCATCAGTTATTACGCTGCGAAATACGGCGTGGACATGGACTTGCTCACTCGGGGTGCCGGTTTTGGCTACCTGGGCTCCACGCTGACTTCGCTGATCTACGCCAGCTTCACCTTCATCTTCTTTGCGCTGGAGGCGGCCATCATGGCGCTGGCCCTGCAGATGTTGTTTGGCTGGCCCTTGCCCGTTTGCTATGTGGCGTCTTCGCTGGCCATCATCCCGCTGGTCACCCATGGCATCACGCTGATCTCTCGATTGCAGATGTGGTCTCAGCCTGTTTGGCTGAGCCTGTGGATCTGCCCCTTCCTGTTCGTGGCCTTTCAGAATCCTGAGGCCTATGTGGCCTTTACCTCGCTGAGCGGTCGCAGCACGGGCAGCAGTGGTTTTGACATGACTGCGGTGGGGCTGGCCTCTACTGTGGCTTTCTCGCTGGTCGTACAGGTTGGCGAGCAGGTGGACTTCCTGCGCTTCCTGCCGGAGAAGACACGCGAGAACCGTGTGCGCTGGTGGACGGCCGTCCTGGTGGCGGGCCCGGGCTGGGTGGTGCCCGGCATGCTCAAGATGCTGGCGGGGGCCTTTCTGGCCTTTCTGGCCTTGCAACACGAAGTGCCGGTTGACAAGGCCATCGAGCCCACGCAGATGTACCTGGCCGGTTTCAGTGAGGTGTTCTCATCGCCAGCGTGGGCATTGGGTGCCACGGTGCTGTTCGTCATCGTGTCGCAGGTCAAGATCAATGTGACCAATGCGTATGCGGGCTCGCTGGCCTGGTCCAACTTCTTTGCGCGGCTCACGCACAGCCATCCGGGGCGGGTGGTGTGGCTGGTCTTCAATGTCATCATCGCCGTGCTGTTGATGACGCTGGGCGTGTTCGGCGCGCTGGAGCGCGTTCTGGGCCTCTACAGCAATGTGGCGATCGCCTGGGTGGGCGCGTTGGTGGCTGATCTGATGATCAACAAGCCCATGGGTTGGTCGCCCAAGGGGATCGAGTTCAAGCGCGCGCATCTGTATGACCTCAATCCGGTCGGGCTGGGGGCCACCTTGTCGGCAGCGGTGGTGGCGGTGGCGGCACATGCCGGGCTGCTGGGGGAGGGGGCCGTGGCCTGGTCCTCCTTCATTGCCCTGGGCATCGCCATGGTCATGTCGCCCTTGCTGGCCTGGATCACGCAGGGGCGTTACTACCTGGCCAGATTGCCTCGCACACAGTGGAAACCGGGCCAATTGGTGCGCTGCTCGGTGTGTGAGAACCACTTCGAGGCCGAAGACATGGCCATGTGCCCGGCCTACGATGCGCCGATCTGCTCCTTGTGTTGCACGCTGGAGTCTCGCTGCCATGATCGCTGCAAGACGCGATCGCGCGCGGCCGAACAGGTCTCGGATGGCCTGATGGCGGTGCTGCCGGTGGCGCTCTCCAAACGCATCAACTTCAGGGTGGGGCACTACCTGGTGGTGTTCCTGTCGATTGCCACCCTGCTGGCCTTCGTGCTGGGTGTTGTTTACTACCAGGAAGGCGTGGTCACCGGGCAAACCATGCTGGACGGGCCCTTCGTGAAGGTGTTCGCCCTGCTGTTATTGGCGGCGGCCGTGTGCGCCTGGTGGGTGGTGCTGGCCTCCGAGAGCCGGCGCATGGCGCAGGATGATTCCAACCGCCACAACCAGTTGCTGCAACTCGAAATCGACGCTCACCGGCGCACTGATGCGGCCTTGCAGCAGGCCAAGGAACTGGCCGAAGCGGCCAATCAAGCCAAGACGCGCTATGTGGCCGGCATGACGCACGAGTTGCGCACACCGCTCAACAGCATCCTGGGTTATGCGCAGATCCTGCTCAAGGAGGCCCCGCCTGTTGGCAAAAAGCGCACCGCACTCAACACCATCCAGCGCAGTGGCGAGCACCTCATGGGCCTGATTGATGGCTTGCTCGATCTCGCGCGCATTGAAGCCGGTCGATTGCGACTGGAATCAGCACCCGTTCCTTTGCCCGAGTTTCTGGATGATGTGGTCAGCATGGTGCAACCGCAGGCAGAGGCCAAAGGCCTGGGCTTCAAACTGGAGACACGAGGCAAGGTGCCTTCGTGGGTGCAGGCTGATGCCAAGCGGCTGCGTCAGATCCTGCTCAATTTGTTGAGCAACGCCGTGCGCTTCACGCAGAAGGGGCGGATCACCTTGCGCCTTGATGCACGCCGTGAGGTGCTGCGTTTTGAAGTGCTCGACACCGGCATCGGCATTGCGCCCCAGGACCTGGAGCGCATCTTCCTGCCCTTCGAGCGTGGCAGTGGCGGGCGTCGCAGCAGCGAGCCAGGTACCGGCCTGGGCTTGACCATCACGCACTTGCTGACGGAACTCATGGGCGGCGAGTTGAGTGTGCAGAGCGTGATGGGGCAGGGCAGTACCTTCAGCGTGCGCCTGTACCTGCGAGAAATTGTTGCGCCGCCTGAATCGAAGTTGCGGGAAAACGGGGAACGCACCATGCGTCTGCTGCAGCGCCCGATCACTGGCTATGAAGGCAAGCGCAAGACCCTGCTGGTGGTGGACGATCAACCGATACAGCGGCAGATGCTGGCGGGCATGTTGTTGCCACTGGGCTTTGATATTCGAGAAGCAGCCAGTGGCCAGGAGGGCCTGGAAAGCGTGAAGGAGGCCTGCCCGGACGCTGTGCTGCTGGACATCTCGATGGACGACATGGATGGCTGGCGTACCGCGCGGGCGATCAGGCAAGCTGGCTTTCGCGAGGTGCCCATCGTGCTCGTGTCGGCCAATGTGTTCGAGAACCGGCCTGAGAACCTGGCCGCTGCCGAGTGCCAGGCTTTTGTGGCCAAGCCGGTGATGGAGTCGGAGTTGCTCGATACCCTGGCGCGCTATCTGTCATTGCAGTGGGTGACGGCGCCGCTTGCAGCCATCAATGCGGACCACGCCGAACCCACGGACTTGCCGCAACTGGATTTGTTCACGGCGTCAGACAACGTCATGCCACAGGATGCGGCCTGGGAGCTCGATCGTCTGGCGCGCAAGGGTCATGTGCAGGGCTTGCAATCTGCGCTGGAGGAATGGACGCAGTCCGCGCCGGAGCAGGCTCGCCATTGGCGCCGCCTGCGCGAACTGATCGATCAATTTGACATGGAGGCTGTGGTCTCCTATGTGGCCCCCTATCTCGCAGAGGACACGCTTGATGAATCCCAAGCTTGAGCAGAGCCAGGGCACCGTCCTGGTGGTGGATGATGCGCCGGACACCCTGCGCATGTTGTGTGATGCGCTGGCCGATGAAGGCTATACCGTGCTGGTGGCCCGTGATGGCGAGCAGGCATTGGCCAGGCTCGATGTGGTGTCTCCCGATGCCATCCTGATGGACGGCGTCATGCCTGGGCTGACTGGCTTCGAGACCTGTCAACGCATCAAGAATCATGCGGCATGGTCTGCCATCCCGGTGATCTTCATGACGGGCTTGTCAGAGACAGCTGATGTCGTCGCAGGCTTTGAAGCGGGGGGCGTGGACTACGTGGTCAAGCCGGTTCGAATCGAAGAGGTGCTGGCCAGATTGAGCACGCATGTGCGCAACGCACGCATGGCACGTGATGCGCTGCATGTCATGCAACAAGGACAACGCACAAGCGAAGGCGGTTCAACAGAGCTCAGTCGTTTGAGTGATGCCGCCTTGACACCCCGTGAAACCGAAGTCCTCAGCTGGCTGGCAAAGGGTAAGACCAACCGAGATATCGCCGACATCCTGGGCATGAGTCATCGCACGGTCAACAAGCACCTGGAACACATCTTCGAAAAGCTCGGCGTGGAGACCCGCGCAGCTGCTGCGGCGCTCGCCAGCAGGGCCATCTCAGCTTGATGATCGAGTGCAAGAACCCTCAGCAAGGTTCTTGTCATCTCGCAAACCCTCATGCAGCAACAGGGGTAGTTCACGTCAGCATGCGTTAGGCTTGCGGGCGGCGTCTTGGCACGCCAACAGTTGAGGCCACAGGAGCAGTACATGGCATCACCACCTCCAGCGCATTGGGTCGCTGGCTGGGTCAAATACAAGCGTTTCAGCGAACTGATCTATGTGTCGGTTGCTGGGCACTTTGCGTTCGCACTGGCATATGGCCTGTATCTGGGCCAATGGTCGATAGCGGCCATGCTGGGCTTGCCTGCCACACTCGTGCTGGCCTTGTTCCCACTGTTCAAATCCAGATTGAGCCCTATCAGCATCCGCGCCTGCAGCTATGTGATGTTGCTGGGCAATCTGGCCGGACTGGTGCTGGCCTTGATGTGGATGGGCCTGACGCCGAGCACCGCCGTGTGGTGGCTGGTGTGGTGGCCCATGTTCGTGGCCCATCTGATGGGCGTGGTCGACGGCCTGATCTGGACGGCCATCGCGCTGCTGTCCGCCGTGTTGATGTGGCAGAACCAGCAGCATGGCTGGGTGCAGCCCTTGATGCGGCATGAAGACAACCCCTTGTTCATCATGCAGATCGGCTTCCTGATCATTGGCGCGGGCTTTGGCATCGTGGTGCGGCGCGCCTATGATCGATTTGGTGAAGAGATCGATGCGAACCAGCGCATGATCGACAGACAGAACCTGTCGCTGGAGCGGCGTGCGGTCAAGTTGGAGAGCATGCTGCAGGCCGTTCAACAGTCCAGCCTGGATCGCACGCGCATGTTCGCCCAGATCAGCCACGAAGTGCGCACGCCGCTCAACGGCATCCTGGGCTTCACACAATTGCTCAAGCGCGGTGAACTCACCAATCAGCAGTCGCTCTATGTCGAACAGATTGATCGTTGCGGTGATACCTTGATGCAGATCGTCAACGACGTGCTGGATTTTTCTCGCCTGGAGTCGCACCCTACACAGTTGGCATCGCAACGGTTTGACGCCGTGCAGTTGGCCCATGAGGCCGTGGACATGGTCTCGTCCATCGCCGAGCAGAAGGGTGTGTCACTGATTCGAGAGTTTCCCGACGGCGAGATTGACGCCATGGGTGATCCGCTGCGGGTCAAGCAGGTCTTGCTCAACTTGCTGGCCAATGCCGTGAAGTTCACGCCCCATGGCGAGGTCTCCGTGCGCTGCCGGACCATGCAGGCCGATGATGGCCAGCATGCCTTGTACGTGGAAGTCCAGGATTCGGGCATCGGTATTCCGCATGAAGCGCTGTGCCAGCTGTTTCAGCCCTTCAACAAGGCCAGTGACAGCACCATCCGTCAATACGGTGGATCGGGCCTGGGGCTGGCCATCTGCAAGCGCCTGGTGGACATGATGAACGGGCGCATCGGCGTGGACAGTCAACCAGGCTGCGGCAGCCTTTTCTGGTTCGAGGTGCCGATCACCGAGTGAAGGCGCTATCGGATGACGGCCAGCATCTCGTGCACGTCATGCGTCATCACGGCCAGGAAGGCCAGCAGGCCGATGTAGGCGGTGGCGTAGGTCAGCCGGGTTTCGGCGGAGGCCACGTAATAGCCTGCATGCGAGGGATCATCAGCACGGAACTTCCAGGCCTTGATCAATTGCGGAATGGCCATGATGGCGATCAGGATCAGCACTGGATTGAGTGGGTTCTGCCACAGCAGGAATCCCATTACCGGCACACCCAACAGCCACAGGCGTGGCGACAGCACGGCCGTGATGCGTCCGCCGTCCAGAGGTGACAGAGGGATCAGGTTGAACAGGTTCAGGAAGAAGCCGGCGTAGGCCACGGCCAGCAGCCACTTGCCACTGTGGTCCAGGTCCCGTGCAAGGAAGTAGCAGGCCAGCGCACCCAGCGTGCCCACCAGCGGCCCGCCCAGGCCCACGTAGGCCTCGGTCTCTGCGTCATGGGGCAGATCCTTCATCTCGATCCAGGCGCCCATGAAGGGGATGAAGGTGGGTGCACCTACTTGCAGGCCGCGCTGGCGTGCGGCGATGAAGTGTCCCATCTCGTGCACGAACAGCAGGGCGATGAAGCCAGCGGCGTATTTCCACCCGTAGATGAAGGCGTACACCACCAGCGAAATCAGCATGGTGCCGCCCGTGGTGAGCAGCTTGCCGAACTTCAGGCCGCTGAACAGCAGCAACAGGATCTTCAACATGGTGTGGGCACTGAACGAAGGTCAGCCTTGGTTTTTGTCACGCTTGAAGAACTTGGTGAACACAGCGAACACGCCTGCGCCGGCCAGCAGGATCACCTTGGCAAACTTTGCCAGGAAGCCGGCAGCCAGGGCGAACATGCCCAGCTTCTTGGCTGCCAGGCCACCCACGAGCGCAGCCAGACCATACTCCGCTACTTTGTCGGTGGACTGATTGAAGTCTGCATAGCGCTTGCCTTCATTGAAGTCCAGTGCCGTCAGCAGCGTCTGAGCGTGGGCCTTGTCCTGGCCGATGGCCTGCGAGCCGGTGATCAGGTTGAGCGTGATGTAGCCTTCGCGGCCCAAGGCATAGGTGTTGTAGTTGATGCTGGTGGGTTCATCGGCGGGGGCGCCCTTGACGCGTGCTGACATGGACCACACCAGGCGGTGCGCGTCTGCCACGTAGTTGGGCTTTTCCACCCAGCCCAGGATGTCGAGTTCGGGGTAGCCGTTTTTGCGGCGCTCTTCGTTGGAGGCTTCGGTACCTTCCTTCAGGCTCTTGAACAGCTCGTCCACGTCCCAGTTCCTGGCGTCATCATCCTTGATGTAGCCGGCGTCTTCATAGCGGGCCACCACCATCCAGCCTTGTGCATCCGATTCCGGGAAGACCAGGCCCAGCTCGCGCTCGTCGGGGTGGTTGCCCACGGCTTTCATGAACTGACTGGCGGCAGGCTCCGGCACCCAGATGTAGCCGGCAGGCAGCTTGAGGGTGGCCTGATCGCGCAGCTTGATCTCGGCAGGTCCCCTGATCTGGGCGGCCTGCATGGCCTTGGAGGCCTCTGCGATGGCGGCCTGGTGGGCATTGCTCTGGGCGGTATCAGATTGGTGCTCGTCGGCGATGGCGGTGGCCATGGCGGTGCACAGCACGGCGCTCAATGTGACTTGAATCAACCATCGGTATATGCTGAATGTGCTTGTTCTCATGGCGGCTCCCTTGTTTCAACGGCCGCAAAGGTTATCAGAGACAGTAACAGTGCTTTCCAATCGACGTGCCAGCTTTTAGACTTTTCGTCCCTAGAGATATTCAATCAAGGAGTCTCAGCATGAATGGTTTGTATCGGTTGTTGTGGGCGGGGGCCCTTTCCGGGGCGGCATGTCTGTCTCACGCTGAGTTGCGCTACACGTTTGATGCCGATGCGCAGGGGTTTTCTATCAATGGCGATGCGGCGGGCATGCTGGCGCACGAGTCAGCGGGATACTTGCGCATCCAGGATCTGACGGATGCCACCAATGTGATGTTGAGCCTTCCGGAGAGTGCGGTGGCCGGTGGATGGCTGCCTTATCTGGGGGGGGCCTTCTCGTTTGATGCCAGGCTGGCGTTGCCCATCTCCTCGTACTGGCCGGAGTTCGGTGCGGTTTCCCTGATTTCGAGTCAAGGCAGTGTGGTGCTGGACCTTGTGCCTTCCGGCGAGCCAGGTTCGGACTGGCGGACCTACAGCTTGAAGCTGGACGCCAGCGAATGGGGCGTTGAGCCAGGCATGTTTGCGAGCATTGTGGCCAACCTGCAGCGCGTGGACATCAACATGGAGGCAGGCAATGGCCCCATTGAAACCGTTCACCTTGACAACGTCGTGGTGAGCGCCGTGCCTGAGTCGTCCACGTGGGCATTGTTCGTTGTTGGGGCCGCTTTGATGGGCGGCGCCTCGGCGTTCAGGCGCTCACGATCAACTGCGGGGCGCCTGCCTTGTGCGTCACCAGGCCACCTTGCAGGGTGAGGGCATCTTCCACGAACCATTTCACGGCACGCGGGTAGATCACGTGTTCTTGCTTGAGCACCCGGGCTGACAGGCTGCCTTCTGTGTCCTCGCTCAGGACGGGCACCGCCGCCTGGGCCACGATGGGGCCGTGATCGAGCTCTGGCGTCACGAAGTGAACGGTGGCGCCGGCCAGCTTGCAGCCGGCTTCGATGGCACGCTGGTGCGTGTGCAGGCCTGGAAAGGCCGGCAGCAGGGAAGGGTGGATGTTCAGCAAACGGCCTTCGTAATGGCGCACGAAGCCTTCTGTCAGGATACGCATGAAACCGGCCAGCACCACCAGATCGGGCGCGTAGCCGTCGATCACGCGGGCCAGTTCGGCGTCGAACGCCTCGCGTGTCTCGAAGGCCTTGTGATCCAGCACGGCCGTGGCGATGCCGCGCGAAGCGGCAAACTGCAGGCCGCCAGCGCTGGCCTTGTTGCTGACCACGGCCGCGATGCGGGCGGGCCATTGCTCGCTGGCGCAGGTGTCCACAATGGCTTCCATATTGGAGCCTCGGCCGGAGATCAGGATGACGATGTTCTTCATGCGGGCGACAGTGTAATGTGCCTCGCACGTGGCCGGGCACCTACAATTCGGCACTTTCCCGTTTTCGTTTCTCCATTCGAAATCATCGCTTTCCACAAGCCGTCAACCAGTCGACCAGCCAGCCATGACCGCACGCGTTCTCACCGGTATCACGACCACCGGCACCCCCCACCTGGGCAATTACGTGGGCGCCATCCGTCCGGCCATTGCCGCCAGCCGCGAGGCCGGGGTCGAGAGCTATTTTTTCCTGGCCGATTACCACGCGCTGATCAAGTGTGACGATCCGGACCGCATCGAGCGTTCGCGTCTGGAAATCGCCGCGACCTGGCTGGCCGCCGGCTTGGACACCGAGCGCGTGACCTTCTACCGCCAGAGCGATGTGCCCGAGATCACCGAGCTGAACTGGCTGCTGACCTGTGTGACGGCCAAGGGCCAGATGAACCGGGCGCATGCCTACAAGGCGGCGGTGGATGCCAATGGCGTGAATGCCGAGGATCCGGATGCGGGCATCACCATGGGCCTGTACTGCTATCCCATCCTGATGGCCGCCGACATCCTCCTGTTCAACGCGCACCGTGTGCCTGTGGGCCGCGATCAGGTTCAGCATATCGAGATGGCGCGGGACGTGGCTCAGCGTTTCAATCACACCTTCGGCAAGGGCCGCGAGCTGTTCGTGTTGCCGCAGGCCGAAATCGAAGAAAGTGTGGCCACCTTGCCGGGCCTGGACGGTCGCAAGATGTCCAAGAGCTACGACAACACCGTGCCCCTGTTCGACGGCGGCCCCAAGGCCCTGAAGGACGCGATTGCCCGCATCGTCACGGACTCGTGCCTGCCTGGCGAGCCCAAGGACCCTGAGAGCGCGCACCTCGTCACCATCCACGATGCCTTTGCCGATGCCGCCACGCGTGCCGCCTTCCATGCCGACCTGCGTGCCGGCCTGGGCTGGGGCGAGGCCAAGCAACGTGTGGTCAAACTGATCGAAGACCATGTGGGCCCGATGCGCGAACGTTATGCGCAACTGGTGGCGCATCCCGAGCAGATCGAAGCCGTGTTGCAGGCCGGTGCTGCCAAGGCACGTGCCGTGGCCACGCCCTTCCTGACCGAGTTGCGTCAGGCCGTGGGCTTGCGCGCCATGGTGGCGGTGCCTCAAGCCAAGGTGGCCAAGGTGCAGGCCGTGAAGGCTGATGTGCCCGTTTTCAAGCAATACCGCGAGTCAGACGGCCAGTTCTATTTCAAGCTGACGGCAGCCGATGGCACCTTGCTGCTGCAAAGCCAGGCCTTTGCCGAAGGCCGTGAAGCGGGGGCGTGGGTCAAGCGCTTCAAGGCTGAAGGTGCCGTGGTGCTGGGCGAGGCCCCGGTGAACCTGGCTGAGGGTGTGGCACGTGATATGGCAGAGGCAGCGTTGACGGCCTTGCAAGCGCATGAAGCCGAGCAGGAAGCCAGCAAGGCCGCCAAGGGCTGAGCTGACGCACATCATGGCCGGCATCCACATCACCGACATCGAATCGGCCATCAACTGGTGGCGCGACCAACGGCCCTCGCCTGATGGCATCAGCTTGTGCGACGAAGTCAAGTCGCTGGCCGAGGTGTACGCGCTCATGGTGTATTACCGCGAGACGGTGTGTGATGACGTCACCATGCCCGTGGCAGCCCGCCAGGCCTGGCTGGCCTGGTACGACACCACACCCGATACCCCGTGCATCGCGATTTGCTCGACCAGCCAGGGCGATGACATCTGCAAGGGCTGTGGCCGTACCTTTGACGAGGTGCAACTGTGGCCCGAGATGACGCCGTTCGAAAAGCGGGCTACCTGGCGCCGCATCACGCTGGACGCCACATCCTGGCGCTTCAACCGCTATGCCGAGCGCGCCCGTGAGGGTGCTGAAGCGGCGACGAAAGCGGCCACCGCTGCGTCGGGCGGCGTTTAATCGCCCGCGCCAGCCCGCTGAGGATCGTCGTCGGGCGGTTTGTCGCAAGGGGCTTGCCTGCTGGCGAGGCTCGTTCACAATTGCAGCCCATGGCATCGTCTGAACGTGCTTTGGCATCTCCTTCATCTTTCAACTCTGTGCGGGCGTTCGGGCAGCGTGGCGTGATGGCCTTGCTGGCCAGCGCTGGCGTGGGCGTGTTGATGGGTATGCTTCGCGGGCAGATGTGGATCGGTTTCCTGGATTCGCTCTGTGTGGGCGTGGCCTGCTGGTTCCATGTAGACGTGAGCCGGGCCATCGTGTCGGGCTGGCGCTGGCGTCGCATGGGCCTCGATGCCCGGCAGGCCGAGCCCGCACCGGACGGCACCCTGCCGCACTGGCCGGGTTGGCGCTGGATGGGACCGTGCGTGGTGCTGGGCACCTTGGCGGGCATGTGGTCTGGCGCGTGGCTGGCGCAATGGCTGGCACTGGGCATGGGCTGGTTGCCAGGTTACCGCAGTGCCATGACCCAAAGCCAGACCGCCTGGCCCGTGGCTGCCATGGTGACCTTGGGTGTGACCCTGGTGGTCAGCTATGTCTTCTATGCCCGCGAGCGGGTCGCCCTGAGTCTGAAAGAGGCTGAAGCCGCGCGCCGTTTGGCGGCGGAAAGCCAGTTGCGCTTGCTACAGGCTCAACTGGAGCCGCACATGCTGTTCAACACCCTGGCTAATCTGCGCGTGTTGATCCAGATGGACGCGGCCAGAGCCCAGGCCATGCTGGACAGCCTGATCAGTTTTCTGCGTGCCACCCTGAGCGCCAGCAGGCAGGCCGCTCATCCCTTGTCCGATGAGTTCGATCGCGTGTCGGACTACCTGGCCTTGATGCAGGTCCGCATGGGCGCCAGGTTGCGCGTGCACTTGATGCTGCCAGACAGCTTGCGCGGCTGCATGGTGCCGCCGCTGCTCCTGCAACCCCTGGTTGAAAACGCCATTCAGCATGGCCTGGAGCCCAAGCTGGACGGCGGTGAGTTGCGGGTGGAAGCCAGCCGCCATGGCTGCCAGTTGCAGGTGACCGTGCTGGACACGGGGCTGGGCCGGGCTGCAGGCGAATCGGCATCAGGCCGCCCTGGAACGGGCTTCGGCCTGCAGCAAGTCAGGGAGCGGCTGGCGGTGACCTGGGGCGATGCCGCCTCGCTGCAACTCGCAGACCGCCCTGAAGGCGGCACGGTCGTGACTTTGAGCTGCCCCTGTTCATGACCCTTGGAGCACACACCGGCATGAAAGCCACCGCCCTGATTGCCGAAGACGAACCCTTGTTGGCCGCCTCACTGCGCCAGGAGCTTCAGCAACTCTGGCCTGATCTGCAGGTTCTGGCGGAGGTGCCGGACGGTCAATCCGCCGTGCAGGAGACCCTGCAGAAGCGGCCGCAGATCGTGTTTCTGGACATCCGCATGCCGGGCATGAGCGGGCTGGAGGCGGCGCAGGCCATCTCGGAAGACTGGCCTGGCCACGAGGCCTCGCTGCCGCTGATCGTGTTCGTGACGGCCTACGATCAGCACGCGCTGGATGCCTTCGAGCACGCGGCCGTGGACTATGTGCTCAAGCCGGTGCAGACATCACGTTTGGAGCGCACCTGTCAGCGCCTGCAACTCGCCTTGAAACGCCAAGTAGAGGACGATGCGGCTGAGCCAATGATGGCCCCCATCATCTCCCAGTTGCGCGCCTTGATTCAGGCCGAGAAACCCCGCTCCGACGAGCGCAACATGCCGCCGCCATTGCGCGTGCTGCAAGCCAGCCAGGGCCAGACCCTGCACATGGTTCCGGTTGACGAGGTGATCTACTTCGAGGCGGCCGACAAGTACGTGCGCGCGGTCACGGCGCAGTCAGAACACCTGCTGCGCATGTCGCTCAAGGAGCTGGCGCCGCGCTTGCCCGCAGGCCAGTTCTGGCAGGTCCATCGCAGCACGCTGGTGAAGGCCGATGCCATTGCGACCGCACGCCGGGAGGAAACGGGCCGCTACACCTTGACGCTCAAGGGGCATGCAGACAAGCTGACCGTCAGCCGTCTGTACGCGCATTTGTTCAAGGCCATGTGAGCCAAGGCGCTTCGGCGCGTTGCGGGTTGTCGATCAAGCCGTGCGGGTCTGACGCCCTGCCTGTGTGGTGCCCGATGGCTTGCCCTTCCAGGCCTTGACAATGAAAGGCCAGATATAGGTCAGGAAGGTCTTGAGGTCCGCGCGCGCGATGCAGGGCAGTTCGGTGCCGCGCTGCCAGGTCGGGTTGCGTTGTTCGAAGTAGGCGATGTCCGGATCTGCGCGCATGTCGTCGGTGATCTCGGCGACATGGTCCTTCAGGCAATTGGCGCCGTCGCCAAAGTCCAGCAGCATCTTGTCTTGATCGAGCTTGCCGGGGAACATGGCTTCACAGTATTCGATCACCAGCTCTTGCAGATCCGTTGATGCCGTGCCGCCGCGCTTGGGGTAGAAATCTGGGAAGTTGCGTGCCAGCAGCAGATAGGTTTTGTAGCCCTTGGAGATCAGCGTCCAGTACTGCGGCGTCAGGGGCGATTTGAGCGCTTCCCAGAACAGCTTGAATGCAAACGCCTTTTGCAGAGAACGTGAACCCCAGTAGTTGCGGTCGATGATGGTGTCGCCGCTGAACAGGCCCTTGGCCTGCTTGCCGCCCAGCTTGAAGGTGTAGATGCCCAACGTCGAGAAGCCCACGATTTCCTGAGTCGACTTGTGGCGCACGATGAAGGCGCCATCCTTCTTTTCCAGGTCGCTGATGAAGGTCGACAGCGGGCTGTAGGCGTAGTTCGCCTCGAACAACTCGTGCATGCGGGCGATGTCCACGACACTCAGCGTGTTGACCTTCTGGTAGCGGGTGGTGAGCATGGTGACGACTTTCGGGTGGCGTTTGACGTTGTCTATGGGCTTGATTCTTCCGTTTGCCCACAGCCTTGCCCGAGAGGGGCAACCCTTGCGTTTTGGCTCAACCCTTCAAATGGGGGGTGTTTGAAACGGTGATATTTCTCCTATGTACAACGTCGAACGTTTGTTTGAAATCCGTTTAACAGAAGGGCCGGAGGGTATGGCACCCCTCGGGCCCTGGGGCTTTACTGCGGTACGGGTGCAGCCTGTGCGCGTTTGAGTGCCTGGAGGTAGTCGGCAGGCCGGATGTAGCCCTTGGCCAGCGCAGCGTCTGCGGCGGCCTTGTACTTGCTCACGTAGTCGGCGTGAGTGGGGTACAGCGATTTGAGCTTGGTGGCCGAGAAATAATTGGTATTGCCTCCGGCTACACAAGCGAACAAGTCCAGGAAGGCCAGTGAGCCGGTCGTGAAGTTCGCGTGGCCGTACTTGGCAATGGGCACGTCGATCTCGGGCAGGCGCAAACCCCCGACGGCATTGCCGTTGGCGTCCTTCTTGACGCTGCCCAACCAGTCGCGCTGCATGCGTGGCGCCACAGGTGGTACCTTGCCATTGAGCATCCAGTTTTTCAGGTGGTCATAGGCAGCGATCTGGGCCATGTAAAAAGGCATGGCGTTGTAGGGGCTGCCACATTCGGGTGGTGTCCAGCCAACTTCTCGCCCGCTCACGGATCCGATGCTGTCCAGCAGGTATTGATCTGCATGGGCCGAGCCGGCCACCTCCCAATGGCGGATGCGGTCCGTGTCGATCTGTCTGGAGGTGCCGCCCGCGACCGCCACATCCATTTCCGACTGAATCAGAAAGACCGGCACGTTGGTGTCGCTGCGCACGGCTGCCAGCGAGGGCATGTTGTCGGATGAAGCCATCTTGGCGCCACTGTTGAGTCGGCCGTGGATCAGGATGCCGTCAAACACCTTGTCCAGCGGCTGGATGGCGTTGGCGTAGGTCATCATGCGCATCGCTGATTGGGAGTGTCCGCTGGCGATCAGTTTGTGAGGCCGCAGGCCACCCAGAATCAGGTCATTTTGGTCACGCAGGGCCTGCGCTGTTTGCGACAGGATGTCGTAAGAAATGTCGTCACTGGGGATGCTGCCGGCGGCATAGCGATCGCCATAGGCCGTGAGCTTTTGCACACCCTGGATGCCCACCTTCTGGACGTTCACGCCCACATAGGCATAGCCCTCGCGCAGGATGGCCTCGTGCGCCATGCCCCAGTCCACATCCAGCGGGTAACCGGTGCTGACATTGAGCCATTCCACAATCACGATGCCGTTGAATTTGGCTGGATCAGAAGGGCTACGCACGATCATCATCGTGTTGTACGGCGTGTTGCTGGACACCACACTGGCGGCCCACTTGCCATCGCTGCCCAGTGTGCCCACGCCCTTGAACTTGCGGGCCAGGCCAGAGATGATGAATTCGCGCTCGGTGAAGCCGTATTGATCGAGGTGATCGACATCGGCGCGGTCACCGTAACCCGGTGTGGCCGGGCTGGCTGTGATGGCGGCTTGCGGGGCTGCGGCGATGGCCGAGGCCCCTGCGCAGATCAGCCATGTGGCCAGTGTCAGCCGGCTGAGGACGTGTTTTGTTCCAACTTGCATGCGGTGCTCCTGTAATGCGTTTAATGGAATGGTGTTCGTTATGTTTTTATCGCAAAGATAGTTGTCTTGCATAACAAAGCCAACCGGGCGAACCCGAATGAAGACCTCGGCGGATCACGCAGGCAAGGGGGTCGATAGAATCGAGGCATGAACGCGCCTATTGACGACAACACTCCCTCGAAACCCAGCAATTTCCTTCGCGGCATCATTGACCGCGATCTGGAGCAGGGCACCTATGCCAGCCGCCGTTGGGCCGGCTCGCCCGGTGATGCCGCTCACCACGAACAGGGCCAGCCAGACCCCGCCAAGATCCGCACCCGCTTCCCGCCGGAACCCAACGGTTACCTGCACGTGGGCCACGCCAAGAGCATCTGCCTGAACTTCGGCCTGGCGCGCGACTACGGCGGCATTTGCCACATGCGCTTTGATGACACCAACCCGGAGAAGGAAGAGCAGGAATACGTCGACGCCATCCTGGACGCCGTCAAGTGGCTGGGCTTTGGCTGGGACTCGAACTTCAATGGCAAGGCCGAGCGCCACCTGTACTACGCCAGCAACTACTTCGACCACATGTACCGCGCCGCCGAGTACCTGATTGACGCTGGTCTGGCCTATGTGGACGAGCAGACGCCCGAAGAGATGCGCGCCAACCGCGGGGACTTCTCTACGCCTGGCAAGGACAGCCCCTTCCGCACGCGCACCCCGCAGGAGAACCTGAACCGTTTCCGCGAGATGCGCGACGGCCAGCACCCTGACGGCAGCATGGTGCTGCGCGCCAAGATCGACATGGCCGCACCCAACATCAACATGCGCGATCCGGCCATCTACCGCATTCGTCGCGCCACCCACCACAACACGGGCGACAAGTGGTGCATCTACCCGATGTACACCTTCGCGCACCCCATCGAAGACGCGCTGGAGCAGATCACCCACTCGATCTGCACGCTCGAGTTCGAAGACCAGCGCCCGTTCTACGACTGGTTGGTGGACCGACTGGCCGAAGGCGGCTTGCTCAAGCAGCCCACGCCACGTCAGTACGAATTTGCCCGCCTCAACCTGACCTACGTGATCACGTCCAAGCGCAAGCTCAAACAGTTGGTGGACGAGAACGTGGTGGAAGGTTGGGATGACCCCCGTATGCCGACCATCGTGGGCCTGCGCCGCCGTGGCTACACACCCGAGGCCATCCATCTGTTCTGCGAGCGCATCGGCGTGAGCAAGTCTGATAGCTGGATCGACTACAGCACGCTGGACATTGCCCTGCGTGACGACCTGGAGCACAAGGCCCACCGTGGCATGGCTGTGCTGGACCCGGTCAAGCTGGTGCTCACCAACTGGGACGAGGTGATGGGCGCTGGCCACCTGGATCCTTGCTCTCTGCCCGCCTTGCCGCATCCGCCCGAAGGCACGCCCGAGCCCGCACACCGCCAGTTCACCATCGGCAAGGAAGTGTGGATCGAGCGCGAGGACTTCGAAGAAGTGCCGCCCAAGGGCTACAAGCGTTTGTTCCCCGGCAACAAGGTGCGCCTCAAGGGCGGCTATGTCATCGAGTGCACGGGTTGCGTCAAGGATGCCAATGGCCAGGTCACCGAGGTGCTGGCCACCGTGGTGCCCGACACCAAGAGCGGCACACCCGGCGCGGACAGCGTCAAGGTCAAGGCCGCGATCACCTGGGTGGGTGTGGCCGATGGCGTGGCTGCTGAAGTGCGCTTGTATGACCGCCTCTTCACCGAAGCCCAGCCTGATGCGGGTGGCAAGGACTTCAAGGCCAGCCTGAACCCTGACAGCAAGAAGATCGTGACGGCTTACGTCGAGCCTTCACTGGCGCAGGCTCAACCTGACCAGAAGTTCCAGTTCGAACGCTTTGGCTACTTTGTGGCTGATCGCCTGGACCACGCGGCCGGCAAACCCGTGTTCAACAAGATCACGGGCATGAAGGACGGCAACTGGGCAAAGTGATGGTCGGTTTACGTATCCGCATATGAACAAAGGGCGCTCAAGGCGCCCTTTGTTTTGGTGGATCAGCCCTTGCGGCTCAGCGGGACGGCAGGGAAGTCCACCGGCACGGCAAACGCCACGTTCACGTAGTTGGTGAACAGGTTAAGTGCCACATGCGCCAGGATCTCGACGATCTGTCCATCGTTGAACCCGACCTCGCGCAGTGCCTGCACGTCATGGTCCGTCACCTGACCACGGTCGTTGACCAGCTTGAGTGCAAAGCGCAAGGCGGCGGCGGTTCGTGGGTTGGCCGATTCGCCTTGTTGTGCAGCCTGCATGTCTTGCGATGACACGCCGGCCTTGCGGCCCAGGGCCGTGTGTGCAGCCAGGCAGTATTCGCAGGCATTGCGGTCGGCCACGGCCACGGCGATCTGCTCACCTAACTGGGCGTCGATGCTGCCACCACCCAGGGCGCCAAACGAACCCCACATGCTTTGCAGCGCAGCCGGTGAGTTCGAGACGGCCTTGAACATATTGGGCACGGTGCCAAAGGCTTGCTGGATCTGCTGAAGCAGGGGCTGGCTATGGGCGGGGGCTTGGGCGGTGTGATGCAGTGGGAGGCGAGACATGGTGTTTCCTTTCCTGGCTGAATGCCGGTTGATGCCCTGGTGGGCGTGGCGCACATCGGTGTGCTGAAGGAAAGTGTCGCGCTCAGGTCTGTATCATGGGGTTCATTTCGTCCACGAAACAAACCATATCGTCCATGATGGAGCCTGCTTCAACACCAGCGCTGGATCGCCTGTCTTCGCTGCTGGAGCGATTCAGTGTGCGGGCGCACCTGTTTCACAACGGGCCTTTGTGTGGCGTCACGCACTTTGCGGCTGAGCCGGGCCTGGGCTTTTTGCATGTGATGCGCCGCGGCACCATGACCGTGACGCACAAGGCCCGCAGCGGTGCGCCGCGCAAGGTGCAGGTGAACGAGCCCGCCTTGATCTTCTATCCGCGGCCACTGGCGCATGACTTTCACAACGCGCCCGAAGAAGGCAGTGACTTCACCTGCGCGACCCTGGCTTTTGACGGCGGAGCCATGCATCCCTTGGCCCGATCGTTGCCGCCCCTGCTGATCCTGCCCTTGTCGCAGATGGGCGAGATGAGCCACACGCTGGCTTTGCTGTTCGGCGAGTCGGAGCGCGTGCGCTGTGGTCAGCGTTTGCTGGCAGACCGCTTGTTTGAGGTGCTGCTGCTGCAACTGCTGCGCTGGTTGCTCGACCACCCTCAGGAAGGTGGCGTCAGCGCGGGCCTGCTCAATGGTTTGTCCGAGCCTCGCCTGGCCAAGGCCTTGGTGGCCATGCAGGAGCAGCCTGGTTTGAACTGGTCGTTGGCCAGCATGGCCGCCAGCGCTGGCATGTCGCGCAGTGCCTTCGCGGCCTTGTTCAAGCAGGAGGTGGGCGACACCCCGGCTGACTACCTCACGCAGTGGCGCTTGAGCCTGGCGCAATCGCAACTGCGCGCCGGGCGATCCATCAAGCAGATTGCCGATGAGTTGGGTTATGCCAATCCATCGGCGCTGTCTCGCGTATTTCGCCAGCGAGTGGGCATGTCGCCGCGCGATTGGCTCGGTCTGTCTGTCTGACTGGCGCGACAGGTGCCGATCCTGTCGCGCATTGCTTCTCAGCGGCGACGGCGAACCTTGGCCGCAGCGATCAGGCCCAGTGCACTCAGTGCCAGGGCGTAGGTCGAAGGTTCTGGAACAGCGGCCAGTTGGTACATCGATGTGGTGTTCGATACTTCATTGGAGAAGGCCAGGAAGACCTTGCCGTTCATCACGAAGCCTTTGAGTCCTTCGGGCGAGAGGTCACCATCGGACACCAGCATGTCGACAAAGCTGCTGTTGGCCGGGTCGGTGATGTCGAAGATGGCTACGGCAGCCTTGCGGGTGCGCTCCAGACCGATGAAGGCGTAGCTGCGGCCGTCGATCTCCAGGATTTCCACGCCCTCGGGTTCGACACCCTTGTCGCGGCTGCGGTTGTCATCGTAGATGCCACGTGCAATGGCCTCGCGGTCCAGGATCTCGCCGCTGTCGTAGACGATGTCGCCGGTCAGTGAGTCTCGGATCGAGAACGACCGCGCGCCTGCCGCATACAGATCGCCGGTGGACGAATCGGTGTTGGACACACGCAAGGCGTTCAGCGGCGAAGTGGCGCCGAAGCTGCTGGCCGCCGAGCGGTCAGCGTCATCTTCCCGGAAGTCACCCTCGTTGGCCATCACGACCAGGGTCTTGCCGCCGGCTTCATAAGCCGCGATGCCGTCGGGCATGTACAGGCCTTTGGCATTGACGGAGATGAGCGTGGCAGGTGCCGAGTTCGTGGTGTCGTTGTTGAGTGGGTCAATGCGATTGCCGGGCAGGCTGAAGTTCTTGGCGCCCAGTCCGATGACCTTCTCGAAGCCGCCGGTCTGCAGATTCAGCACGCCCATGGCATTGCCTTCTTGCAGCGTGACGTAGGCTTCGGTACCTTGCTTGTTGACCGCGATGTACTCAGGCTCGAAATCCATGCCCGTGTTGGCGCGGATGTGGGTGCCGCTTTGCGGCACGCCAGCGAGCGTGGCGGTGTGGGCCACCGTGCGGGTGTTCATGTTGATGATGCTGACACTGCCGACCGGATCCAGTGCGGGGACGCCATAGTTGCGATGCCCGTTTGAGTCAGTCAGACGCGTACCGTAGGTGCCGGGGGTGCCTTCGTTGGCAACCAGCAACTTGCTGCCATCCTTGGTGAAGGTCAACATGTCGGGCAGGGCGCCGACAGTGATGGTGTTCGTGCCGCTGAGCAAGGTGCGCGTACCGGTATCGAACAGTTTGACCACGCCGGAATTGGTGCGCGTGCTCGATTCGATGGCGAAAGCGGCCACACCGTTGTGGATGGCCACGCTGTTGATCGAGCCCCATGCCGACGTGTCGATGCGCTCAAGGAATGTGCCAGTCTGGGCGTTGAGGACGTCCACCCCCGCCACGCCGGACACCCACACGGTATTCGTGGCGCTGTCGAAGCTCACAATCTCCGAGAGGAAGCCGCCAGTGTTGCTGTGCTGATAGGTCCAGGATTTGGTGATGTTGTCCAGTGCGCCTGCCTGAGCGGACAGTGTGGTCAGCAGAAGTGCCGTGGTGCACGCGCGGCGGATGAGCGCGGGAAAAGTCGGGAAAGTCATGGGACTGCTTGCGGGTAGGATGACGGTGATCCGCATGCTGCACTAGCTTCATGACTGGCCCGTGACACGGCGTTTCCAGGGGTATCTCGAACATCATGGACCGATCTGAACCAACTCTGCGAGCTGACATCCGCCCGGCATGGCAACGCTATGCCCTGATGCTGGCCGGCATCGTGGCCTTGGGTCTGGGTGTGTTGGGGGTGGTTCTGCCGGGTCTTCCCACCACGCCCTTTGTTTTGCTGGCCGCAGCCTGTTTTGCCAAGGCCTCACCACGTTGGCATGCCTGGCTGAAACACAACCGCTGGTTTGGTCCCATGGTGCGTGACTGGGAGGCCCATCGCTCTCTACCGCTGAAAGTGAAATGGCTGGCCAGCGCCATGATGCTGGCCATGGTTAGTCTGTCAGCCTGGAGCTTGCGTGCCCCACCGGGCGCTGTGGCCTTGCTGTTCGGCCTGGCCTTGGTGGGCTTGCTGGTGGTCTGGCGTATACCAACACGACGCTGAAGGCGGGCTCGCCGCACACCAGCTCAAGCCTGTGGGCAGCGCGGCGTCACAGCCCCTTGAGTTTGAGGCGCACGGCCTGTTGTATGTAGAAGGCGACAGGATCCGGCGCACCTTTTCCTACCAGCCCCAGCACGTGGTTGATCTCATCGAGGTGGTTCCAGGGGTAGTCGTCACGCAGGACCTTGCCCCAGTGCGCGGCGCAGACCGGCACCAGGCCATCGGTGGCCACGCCGGGGGTGCTGGCGCCGGCTTGCTTGAGGATGGCGTCAGAGATGTCCCAGCTGTTGGTGGCAGCCTGATTGCCGGTGATCGAATAGAACAGCGTATTGCCCACCTTCTCGGCACCTTCGCCGCAATAGCTGATGGGTTTGCCTGCCGGAAAGCGTGCGTTGAAGGCTACGGTGTTGGATGCCCAGGCTTGCAAGGCGACCGGATCCTGCGGCAGCTTGCTGTTGCCCGAGGCCCAGCCGATCACGCTGCCCATGGCTGCCACCACCTTGCTGTAGTTGGTGAGCAGGTCACCCAGGGTGTTGTCGGCCTGCATGGTGGTGAGGTCGTGCGGAGAGCCGATCGAGGTGATGCTGGCCACCATGCCCGGGGCCACGCCATGCACATAGCGTGCGGTCGGGCCGCCCTGGCTGTGCGCGATCAGGTTGAACTTCGTGTAGCCCTTGGCGGCCGCCCAGTCTTTCATTTGCTTGAGCAATTGTTCGCCGCGTACATCGTTGTCATTGAAGGATGACACGGAGGCCACGAACACCGTGGCACCGTTCTTGCGCAGTTCATCGGGCACCTGGTAGAAGTAGTCGATCCCCATGATCGAGTCGAAGCCGGCCATGCCGTGCACCAGCACGATGGGGTATTTCGTCTTCGCCGTGGCGGTGGCTGCGTAGCAAGCCGAGGTGCTTAACGCAGCCAACAAGGTGGCGGCCAAGGAGACACAGCGAGAAAGCGATGAGGTGGACATGATCTGACTCCAGGTAAATTGTTATGCGATATAACAATGTTGAGCCAGTGAAATCCGGACGGCATCAGGACTTGTACCGAGGTGCGTTCAATCAAGGGGGATGACGCTGGCGCTGGTTCAGTGCTGAGCGAGTCAGTCGCCGCCGCAGCCGCCACCACAACTGCCGCCGTCGCCCCCGCTGCTGCTGCCATCACCGCCATCGCCATGGCCGCCCGAGTGGCCGTGCGCGCCACCTTGATCAGCGCCCGGACCGTCGTTGTCAGACAGGCCACTTGTCCTGCCGTCTACCGTGTTGTCGCTGAAGTCACCGCCACAGTAGACGGCTGCAACGTCGTCCCGTTCCTGTCCTTCGCGCCGTACGCCGCTGCAATCGGCCACGTACACAAAGCCGTTGGGGACCTGGTATTTGCTGTCCAGCGCAAACAGCAGAGGCAGGCGTGAGGGCTTGCGGGGGTTGATGTTTTCTTCCTGGCAACAGCAGCGCCAGCATCGGCGCAAGCCTTCGTTACCCAACTGGCTTTGCTTGAGCACGACAGCCGGCGTGTGATGCAGGAATCGACCAAAGGCCTGTCGACAGAAGGCCTCGTAGTGGCGTGTATACAGGATGAACTCGTGCCAGAGCTCATCTGCAAGCTGCGATGGCATGGACACGTAGTGGTGCCCGCTGCGGTGGTAGGCCAGGAAAAACTGGCGCAGCCCTCGGCTGACCAGTTCCATGTCCCGTTGTGTGAGTTGCGGGTGGCGTTCGATGACCTTGCCGAACACACCTTTCGGGAAGGCGAAGTGACGGATGAAGGCTTCGCGCTGCAGCGTCCGCTGGCGCCGCCAAAAGGTGAAAGTCAGGGCACCTATCGGGATCAGTGCCAACAAGGCGAGTGCCGTGTGCATGTGGCGAAGTCCTCCCTGTGATGTGTGGCGATGCGGCCATGTCGGCTCATCTATCGCTCACACATCATGCTGCCGCGGACTGGCTTATTCCGCCGTTTTCTTGGCAGCAGGCTTGCGAGGGCGTCGCGAGCGTGATGCGCTCTTGCGTGCGGCGGGCGCCTCGTCGGATGGTGCTGCTGCCTGGGCTGGTGCGTCGGCGGGCTCATTGCCCGCAGTGGCTGCGCGGGGCCTGGCTGGGGCGGCCTTGCGCTCGGTGTTCCTGGTGCGGGCAGGTGCTGGTGCAGGTATCGCATCTGCTTGCGCCATGGGAGCGGCTGGTGCCGGGGTCGCTGGCGCATCGTGCTGCTGGACATTCAATTCAGACAACCCATCATCCTTGCGGCGCGAGGTCTTGCGGGCGGCATTCTTGGCCGCAGCCTGGCGCCCGCCATTGCGTTGGCGACCACGCTGGCGTGTGGATGGTCCTTCTTCTTCTGAGGCGGCTGCCATGCTGTCCGCATCAGCTTGTGCACTCGCGTTGGCGTTCGTCGTTGACGTGGTGTCCGCATCCTGGTGATGTTGGGGGGCAGCTTGAGGTTTGGATGCTTCCAGCATCTCGGCAGGCTGCGTGGCGTTCACGTTTGCCTGCTCGATGCGGGGCGCCACTGTGCCTGTGCCACGTGACACATAGGCACCGGATTTCTCATCGCGACCGAACTCCAGCAAACCACGCTGCTGGGCATCTTCCAGCAGGTTGCCGAAGGTGCGGAAGCCGTAGTAGTTCTCGTTGAAGCCGGGGTTGCGGCGCTTGATGGCTTCCTTGAGCACCGAGGCCCAGACGCGACCACCTTCGTCGCGGTCCGTGACGAGCGCTTCGTAGGTCTCTGCGGCCATCTCGACGGCCTTGGTGCGACGCAGGTCCATTTCTTCGCGGCGGCGGCGGTCTTCCTCGGGCGTGCGGCGTTGCTGGGGCTGGTCGCGGTTATCGCGGCGTGCCGCCTGGCGCTGGCTTTCGCGCACCAGGTCGTCATAGAAGATGAATTCGTCGCAGTTGGCAATCAGCAGGTCGGAGGTGGAGTTTTTCACGCCCACGCCGATCACGTACTTGGCGTTCTCGCGCAGCTTGGAGACCAGCGGCGAAAAGTCCGAGTCACCCGAGATGATCACGAAGGTATTGACGTGGGACTTGGTGTAGCAAAGGTCCAGTGCGTCCACCACCAGGCGGATGTCGGCCGAGTTCTTGCCGGACTGCCGCACATGCGGGATCTCGATCAACTCGAAGTTGGCCTCGTGCATGGCGGCCTTGAAACCCTTGTAGCGCTCCCAGTCGCAATAGGCCTTCTTGACCACGATGCTGCCCTTGAGCAGCAGGCGCTCCAGCACGCGCTTGATGTCGAACTTCTCGTAGTTGGCGTCGCGCACGCCGAGGGCGACGTTTTCGAAGTCGCAAAACAGCGCCATGCTGATGTTGTCTTGGGGGAGGGCCATGTTGTTCTCTTTGGTCTTAGTGGGGCGAATCATCACATGACCAGGGCCCAAGTTGGCGCCTTCAGCGATCAAAACGCATAGTTGCTGTTCTTCGGGTCGAAATCGGCGTCGGTGAAGGTGGCGGGCAGGACCTTGTCAAAGCTGATGCGTTCGATCATTTCTCCGCGCTCGTTCCACGATTCAATCATGCGCACCCAGGGTTGCTGCAGGTTCACATAGACCTTGGATTTGGCGGCATAGGCGCCCGTCATGCCGGCAGGGGTCACCCAGGTCAGGGCGATGGTGCGTTCGCCGTTGACCTTGGCCAACTCGATCTGATTGGGGGCGGTGGGATGGCCATCCTTGACGCGCATCTTGTAGCTGTCAACCAGGATGGCGACGACCGACTGCATGCCCAGATCGCGCACGGTGTGATTGGAGTTGCCCTTGGCCATGGCGCCGTCAATGGCTGTCCACATCGAGGTGACGTTGAACAAACCGCCCAGGTGCCCATAGCTGGCGTCCTTGCGCCTGGTCTCGTCGTAGATGATTTCCTGGCCGGACTTCGGGCTCTCCTTGAGCCACTTCATGTAGACCTGACGGGGCTTGTGGCGGTATTTGATGTAGTTGACGAAGGGCTGACTGGTCCAGGTGCCGCTCAGCCGCTCTTCGCGTTTCATCCACAACTCGTACTCGTTGAGCTGCTTGAGGCCCACATCCAGATAGCCGGAGTAGGTCTGCGGGGCGAGCTGTGTGAAGGTTTTGATCAGTTGGTCGTCGTTCATGGCCTGCAAGGTGCCGGCCTTGATCTTCTGGACCAGTGCGTCGGCTTCGTCCATGCTGGCTTCGGTGCCATGCGCGCTCGCGGTTGTGGCCGCACCTGCGCTGATTGGCACCGATGTGAGCATGCCGCACGCCAGCGCCAGACCACCCAGGATGCAAGATGGAATACGGGGAACACGGCTTGGCTTCATGGTGACTCCTGCGAGCATGTCGATGGTGTTAGTATAAGGAAAGAAAAATTTCCTGAATGCAAACATGCTCCACTCATCCCGCAAACCAATGGCCGAGCCCGGGGCAAAAGCTCGGGTGCCTCGGCGTGGTTATGGGGGGCGCAGTGCGGAGGAACTGTTGCTGGAGCGGCGCCAGCGCCTGATGGCAGCCGGGCTGACCCTGTTTTGTACGTTGGGCTTCCAGCACACACGGATTGACGCCATCTGCGCGGAGGCCAAGGTCACGCCCCGGCACTTCTACGAGCAGTTCGACACCCGCGAGGCCTTGTTGCTGGCGATCTACGAGCAGGTGGTGGCGCACGCCCGCAGCCAGGTGCAGGCCGCCCTGCAGACCCCAGGCTTGATGCCGACTGAGCTGATCAACGAAGCCATCCGCGCTTTTGTGCGTGCCTACACGGACGACGCGCGCCACGCCCGTCTGGCTTGTGTCGAAGTGGTGGGGGTGAGCGCCGACATGGCCCGCCGCCGCCGTGCGGTCATCCACGAATTTGCGGGCCTGATAGAGGCTTATGCCAACGCCATGGCCCAGAGCGGTTTGCTGCCGAAACGGGACTACGGCCTGTCCTGCCTGGCCATGGTGGGCGCGGTCAACGAACTCATGTGCGAGTGGCTCATGGGCGACACGCCGCCTTCGGTGCCCGCTTTGACCGACGAGTTGCTGTCCATGTTTGCGGCCCTGATCCTGGGGGCGCGTGCCTTGCTGCCCGAAGCCTGAACCCCCTCAGATCAGGCCTGCATCCACCAGGTATTGGCTGGGGCGCTGGCGGTCGCACAGGATGGTGAGCCGCTGGCGGGCCCGCGTCATGCCCACATAAAGCAGGTTGCGGTTGTCGGTGGTGTTGCCGCCAATGGCGAACTCGCCCTTGTTGAGCCCGGGCAGGATGACGTGATCGAACTCCAGGCCCTTGGCGGCTTCGATGCTGGACAGCACGATGCAGTCCTTGCCGCGCATGCCTTGCTGACGGATCTCGCGCTCGTTCATCGCGCGGAAGAAGGATTCGACATGGTCATACGTGGCCGCTGATGCGATCAGGCCCTGGATGTTGGCACTGACCTGGGCGATGTCGCTGCGTTGCACCATCACGCGTGCGGCCAGTGTCTGCGGCGACAGGGCCGCCACAAAGCGCTCCAGCAGCACATGCGTGGCATTGGTGCTGGCGATGTCGATGGCCGCTTCCAGTTGATGGCGCGCGGCCTTGCCTGCATTGCGCAGGATCTGGTTCTCCAGGAACACCTCGACCAGTTCGGGCGTGTGCGCCACGCTCTTGATGGCCTCGTGCTGCTCCTTGGCGCGGTCCTCTGCCGTGTCTTGTGCGCTCTCGACATGGGAGCCCGCAAAGGTCAGCATGGCCTGCAGCACCCGCATGCGCGTCTCGATGCGCTCGATGCCGGCAAAGCTGTTGCGCGCACAGGCGATGAGGCCGCGTACAAACAGCACTTCCGGGCGCATCAAATAGGTGTCAAAGCCGCTGGTGCGGTAGTCCACCCCCTTGTCGAGCAGGTGGTTCTCCAGCGCCACGGATTGATGCGGCTGGCGCAGGAGGATGGCCAGCTCGCTTCGCGTGGCCTTGGGGCCCAGGCCAACGCCTTGCTGGATCACCTCGATGATGTGCCTGTGTGCGTCTTTGATATCGTCGTAGCCCACCACCTGGATGTCGGTGGCCATGCTGCTCAGCGAGTCATAGCGTTTGTTCGACAGCCTGCTGACCGATGCCGCCAGCTTGGGTCCGAATCGATATGAGGCGGTCAAGGGTAGCCTTTCGGCCTCACCGATTTCACGCTCGAAGGTGTCCCCCATGAAGCCGGCATCGGCCCCCGCCACCGCATGGATGACCTGATCCCGGTCGCCCACCCCGACAAAGGCGGTTTGCGGGTTCTGGATCAACAGATGGCGCAGCACCGTGAACATGGCCCGGTTGGTGTCGTGCATCTCATCGACCAGGATCAGATGCAGGCCCATGGCCAGCGGTTGCGGCAGGTCCACGAAGGCTTCGTCGTCCAGCAGCAGGCAGGCCAGGTCATAGGTGGCGTCATGCGGGGCGCGAAAAGCCGGGTGATCGGGGTGCCCGCCGCGCCGCAGGATCTCGTAGGCCCAGAAGGTGCGCAGCGTCAGGTAATCGAAGCCCAGTTCGTTGGCCAGATCAGGTGTGAGCACCTGTTCGCCGGCCTCCAGGAACCACTGCAAGGTGCCCTTGAGCCGTGCGAACGCCTGCAGCAAGCCTTCGACCATGGCCTCGCCGCTGCCATCGACGGCAAACTCGTCCGCGTGCCGTTCGTCCGGGTTGGACATCACGCGCTCGATGGCTTGCAGCACGTAGGGCTTGAGCTGTTCGGGCGTGTCGTAGTGGTGCACATTGCCGCCTTCCACATGCTGCAGGCGGGCGCGGCAGAAGTCATCGAAGGTGCGGATCTTGATGCGGTTGCGCACGGCCGCTGGCAGGCCGATGCGCTCCAGCGCCTGTTTCAAGGCCAGTACGGCGGCGTCGGTATAGGTGAGGGCCAGGATGCGCTCGGCATCGGCGCCGCGTTCGAGCGCCTGAGCCAGGCGCAAGGCCAGTGTGGTGGTTTTGGCGGCACCCGCATTGGCCTCCACGATCACGCGCTTGTGGCGCCCCAACTGGATGGCCAGTTGTTCGGCTGTGGGCACGATGCCCTTGGGTTGATAGCAGGTGTCAGCCATGGGCGCCATTCAACAGGCTCAACGCACCGATGGGATGCGGATGTTGCCGCTGCGGCAGGCGGTCGTGACACCCTTGCCGCAGGCCATGGCTTTCAGGTCCTTGCTCATGCACACGCGCACTTCAGACAACTCCGGCCCGCTGCAACTCACGACCACACTGTTGGCGGGCAGCGCGGGGTTGGCTTGCTGGATGGCCGATGCAATCGCCTTGGCTGGCATGAACAAGGGCTTGACCGGTGCCTGCATGGACGAAGGCACGCGGATGCTGGCCAGGGCCAGGTCTGCGGTCTTGAAGTAAGCCAGGGCACTCTGGTTGCTGCACGTACCGTGTTTGTCCCACTCGTGCCGAATCAGCGATGGGCTGGGGAACAGGCTGACGCCGTAGATGATGGCGTCGCGGCTCAAGGTTTCTGTTGTCTGGCAGAACTGAGGGTAGCCGCCCGCCTTGTACTGCGGCCACAGCCCGTGCAGCACAAAGCCATAGCCTTTGCCGCACTGATTTTTGTCCTGGCTGTGCATCAGGCAGTAGGTGGGCGACCAGGACAAGGCCAACACGTAGTAGTCGAATGGCTTGCTGCCTGCCGCTTGCGCAGCGCATGTGACGGCCAGCGTGATGGCCATGCTCAGCATGCGGATCACGGAAAGGATGGGCTTGGGCATGGAAAGGCTCCTGTGTTGATCTGATTAGCGTTGTACAGGGTGCCGGCGTCAGTCTTCTTGATCGTCGTCGTCATCCTGGCGTCGGCCGCTGCCTTTCTTGTTGCGGGCCGCCTTCTTGCGCTGGCGTTCCGCTTCGGCTTCTTCCGCCACGGCAGCCCATTGCGCGAACTCTTCAGGCGTTTCCAGCGTGATGGGCCCCAGGATCGCGCTGCGGAAGTCGTTGAGCACGATCTCGGCGGCTTTCTGCAGGTTGACGCGGCCACCCGTCATCACGGCCCCGCGCTTGCGGCCGATCTCAGTCAGCAGAACATCGTCATGCAGGGCGGGGATGCCGGCCACATCATCGAGTTTGTAGCGTGCGGCCAGCAAGGCGGCATAAGGCCCTTTCAGTCGGGCCAGCAGCTCCAGCGCCACTTCTTCTTCGTCATAGGCGTTGCGGCCCACGGCGCCACTGGCGGCCAGGTTGTAGCCACCTTGCTCGATGGTGATCTTGGGCCACAGCATGCCGGGCGTGTCGAACAGGTAGAAATCACTGGCCAGGTTGATGCGTTGCTCGATCTTGGTGATGCCGGCCTCGTCGCCCGTCTTGGCCGCCTTCTTGCCCACCAGGGTGTTCATCAGCGTGGATTTGCCCACATTGGGGATGCCGCAGATCAGCACGCGCAAGGGCTTGGCCATGCCGCCACGATTGGGCGCCAGTTCGCGGCAGGCCTTGATCAGGCGTTGGGCCGGGGCGGTGTCGCTGGCATCCAGCGCGATGGCTTGCGTGCCTTCCTGGGCGTTGTACCAGGCCAGCCAGGCGGCGGTGCGCTCGGGGTCGGCCACGTCCTGCTTGTTGAGGATCTTGAGCTTGTGGCGCGTGCCGGTCAGCTCCGCCAGCATGGGGTTGGCGCTGGAGCCCGGCAGCCGTGCATCGAGCATCTCGATGACGACGTCGATCTCCTTCATGCGTTCGATGATGGCTTTCTTGGTCACATTCATGTGACCGGGGAACCAGTTGATGGCCATCGGGGTGTTCTCTTTCCTGGGCTGGGGCCGCGCAGATGTGCAAACCCTCCATTGTGCTTGCTTCTGAATGTCAGAATGTGCGCCATCATTCAAATGGAGTGCGTGGGATGCCCAAACGTGTATGGACGCTGCTCTTGTGCGGCCTGGCCTTGTCAGTGCAAGCCGAGGAAAAGCCCAAATGGGAGCTGGGCCTGGGTGCCGCAGCCATGAGCTTTCCCGATTACCGGGGCTCGGATGAGTCTCGCGCCTACTTGTTCCCGATTCCCTATCTGGTTTACCGTGGCGACTGGATCAAGGCGGACCGTCAGGGCGCGCGTGCAGAACTGATCGATCTGGGGCCTTCGGCTCACGTGGATCTGGGGCTCAACGGCAGCATTCCTGTCTCCAGCGTGAAAAACCAGGCGCGCCGTGGCATGCCCAGCCTGTCTGGCGCCATCGAGATCGGGCCGGCGCTGGAAGTGCATTTCTACAAGTCCGAAGGTGACCGCGTCCGTTTGAAGATGCGCGTGCCCGTGACCTATGGCATCACTTTGGGCAACGGCGTGGGCAGCGACGGCTGGCAGGCCAGCCCGAACCTCAATCTCGATATCCGCAACGTGGCGGGCTTGTCAGGCTGGAACCTCACCATGCTGACAGGCCCCATCTATGCCACCACGCGCCGTCATGCCTACTTCTACGACGTGGCGCCCCAGTACGCCACGGCCGCGCGCCCTGCCTACAAGGCCACGGCGGGTTATTCGGGGGCGCAGTTCGTGGCCGGCCTGAGCAAGCGTTTCGACAAGACCTGGGTGGGCGCCTTCATGCGCTATGACAACCTCAATGGTGCCGTCTTCCGCGACAGCCCCCTGGTCAGGACGCGCAGCTACCTGGCCGGTGGCGTAGCCGTGGCCTGGGTGCTGGGTCAGTCTTCCGAAATGGTCGAGGCGGACTGAGGCGCAGGCAGCGCGGCGTCACCCACCCAGGCCCGCACGATCGGGTCCACCAGGCGTGAGTCGGTCAATGTGCGGATCTGCATATAGGCCTCTTGCGCCTCAGGGTGGCGCTTGCGCATGTAGTTGAGCCACTGCTTCATGCGGCCCGTGCGGGCGCGCGGCTCGACGTGAGCAAGGATCAGCTCCCAGAAGTAGCCCAGCAGAGGCTGCAGGCTGGGCCAGTCAGGTTGGGCCTGGCCTGCAATGGGCAAGCCCTGATCGATCAGGATGGCCAGTGCCAGGCCCGGGTCCACCACGATGCCTCGCCCCAGCATGATGTCGGTGCAGCCTGACACTTCCACGCAACGTCGCGCATCGTCTACCGTCCAGATCTCGCCATTGGCCACCACGGGAATGCGCACGCTGGTTCGGATGTCGGCGATGCGGTCCCAGTAGGCCGGGGGGCGGTAGCCATGCGCCTTGGTGCGGGCGTGCACCACCAGTTCATCGGCACCACCGGCTTCGATGGCCCGGGCGCAGTCTTCGGCCAGGTCGTCATCGTGAAAACCCAGGCGCATCTTGGCCGACACCGGCACTTCGCCCGGCACGGCCTGCCGCACAGCCGTCAGGATGCGGTGCAACAGCTCGGGGTCTTGCAGAAGGGCCGCGCCGCCGCCATGCCGGTTGACCACCTTGGCCGGGCAGCCGAAGTTCAAGTCGATGCCGGCAGAGCCCAGTTCGGCCAGCCGTGCAGCGTTGTCAGCCAGGCAAATGGGGTCCGAGCCCAGCAGTTGGGCGCGCACGGGCACACCTGCCGGTGTGCGGCTGCCATGGCCAAGCTCCGGCACCACGCGCAGGAAGGCGCGGGCCGGCAGCAGCGTGTCGGTCACGCGGATGAATTCGGAGACGCAACGGTCTATGCCGCCCACGCGGGTCAGGACATCGCGCAAGGCGAAGTCCAGCAAACCCTCCATGGGCGCCAGCAGGATGGCCATGAGAGAAAAACCTAGGGAACAACCGGGGCGCCAGTGTACGTATTTGGCCGCGTGTCGGGGTCACAATGTGCGCCTTCCTGCCCCATCCACGGTTCAAGAGAGGCGTCAATGAGCACCACCACCAGCCATGCCGCGCCTTTGCGCCAATGGGCCGATCTGCCGGGCCCCAAGGCCTGGCCCATCGTGGGCAATGCCCTGCAGATCCAGCTCAACCAGATCCACATCGATCTGGAAGACTGGGCCAAGGCTTACGGCCCGATCTTCAAGGCCAGGCTGGGGCCGGCGAAGGTGCTGGTGCTGCGCGATCACGACCTCATCAACACGGTGATGCGTGATCGCCCTGAGGGTTTCAGGCGGCCCGCCAAGCTCGATCAGCTCGTGCGCGAGATGGGCTTGCACCCCGGCGTGTTCAACGCGGAAGGGGCCGTCTGGTACGCCCAGCGCCGCATGGTGATGTCGGCGTTCTCGCCCAGCCATGTGCGGGCCTATTTCCCCTTGCTGCTGAGCGTGTCGAGGCGCTTGCAGGCTCGCTGGATCAAGGCGGCCAGCGCACATCAGCCCATCGACCTGCAAGCTGATCTGATGCGCTTCACGGTGGATGCCATCGCGGGCCTGGCCTTTGGCGCCGAGACCAACACGCTGGAGTCCGACGAGGACATCATCCAGCACCATCTGGACAAGATCTTCCCGGCGCTGTTCAGCCGGGTCAATGCGCTGGTGCCTTACTGGCGCTGGTTCAAGCGCGCCAAGGATCGCGAGCTGGCGCACAGCCTGACCATTGTCAGCCAGGCCATCGAGGATTTCATCGCCCAGGCACGCCAGCGCATGCGTGACGACCCCGCTCGCGTGGCGCAACCCACCAACCTGCTGGAAGCCATGATCGCGGCTGCAGACCAGCCCGACAGCGGTGTAACCGATGACGATGTGGCGGGCAACGTCATGACCATGTTGCTGGCCGGCGAGGACACGACCGCCAACACCCTGGCCTGGGCGATCTACCTGCTGCACCGCAACCCGGCGGTCCTTCAACAAGCCCAGCAGGAAGCCCGGGATGTGGTGGGCGCGGATCTCTCGATGCTCACCATGGACCACATGGCGCAACTGCCTTATCTGGAGGCCGTGTGCCACGAAACCATGCGCCTCAAGCCGGTGGCGCCATTTCGCGTGGTGCAAGCCTTGCGCGACACCGTGGTGGCCGATGTGGCGGTACCCAAGGACACCATGATCTGGTGCGTGTCACGCCATGACGCCATGGATGCCACCTACTTCCCGGATCCCGAAAGATTCGCCCCCGAGCGATGGCTGGATGCCGATGCGGCGCAGGCGAGCAGCGCCAAGCGGGTGTCCACGCCATTCGGAGCCGGGCCACGCGTCTGCCCGGGGCGATATCTGGCCCTGGTCGAAATGAAACTGGCGCTCGCCACCTTGCTGAGCCAGTTCCGCATTGAGGCCGTGGACACGCCCGATGGCAGCGAGGCGGCAGAAGTGATGTCCTTCACGATGACACCGGTCGGTCTGACCCTGAAATTGTCGCCAATTTCACCCTGAATCAGGGCTCAAGAACGGGTGGGCTTGTCCGATAAATACCCATCGTTCCCACGTCTGCCGCCATGACCACCGCCACCGAGCCCACCTGCATCGATGACATCCTCACGGAGTTGGACAAGGCCAGAAAAAACGGCCCCTTGCATGACATCCAGATCCCGCCATGCCCTGCATTGCTGACCCGCCTGCAGGGCGCCATGGCCAAGGAGGAGCCGGACCTCAACGAGGTGGCGCACATCGCCACCAGTGACGTGGCCATGTCGGCCGCCTTGCTGCGTGCGGCCAACAGCCCTTTGTACGCCGCTGGCGGCCAGCCTGCTCAGACCATCGGTCAGGCGATGAACCGCCTGGGCCTGGAAAACACGGCCGCGGTGATGATCGGTTTTCTGGCACGCCGCGCCATCAAGGTCAATTCCAAACATCTGTTGCGCTTCTGGGAACGCTGTACCAAGCGGGCCCTGGCCATGGCCTTCATGGCGGGCAAATTGCCCGGTGTGTCCACCGATCTGGCGCACACCTATGGCCTGTTCTGCCACGTTGGCATGGCCGTGATGGCGCAAAGTGTGCGTGGCTACCTGGGCACCCTGATCGAGGCCCATGCGCGCATTGATCGCTCCTTCGTCGAAACCGAGAATGCCAACCACAAAACCGATCACGCGGTGGTCGGTGCCCTGGTGGCCCGCGTGTGGCGCCTGTCGCCCTCGGTGACGGCGGCCATTCGCCTGCACCACGATCTGGACATCCTCAGGGAAAAGGGCGCGAAGTCGGAAGTCAACACCCTGGTGTCCATGGGCTTGCTGGCCGATTACTACATGCGCCGCCACGAAGGCCTGGAGCAGGACGTGGACTGGAAAGTCCACGGTGCTACTGCCATGGAGTGGCTGCAGGTCAGTGTGGACGAACAGATGGCCTGGGAAGAAGAACTGCGCGACATCTTCGAATCGGCCTGATCAGGCTGCTTGACTCCCGGCGGCCGCTCAGCCGTTAACATTCACGCCTTGCCTGTGGCCAACAATCGGCCACGCAGGCGATGAATTCAAGGGAGTCCACATCATGGCTGTATCCAGCCTCCTGGTATTGCTCGACGACATTGCGCTCGTCCTCGACGACGTGTCCGTCATGGCCAAGGTGGCCGCCAAGAAGACGGCGGGCGTGTTGGGGGACGATCTGGCCCTCAACGCCCAGCAGGTGGCTGGCATTCGTGCCGAGCGTGAACTGCCGGTGGTCTGGGCCGTGGCCAAAGGATCGGTGCGCAACAAGGTGATCCTGGTGCCCGCAGCGCTGGCCATCAGCGCCCTGGCACCCTGGGCCGTGACACCCCTGCTGATGCTCGGAGGCGCTTACCTGTGCTTTGAAGGCGTTGAAAAGCTGGCGCATCCCTTCCTGCATGGTGATGACCACGAAGAAGAGGCGCATCGCGAAGCCCTGGCCCATGCGCTGGCCGACGCCGAGGTGGACATGGTGGCGTTCGAGAAGGACAAGATAGAAGGTGCTGTGCGCACCGACTTCATCCTGTCAGCCGAGATCGTGACGATCACCTTGGGGACGGTGGCCGAAGCTTCCTTGATGAAGCAGGTGCTGGTGCTCAGCGGCGTGTCGGTGGCGATCACGGTGGGTGTTTATGGCCTGGTGGCCGCGATCGTGAAGATGGACGACGTGGGGCTGTACTTCAGTCAGATGGAAGGGCAGGGGCCTTTGCCAGCCCTGCGGCGTCGCGTTGGCCAAGGGTTGCTGGCTGCTGCGCCCGTGTTGATGAAAACGCTGTCGGTTGTTGGCACGGCGGCCATGTTCCTGGTGGGCGGTGGCATCTTGCTGCATGGTCTGCCTGGCGCACATGAGGTGGTGGAGGCGGCCGAACATGCGGTGCACGGCGTGCCAGCTATCGGCGGGGTGCTGGCTGTGGTGGCGCCGGTGGTGCTGGATGCGGTCGCCGGTATCGCAGCGGGCGCCCTCGCGCTGGCCGTGGTCATGTTGGGCAGCAAGCTCATGGGCCTATTCAAGCGCGGTTGAGCATCAAGGCGTTGTTCGATGTACAAAGCGCCACCCCCAACACAATGAGGAAGCTTCATGAGCCTGTCCATGTACTCGGCCTTCGTCCCTGTGGCCATCCACACCCTCCACAACCTGGCGGCCATCCTGGCCAAGGGTGCGGCGCATTGTGAGGCGCGCAAGATCGATCCGAACGCCTTCTTGACGGCGCGCATCTACCCCGACATGTTCCCCTTGATCCGCCAGGTTCAGATCGCCTCGGACACGGTCAAGGGCGGCGCAGCACGCCTGGCAGGCATCGACATGCCCAAGTACGAGGACAACGAAGCGACGTTTGCCGAACTGCAGGCGCGCATCGACAAGACCGTCGCTTTCCTCAAGACCATCACGCCCGAACAGATCGATGGCAAGGAAGACGCCGACATCGTGCTGAGCTTCCCGTCACGCACTTTCGAGTTCAAGGGCCAGGCCTACCTGACAGGCTGGGTGCTGCCCAATCTGTACTTCCACACCACCACGGCCTACAACCTGTTGCGCCACGGTGGCGTGGAGATCGGCAAAGCCGACTTCCTGGGCGGCGCCTGATGGATCAGTCGCTGGTGGCCGTGGCGGACACGGTCATTGGCAACCATTTGCCGAGCGTCACGGCCAGCATGTGGCGGTCAAAGGGCTTGGTGAGGTAGTCGTCCATGCCTCGCTCCAGGCAGGCTTCGCGGTCGCCCGTCAAAGCGTGTGCGGTGAGGGCCACAACTGGTGTGCGCTCCCGCGCCGTGTCTTCCGATTCGATGGCGCGGATCTGCCGGACTGCTTCGTAGCCATCCATGATGGGCATCTCGCAGTCCATCAGGACCACATCGAACGCCTTCTCCCTGAACATCTGCACGGCGACTTCGCCATTGCGGGCTTGATGACAGGTCACGCCCAGGCTCTCCAGCGTCATCGAGGCGATGAAGGCATTGACCTCATTGTCTTCCACCAGCAGGACATCACCGGTGAGTTTCCAGTCCTGGTCTTGCGGGGGCACCGAATCCCTGAACATCATCTGATCGGCCAGACCGTCGGTGGCGTTTTGTTCCACGGTGCTGTAGGGCACTTCCAAGGTGATTTCAAAAGTGGTGCCCACGCCGATGGCGCTGCGCGTGCTGATCTGCCCCCCCATTTCTTCGATGATCTGCTTGCAGATGGCCAGCCCCAGACCCGTGCCGCCATGGCTGCGGGAGGTGCCTGATTCAACCTGATAGAAGGGCTGGTACAACCGTTCCAGCGCCGCTTCGGGAATGCCCATGCCCGTGTCAGACACATCAATGACCAGTTGGGCATTTTGCTTGTCCAGCAGGTTCACGCTGGCCGAGACAACCACCTCGCCTTGTTGCGTGAACTTCACTGCATTGCTGATCAGGTTGAGCAGCACCTGGCGCAACTTGCCCTCGTCGGCGGTCAGCGTCTTGACCTCAAAGGGCACGCCAGAGACATCGCCGCGAATCTGCAGGCCTTTCTGAAGGGCGGCAGCGCGAAAGGACTCGCAGGCGGTGACGATGGTGTCGCGCAAGTTGAACGTTGTGGGCGTCAGGCGGACCTTGTGCGCATCGAGTTTGGCGAAGTCCAGGATCTCATTGAGGATGTCGAGCAGGTTCTTGGCCGAGTCGCGTGCCGACTTGACGAACAAGCGGTCCCGCTCCGTGAGTTTGTCGACGTTGAGCATGCTCAGGGCACCGATGACGCCGTTCATCGGTGTGCGAATTTCATGGCTCATGTTCGCCAGGAAGGCAGTCTTGGCGCGGTCGGCGGCTTCGGCTTGCTCCTTCATGCGACGCAGGTCTGCCACGCGGTTCTTGCGGCGTGATTGAAGGAACAACTTGCGCTCGCGGGACATCGACAGCCGATGGAGCATGTGGCCCAGTGCGTTGGCCGCGAACAGGTGGATCACCATGCGTTGGTAACCCGGGCCATCAAAGTCAGGCACGGCCGCACCGAAAGCCAGGGCCACCGCCATCATGAAACCGCCCAGCAGCAAGGTGTTGATGGCATTCAGGCGGGCAAAGCCGTAGGTCACCAAAGTGGCGAGCACAAATGCGGAGGTGAGCGTCCAGTAGGCGGAACTGGCAGGCGCATTGATCTGCCCGATGTGCGCGATATAGCCTGTGGTCAACGCGCTGAAGCAAACCAGGCAGGAACTGGTCTTGGCGTAGTGGCGTTTGAAGAATCGTTTGAAGTGTTGAACCAGTTGGCCAAACACCATGAACAAAACGGCCACGCTGAACCGGATCAATTGCGTGTCATCGAGCACGCCTCGGCGACCGGTTAAACCGTCAACCAACCAAAATGCCATGAAGGAGCAGGCCGCCAGCATGGATGAAATATGGAGAAACCGAACGCCATAGGAGCGATATCCCTTCTGGAATTCACGCTCCAGTTTGGGGTTGGTAAAACCTCGGTTACCCAAAATACGCTGTAGCTTTGAAATGGCCGCAAAACTCATCGGTCGCTCCTCAAGCATGCTCGGGAATCATCTGCCGCATTCACTGGCAGGATTCAGTTATGGCGTTCGTGGCGAGTATCTTGTGACTCGACATACCACTGCCAGCGGAGCGACATGCTTGGCAGGGGGCGCCAGATTAGCGCCTGTGCAATCTATGTGCAATACCGCAGCCCTGTCAAGCGGCAGATACCAAACTTGGTTTGATTGATACAGGCGTGCTGGCGGTCCCGGCGAGGAATCAGACCACTTGCACATTCTGACTGAGGTAAGGCTTGCGGATGAGTAACCCCGTGCCCGCTTATCAGCCCAAGGCGTCGTGCAGGGCGATCATCTCCTGCGTGAGCTTGTGGCGCTGATCCAGATGGATCATGGGTTTGGCTTGCTGGTGTGATTCCTTCACCTTGACCGAGGCGCTCAGATAAGGTTGCAGAACGGGCAAACCCTCGTCAATCAATTCCTGAACCAGTTTTTGCGGCAAGGATGCACGCGGTTGAAACTGGTTGACCACGATGCCGGATACCTTCAGGTCTTCATTGTGATCGGCCTGGATTTCCTGCACGTTGTCAAGCAAGGTGTAGAGCGCGCGACGAGAGAAATCATCGCAGTCAAAGGGAATGAGGCAGCCTTGCGCGGCAATCAATGCCGAGCGGGTATAGAAATTCAAGGCAGGCGGTGTGTCGATGTAAATGCGGTCATAGTCATCGGCCAGATCCGCCAGGGCGTCACGCAGCTTGTAGATCTTGTAGCGTGATTCCAGCTTGGCGTGCAACTCGTCCAAGGTGGGATGCGAGGGCATCAGGTGCAGGTTCTCGAACGGGGTTTCAACCGTGTACTCGTCTGCACCCTTCGGGCGTGCACTGAACTTCAAGGTCTGGTCAAAGAATTCGGCGGCGCTGACCTCGGCGTCTTCTTGGGGGGCCCCAAGCAGGTATTGCGTGGAATTGCCTTGAGGGTCCAGATCGATGACCAGGGTGCGCATGCCCTGGCTGGCACTGATGGCCGCGAGGTTGCAGGTGATGGTGGATTTGCCGACGCCACCTTTCTGGTTGAACACGACATAGCGCATGGCTGCTGACCTTCCTTGGACGCGTTGAAATGGGCAACCTTGCGTGTGTCGCCCTGGCGTCTATTGTGCACTGCAACAATGCCGGTTCGCGCAATGGGTCAGCGTTGTTTGCGTACCGGTTTGTAGCCTTCGTCGGGCTGTTTGATTTCCAGCAACACTGGCCTCTGGTGGCTGCCATCCTGATCGAGCAGCAAAGTGCCTTCAAATCGCCTGATCCGTTCGGCGGAACGAGGCAGACGTTCGTCTGTCAGCAGTTGCAGTTCGTGGATGCGGCGAGGGCGCAGGGCCAGGTTGACGTCGTCCGGCAGCATCACACACAGGGCATGCTGCAACTTCAGGATGATGGTCGTGTCGGTGCGGCTCCGCACATAGCCGTCCTCATCATCAAGCGCACCCTTGCGGCGTTTGCGATGGACTTCGCCGGAAACAGTGACCGTATCGCGTTCGTACACGCAGTTGTCGGCCGATTGGGCCTGAGCGGGTGCGGGCGAGACAAGCTCACTGAGCAGCCAGATGAACACGGCCGCCGCCGGTGCAATGAAGGACTTCAAGGCCGGTCTCCTGTGATGTGGGATGTTTAATCATCCGAGTCTAGGAGGGCCAGCGCATGAAGACATTCCCCTGGGGAGGGGATGTGTGGCAGATCAGCGACCGGTTTCGGGCAGCTCGATCTTGACTTCGAGCACTTCGAGGTCACCCTGACGCTCCATGGACACCTTGATGTCATCCGGATTGATCGAGACGTACTTCGAAATGACGGCCACCAGTTCGCGCTGCAGATCGGGCAGGTAGCTGGGGCTGTGGCTGCGACCATTGCGCTCGTGCGCCAGGATCAGTTGCAGCCGCTCCTTGGCCACCGTGGCCGTCTGCTTCTTTTCGCCGAGGAAGAAGGACAGGAATCCCATGGTCTTACTTGCCTCCGAACAGGCGCTTGAAGAAGCCGGGCTTTTCGGCTTCGATGAAGCGCAGTGGTTTGTCCTGGCCCAGGAAACGGTCGATCACGTCGCTGTATGCCTCTGCGACGTCCGAGCCCTTCATGTGGATGGCCGGGATGCCCTGGTTGGAGGCGTTCAGCACGGTCTCCGATTCAGGGATCACGCCGATCAGCTTGACGCGCAGGATCTCGTGCACGTCTTCCAGCGACAGCATCTGACCGCCTTCCACGCGATTGGGGTTGTAGCGTGTGATGAGCAGGTGTTCCTTGATGGGCTCGGCGCCGTCTTGTGCACGCTTGGTCTTGCTGTTGAGCATGCCCAGGATGCGGTCGGAGTCGCGCACCGAGGAGACTTCGGGGTTGGTCACCACGATGGCCTCGTCGGCAAAGTGCATGGCCATCAGCGCGCCCGTTTCGATGCCGGCCGGTGAGTCACACACGATGTACTCGAAGCCCATCTCGCCCAGGTCTTTCAGCACCTTCTCGACGCCGTCTTGCGTCAGGGCTTCCTTGTCGCGCGTTTGCGAGGCCGCCAGCACGTAAAGGTTCTCGCACTGCTTGTCCTTGATGAGGGCCTGGTTCAGGTTGGCCTCGCCGTGGATCACGTTGATCAGGTCATACACCACGCGGCGTTCGCAGCCCATGATGAGGTCGAGGTTGCGCAGACCGACGTCGAAGTCGATCACGGCTGTCTTGTGGCCGCGCAGGGCCAGGCCGGAAGCAAAGCTGGCGCTGGTGGTCGTCTTGCCAACGCCCCCTTTGCCGGAGGTCACCACGATGATCTTGGCCATGGATGGCTGTCCTTTCAGGTAAGTCTGGTTGAGGCCGGAGCCTCAGATTTGAATCGGGTCGAAAACCAGGCGCTCGCCTTCCAGACGGATCTGGGCAGGCTTGCCTTTGATGTTGGCGGGTAGCGGGTTTTCTGTGGTGCGGTAGGTGCCGGCAATGGACAGCAACTCGGGCTCCATGCAGGTCGAAAAGATGCGGGCCTGGGTGTTGCCTTTGGCGCCGGCAATCGCCTTGCCGCGCAACGGGGCGTACACATGGATGTTGCCGTCGGCGATGACTTCAGCGCCGTGGTTCACGATGGCCATGATGACCAGATCGCCACCCTTGGCGTAGATCTGTTGACCGGAGCGCAGGGGCTTGTCGATGACCATGGTGGGTACCGAGGTGGGCACCTCCACGCGCACCTCGACCGGCACTTCGCGCACGACTTCCTTGATGACTTCCTGCACCACGGTTTCGACGCGGGCAGAGGCGGCGTGGCCATCAGGCGCTTCGCTCAGGCCGGCTTCCAGCGCCGCGGCAGTTTGCTTGACGGTGCCGCCACGCACGGCCACGGGCTTGAGCTTGAAGCGGGTGAGCAGTTGGAGCAGCGCGTCGAAGTTGACGGTGGCGTCCAAGCTGGCCAGGTGGGTGAGATCGATCACCACCGGGTCGTTGCTGAAAAAATCGGGCGTGTCGCCAAAGCGTTCCGCCATGGCCTGACCCAGGGCCTGGATGTTCCCGGTCTTGAGCAGGAAGGCTTCCAGAGAGAGCGAGGCGCTCTTGAGGTCGAACAGGGCGGAGGCGTTCGCGGGTGATGCGGCGGACATGGACGACAGGCGCTGAAAAACCCAGAGTTTAAGGCAAGGTGGGGCCCGATCCGGCCGCGCTCGGCACGATTGGATCGGGCCTTACCCCGATGGCGGGCGATACTGGCGCCATGGATCGCTTGTTGTCGTCTCAACAGATGGGCCTGGCCGTGGCGCTGGGTGCGGGTTTGCTCATCGGCCTGGAGCGCGAACGGCGCAAGGGGCAGGGTGATGACCGCGAGGCCGCCGGGCTGCGCACCTTCATGGTGGCGGCGATGGCGGGCGCGGTCGCGCAGATGCTGGCTCTGGCGCTGGCCGTTGTGGCACTGGCCGGCGTCGCGGGGTTGGCGGGCTTGTCCTACTGGCGCAGTCGCTCCCGCGACCCCGGGCTGACGACCGAACTGGCTTTGGTGGCTACCGCCTTGATTGGCATGCTGGCCGTGGCGCAGCCTGCGCTGGCCGCCGGTTGCGCCGTGTTGCTGGCCGCCGTGCTGGCCGCACGTGAACGCTTGCACCATTTTGCGACTGACTGGTTGACCGAACGCGAACTGCATGATGGTTTGCTGCTGTCGGCCCTGGCGCTGGTGCTGTTGCCCTTGCTGCCTGCCGCACCGGTGGCCTGGCTGGGGCAGTTGTCAGCGCAACGCGTGCTGATGCTGGTGATCATGATCCTGTTGATGCAGGCTGCAGGCCATGTGGGACAGCGCTTGCTGGGTGCCCGCGCGGGCCTGGCCTTGTCGGGCCTGTTGGGCGGTTTTGTGTCCAGCACAGCCACCATCGGTGCCATGGGCAGCCTGCTGCGCAGTGGTCAAGCGCCCCTGCGGCTGGCGCTGTGCGCCAGCGTGCTCTCGATGGCTGCAACCTGGTTGCAGATGCTGTTGATGGCCACACTGGTGTCGGTCGATGCCGCTCGCCAGGTCTGGTCACTGGTTTGCATCGGGATGGCTGTGCCTGTGATGCTGGGCACCTTGTTGTGGCGTCGCGCTGGCGCTCGGGAGCCTGTGGGAGATGGGGCCGCCGCTGCCAAGCAGGGTGTCTTGCGTCTGCGCGAAGCTGTGAGCGTCACGATGCTGCTGGTTGGTGGTGCGGTACTGGTCAGCCTGGCGCAGCAGCAAGGCGTCGGTGGCCTGCTCATGGGGACCGCTGTGGCCGCGCTCGCCGATGCCCACGCCCCGATGGCCAGCCTGATGTCGCTATTCGGTGCAGGGCGCTTGAGCCTGTCGCATCTGCAGTGGGGGTTGATGGTGGCCCTGGTCGCCAATGCGCTGACCCGAACCGGGGTGGCGCTGACCTCCGGTGGTCAGCGCTTTGGTTTTGGGGTGGGCCTGGCTCTGACACTCAATTTACTGTGCGCAGGTGCATGGGTCGTCTGGCTCGCTCGCTGAACGAGCTTCAGGCTCGTGCATTGAGCTTGAACGTTCCCACCGCACGGGCCAGGTAGTCGGCCTGGTTGCGCAGGCTTTCTGCGGCGGCAGCCGTCTGTTCCACCAGGGCGGCATTGCTTTGTGTGCCTTGGTCCATCTGGCTCACGGCATCGGTCACTTGCGCGATGCCTGCTGTCTGCTCACGGCTGGCACTGCTGATCTCGCCGATCACATCCGTGACTTTCGCGATGGCGTCCACGATGCTCTTCATGGTGCTGCCAGCCTGGCCGGCTTGCTCGGCACCCATGGTCACGCGTTCCACGCTGGAGGTGATCAGGCTTTTGATTTCCTTGGCGGCTTCGGCACTGCGTTGGGCCAGGTTGCGCACCTCTCCGGCCACCACGGCAAAGCCTCGGCCTTGCTCGCCTGCGCGGGCGGCTTCCACTGCGGCATTGAGGGCCAGGATATTGGTCTGGAAGGCAATGCCATCGATCACGCTGATGATTTCGGCGATCTTCTGGGATGAGCGGTGAATGTCCTGCATGGTGGAGACGAGTTGTGTCACGACCTCGCCGCCATGGCCAGCCACGGCACTGGCACCTTGAGCCAACTGGCTGGCTTGTGCCGCGTTGTCCGCGTTATGTCCCACCGTACTTGACAGTTGCTCCAGGGCAGAGGCTGAACGCTCCAGGGCGGCGGCCTGATCCTGCGTGCGGTTGGACAGGTCTGTGCTGCCTGCCGATACCTCGGCCGAGGCGTTGGCCACGCTGTCGGCGTTGTCGCGTACATTGGCCACGGTCAGTCGCAGTTGTACAACCATGGCGGCCAAGGACGCCACCACGCTTTCCTCGTCGCCTGGTTTGACGCGCACCTGCAAGGCCAGGTCGCCATCCATCACGCGGCGCAGCAACTTGCGCACAGTGTTTGGCTCAGCCCCCAGCGTCTGCATCAGATAGCGTGTCACGAGCAATGCGGCTGCAAGCAGTAATCCGGCGCCAGTCAGCGTGGTGGCCGCCACCGTCCACAAAGTGGTGCTGCGTGTGCTGTGGGCGGCGTCCTTGGTGGCGTGGGCCATCGCTTCAATGCTTTCGATCGCTCCATGCTGTTCTACCGCCAGTTGATCGAACAGTACGACGAATTCTGGCAGTCTGGACAAGGCCGCATTCTGATCGTTTGCGGCCAGGGTGGTCAGCTCCTGCCCTGTGCGCGCGTACTGCTCTACCTTTGGCGCCAGGGCATCCGCCTTGGACTTGAGTTCCGGCGCTAGTGGGAGCGCCTGTAATTCGCGGATGCGGGCGACGAAACCTTCGCCATGCTCCCTGGCATCCTTCTGCGCCTGGGCGAGTCCCTGGCTGTTGCCTTGCGTTGCGTACAGCAGGGCCTGGAACACATCGCCGCGCAAGGCGTCGTGCATCATGTCACCCATGCTGGCGGCCTGCGTGGCCTGTGTGGCGATCACGGATTCGTCCATGCGCTCGCCCAGGGTGTGTACGCCGAGCCAGCCCGCTGTGCCGACGGCCGCTGAAAACACCATGCCGAGCACGCCCAGGCCCAGCAATACTTGCTTCATCCTCATGAGAACTTGACTCCAGTGGTTGTTCAGGCCGGGCGGTACTGCCAATGTGGGCGCCCCGGTCCTGGACCGGGATATCGGCAAGCGTGCACAGGCCTGAAGCTATTTGTGCTGGATCAAGTTATTTGTGGGCGTCAGCGGACCTTTTTCCGAGTTCCGGCAGCACTTCTCGCTTTGGGCGCAGCCGGACCGTTGCGGCTGCCGTTGTCACGTGGCGGCAAACCGGTGTGCTGCGTCAGGATCTGACCCTTGCGGGGCTGAACCTTGGGCAATTGCCTGGGGTCGGGGGCTTCTTTCAGCTGGTGGCTGGCGCGCCCGATGGCGGTCATCGACGTCTTGCCACCCGCGGCGCCCGTCGAATTCTTGCGGCGCGCGCTCTGGTAGCTGCCATCCGTCTGCGGCTGGTAGAAGGGGATCAGGTGGTGCTTGCCGTTGCCGATCAGGTCGGCGCGGCCCATGTCCTTGAGGGCCTCGCGCAGCAGGGGCCAGTTGTTGGGGTCGTGGTAGCGCAGGAAGGCCTTGTGCAGGCGGCGGCGCTTCTCGCCCTTGACCACGTCCACACGCTCGCTGCGGGTTTCATCACGGCTGATGCCCTTGAGCGGGTTGCGGCCCGAGTGGTACATGGCCGTGGCTGTGGCCATGGGGCTGGGGTAGAAGGTCTGGACCTGGTCGGCTCGGAAGCCATTGCGCTTGAGCCACAAGGCGAGGTTCATCATGTCCTCGTCGCTGGTGCCGGGGTGGGCCGCGATGAAGTAGGGGATGAGGAACTGCTTCTTGCCGGCTTCTTCGCTGAACTTGTCAAACAGCTGCTTGAACTTGTCATACGTGCCGATGCCCGGCTTCATCATCTTGGACAACGGCCCGCCTTCGGTGTGCTCCGGCGCGATCTTCAGGTAGCCGCCCACGTGGTGGGTGACCAGCTCCTTGATGTACTCGGGCGACTTCACCGCCAGGTCATAGCGCAAGCCAGAGCCAATCAGGATCTTCTTGACGCCAAGCAGTGCACGTGCCCGGCGGTAGATCTTGATCAGCGGGCCATGGTCGGTGTTGAGGTTGCTGCAGATGCCGGGGTAGACACAGCTGGGCTTGCGGCAGGCGGCCTCGATCTCGGGCGACTTGCAGCCGATGCGGTACATGTTGGCCGTGGGGCCGCCCAGGTCGGAGACGACGCCGGTGAAGCCCTTGACCTTGTCGCGGATCTCTTCGATCTCATGGATGATCGAGTCTTCGCTGCGGCTCTGGATGATGCGGCCTTCGTGCTCGGTGATCGAGCAGAAGGTGCAGCCGCCGAAGCAGCCGCGCATGATGTTCACGCTGAAGCGGATCATCTCCCAGGCAGGGATCTTGGTGGGGCCATCGTGGCCGCCGGTTTCATCGGCATAGGCCGGATGCGGGCTACGGGCATACGGCAGATCGAACACGTGGTCCATCTCGGCCATGGTCAAAGGGATGGGTGGTGGGTTGATCCACACATCGCGGTTGGCGTGAGCCTGCACCAGCGCGCGGGCATTGCCCGGGTTGGTTTCCAGGTGCAGCACGCGGTTGGCGTGGGCATACAGCACCGGGTCGCTCTTGACCTGCTCGTAGGAGGGCAGGCGGATCACGGTGCGCTCGCGCGGCGGCATCACGATGCGACCAGCGCGTTCAGGCAGGGCCGCGTTGGCCTTGATGGCCGCTGACTTGGCTGCCAGCGTGGGGTTGACCACGAGCTTGATGGGCTTGGCGCCGCCGGACAGGTCCATCTGGCCGCCTGCTGATGCCGCATCCACCTGAGCCGTGCCTTTGCCCTGGCCCTCGCCTTGGCCCTTCAGCGGGTCGAACGCGCCTTCTTCTTCGCGTGCGCAGGTCTCGCCATGGGCCTCGGCCTGCTGGGCCATGGTCATGTAGGGGTTGATGTGCTGGTCGATGCGGCCGGGCATGTCGACTTCGCTCGAATCCAGCTCGAACCAGCCGAGCGCCGTCGGGTCATTCGTGCGGCGCAGGAAGGCGGTGCCACGCACATCGGTGATCTGCTCGATGGGCTCGCGGGCGGCCAGGCGGTGGGCCACTTCCACAATGGCGCGTTCGGCATTGCCGTACAGCAGCAGATCGGCCTTGGCGTCAGCCAGGATGGAGCGGCGGACCTTGTCCTGCCAGTAGTCGTAGTGCGCGATGCGGCGCAGCGAAGCCTCGATGCCCCCCATGACGATGGGCACATCCGGGTAGGCTTCCTTGCAGCGCTGGGCATAGACCAGCGAGGCACGGTCCGGGCGCTTGCCGGCTTCGCCGCCAGGCGTGTAGGCATCGTCACTGCGGATCTTGCGATCAGCCGTGTAGCGGTTGATCATCGAGTCCATGTTGCCGGCCGCCACACCGTAGAACAGATTGGGCTTGCCCAGTGCCTTGAACGGGTCGGCGCTTTGCCAGTCTGGTTGCGCGATGATGCCCACACGGAAGCCCTGGGCTTCCAGCACGCGGCCGATCACGGCCATGCCGAAGCTGGGGTGGTCCACATAGGCGTCGCCCGTGACGATGATGATGTCGCAACTGTCCCAGCCGAGCTCGGTCATTTCCTCGCGGCTCATGGGCAGGAACTTGGCCGTGCCGAAGCGCTTGGCCCAGAAGGGCCGGTAAGCGGTCAGGGCCTTGGGGGCCTTCGGTGCGGCAGGCTGCGTGGTTTTGGCGACGGGGGACGCGGTGGTCTGGGCGGACATGAGCTTCGGAGCCTGAGGGGCGCCAGGCAAGTCGGATACGGACAACCCTCTATTGTCGCCTGACTGGCCGAATCAGAGGCCTCATTTTAATCAGGGGCTTTTGCCTCGGTATCCTGGCAAAGTTTGGGCGCTTCGGTGTCCACGCTGGACTTGCACAAGCGGCGTTGTGCTCCGGGCCGTTCACGTGCATTTTTACTTGCTCCAGCGCGTCATGCGGCCGTACTCGCGAAAGCCCAGCCTGCGGTAGGTGGGCTCGCCCATGTGCGTGGCCTGCAGCGCCACGCCCCTTGCGCCGCGTTCCAGCGCCAGGTTGGTGACGGCTGCAGTACACGCTGCGGCCAGGCCGTGCCCGCGTGCATCGGGCACGGTGCCCACCCAATAGATGCCGGCGACATCACCTGTGTGCAGCACCATGGCGGCAGCACCCACCAGGCCATCCTGGCGGCGAGCCAGCGCGATGGAGACATCCGGTGCCAGCAGGCCTGCGGTATCCACGAAGAAGCTGGGCGTGAACACCTCGGGCAGGCCCAGCGTGGCATAGGCTTTGGCGCACACGTCCACGAAGGCGGGCAGCTCGTCTGCACGGGCAAGCAGGTCGATGCGCCAGTCAGCAGCAATGGGCGGCATGGCGACGGGGGCTTCGGCCAGCATGGAGGGCAGGTCGGCTTGCGCCGTGTAGCCCTCGGCGTCCAGGTAGGCGTCCAGGTCCAGATCCTGGCGGCTCATGGTGATCGCCGCGTACGGATTGGCTTGCCCGCCAAAAAAGGCCTGTGCCTGCTTGAGCACCAGCTCAGGTGGCACGGCCTGATCCACCCTGATCACGCAATTCTGATGTGGCAGAGGCAAGGGCAGCGTGCCCTGATGCAGCAGCACGCCATTGAGTTCAAGCAGCCGACCGGCGGGTTGCCAGCGGGCATGGATGCGCACGGCGTGCGCGAGGTTCTGGTCGGCCAGGTCTTCAAGCAAAGCGCTGGTCATGTGGGGGCTCCTGCGTGTTGTTCTTGGTGCGCAAATCCTAGCGCGCCCATGCCACCCCACCTTTCACTTTGTTTCAGCGCCCTGATTCCAGGGCCGCAGCGGCCAGCACGTCCTTCAACAGCCGGGCCTTGACCTTCTTGCCCTTGACCTTGACCGCGTTGAGTTGCGCCACGGCCTTGCCGGCAATGCCCCGCTCCACCGCCACATAGGTGTGGAAATCCGTGACGTTGATCTTGCCGATCTGGCTGCCCTGCAAGCCGGCTTCGCCCGTGAGCGCACCCAGCACGTCGCCCGGCCGGATTTTTTCCTTCTTGCCACCCAGGATCTGGATGGTGACCATGGGCGGCTGCAGCGGGTCCTTACTGACAGGCGTCAGTTCAGACAGCTTCTGCCACTTCGACTCACGGCCTTGCAGCAGTTCGATGTTGCCCACGCGGCCCATCTCGTCCATGCTGGCCAGATTCAGGGCCAGGCCCTCGGCGTCACCACGGCCGGTGCGGCCGATGCGGTGGATGTGCACTTCAGGGTCCGGTGTCACGTCCACATTGATCACGGCTTCCAGTTGGGCGATGTCCAGGCCACGGGCGGCCACGTCGGTGGCCACCAGCACGGAGGCGCTGCGGTTGGCAAACTGGATCAGCACCTGGTCGCGGTCTCGTTGCTCCAGGTCGCCGTGCAAGGCGATGGCCTCGATGCCATGGGCGGTGAGTACGTCCACCAGGTCGCGGCATTGTTGCTTGGTGTTGCAAAAAGCGATGGTGCTGGCGGGGCGATAGTGCAACAGCAGGCTGGAGACGGCATCCAGGCGGGTGCTGCCTTCTACCTCGATCCACAACTGGCGGATCTTGCTGGCGTCATGTGTGCTTTCGACCTTGACCTCCTTGGGCGAGCGCAGGAACTGGGCGCTCAACTTCGCGATGCCTTCTGGATACGTGGCCGAGAACAGCAGCGTCTGGCGTTTTTTGGGGCATTGGCGTGTCACGGCGACGATGTCGTCGTGGAAGCCCATGTCCAGCATGCGGTCTGCTTCGTCCAGCACCAGGGTCTGCAGGCCGGACAGGTCCAGCGTGCCACGCTCCAGATGGTCCATCAGGCGCCCGGGTGTGCCTACGACGATGTGCGCGCCGTGAGCCAGGCTTTCAATCTGCGGGCGCATGGTGGCACCGCCGCACAGCGTCAGCACCTTGGTGTTGGGTTCGAAGCGGGCCAGGCGGCGGATTTCCTGGGCGACCTGGTCGGCCAGTTCACGCGTGGGGCACATCACCAAGCCTTGTACGGCCATGCTGGCGCCGTTGAGGCGGTGCAGCATGGGCAGTGCAAAGGCCGCCGTCTTGCCGCTGCCGGTCTTGGCCTGGGCAATGAGGTCGTCCCCGGCAAGGGTCAGTGGCAGGCTGGCCGCCTGAATGGGCGTCATCGCCAGATATCCCAGGGCTTGCAGGTTATCCTGCATGGCGGGATTCAGCGGCAGCGTGCTGAAGGACTGGGCTGATGGGATGCTGGTAGGGGAAGGGGTGCTCATGGCGCCATTATCCCCAGTGTGGCCATTTGTCAAGGACCGTTGAATTTGTGTGGGCAGCCCCCATCTACCCAACAGGCGCGCACAATGCGCGTGTTAGCAACGACCCCTTGATGGGGTAAGGATAGAAAATTCCATGAACTGGAAGAATGGTTTGACGGCCTTGGCCGTGGTGATGGCGGGTGTGGGCATGGTGTCTGCGCCCATGGATGCAGAGGCCAAGCGCCTGGGCGGTGGGCGTGCCAGCGGCATGCAGCGCCAGATGCCGGCCAAGCAGCCTAATGCTTCGCCTGATGCCACACCGAATCAGGCCGCCAAGCCTGGTCAGCAGGCCAATGCGGCAGCCCCTGCTCAGGCAGCGGCGCCTGCCGCTCAGCCGGGCAAGCGTTCCTGGATGGGGCCTATTGCCGGTATCGCCGCTGGCCTGGGCATCGCTGCGCTGATGAGCCATCTGGGCATGGGTGAGGCGTTCGGCAACTTCCTGACCATGGCTTTGGTGGCACTGGTGGCCGTTTTTGTGGTCGGCTGGTTGATTCGTCGATTCAAGGGCGCAACGCCTGCGGCCGGGCCTCAGTTGGCTGGCGCGGGCGCCCCTTACCAGGCGCAAAGCGCACCCCAGTCTGCTTCGCCGATGTACCGTGAAGCGGTGGCGCAGCCTGCTGCTGCCTCACTGGCTTCGGGTGGTGGTGCCGCGCCGACTACAGAGATGCCTGCCGGCTTTGATGCCGCTGGTTTCACCCGCATCGCCAAGATGATCTTTATCCGCATGCAGGCGGCCAACGACTCTGGCAACGTCGATGATCTGCGCAAGTTCACCACGCCCGAGTTGTTTGCCTCCTTGCGCCTGGACATCCAGGAGCGCGGTCAGTCTGCCAATCAGACCGATGTCATGCAGCTCGATGCGGAGCTGGTGGACACAGCCAAGGAAGGCACTCAGTGGGTGGCCACGGTGCGCTTCCATGGCCTGATCCGCGAAGAAGTCAACGCTGGTGCCGAGCCTTTCAACGAATTGTGGCACCTGGTGCGCCCCGTTGATGAGAGCCAGGAATGGGCGATTGCCGGCATCACGCCGCTCTCAGCCTGATGGCCTTTGGCTGATCCGCGCAAACCGTGACGCAGTTCACGGTCTCGGAACGCAAAGATGAAGATGGCGCCTTGTGCGCCATCTTTTGTTTGGATCCGTTACCCTCAATGACAGTGCAACAGGTGCCGATAAGGTAATCATTTATTGCCTCGCACTCTGCGTGGGTCTGCTGCCGGCTTGTCTACAACGGCGGTAACTCCCGGGGGTGCAAACGATATGTCCGCACCCCAAACCGGCGTTGAGCCGGTTGTGTCACCACCGATGGCCATCCAGAATGGCTTGTCGCATGAGTTGCCGACCAGGCTGATATTCAGCCTGGCCGTGATTCTCATCGCCCTGTGGGGCGGGGTGACCTATTTGCCCTGGCATATCGACGGCACCGTGTTCTCGGTGTCCATCCATACCATCACGGAATTTGGCGCCATCGTGGCAGCCTTGCTGGTGTTTTCCGTGGCCTGGCACGCACGTAGTCCCGGGCAACCTGGGAACATCGTCATCATCGGGTGCGGTTTTCTGGCTGTGGGCCTGATCGATTTTGGTCATACGCTCTCTTTCAAGGGCATGCCGGACTTCGTGACGCCATCAAGCCCGGAAAAGGCCATCGAGTTCTGGTTGATGGCGCGCTATACCGCTGCCTGGACCATGCTGGTCGCAGCCATCCGACCGATTCAGCCTCTCCACTCGGGGTGGCCGCGCTATGCCTTGTTGGCCCTCGCTCTGGTGTGGACGGCTGCCATGTATGCCATTGAGTTGATGGCCCCGGGATTCTGGCCTCGCACCTTTGTGGAAGGCAAGGGGCTGACAGCTTTCAAGATCCTGGCTGAATATGGGGTGATGGCCCTGGCCGCGCTGGCCGCCTTTGTTTTCATGCGGCGCAAGAGCGCAGATCTGGCCTACAGCACCAATGACCTGTGCGCAGCGGCCATCATCACCGTTTTGTCCGAGGCCTGCCTGACGATGTATGGCAGTGTCAATGACGTCTTCATCCTGCTGGGCCACCTCTACAAGGTGGTGGCCTATTACTTCATCTACCGTGCGGTCTTCATCACCAGCGTGCGCGACCCTTATCGTCGGCTGAGCGAGGAGATCGAAGAGCGTCAGGAAGCCGAGCAACGCGCGGCCTTCCTGGCCTATCACGATGTGCTGACCAGCTTGCCCAATCGCGAGCTGGCTCGCGACCGGTTGCTCCAAGCCTTGGCAGATGCCAAACGCCATCAGAAGCAGGTGGCCATGGTCCTGCTGGATCTTGATCACTTCAAGAACATCAATGACACGCTGGGGCATGCCGTTGGCGATCAGTTGCTGCAAGCTGTGGCCGACATCCTGACGCGTACACTGCGCCAGACCGACACGGTGAGCAGGCCAGGCGGTGACGAGTTCCTCATGATCCTCAAGGATTTGCATGACGCGGATGCAGCGGCTCCTGTCGTGACCAAGTTGATCGAAGAACTCAGCAAGCCCATCGAGATCGAAGGTCAGGAGCTGTCAATCTCTGCGTCCATCGGCATCGCCATGGCGCCCAATGATGGCGAGGACTTCGAGATCCTGCTGCAGCGGGCTGATACCGCCATGTACCGCTCCAAGGAGGAGGGGCGCAACACCTATCGCTTCTTTGACGATCGCATGAATGCGGAGTCCGTCGAGAAGCTCTCCATGCGCAATGGCTTGCGTCGTGCACTGGAGCTCAAGCAGTTCGTGCTGCACTATCAACCGCAGGTTGATCTCGCGACGGGGCGCGTGTTCGGTGCGGAAGCCCTCATTCGCTGGCAGCACCCGGAGTGGGGCCTGGTGCCTCCTGGCAAGTTCATCCCGGTGGCTGAAGAGAGCGGTCTGATCGTACCTATTGGTGATTGGGTGATCGAGGAAGCTTGCCGGCAGGCCAAGGCCTGGGTGGACAGGGGCTATCCCCCGCTGACGGTGGCCGTGAACCTGTCTGCTTTGCAGTTCAAGCGTGGCGAAGTCGAGCAGGTCGTGTCGCAAGCCTTGGCGACATCAGGGCTGCCTGCACATCAGCTGGAACTGGAGTTGACTGAATCGGTGCTGATCAGCGATGTGGAAAGCGTGGAGCGCCGGCTCAAGGCACTCAAAGCCTTGGGCGTGAAACTGGCGATCGATGACTTTGGTACGGGCTATTCCAGCCTGTCATATCTGAAGCGCTTCTCGGTCGACAAGCTCAAGATCGACCAGAGTTTTGTGCGCGATCTGGAGCGTCATCCAGATGAAGTGGCCATCGTGCGCGCCATCATCCAGATGGCGGCAGGCCTGGGATTGAGCAGCATTGCAGAGGGTGTCGAGACCCTGGGCATGATGCAGAACCTTCGGTCGTTGGGGTGTGATGAAGGGCAAGGCTACTGGTTTGCCAAGCCCATGCCTGCTGCCGCGTTCGAGGACTGGCTGATCCAAACCCTCGATCACGGCACCTTGGCGCGGGTCACGGAAGCAGCGTGACCCGTATCGGTCTGACGAGCGGGCTCGATCAGGCCTTCTTGGCGTAGCCCGAGCACCAGCCCTTGGCGTTGACTTGCTTGCCGCCCAGCAGAGGGCAGCCGCCCCAGGCATCACTGGCCTTGCCTTGGTAGAACTGACAGTTGCCGCAAATGGCACCGGCCTTGAAGGTGGGATATTTCTTGGCGTCGACCTTGGTAGCGTCGTGCTTGTAGCCCAGGCCAACGGCTGCGGGGTCTTTTTCATCGGCCTTGGCTGCATCGGCAGCACGAGCAGTGCCCATCACCGTCAGTGCGGCGGCGGCAGGAACGACGGTCATCATGAATTGGCGACGGCTGGTCATGGGTGAGTTCTCCGGTTCAGTGGGGAAGGAAATGCTTGAATCCACTTTGACTCATTTTCGACCTCCTTTTGCGCTTTGTACGTTGTCACAATGACTCAAAGCTAGTTCAATTTGAGTTCAGTCAAGATTTGAGGTGCTGCATGTCCGAAGAACCGAGATCAAAGGCTGATGAGGCCGTTGTGCCCAGCTACCGCAGCAGCGCTGCGGCCCGCATGGTCAATATACCGGTGGCCACGCTGCGCGTCTGGGAGCGTCGGTATCAGGTTGTCGGGCCAACGCAAACGCCATCCGGGCAGCGCCTGTACTCCAGCCAGGATGTGCGCCGCCTCGTGCTGATCAAGCAACTGGTGAACCGAGGTCATGGCATCGGCATGCTGGCACGCATGGACACGGCGGCCCTGCAGGACCTGATGGACGAGGCAGATCAGACCGAAGGCGTCATGAACGGAGCGGTCGCTCCTGTGGATCGGGTGCGTTCGCCCGAAGTGAGCAGACGGATCGACCCTGTGCGCGTTTTGCTGGTTGGCAAGGACGCTGCACTGCATTGGCAGGATCAGCTCCATGCTTTTGAGGACGATGGCGTGCGGGTGGTCAAGGCCATCGACGGCAGCCCTTCATCCGAGTTGTCCTTGCGTGGCCTTGTGGCCGACCTGGTGTTGGCAGACTTGCCGGCTTTGCATATGGAAACAGTGGACTGGCTGGTGCGCTTGCAACGTCTGGTTGGCGCCCGGCAAATTCTGACGGTGTATGGCTTTGCCAGCAGCCAGGTCACAGGCGCCTTGCACGCTCGCGGGGCTATCCTTCACCGAGCTCCTGTGGCTGCACCCGAGTTGATGCAATCACTGATGGATGCAGTCAGAGGCTGGCGCAGTGTGGCGCGCGGCTTGAGGCATGTGCCCGAGCCTGCGCCCGTGCCTCGATTCGACGGCCCTACACTGGCCAGCCTCGTGCAATCCATGCCACGTGTGGCTTGTGAATGCCCTCAGCATCTCGCCCATCTGGTGACCTTGCTGGGGCAGTTCGAGTCCTACAGCGCCGATTGTGAAAGCCGCGAGCCAGCCGATGTGGCCTTGCACGCCTACCTCTATCGCGTTGCGGGCCACGCCCGCGCCTTGATGGAAGAAGCCCTGATCACAGTGGCGCAGGCGGAAGGCATCTCGGTGCCCGACAAGGATCAAGCCACAGCCTGAGTGCCTGCGGCTTCGTCATCGTCGGTTTCGTCGCCCAGGAAGCCGCCGCTTTGATGTGCCCAGAGGCGAGCGTACAGGCCACCTTGAGCCAGCAAAGTCGCGTGGTCGCCTTCTTCCACGATGCGGCCCTTGTCCAGCACGATGAGGCGGTCCATGGCGGCGATGGTGGACAGGCGGTGCGCAATGGCCACCACGGTCTTGCCTTCCATCAGCCTGTACAGGCTGGCCTGGATCGCGGCCTCTACTTCCGAGTCCAGCGCGCTGGTGGCTTCATCGAGCAAGAGGATGGGCGCGTCCTTGAGCATCACGCGGGCAATGGCGATACGCTGGCGCTGCCCGCCTGAGAGCTTCACGCCGCGTTCACCCACGTGGGCATCGTAGGCTGTGCGGCCCTTGGGGTCTGACAAGGTCTGGATGAACTCGTGGGCCTCGGCCTTGGTGGCCGCTTCGATCATGTCGGCATCGGTGGCGTCTGGGCGGCCGTACAGGATGTTGTCGCGTACGGAGCGGTGCAGCAGCGAGGTGTCTTGCGTGACCATGCCGATCTGCGCGCGCAGGCTGTCTTGCGTGACGCGGCTGATGTCCTGCCCGTCAATCAGTAACTGGCCCCCTTCCACGTCATAAAAGCGCAGCATCAGGTTGACGATGGTGGACTTGCCCGCACCGGAGCGGCCCACCAGGCCGATCTTTTCACCGGGTTGGATGTGCAGGTTCAGGCCGTCGATCACGGCGCGCTCGCCACCATAGGCAAAGCGCACGTTCTGGAAGCGGATGTCACCTTGCTGGACGACCAGTTGTTTGGCCTGAGGCTGGTCCAGCACCGTGTGCGGGCGCGACAAGGTGGTGATGCCATCCTGGATGGTGCCGATGTGCTCGAACAGCATGGCCACTTCCCACATCATCCAGTGCGAGATGCCATTGAGGCGCAGCGCCATGGCCGTGGCTGCCGCCACCGCGCCGATGCCCACTTGCCCATGGCTCCACAGCCACAAGGCCAGCCCGGTGGTGGACAGGATGAGCAGCATGCTCAGCGAATGGTTGATGACCTCAAAGCCGCTGACCAGCCGCATCTGGCCGTACACGGTCTTCATGAAGTCCTTCATGGCCGAGCGCGCGTAATGGGCTTCGCGGTTGGCGTGCGAGAACAGCTTGACCGTGGCGATGTTGGTGTAGGCATCGGTGATGCGGCCCGTCATGGTCGAGCGGGCATCGGCCTGCTCCTTGGCCTTGCGTGCCAGGCGAGGCACGAAGTAGCTTACCGAGATCACGTACAGCGTCAGCCAGCCCAGGAAGGGCATGATGAGCCACAGATCGAAGCGGCCCACCACCACGGTCATGGTGACGAAGTAGATGGCCACGAAGACCAGGATGTCGGCCACGATGAAACAGGTGTCGCGCACGGCAATCGCCGTCTGCATGACCTTGGTGGCCACGCGCCCGGCGAACTCGTCCTGGTAGAAGCCCATGCTCTGGTTGAGCATGAGGCGGTGGAAGTTCCAGCGCATCTTCATGGGGAAGTTGCCGGCCAGGGCCTGGTGCTTGATCACCGTCTGCAGCAGCACGGCCAGCGGGCTGGCCAGCAGGATGGCGGCCAGCAGGAGCAGCTTGTGGCGCGCCTGCGTCCACAACTCGGCAGGCGGGACCTGGCTGAGCCAGTCCACCACGCTGCCCAGCATGTTGAACAGCAGGGCCTCGAAGGCGCCGATGGCGGCCGTCAGCGTGGTCATGCCCAGGATGAAACGGCGCTGGCCATGCGTGCCCGCCCAGACGAAGGCGAAGAAGCCTTTAGGCGGCACCGCGGGCGGCGTTTCGGGATAGGGATTGATCAGTCGTTCAAACCAGCTCAGCACGGGCAAAGGCTCCACCAGGGCGCAAAACGCCCAAGCGTACCGTGTTTGTGACCCGCGCGGGTGGCGCCACTACTTTGTGGCGCAGGCTGGTTCGCGGACTGGGGCTGGGTGGCCGGCCAGCGCGGCTTGTTCGATGGCGGGCTTTCGGCCGGATTCGGCCACGAAGTGCAGCAACTGGCGCGCCTGTTCATTGCCGATGGTGGCCTCGGCCAGCAGGAAGCCCCCGACCTCGCCAATGCCCACCACCAGATCTGCGCCGGCTGACTCGATGTACATGCGCTGGCTGGGGTCCAGCAGTTCCGCGATGATGCGGGCATCGGGATTGGCCTTGCGGGCGACCATGCAGTTGATGGCCGTCAGCGCGTCGGCATTTTGCTTTTCTGCGTAGTTGGCCAGGACCACGATGGTGGCAGCCTCTGGCATGCACGCCCGGTCAATCGCTTCGCCTCGGATGGGGTAGCTCGATCGCGTGAACATCAGCAGAGGGTCGTCAATCGGCTTGTGGTCCAGGTCAGCCATGACCAGGATGGGGGCATGCTCGAACTGAGGCTCGCTGCGCAGGGTGCGGATGATCTGGGGCCCCTTGAGGTTCCAGCCGACGATGACCACGTGTTGGTTCAGCTTGTGCATTTTCAACCCCATGTCTTCCTTGACCTTGCGCTCGATGAGGACGGCGGCCGCCAGCGCGCAGAGCAAGGCGGTCAGCAGCTTGGAGAGAATCAGGGCGATGCCCACAACGACCCGTCCGGGTGTGGTGATGGGCTGCACAGCGGAATCACCCGAGGTCGTCATCGTGACCAGGAGGCCATAGAAGGCCTCGCCGAAAGTCTGTACGCGGGCGCTGTGGCCCGCTTCGAAGTAGTAGACAAGCGCGGCACCCACCAGCCACATCAGCATGAACATGCCGGTCAGCTCCGCGATGAAGCGGTAGCGGGCTACTGCCATCAGGCGCATGAACAGGGCCAGGAGGCTGGTCCGAGAGGTCACCATGGGCGGCCCTCCTTCGCAAGACTTCGTTGAAATCCAGTCTACGCCCGCACGATCATTTGTGGGTGCGGGCTAATGGGGATGCGAAGGCGCCTGGCGTGAAGTCTTCAATAGATTTCGGGGACGATCATGCTCTGAGGCACAGGCTGGCGGATGTAGTCTTCACGGCGCACGCGCGGTGGCAAGGCCACGGGCTCGTGTTCGATTTCGTGATACGGCATCTGCTGCAGCAGGTGGTGCATGCAGTTCAGGCGCGAGCGCTTCTTGTCCACAGCCTGGACGACCCACCAGGGCGCTTCGGGGATGTGCGTGCGCTCCAGCATGACCTCTTTGGCACCTGTGTAGTCTTCCCAGCGCCGGCGGCTTTCAAGGTCCATGGGACTGAGCTTCCACTGTTTGAGCGGATCCTGGATGCGGGCCATGAAGCGGGCTTCCTGTTCGTCGTCCGACACCGAGAACCAGTACTTGAACAGCTTGATGCCGCTGCGCACCAGCATCTTCTCGAATTCGGGCACCGAGCGGAAGAACTCTTCAAGTTCATCGTCCGAGCAGAAACCCATCACACGTTCTACGCCGGCCCGGTTGTACCAACTGCGGTCAAACAGCACGATCTCGCCAGCGCCGGGCAGGTGGGCCACATAACGCTGAAAGTACCACTGGGTCTTCTCGCGGTCATTGGGGGCGGGCAGGGCAGCCACGCGGCACACGCGCGGGTTCAGCCGTTGCGTGATGCGCTTGATGGCGCCACCCTTGCCGGCCGCATCGCGCCCTTCGAACAGCACGACCACCTTGGCGCCTGTGTGGACAACCCAGTCCTGCAGCTTGACCAGTTCACCTTGCAGGCGAAACAGCTCGCGAAAGTACATGCGGCGGGTTTCGCGCGCTTCGGCGCTGAGCCCCTGTAGTTCACCGCCCAGCAGGCGGTCGTCGATTTCCATCTCCAGCTCTTCGTCGTAGCTGTCGATCACGTCATCTTGCAGGCGACGCAGCAGATCCTGGTCAATGGGGGGCGTGGGGCTGGACATGGCGCAAATCCGGTTCATGAAAACACAAACCGAAGACGCTGCCAGCCTTTCGTGTCAATTTGATGATGAGGCCTACCGCATCGCTCGGGTATGCCTGGGCGGGGGCATCACGCGTTCGTCAGGATCTCATCGGGCGATGTGCGTTCCGCCCAGCTCTGATCGGCTGCCGCGCCGATGATGTGGCGGCCACTGCCCTGCGTGGCCCTGCAACGCTCGAATCCAGGCAAGGTCACCACATCTGGCGCATTGGGATCACAGCTGCGCTTGACCACCACGGCCTGGTGGCCGGTAGCGAGTTCCACCAGGCAGCCGGGTGGGTACAGCCCCAGCTCGCGGATGATGGTGGCACCGAAGTAGCCGGCGCTGCGCTGGCGGAAGATCTCGGCAGCCGCACGCGGTGTGGGCATGCCGGTGCGGCCAATGCGGGGGCTGATCTTGGCGCCAAACACATCGCAGGTGCGAATGGCGTCAGCCAGTTGATGCAGCTCGGTCAAGCCCTGTGGGTAGCCTTTGCCATCGGGTTGCTCATGGTGCTGGGCCACGGCAATCAGCCACTCTTCATCTCGCACACCCAATTCCTGCAGCATCTTCCAGCTGGTCAGCGGGTGTGTGTCGATGGCTTCCCGTTGCGCGGTGCTCAGGGGGGCGTGCTGCATGGCCAGGTCGATCTGCAGGTTGGTGATGGACAGGTTCATGGTCAGGCCCGCTTTCACGGCGCTGGCGGTGCGCTTGTCACCCCAGTCCTTGCGCTGCCCGACCAGGGCCAGCAGCATGGCCGTGTGCATGGCGTGCAGCACGCTGTAGCGGTGCATCTTGTCCGGGTTGGGGTAGACCATGTGGAAGATGCCGATGTCTGGCGCCTGACGAACCAGGGACATCACCGTGCCAGCGATCACCGTGATGTCGCCCAGAAAGTCGGGGCAACTTTTCGGCGTCAGCAAAAGGGGCATGAGGTCGTCAGCGAGGGCTTGCCATTGCTGCCATAGTGCGACGAGCTTGTTGCTGGCGGCGGGCGGCGCTGCCTCCAACGTGCCGGGTAGAGGGGCTTCATCAAGGACTGCGAAGGAGCTGGCCTGCATGGGGTCTCACCTGTGTCAATGCCCGAGGTGATGCTCGGTCTGTCAGCCACACCTTACGACAGCGGCTGCTTTGTGCACAGGGGGATATGACGCATAAAGCGTGAGCGCTTGTGAACGACCGCACGTGAATCCGGCAAATCTGGCAAATCGTGCAGTGCAGCAGGAGATTGATGCGGGGCAGTGGATTTCTGTACATCTGTGCACATAATCGCCACCTGTCGCATTTTTTCGGGAGCGCGAAGCTCCGCCTTGTCATGCTTCATCGGATCGTGTCTTTCACCAAGGGTGCGCTGGCCAGCTTTGTGCTGACCGTCAACATCGTGGTGGCCTTCTCTCTGGTCTTCCCCCTGGCGCTTGTCAAGCTGGTGCTGCCATTCCGCTTCGTGCGGCTGGTGATCGACTTCATCCTGGCCAACATTGCCGAGACATGGATCGCAGTTAACAGCATGTGGATGGCGGCAGTGGGGCGCACGCGCTGGCACCTGCAGGGCCTCGACAAGTTCACCTACAAGGGCTGGTATCTGGTCAGCAGCAATCACCAGAGCTGGGTGGACATCCTCGTGCTCCAGAAGATCTTCAACCGCAAGATCCCCTTGCTGAAGTTCTTCATCAAGCACGAGCTGATCTATGTGCCCCTGATGGGGCTGGCCTGGTGGGCACTGGATTTTCCCTTCATGAAACGCAAGGGCGGTGCCAGTGCGAAGAAGGACCTGGAAACGGCGCGCAAGGCTTGCGAGAAGTACAAGGTGATCCCCACGTCGGTGATCAGCTTCATGGAGGGCACGCGTTATACGCCTGCCAAGGCGCAGGAGCAGAAGACGCCCTACAAGCACCTGCTCAAGGCCAAGACCGGTGGCGTGGGCATGGCCCTGGAGACCATGGGCGAGTTGTTCAACTGCATGCTGGACGTGACCATCGTTTATCCGAAGGGTGTGCCCACCTTTGTGGACCTGCTCACCGGCAACATCGAGGACGTGATCGTGTCCGTGCGCCAGGTCGAGATCCCCAAGGATGTGCTGGTCAACGAGAACGGCGATCCGCCGTCTCGTGCTCACTTGCAGCGGTGGGTCAATGGCATCTGGGAAGCCAAGGACCAGGAGATCGATCAGCTCACCGCTGACTTCAAGGCTGGGAAGCTGAAGTAGTCGAAGACGACGCCGCTGCGGCCTTGAGCAGTGGTTGCCTCAGCCGGTCAAACTCGGCGGGGGCCACGTATTGCAGGAGTTCCTTGCCTTCGGTGTCCAGCGCCAGATCCAGGCCCTTGGCGGGATAGAGGAAGTGCTCCAGGTGCCCGTTGCTGCGCACGCGCTCGGCGGGTTGGCCGAAGCGGGCGATGATCGTGTCGGCATCCAGATTGGCCTGAGGGATGAAGCTCAAGGCCACAACGGGCGCCTTCATGGCAGCTTGCAGATCAGACGGCGTGAGCGTGTACTTGCGCGTTGTGCTCTCCATGAACTCGGTCTTGATCGCGCGTTCGCGCATGGCCCGGATGTCCGCACTGTCCAGATACGCGGTGATCACGATCTTGCCTGTGATGAAGCCGGCACTGGCTGGGTCCACGAAGGCTTCCAGCAGGCCGTCTTCACCTGGGGCCGCGATGATGGCGACCTGCGTGGCGTCACCCCAGAGCCTTTGAACGTCACCCAAGGTGCTGGCCGTGCCCGCCGGGCCCAACGTCAGACCCATGACCTTGTTGGCGCCATTGGGCAAGGTCTCGACCTGCCAGGGCAGGCCGCTTGGTCTGGCTGCGACCTGGCTGGCATCGCCGGGCGTGAAGATGTCATGCCCCATCACGATCACGGTACCCAGTGCGAAGGAGGCTGCCACCAGGCCACTGATGATCCATACTTTTTTCATGTCTTGTAGCTTTGATCGGTTCGGTCGAGTTTGCGGATGAGGGCTGGCCACACGAAGGCGCCGCCCATGCCGCCAGTCTGTACCTTCATGGCTTGCGCCACGCCCTGCAGGATCAGCGGGTTGACCTCGGTCAAATCCGCGCCGCCGGATTGTGCAGCCAACTGGATCTGGCAGGTGGATTCGAAGATGTACATGCCCAGGAAGGCGTCTGCGATCGTGGGGCCCACGGTCAGCAGGCCGTGGTTGCGCAGCATGAGGAAATTCTTGTCGCCGAGATCGGCTTGCAGGCGGGGTTTTTCTTCTTCACGGAAGGCCACGCCTTCGTACTCGTGATAAGCCAGTGAAGCCAGCACAAAGGTGCTTTGCTGCGAGATGGGCAGCACGCCGTTCTTCTGGGCCGACACGCCCACACCGGCACGCGTGTGCGTGTGCAGCACGCAGCCAGCGTCTTCACGCACGGCGTGCACGGCGCTGTGGATGGTGAAGCCGGCCGGGTTGACGAAGAAAGGCGAGTCGCTGAGCTTGTTGCAGTTCTGATCGACCTTGACCAGGCTGGAGGCCGTGATCTCGTCAAACATCAGGCCATAGGGGTTGATGAGGAAGGCATGCTCAGGGCCGGGGATGCGCGCCGAGATGTGCGTGAACACCAGATCGCTCCAGCCATACAGGGCCACCAGTCGGTAAGCCGCAGCCAGATCCACACGCAGTTGCCATTCTTCGGGGCTGACCTTGTCCTTCAGGGATGGGATGTCCATGCTTGTCTCCTCGTCGGGTTGTTGAAACTGAATCGATCGGGCCTTGCGCCGGGTATCACTTCGAGCGTCACGCGAAGGTGTGCTGATGGCTCTGGCGCAGCAGGTTCTTCTGCACCTTGCCCATCGCATTGCGCGGCAGGTCATTCACCATGAACACGCGCTTGGGCACCTTGAAGCCGGCGATCGTGTCCTTGAGCGTGCGGATGATGTCGGCCTCTTGAAGTGCATGGCCTGCCTGCGCCACGATCACAGCCACCACGCCTTCACCGAAGTCCGGGTGCGGTACGCCGATCACGGCAGATTCGATCACGCCGGGCAGTTTGTCAATGTGGCTTTCGATCTCGGCCGGGTAGACATTGAAGCCACCCGTGATGATGAGGTCCTTGGCGCGCCCGGAGAGGTGCACGTAGCCTTGCGCATCCATGTGGCCCACGTCGCCAGTGCGGAACCAGCCATCAGGCGTGAAGGACTCGGCGGTCTTGTCGGGCATGCCCAGGTAGCCGCGAAACACATTGGGGCCTTTGACCTCCACCTGGCCGATGCTGTCTGCAGCGAGTTCGTCCCCCTGCTCATCCACGATGCGCACGCTCACACCTGGCAAAGGCTGGCCCACGCTGCCCGGCAGGCGTGTGCCATCCACGGTGCGACAAGGGTTGGAGCACAGCATGCCCGTCTCGCTCATGCCGTAGCGCTCCAGGATGGTCTGGCCGGTGCGCAGGCCAAAGGCGTCGTGCGTGGCCATGAGCATGGGCGCCGAGCCGCTCACGAACAGGCGCATGTGCTGCGTGGCCTCCGGCGTGAGGCCGCTGTCTTGCAGCAGGCGCACATACATGGTGGGCACGCCCATGAACAAGGTGGCGCAAGGGCTGCGTGTGTCGCTCATCCCGCGCAGCACGCTGGTGGGGTCGAACTTGCCCAGCCAGCGCATGGGTGTGCCCGACAGCAAGGCGCAATGGCAGGCCACGAACAGGCCGTGGATGTGGAAGATGGGCAGGGCGTGGATCAGGCAGTCGTCGTGGCGCCAGTCCCAGTAGCGCACCAGGGTGCGGGCATTGCTCAGCAGGTTGCTGTGGCTGAGCATGGCGCCCTTGCTGCGGCCTGTGGTGCCCGAGGTGTACAGGATGGCAGCCAGGTCGTCGGCATGGCGCACAGCCGGCTCGTGCACGTCGTCCTGATGCGCGGCGTGCACCAGCAGACTGCCCGTGCGGTCGTCACCCAGGGTGAAGAGGTGCTCGACATGGCCATGCGCGGCCACGGGGATCACCCATTCCTGGTCAGCGGGGCGGCATACCAGCACCGCTGGTCTGGCATCACCCACGAAGTATTCCAGCTCGGTGGCGAGGTAGGCCGGGTTGAGTGGCAGGAAGACGCAACCGGCACGCAGCGTGGCCATATACAGCAGCAGCGCTTCAACGGATTTGTCCACATGGGCGGCCACCACGGGTGGGCGGCCCTCCACGCCCTGCAGATGCAGGCCGTCAAGCAGATTGGCCAGCATCGCCGTGGCGCGTTCCAGATCCTGCCAGGTGTAGGCCAGGCCGGTGTCGGTGAGGATGGCGGTGTCTTGCTGCGTGGCAGGCCAGGCAGCGCGCAGGGCGGTAAACAGGTTCATGGCTTGAGTGCGTGTCGTGGTGGATGCACTGGATGGCTCCACCCGATACGGTAACTCAAGCTGCGTCGTTTGCCGCGCGCAGCGGTGTGGCGGCGGTGGCTTCCATCTGCATCAGCTCTGCGTGGTAGAGCTGCACGCGGTTGCGGCCATGGCGTTTGGCGGCGTACAGGGCAGCGTCCGCATGGGCCAGCATGCCGTCTACATCGAGGTGGTTGGCGTTCCACTGCACTGCACCGATCGACACGGTGGCATAGATGGGGCGGCCTCCCACGTGGATGGGCGTTTCGTCCAGCGTGTGGCGAATCCGTTCCAGCGCAATGAGGGCTTCGTTCAAGGGCGTGTTGGTCAGCAGCACGGCGAATTCTTCGCCGCCCACGCGGGCCGGGGTGTCCGTGTCGCGAAGTGACGCACGCAGGATCTCGGAGAAGGCGTTGAGCACGGCATCACCTGCGGCATGGCCATGCGTGTCGTTGATGTGCTTGAAGTGATCCAGATCGAGCAGGGCCACGGTCATGGGGGTGCCATAGCGGCGGGTCTGCACCAGGCTGGTCTCGGCGATGTCGAAGAAGTGGCGGCGGTTGGCCAGGCCGGTCAAGGCATCGCGTGTCGCCAGGCGCAGCAGTTCCTGCTCGGCGTTGACGCGGGCCACTTCCTGATCCCGCGCATGGAAGAGGGTGCCCAGCGTGACAACGAGCGGCTCAAGCAATTGCACCATCTGCTCGTCGAAGCCGTCCGGGCGGTTGCCCAGCGCGATCATGCCCAGCACCTTGTTGTCAAAGCGGATGGGCATGCCCAGGAAGTTGCGCAGCTGCGGGTGGCCGTTGGGCGTGCCCTGGCTGGCATGGTGGGTGCCGGGCTCGTTGGTCAGCACGATGGTGTTGTGCGTCACCACATGGCCAAACAGGTTGTCGAGCTGGTGGAACTGCATGCCTTCGGCACGGCGCTCGTAATGGCCAGGGCGAGCCTTGCTGCTGCGCCAGTCCAGATCGGAGATGGTGGGCACGTTCAGGTAGGGCTGGCCACGCTCGTTGTGCTGCACGATGCCGATGAAGCCGAAGGCGCTGTCGCTGATGCGCAGCAAAGGTTCGAACAAGGCCTCGCAGGCATCCTGCACATTGCGGTTGAGCAGGAAGCTGGTTTGCGCCTGGTTGAGCAGATTGAGCAACTGGCGCTGGCGGTTGCGCAAGGATTCCTGTTGCTTGCTGTCGGTGATGTCGATCAGCGTGCCCACGATGCGGCGCGGTCGCCCGTTGCCCTCGCGCTCGACGGCGCGGCCATGGCTTTGCACCCAGACGTAGTGACCACGCTTGTGCCGGATGCGGTATTCCAGCGCGACCACATCCATGGCGGGGTTGCGGTAGTCCGACGTGGCGCGGTCGATGCTGACGCGGTCATGCGGGTGGACGAGATCCAGCCAGCTGTGGTTGTTGTGCTCGACCTCATCTTCGCGGTAGCCCATCATGCTGGCCGCGCGTGCGTTGATGAGCAACTCCTGCGTCTGGTTGTTGACGTCCCAGGTGCCGATGCGGGCCGATTCGAGCGCGAGGTAGAGCCGTTCCTTGGTGGCCTCGATGGAGGACTCCAGTTGCTTCTGGCGGGTCAGGTCGAACAGGTAACTGCGGATGCGTTCGAGCTCGCCCGCCTCGTTGTAATCGGCCTTGTTGACCTGATGCACCCAGCGTGTGCCGCGCGGAGAAGGGCGCAGCCGGTAGCTGATCTCGAGGTGTGGCAGGCAGCCTTGATGGTGGCTGCTGAGGCTGCTGCGCATCGCCTCCTGGTCTTCCGGGTGGACGATGTCGATGTAGGGCTGCTCGTTGCGCAACTCATCAGACAAGCGCTTGCCGATGATGTCAGGCAGGTTGTCGGACAGGTAGACAGGGTGAGGTGGCATCTGCTTGTCCCACACCACGGTGCCCACGGGGCCGGATGAAAACAAGGTATGGGCCTGTTGTGCTTCTAGCCTGGCCTGACGCAGGCGGATCTGGTCATGCACGATCTCGCTGAAGCGGATCAGTTGCTGCAGTTTGCGCTCATCGAAATCGGGGCGGGGGCGCTGGTCCATCACGCACAGGGTGCCGACCACCTGGTCTTCACCGAACACCAGCGGCACCCCGGCGTAAAAGCGCATGGGCGGCAGGCGGCGCACGACCAGGTCGTTGTCCGCAAAACGGTCGTCCAGGCGCAGATCATGGGCCATGATGGCCCGCTTGCCATGCACCACGTGGCTGCAAAAGCTCAGCTCACGCGGCCACTGGTTGCCATCTGTGCCGTGATGGGCGGCGAACCACAGGCGCTCTTCATCCACCAGCGAGACAAGGCAGATGGGCACGTCCAGCACGCTGGCGGCCAAGGCCGTGATCCGGTTGAGTTCCTGGTCGCCTTCCTGATCCAGCAGATTGAGATCTCGCAGTGCCGTCAGTCTGAGGTTTTCATCTGACGGAATCGGGGCAGCGGGCATTCACAAGGCTCCAGCAACTCGGCAATCAACACTCCCGTGTCGGCTGTTTTTCTCGATGGGCCGATCACTTGAAGCAGCGATGTTACGCACAAAGTTGTGCCTGTGGGTTGGGATATTTACGTGCGCCAAACCCTGATTTGACAGGGCGCGCCAGGTGGCTTTACATCACGAAACGTCAAGGCGCATGGTGGGGCTTGAACTTGCGGCGACCGACCTGATCTGAAGGTGTCAACACCTGGAGGGTGCATATGCGCATGACTCGATACTGGATGACAGGTTGCATGGCGCTGATCCTGCTCGTGGCCGGGCGCTGGCCTCAGCGCGATGAACCGGAAAAAGACAGGCAGGGGTACGGATCCCGTATCACGATGACCAGCAAGTACGGTGCAGACGAAACCGCTCGCCAGATCGAGCGTTCGGTTCGCCGCAGCGGCTTGCCTGTGTTGCTCAAGGCGGCGGTGACGCCACCCGGTGGCGCGCCCGATCAGGGCGAAGCACGCGTGCTGGTTTTGGGCGACGAGGGCGGCCAGACACCCATGCGTCAGGCTGATGGCCAGGCCTTGCCCGAGTTGCCGTGGACGGTGCTGATACGCGCCTTGCCTGATGGCCGGACGGAGGTGTCGTTGACGGATCCCTCCGGCGTGGCGCCGCCGGAAGGCGTGTCAGACCAGACCTTGCGCATGGTGACGGCCCTGCCTGAGCTGGTCAGGGCGGCCATCACCTGATGCGTGCGTGGTCTGATGGGCAGGTTCAGACGTTGATGGCCTGAGCCGAGCCGGCCCGCTTGCGCAACTCGAACTTCTGGATCTTGCCCGTGGAGGTCTTGGGTACCTCGCCAAACACCACGGCGCGTGGCACCTTGAAGCCCGCCAGATGCTGCTTGCAGTGGGCAATGATGTCTTCCACGGTGACCTGTGCGCCGGCCTTCAGTTCGATGAAGGCGCAAGGCGTTTCGCCCCACTTCTCGTCGGGCTTGGCCACCACGGCTGCGGCCATCACGGCAGGGTGGCGGTAGAGCACGTCTTCCACTTCGATGGACGAGATGTTCTCGCCACCCGAGATGATGATGTCCTTGCTGCGGTCCTTGATCTTGACGTAGCCGTCGGGGTACATCACGGCCAGGTCACCGGTATGGAACCAGCCGCCCTTGAAGGCCTCCTGCGTGGCCTTGGGGTTCTTCAGGTAGCCCTTCATCGTGATGTTGCCGCGGAACATGATCTCGCCCATGGTCTCGCCATCGGCGGGCACGGGCTGCATGGTCATCGGGTCCATCACGGTCACGCTGCGCTGCAGGTGGTAGTTCACGCCCTGACGTGCGTTCAGGCGTGCGCGCTCGCCCACATCCATCTGGTCCCACTCTTCGTGCTTGACGCACACGGCAGCCGGCCCGTAGATCTCGGTCAGGCCATACACGTGGGTCAGATCAAAGCCCAGTTGCTCCATGCCTTCGATCATCGCGGCAGGGGGCGCGGCGCCCGCCACCATGGCCTTGACCTGGTGCGTGATGCCTTGCTTGAGGTCTGCAGGCGCGGCCACCAATGCGGCATGCACGATGGGCGCACCGCAGTAATGGCTCACCTTGTGGGTGCGGATGGCATCGAAGATGGCCTTGGGATCGACGCGGCGCAGGCACACGTTGACGGCAGCGCGTGCGGCCACCGTCCAGGGGAAGCACCAGCCATTGCAGTGGAACATGGGCAGCGTCCACAGGTAGGTGGCGTGCTTGGGCATGTCCCATTCGAGGATGTTGGAAACGGCGTTCATGGCCGCGCCGCGGTGGTGGTAGACCACGCCCTTGGGGTTGCCGGTGGTGCCGGATGTGTAGTTCAGGCTGATGGCCTGCCACTCGTCGGCGGGCATCTGCCAGTCGAAATTTGCATCGCCGCTGGCGACCAGTTCGTTGTAGCTGAGGCTGCCGATGCGTTCGGTCTTGCCGGTGTAGAGCGCGTCTTCGGTGTCGATCACCAGGATGTCGCGCTGCGTCTGGCGCAAGGCCAGGGCCTTGGCGATCACGGCGCTGAACTCCGGGTCCACGATGATGGCCCGGGCTTCGCCATGGTCCAGCATGAAGGCCAGGGCTTCAGGGTCGAGTCGGGTGTTCAGGGTGTTGAGCACCGCGCCTGCCATGGGGATGCCGAAGTGGGCTTCGACCATGGGTGGGGTGTTGGGCAGCATCACGGCGACGGTGTCGCCCAGGCCGATGCCACGTTGGGTGAGGGCGCTGGCCAGTTGTCGGCAGCGGCTGTAGGTCTCGCCCCAGGTCTGGCGCAGTTCACCGTGGATGATGGCCAGCTTGTTGGGGTAGACAGTGGCCGTCCGCTCGATGAAGGACAGGGGCGTGAAGGCGGTGAAGTTGGCTTCGGTTCGTGGCAGGTCTTGCTCGAAGATGTCGGTCATGCTGGTCTCCTTGTGGGAGCCGACATCCTGCCGCAGAAAACCCGCGCTTCAAACAGGGATAGTCATGGATTTGCGCAGTTTGCGCGATTTACGTGTTCGCCTGGTCGGTAGATTCGGACGGCGCTTCAGGTACCACCTTGATGCGGGCGCCTTGCACGCTCACCACCTGGCCGGCACGGATCTTGGCGGTTTTGCGCAGTTCATCCTGTCCATCGACCTGCACGCGGCCCTCGGCTACCATGGTCTTGGCGCGCCCGCCGCTGTCGGCCAGGCTGCAGGCCTTGAGCAGTTTGTCCAGGGTGATGAATTCGCCGCGAAGCTCGAAGGTGATTTGTTGAAGTGGCGCCATGAGACAGGAATCAGGGTTGTTGCGTAAGCCGCGGGAGTGTGAACGCTTGCACAGTCAGTGCACAATCGCGGGATTGTGGGCCGCTGTGTATTCAGATACCGTGCAGCCCGTGCCTGAAAGCCCGATGGGCCTCAGCGTTCAAGGTCTCTATTGTCCCCTCTCGGGGCTGCACCACTGACACATGAAGAAAACTGATCTGGTAAAACACCTCGGCAAGAAGATCACAGGCCAGATGCAGAAAGCTGCGATTCCAGGCCGTTTCGCGCAAGGGTCCACCGCCTTGCCAGATCGCCGTGAGCAGCGCAAGATGGATCAGGCTGCGGGATTGCTGCCCTTTGCCGTGAAGCTGCACATTGATCTGGCGCGCCAGTTGCGTGAGATGGCCGAGCGCGAAGGCGTGAACCTCAATGCCCTGGTTGACCGTTTGATTCGTGCTGGTCTGGGTGGTGCGGCTGCGATCCCTGCTGCGCAGCCTAAGGTCGAGAGCAAAGCGGTACCGGCCAAGAAGGTGGTGGTGAAAGCCGAGAAGGCACCCGCTCAACAGTCGGCTGCCGTGAAGAAGGCACCGGTCAAGACGGCTGCCGTTAAGAAGGCCGTCGCCGTGAAGGCTGTGGAAGACAAGAAGAAGGCGCCGGCCAAGAAGACGGTGGCCACCAAAGCCCCAGCGAAGAAAGCGGCCGCCAAGAAAGCCACCGCTCAAACAGTCGCCAAAAAGGCTGTCAAAACCAAGGCCTGAGTGCCGGCTGACCTGATCGATGGAGACAAGCATGAACCGACCCAATATGCACATCGTTGACCCAAACACCGGCGAATCCAACCCTGCTGACATTCAGCGGGTGTTCGAGTCGCAACTCGCCACGGCAACCGCCTGGCGTGAATCGACCGTCGCCGAGCGCATCGCCCGCTTGAAGAAGCTGCGCCATGCCATGATGGCCCGACGTGAAGCGTTCTACAACGCCTTCCAGCTGGACTACCGCAAGCCGGCGTCCGAAGTGGAGGCCACCGAGTTCATGCCCGTTCTGGATGAGATCCGCCACGCGATCTCCCATCTCAAGAAGTGGTCCACGCCCAAGCGCGTGTGGCCCACGATGGCCACCATGTTCACGCAGAGCTGGATCGAGTACCAGCCACGTGGGCGTTGCCTGATCGTCGCGCCGTGGAACTTCCCGCTCAACCTGTGCTTCGGCCCGCTGGTGTCGGCCCTGGCTGCCGGCAACACGGCCATCCTCAAGCCCTCGGAGATGACGCCCGCCGTCAGCGCCGTGATGGCCGAGGTGATCGCCGAGATCTTCCCGAGCAATGAAGTGGCGCTGTTCGAAGGCGCCTTGCAGACCTCGCAAGCCTTGCTGGAGCTGCCCTTCGACCACATCTTCTTCACCGGCTCGCCTGCCGTGGGCAAGGTCGTGATGGCAGCGGCCGCCAAGCACCTGACCAGCGTCACGCTGGAGCTGGGTGGCAAGTCGCCCGTGATCGTCGATGAGTCCGCTGACCTGAAGCTGTCGGCCCAGACCCTGCTGTGGGGCAAGTTCACCAACTGCGGCCAGATCTGCGTGGCACCGGACCACCTGTATGTGCACGAGTCGGTCAAGGACCGTTTCGTGGCGGCCTGCCGTGAAGTGATCGCCGAGCGCTTTGGCGCCACGCCCGAAGCCCAGCGCAAGAGCCCGGACTTCACCCGCGTGATCAACCAGCGCCACACCCAGCGCATTGCCGGCCTGCTGCAGGACGCCAAGGACAAGGGTGCCAAGGTGCTGATCGGTGGCGATGTAGACATCCCCGGCTGCTACATCTCGCCCACGCTGATCGAGCAGGCCCCCGCCAACGCCAGCATCATGTCTGAAGAAATCTTCGGCCCGGTGCTGCCCGTGATCACCTACCGCGACATCAGCGAGGTGGTGCGCCAGATCAACGCGGCGCCCAAGCCCCTGGCCCTGTACATCTTCAGCAAGAACAAGGCGCGCATGCGCCAGATCCTGGCCCAGACCAGCTCCGGTGGCGTGGCCATCAACCACGTGGTGCTGCACTACGCCCACGGCAACCTGCCGTTCGGTGGCGTGAACAACTCCGGCATCGGCAGCGCCCACGGCGAGTTCGGCTTCAAGGCTTTCTCGCATGAGCGTGCCGTGCTGAAGTCCGGCCCGGTGCTGATGGCCAAGATGTTCTTCCCGCCCTACACGGGCCTGAAGCAGAAGATGATCCGCTGGACAGTGGATTCCCTGCGTCTGCCATCGCTGTTCTGACCGATAATCCCGACGCCTGATCATCTCAGCCCGCCTACATGGCGGGCTTTTTGCATGTCGCGAAGCTCGTGGATACCTTCATTCAACAACTGATCAACGGCCTGGTGCTGGGCAGCATGTATGCGCTCGTGGCACTGGGCTACACCATGGTCTACGGGATCATCAACCTGATCAACTTCGCCCACGGCGAGGTGCTCATGGTCGGGGCCCTGGTGAGCTGGACGGTCGTCACCCATCTGGCCGACAGCGGCCTGCCTGGCTGGGCCGTGCTGGCGATCTCGCTGGTGGTGGCGATGCTGGCCTGCATGGCCCTGAACTACCTGATCGAGAAGCTGGCTTACCGGCCCTTGCGCAACGCACCGCGCCTGGCGCCGCTGATCACCGCCATGGGCATGTCACTGCTGTTGCAGACCCTGGCCATGATCATCTGGAAGCCTGACTACAAGCCGTACCCGATCCTGCTGCCTGATGAGCCCTACGAGATCCTGGGCGCTTCGATCAACATGGTGCAGATCCTCATTCTGGGTGTGACCGCGGTGACGCTGGCTGGCTTGATGTTCCTGATCAACGGCACGAAGCTGGGCCGGGCCATGCGCGCCACGGCCGAGAACCCGCGTGTGGCGCAACTGATGGGGGTGCAGCCCGACAAAGTCATCTCGGCGACATTCATCATTGGTGCCGCCCTGGCGGCCCTGGCCGGTGTGATGTGGGCGGCCAACTATGGCTCGGTGCAGCACACCATGGGCTTTCTGCCCGGTCTGAAGGCCTTCACGGCCGCCGTGTTTGGCGGCATCGGCAACCTGGGCGGCGCCATGGTGGGCGGCGTGCTGCTGGGCGTGATCGAAGCCATGGGTGCGGGTTATATCGGCGACCTGACCGGTGGCGTGCTGGGCAGCAACTACCAGGATATCTTCGCCTTCACCGTGCTCATCCTCGTGCTGACCTTGCGGCCTCAAGGCCTGCTGGGTGAACGCGTGGCCGATCGAGCCTGATGAGGTGAGCAAGATGAAGAACCGTCTGCAAACCTTTCTGATCAGCGCCGTGGCCCTGGCCGTGTTGCCGCTGCTGCTGCAAGGCTTCGGCGAAGCCTGGGTGCGCATTGTTGACACGGCCTTGCTCTACATCCTGCTGGCGCTGGGGCTCAACATCGTGGTGGGCTTTGCCGGCCTGCTGGACCTGGGTTACATCGCCTTCTATGCGGTGGGCGCCTACATGTTCGCCTTGCTGGCCTCGCCGCACCTGACCGAGAACATCCCGGCCATTGCGGCGATGTTCCCTGATGGCCTGCACACACCGATCTGGCTGGCGATACCGATTGCGGCAGGCGTGTCAGGCCTGGCCGGCGTGCTGCTGGGCGCGCCCACGCTGAAGCTGCGCGGTGACTACCTCGCCATCGTCACGCTGGGCTTTGGCGAAATCATCCGCGTGTTCATGAATAACCTGGATGCACCCCTCAACATCACCAACGGCCCCAAAGGCATCAACAGCATCGACCCCATCAGCGTGGGTGGCGTGAGCCTGGGCGAGCCCTGGCATGTGGCGGGCCTGACGCTGCCGCCCGTCACCCTGCACTACTACCTGTTCCTGGCGGTGGTGGTGGTGGCCGTGATCGTGTGCCTGCGTTTGCATGATTCGCGATTGGGTCGCGCCTGGATGGCCATCCGTGAAGACGAGATCGCCGCCAAAGCCATGGGCCTGAACACACGCAACCTCAAGCTGCTGGCCTTTGGCCTGGGTGCCACTTTTGGTGGCGTATCCGGCGTGCTGTTTGCCAGCTTCCAGGGCTTTGTGTCCCCCGAATCCTTCAGTCTGCAGGAGTCCGTGCTGGTCGTGGCCATGGTGGTGCTGGGTGGCCTGGGGCACATCCCCGGCGTCATCCTGGGTGCTTTCTTGCTGGCGGCCTTGCCCGAGGTGCTGCGCCATGTGGCGGGGCCCTTGCAAGCCATGACGGGCGGGCGGCTCGATGCGGCCATCCTGCGGCAGTTGCTGGTGGCCCTGGCCATGATCGGCATCATGCTGATGCGCCCGCGTGGTCTGTGGCCTTCGCCGCGCCATGAAGACCGCCTCATCCCTGATGAAGATGCACAAGGAGGCCGTGCATGAGTGCCGCTACCTTGTTGACCGTGGCGGGCGTGTCCAAGCGCTTTGGCGGTGTGCAGGCCTTGAGCGATGTGGGCCTGAGCATCACTGCGGGCCATGTGCATGGCCTGATCGGCCCCAATGGCGCGGGCAAGACGACATTCTTCAACGTGATCACAGGCCTGGTGCCTTCGGATCAAGGCCGCTTCGAGCTGGCCGGCAAGGCCTACAAGCCCACGGCCGTGCACAAGGTGGCACAGGCCGGCATTGCCCGCACCTTCCAGAACATACGCCTGTTTGCCGACATGAGCGCGCTCGACAACGTGCGTGTGGGCCGTCATGTGCGGACCAAGGTGGGCTGGTGGCAGGCGCTGTTGCGCACCAAGGCCTTCACGCATGAAGAAGGTTTGATCACCCGTGACGCGATGGCGCTGCTCGAATTCGTGGGCCTGGCTGGCAAAGCGAACCAGACGGCACGCACGCTCAGCTATGGCGATCAACGCCGCCTGGAGATCGCGCGCGCGCTGGCCACCGAGCCCAAGTTGCTGGCCCTGGATGAACCTGCTGCCGGCATGAACGCCACCGAGAAGCTGCAATTGCGTGAGCTGATCGAGCGCATTCGCCTGCAAGGCCGTTCTGTGTTGCTGATCGAGCACGATGTGAAGCTGGTCATGGGCTTGTGTGATCACGTCACCGTGCTGGACCAGGGCAAGCTGATTGCATCCGGCTTGCCGGACCAGGTGCAGCGTGACCCGGCCGTGATCGCCGCCTACCTGGGCAGCGGCCACCAACCCACAGCCTGAGCCGAGCACCATGACGTCTCACACGACATTGCCCAACATGACTGATTCGTCGCATGCTGATGTGCGGTCTACGCAGGCGCCCCTGCTGGCCATCCGCCAACTGAGTGTGGCTTACGGTGGCATCAAGGCCGTCAAGAGCCTGAACCTCGAACTGCACGAGGGTGAACTTGTCAGCCTCATCGGTGCCAATGGCGCCGGCAAGACGACCACGCTCAAGGCCATCTGCGGCCTGCTCGCACCGCAAGCTGGCGAGGTGCTGTACCAGGGCCGCAGCATCAAGGGGCAGGGCGCCTGGGATCTGGTCTCGCAAGGCCTGGTCATGGTGCCGGAAGGACGTGGCATCTTCACGCGCATGAGCATCGACGAGAACCTGCGCATGGGTGCTTATCTGCGCAAGGACAAGGCGCAGATCGAAGCAGACATTGAATCGGTCTACCAACGATTCCCGCGCTTGAAAGAGCGCCACAAGCAACTGGCCGGCACCTTGTCGGGCGGCGAGCAGCAGATGCTGGCCATGGGCCGGGCCCTGCTGGCGCGACCCAAGCTGCTGCTGCTGGATGAGCCTTCGATGGGCCTGTCACCCATCATGGTCGACAAGATTTTCGAGGTGGTGCAGGACGTGGCCAGGCAGGGCGTCACGGTGCTGCTGGTCGAGCAGAACGCGCACCGTGCACTGGAGATGGCCGATCGCGCTTATGTGCTCGATTCGGGGGAGGTGGCGCTGTCAGGCGCGGCCCGCGACCTGCTGGGTAATCCGCAGGTGCAGGCGGCTTATCTGGGGGCTTGAGGCCGCCGTTCCAACATGGGAAACGGCGTTGGTCTTACGTGGCTTTGTGGCGTCGGACAGTGGTCAAGAGGCCGACCAGGCCGAGTGCGCCGAGTAGCCCCTTTGAAGGTTCCGGCACGGTCTGGGCGAAACTGTTGACATGCCCCCAGACGGATGGATGGCCGCCACCATTGAAGTCGAATCGGATGTCACCCGAGTTTGTTGATGGGCTGAGCGCGTACTGTGTCAACAATTCATGCGCAGAGATGGGCGTGGATGGCGTGGGGGTCCTGGCCAGGTTCAGCGCATTGAATGACACAAAGGTCAAGCCAAAGATGGCGTCCATTGGCGTGACGTTCAGGCCCAGGCCTGCTCTTGCGATGTGGCCATTCGCCAAAGTGCTGTTGCCATTGATGGTGATCTGTTGAACGGCGGTGTGAATTACATAGCCGTCAAATGGAGCATCACCATCGATGATGTAATCAACCGTGAAAGATTGATCGATTTGGAGTCCATCAGGGATGTTGGTGGCCGATTCGGTCACCCGGTAAATGATGCCCTCAAGGTGCCAGGTCTCGGTCTCGGCTTTGGCCGTACTGGCAAAGATTAATGACAAGGCGGCCATGCCAATGAAACGATTGATCATGTTGTGATTTCCCTGAACAGTATTGATTGACCGCTGCATTGTTGGTTATCTGCAGGCGGCAGTGCCCCCCTTGTCGAGGGCTTCATGCGACCTGTCCCCTGCGTTTCCATTTGGGGCTCAGTTTGGAAAGCCTATCAGGCTTCCAGCGTCGCGACAATCTTCGCAGCCAGCGCCGTCAAGTGCCCCTGATCCGCCATCACGGTCGCAAGCGTGCGCGACAAGTCAGACTTGGGCCTCACTTGCGCAAAACCCGCTCACCCGCACAACTCGCGTTGTACGCCGCCGATGTATTGGCAAGCTCCGCCGCGCGGCGCTGAAAACCACCGTTTCGCTCATTGAACCCGGCCACCAGCTGATTGGTGCGCGCAGCGTCTTCGTTATAGGTCGCCACAGCTTGATTGATCGCCCCTTCCTCTTGCAGTAGCGCAGACCGCAGGCCGTTGAACTTGGCCACATCTGCGTTATAGGCTGCAACCAGTTGATTGGTTTGCGCCATATCCTGCCTGGTCTTCGCAGGTGCGCTTTTTCGTTTCTCGATGTCGGCCAGGCGGCGCGCCAGGCTGGCACTGTCAGCATGGAATTGATCCACGCGGGCCTGATGTGCCTGCCGCCTGGTATCCAGCGTTCGGGCGCCTTGCGCCAGTTCTTCATGCTTGGCGGCTAGCTGAGCTTGCTCCCCTTCCAGTTGGGATTGCTCTTGCTTGATTCCTTGGACCGCTTGCCGCATGCCGGCGTTCTGCCCCATGCAGCGCTCGATGTCGTCGATGGTGATGTCTGGCCCGTTGCTTCCCTCTGGCCGCTTCCACGTCTTGGTGATCGAGGGGATGCGGATTTCCAGCGGGCTCAGCTGGGTTGGCGGTTCGCTCGGTTCTGCCAGAACTGGCGTAGCGAGCGATAGCCAAAGCACGCCCATGACAAACGGCCGACGCATGAAGTCTCCCCACTTTTCGTCATGGAACCTGCCTGGTTCCTGCTTTGAAATTCGTGGAGAGGCAGGATAAATGGCGAACGGGCTCGCTTGATGTCAACACCGTGACACGACCCCATGTCCCCTCATCGTGGGGGCCGTTCAGCATGAGGCCGGTTGAGGGTGTTCAGGCTTCCAACGCTGCCACAATCTTCGCAGCCAGCGCCTTCAAGTGCGTCTGATCCGCCATCACGGTGGCGTGCGGCTTGCGCAGATCAGCAATGGAGCCCGGGATCACATGGATGTGAAAGTGGGGCACGGTCTGGCCTGCGCCCGGGCCGTTGAGCTGCATCAGCACGACGCCATCGGCGCCCAGGCCTTTCTTTTGCGCATTGCCGATCTTGCGCACCGTGTTCATGCAGGCGGCCGCGGCGGCATCCGACAGCTCGAACACGGTCTCTGCGTGCTCCTTGGGGATCACCAGGGCATGGCCTTCGGTCTGCGGCATGATGTCCATGAAGGCCAGCGTGTGATCGTCTTCATACAGCTTGATGCAGGGGATTTCACCGCGCAGGATCTTGGCAAAGATGTTGTTCGTGTCGTAGCTCATGTGGGGCTCCTTGGATGGTGTGGCGCGGGCCTGGCTTCAGGATGAGGCCTTGTCGGCAGCGCTCGTGAAAGCATCGGCGTAGAAATACTCTTCGGGCAGGCCAGCCTTGGCGATGAAGTCTTCACGGGCTGATTGCACCATGATGGGCGCACCGCAGGCATACACCTCGTGCGCAGACAGATCGGGCAGGTCAGCCAGCACGGCCTGGTGGACGAAGCCGGTGCGGCCGGTCCAGTTGTCTTCCGGTTTGGCCTCTGACAGCACGGGCACGTAGGTCAGCCAAGGCAGCTCGGCGGCTTGTTGCGCGGCCCAGTCATGCATGTACAGATCCGCCTTGCTGCGGCAGCCCCAGTACAGCGTGGTCGGGCGGCTGATGCCCTTGTGGCGCATGTCTTCGATGATGGCTTTGAGGGGCGCGAAGCCGGTGCCCGAGCCCAGCAGCACGACCGGGCGCTCGGATTCATCGCGCAGGAAGAAGGTGCCGAACGGGCCTTCCACACGCAGGATGTCCTTTTCCTTCATGGTGCTGAAAACCTGATCGGTGAACACGCCACCCGGCATGTGGCGGATGTGCAGCTCGATGCCTTCAGGCCCGGCCTCCTTGACCGCATGCGGGGCATTGGCCATGGAGTAGCTGCGGCGCTGGCCATCCTTGAGCACGAACTCGATGTATTGCCCCGCACGGAAGCCGAAGTTGTTGGTGGCCGGCAGTTGCAGGCGCAGCACCATCACATCGGGTGCCAGCCGGGTGAGGCTGGTCAGCCGCGTGGGCATCTTGACCACGGGATGGTCGCCCACACCTACCACCTGCTTGCACTCCAGCACCAGATCGGTCTGTGGCGTGGCGCAGCAGGTCAGCATGTAGCCCGCTTCTTCGTCCTTGAGGCTCAACGCCTTTTCCTGATGCGCGCCGTGGATCACACGCCCTTCCACCAGCTTGCACTTGCATGAGCCACAGGCGCCGTCCTTGCAGCCGTAGGGCAGGCCGATGCCGGCATTGATGGCGGCACTCAGCACCGTTTCATCACGCTGCATGGTGAAGGTGCGGTTGCTGGGCGTGATGGCGACGGAAAAACTCATGAACACAACCTCGATCAAGATGGCCTCAGAATCACAGGGTCGATTTTCGCTCAGACTTTGCAGCACGCCCCCATGTTCTATCCCCAACCCGCACGACATACCCGGTTTCGTCAAACGCGCGTGCTGATCGTGGGCTGTGGTGATGTGGGCTTGCGGGCAGCGAAGCAACTGCTGCCGCGTTGCCGCGTGCTGGCCCTGACATCACAAGCAGGCAAGGTGCAGGCCTTGCGCGAGGCGGGCATCGTGCCGCTGGTCGGCAACCTGGATCAGCCGGCCGGCCTGGGGCGATTGGCCGGCCTGGCTACCCATGTGCTGCATCTGGCCCCGCCGCCTGGCACGGGTGCCACCGATCCACGCACCAGCAGATTGCTTGCAGCTTTGAGCGGGCGTGGCGGTGTGCGGTCCTTGGTCTATGGCAGCACCACAGGCGTGTACGGCGATGCCCAGGGCGCAATGTTTGATGAGACCCGCGCCGTTGCGCCTGCTACGGACCGAGGGCGCCGCCGCGTGCACGCCGAAGCGTTGGTGCGGTGGTGGGGGCGTCGTGAGGTGATGGCTTCAGGCACCCGGGCCAGCGTGCTGCGTATCCCTGGTATCTATGCGCTGGATCGCGAAGGCGGCGATCCGCGTGATCGCGTGCGCCGAGGTAGTCCTTTGCTAAGGCACGAAGATGACGTGTACACCAACCATATCCATGCCGATGACCTGGCGCGTGCCTGCTTGGCGGCCATGTGGCGCGGCAAGCCGGGGCGCGTGGTGCATGCCTGTGACGACACCGACATGCGCATGGGTGAGTACTTCGATTGGGTGGCCGATCACTTCGGGCTGCCGCGATCACCACGCGTCAGCAGGGTAGAGGCGGCTGCCAGCCTGAGCCCGATGCAGTTGTCGTTCATGAGCGAGTCCCGTCGCTTGACGAACCGCCGACTGAAGGATGAGTTGAAGCTGCGTTTGCGTTACCCATCGATACAGATTGGGTTGACTTGACGCCTGTTGGCGACATGCGGGCCCCCTGTTCAGGGCCCTTTCCCTCTCATAGGGGTGTCGTGCCTCGGCCTTGCTGGAAGGGTCGGTGATATCTTTGCCGCTTTCATCATCCAATATTCAGCAGGGATCAGTACATGTCCATCCGTCGTGCTGTGGCCGCCGCCAGTGTGGCCCTGATTGCAATCCTGTCCGCCACGTCGGCGCAAGCTTATGACCAGGTGGTCGTCTTCGGCGACAGCCTGTCCGACAACGGCAACCTCGCTCAGAAGTTTGGTGGCGCCGTGCCCGCCGCGCCCTATGCCAATGGTCGCTTCACCAATGGTTCGGTGGCTGTGGAAGTGATGGCTCAGCAGTTGGGCTTGCCTTTGGTTGATTACGCCTACGGTGGCGCCATGACCGGCACTGCCAACCAGTTCCAGGCGCAGAACCCGCTGGTGGCCAATACCGGCATGCTCAGCCAGGTCAACAACTATGTGGCGGCCGGCCCTGCTGATGCCAACTCGCTGTACGTGGTCTGGGGTGGCGGCAATGACTTCCTGGCAGCCATTGCCACGGGTAACTTCTCGAACATGAATGCCGTCGTGACCACGGCCGTGACCAACCTGGTGACCGAGGTGGGCACGCTGTACGGTGCCGGCGCGCGCGACTTCTTCATTCCCCTGCTGCCGGATCTGGGCACCACGTTCTATGGCACCTCGGGCGCGATTCCCTCAGCAGTTCTGAGCGGCCTGAGTGCATCGTTCAACAATGCGCTGACCACGCAGATGAACAACCTGGAGGCCAACAGCGCCGGGATGAACCTGTCCATCTACAACACGCCCGCCATGCTGAGCATCGTGCGCAATGAGCTGAGCGTGTTTGGTGGCAACGTCACCGATCGTTGCTGGACGGGTGATTACGCTGGTGGCGGTTCGTCTGCACCGGTATGCAGTAACCCCGATCAGTACTACCTGTTCGACAAGGTGCACCCGACCGCGCTGGTCCATCTGGCGGTTGGCAAGGACATGGCTGCTTCGGTGATGGCTGTGCCCGAACCCATGACCAGTGGTTTGATGATGGTGGGCTTGATCTTCACAGGCCTTGCTGTGCGCCGCCAACGCTCAGCCTGATGCGCGTGCGGCCTGGCGCCGCATCTGATCCTGGAGCGCCTGCCCGAGTTCGCACTCAGGCGGGCGCTGCTGTTTTGGGCTTGAACTTGCAACTGCTGCTGACGCTGCATTCCCAGCATCGGGGCTTGCGTGCCTGGCATACATAGCGCCCGTGCAGGATCAGCCAGTGGTGGGCATGCAGCCTGAAGTCAGGCGGGATGCGCTTGAGCAATTTCAGCTCCACATCCAGGGGCGTCTTGCCGGGCGCCAGCCCGGTGCGGTTGCCAACGCGGAAGATGTGCGTGTCTACCGCCATGGTCGGCTCGCCGAAGGCCACGTTCAGCACGACGTTGGCGGTCTTGCGACCCACGCCGGGCAGGGCCTCCAGGGCTTCTCTGGTGCGGGGCACTTCGCTGCCGTGCTGCGCGATGAGCATCCGGCAGGTCTCCAGCAAATGGCGCGCCTTGCTTTTGTACAGGCCGATGGTCTTGATGTACTCGCACAGCCCCACTTCGCCTAAAGCCAGGATCTGTTCAGGCGTGTTGGCCACGGGGAACAGCCTGGCCGTGGCCTTGTTCACGCCCACATCGGTCGCCTGTGCCGAGAGCAACACGGCGGTCAGCAATTCGAACGGCGTGCTGTAGTTCAGCTCCGTCTCGGGGTGGGGGTTGGCGGCTTGCAGCGTTTCGAAAAAGGCCTGGATGTCGGCCGGTTTCATCAACGTGGTCATTTGGATGGCGGCTCGATAGGTTTGAGCCCGCCGCAGTCGGCGCTCAGCCACTTGCCTCGATGCTTCATGGACATCGTTTGTGCCTGTCCGTTGCGCGTGCTGCGCATCTGCAAGTCACTCGTATAGGCCTCGCCACTCTGGAAGGTGGTGCTACCTTCGCCTTCACTGGGCGGCTCCGTGCAGGTGAACTTCCAGCTCCAGGTCATGCCGGACTGTTTCATGGCGGTGTTCTGGCAGTGGCCATCCATCTTCTGCCAACGGTTTTGCGACAACATGTCCCGGGTGATGCACATGCGCACGGCCATGCCGGTGCCGCCAGGTGCCATCTGAATACCCCGGGCCTTCATCTGCGACTCCATCTGAGCACGCATTTCGGGTGGCATGCGCTTCATCTGTTCAGCCAACTGAGCGGACATGTCTGGCAAGGGCTTGCCATTGACCTTCTGGGAATCAGGTGTGACCTCCCAGAGGCCGGGCTTCATCGGGGGCATGTCGACGGCCATCGCCGACGCGGGCAAGACGATGAGCAAGGCCGAGCTGAGCAGGTGTCGGAAGGTGAGGGCAGGTGCGCGAGTGGGCATGTGAACCTCCTGTTGTGCATGGCGATGATGACACAAGCCGGCGGGCAAAGCGCTGTCGAGTCAGCGGCGTCGCTTGAGCGCCATCGTCCCTGTGATCAGGCCCATGCCAAGCAGGCTGAGCAGCCATTGATCTGGCTCAGGTACGGCCACTGCTTGAACCAGCAACCCACTGAAAAACACGGTATTGGCGAAATAAGGCACGTTGGCCAGATTGCCTGGATCGCTGATGCGGATGAAGTCGAGGGCCAGGCCACCGGCGTAGGCTGGCAGTTGCGCAGGCATGGTGGTGTCGGTCAGGAAATCCGCTGCGCCATTTGCACCTTGCGTCCAGAACAGCCTGACGTTGCTGAGCCGGTAGTCACCGATATCGAATGTTGACAGCTGCCTCGGGTATTCGGTCGGCGTGGTGTTGCTGCCTGCCTTGGGTGACGGGTCAGCCGCGATGAGGATGGAATCTCGTGGTGCACCTGGTGTCGCCAATTGATCGTTGCCAACACTCACTGTTCCATAGGGATCCGCGAACGACAAACCAGCGACCGAACCTGACAGCCCGGAGAGAGCCAGTGCGGCAGGTGAGCCCAGGTAGATGGCCGAGTTGCCACCAAAGCCCAGATCACCTGAATTGCCGTAGAAGGCTGCTTGCGGGTCATAGTTGAATTGACCAGACACCTTCGGCGCAGCGCCCAGCAACGCCACAAGCTGACTGTTGCCGCTGCCTGAAATGGCGCCACTGGTGAAGGTGTAGGTGGTCGGTGTGGCCGCGGCCAAGCCGGAAAGCGCGGCCATGAAGGCGAAGCTCAGCGTCTTGAGTGTCATGTTTTCCCTGTATCGGTATGAAGCCCGCGAAGTGTCTTGTCGGTGCACATGACGGTCAATCCCGTGGTCGCGTGTTTGACACGGCGCATGTGTTTCAGATCAACACCACCGCGTCAGGCAGTTCATTCCGATTGGGCGCGCTCGTCAGTGGGAAGTGCTGTCGCAGCAAGTTGCTGACCGCCTGGATGGCCTCGCTCAGCCCGTCTTCGTATCGGCCGGCCTGCAGCGCCGCCGACAACTGATCGCTGATGCCTTGCCAGACGGCCGGGCCCGTGCATGCGTGCAGGCCTCGGTCGGCCAGGATCTCGATGCGGCGCTCGGCCAGCAGCAGGTAGATGAGCACGCCGTTGTTGTGCTCGGTGTCCCAGACGCGCAACTGGCTGAACAGCGCCACGGCACGCTCTCTGGACGAGGCACCTCGCCATAGTGCAGGGGCATGCAGCCCCGCTTCGATGCACAGACGCAGTTCGCCCATGTGTCGGGCTTCGCTGCCGCGCACGGCTTGTTCCAGGCGTTGCAGCCCGTCCGTGCCCAACAGCCTGCGTGCATCGGCCGCATCCAGCCAGAGATGGCGTGCCCAGCGGGTGAGTATGTTCATCGCCTGCGTCCTCACCAGTTGCCGGAGGCACCACCGCCTCCGAAGTCACCACCACCGCCGGAGGACCAGCCACCACCGCCGGAGGACCAGCCGCCACCCGTGGGTGGACCACCCCAGCTGCCCGGGCCACCGCGGCGTCCGCCTCCGTTGCCAAAGGCCAGTGCGAGGAAGATCGCGATGATGCCGCCTCCGATGGCCAGAAAGAGGCTGCTCGTGACCACCCATATCAGAAAGCCACCAAGGGAGCCCGTGGCCAGGGCGCCCAGCTTGCGCCCGAGGATGGCACTGAGCACACCAAACACGATGGGGATGCCGATCAGGCCAAAGACCATCAGATCATTGAACTGAAAGCCATCGCCGCTTGGATGGCGCCCCTCGGACGTTCGCGCTTCGGGTGCAGGCAGGTTCTCGCCCTGAATGCGTGCCACGAGCTGATCCACGCCCCGATTGAGCCCGCCCGCATAGTCACCCGCCTTGAAAGCTGGCTTGATGGCCTGCTCGATGACGCGGCTGGCGGCCAGATCGGGCACGGCCCCTTCCAGTGCCTTGGCCACTTCAATGCGAATGCGCCTGTCCTGTTTGGCCACCACGATCAGCAGGCCGTCGCCCACATCACGTCGGCCGATCTTCCAAGTCTCGCCAACGCGTTGGGCAAAGGCGGCGATGTCTTCGGGTTGCGTGCTGGGCACCAGCAGGATCACCATCTGCGTGCCATGAGCGCGCTCGAATGCCGACAGCTTTTGCTCCAGCGCCTGCGCCTGGGCGGTGCTCAGTGTCTGGCTGCTGTCGATCACATGCCCGCTCAACGGGGGGACAGGCAGGACATCGCCCGTTGGCTCGGCAGACAGGACCAGGGTCGAAAACAGCAGTGCGAAGAGCGTCAAGAGCAGGGCAGCAATCCGGCTCAGGCTCGTCCACGCAGCGCGCATCCAGCGCAGCGCATGCGTGGTGTCAGCAGGCGGGGGGCCCGGCCTCATGATGCGCGCTTACTTCTTGCCGAAGTCGACTGTGGGTGGTGTCGAGATCTGGGCTTCGTTCTGGACCGTGAACGTGGGCTTGACCTGGTAGCTGAAGACCATGGCCGTCAGGTTGCTCGGGAAGCTGCGCGCCAGCACGTTGTAGTCCTGAACGGCCTTGATATAGCGGTTGCGGGCCACGGTGATGCGGTTCTCGGTGCCTTCCAGTTGCACACGCAGATCCTGGAAGCCCTGATTGGCCTTCAGGTTGGGGTAGTTCTCGGTGACCATCATCAAGCGAGACAGCGCGCCAGACAACTCCCCCTGGGCTTGCTGGAACTTGTTGAAGGCCTCGGGGTTGTTGACCAGTTCCGGTGTGGCCTGGATGCTGGTGGCCTTGGCGCGGGCTTCGACCACCCTGGTCAGCGTGTCTTGCTCGAAGGCGGCTTCGCCCTTGACGGTGGCCACGATGTTGGGGATCAGATCTGAGCGTCGTTGGTACTGGTTGAGCACCTCGGACCAGGCCGACTTGGTTTGCTCGTCCAGACGCTGGAAGTCGTTGTAGCCACAGCCGGTGAGCGACAGCGCCAGGGATGCGGCACCCAGGAACAGGGCCAGACGGCGCAAGAGGCAAGGCAGAAGGGAAGACGCAGCAGTCATCGCGAACCTTTCATGTCAACGGGACCTGAGCCATGGCTGGCGCAGACCTGTAGCTTAGATCAGGTCAGGATCGCAGATTGCAAGGGGCGCAAATACAGCGAAGGCAACGGCAGCACCGGCTCAGGCGGCCTGGGCATCCAGCAACTGGCAGGACAGCACTTCGTGTGAACGCGACTTGGGATAACGATCGCGCACGATCTGGATGGCGCCCAGGGGGGTGTCTGCCATCACTTTGAGAACGCGCTTGACGGCCTGCTGGGAGGGTGTGATCACCACCAGAGTTGACACTTCAAAAATACGCAGGGCAGGTTCAATCGCAAGGTTCATCAAGGCGCGCATGGCTTCTCCACTTCATGGCCAACGCGCATGGGCTGGCCACCTTTTTCATCATGCATTTTGCGGGCCAGACATGACAGGGGGGTGACCCCATGAAGCAGGGGTGTGCCTCGCCTGTCCGGCCTCGCAATGGCCCCGATTCTCAGGGGGTGTCCCCGCGTTTTGACGGCGGATAAACCCCTTGTTGTCGTTACGTGAAACGTCGCCCGTGCCGTGGCAACAAAGTGGTGCCAGGGGGTGTCAGCTTTGGTGCGAGCGGCGTGTGAGACGTCCCAGAATCAACAACCCGGTCAAGGCGAGCGCCACACCCTCAGGTTCGGGTACGGCGGGCGTCAGGCCAATGTGCTGGACGGCCAGCACACTGGTGGTGTCGTAGCTGTCCACGTCTGCAACCACGAAGCCGATCTTGACCAGGCCGGTTTGCGTGAAGGTGTGGCTGGCGTGCTGCAGACCAGAGTCCAGCCAGGTGCCGTTCATGACGCTCAGGCTGTCCACGTCGGCCAGCTTGATGGCGGTGTTGTCCAGGATCAACCAGGCGGCATCGGCCGCCGGTATCGACTCCGTATTGACCTGAGCAAACAGGCGCCAGTCGAAGCTCAGCGTGTCGCCGGCTTGAACGCTGACCGTGTTGAACAGGGCAGACCCTTCATATGTGAAGTGATCATGGGTCTGATCGTCAAAAAGGTAGTCTGGTACGCCGATGACGCTGGTCAGGCTGGCGACATCCTGGGGATTTTGTCCGGACAGGTTCAAGGCGCCTGCTGCCAACGGTGCATCTTCGGCAACGTCCATGCCGGCGGTGCCCAGCAGGTAGCTGGGCATTGTCAGATCGATGTTGCCTAGTTGTGCGCCTTGTGCGACATCGCCTGCCGTCAGCCAGGTGTTCAAGGGGGCGGCATGTGCCACGGCGCCGGTCAGGGTGAACAGGCCGGCTGTGATCAGCGCGCGAAGGGTGGAGGTGAACTTCATGGTGTCTGTCTCGTGTGGATTACAGGATCAGGTCGCGGGCGGCGACGATCTGGGCGGCCGTGACGCCGCGCAGCGTGACCAGGGGGCGCGCGCTGGCCGTGCCTGCCAAACCGTCGGCATCGAGACGGATCTGCACGCCGGCGCTGCTATCGGTCAGCTGGAAGAAGCCAGCGGTCAGCAGGTCAACGCCAGGGTTGTTGGCACGCAGGCTGGTGGCGATGGCGCTCAGATCGACGCGATCCACGCCGGGCGTGAAGTCGGTGATGGCATCGAAGGCATCGCGCAGGCTGTTGTAGGCGAAGACGTCGCGCCCTGCACCGCCGGTGATCAGGTCTGCGCCTTCGCCGCCGGTGATGCGGTCATCGCCAGCGGTGCCGTTGATCGTGTCGCCGCGTGTGGTGCCGGTGATCCGCTTGACCAGGTTCAGGCCGATCACGACGGGGTCATGGTCAGACGAGCGATAGGGTGACTGGCTGTAGTAGTCGGGGCCGCATGTCGAGCAGGCGGGTTGCTTGAACTCGAGGTTGTAGTCGATGATGGTCGGTTCATCGGCGTTGATGTGCCAGTGCACGGCGCCCGTGACCTGAGAGGCCAGCGAGGGCGTGGCCAGGGCATGATCAAGGTAACCTGCTTCGCCGTCGAACACGTAGGAGTAGTCGCTGGTGCCGACGTACGTTTCGAGCAAATCGGTCAGACCGTGGCTGTTGGTCAGCGTGAGGATGGGGTCCTCCTTGCCGTATGCGTTCAGGTCACCGATTACCAGGGTGTCGGCATCTTGCTGGGTGTTTTGAATCGCGGTGATGAAGTTGTGCAGCTGGCTCGCCTGTTGTTGGCGCCGGCCGTTCCAGCAACCTTGACCGTCACCACTGTCGTCGTTGCTCGGGTAGTCCGCATCACCGGGCGCGGGGCAACTGCCCTTGGACTTGAAGTGGTTCACCAATACGGTGAACTTTTCCCCGTTGGTCGCAGAGAAGGTCTGGGCCAGAGGAGGGCGGTTGTGGATGGTGTTGGTGTCGCTCACAGACTGGCCCACGGTGGCGAGCCGGGCTGGTTTGTAGATCATGGCCACGCGGATGGCATCAGTTCCGGTGCCGCTGCCGCCACCACTCAGCGAGGTTGGCAGTGACACGGCAGCATAGGTACCTGTGCCCATGTGAGCGTTGAGCGCGTCGACCAGGTTTTGCACGGCGGTGTTGCCGTTGTTCTGGATCTCCATCAGCCCGACCACATCCGCATTGATGGCGGCCATGGCGCGCACGATCTTGTCACGCTGGCGATTGAACTCGGTAAGGTTGTTGGCGCCGCGGCAGTTGCTGGCGGACACGGATGCACCCAGGCTGCAACCCTGTCCGCTCAGTCCGTCGACTGTGCTGCCGTTGACGAAGGTTGTGAAGAAGTTCAGCACATTGAAGCTGGCTACCTTCACATTGCTGCTGCCCACGGAACTGGGCGCTGCTGTGCGCGGATGGCTGCGCGTGAAGCTCACGCTCTGAGCAGGGTGGATGGCGTAGTCGGCCAGGCCATTGGTCGCACTGGTCGCCAGCTTGTAATCAATGACGCCGGTCAGAGAGGCGATGGTATCGCCTGCACGCAAGGTGTTGTCCGAACCGATATAGGGCGTGGGGTTGGGGTTCTGCAGGGTGCTGCCATCGTCTAGCAGGATGCGGCGCCTGGCATTGTCGGCAGCCAGATTGATCGCGTCCACCGAGCCGGCCGTGTACTTGTTGGTGGGCTTGATCAGGCGGCCCTCGGCCGACAGGGTGACCTGGCCGTAGCGGCCCAGGAAATAGTTCTGGCTGACCGTGAGCGGCGTGTTGATGGTCACCAGCATGCCTTCGACCTTTTCCAGGTCGTCTTCATTCACCTCGGGGAAGGTGATGGGCGTGGGGTTGACGGCATGGCCTGTGCTCAGCACGGTCAGTCCGCTGATGGTTTTCAGTTGGGTGACGGTGTGCGCCTCGGCCAGAGGGTTGTTTGCGCTAAGGCTGACGTCGAACTCCTCGACCAGGCCGGTGAGCCTCACCTCGTTTCCGACGCTCACAGTGGGTGCAGTGGAGGTGAACACGAAGATGCCGTCTGAGGTGTCCTGGTTGAGGTCAGGCACCAGGGATTGCATGAAGAAACCATTGTTGGTGAGCTTGGTGACCACACCCTGGGTGGTGACGGTCTGCCCTGCCAGTGGGCTGGTGTTGCCTTGGCCTTGAATCTGGGCAATCGGGGTGCTGGTGGCGGTCGCGGGCGACACCGTCAGGTTGACGGTACATGCGCTTGTCTGGTTCTGGTTGTTGGCCCATTCCAGCAGCAAGGGGTAGCTGCCCACTGGAACGGTACTGGCGACCAGGATCTGACCGTTGGCGGTCCCGCCGTTGACCGTGGCCTGGAGGAACGGGCCGAATGTGACGCCTGTGGGTGGTGCGGGTACGAAGGCCACATCGTTGACGATGCCATCGGCATCGCTGGCCGAGATCGAGACGGCGCCACCCGTGCCAGCTTGCAGGTTGATCGCTGGGCAACTGGCCACGATGGGTTGGCTGCTGACGCTGCAGGCGTTGAGCGGTGAACTCGCATTGCGTGGCGCTGGCGTGCCGGTGGCGAAGTCAGTGCTGTTGTTGCCGGCATCTGTGCAACCGCCATTGGCGCGCAAGGCGGCTGTCGTGTTTGACAGCGCCGCCGCTGCCGAGCTTTCGCTCATCGTGGCCGAACCATAGCCCACCAGATCGATGATCAAGCCCAGTTTGGCGGGCGGGCAGGGTGTTGCCGACGTGCCGGTTGCACCGCAAGCCAGTGCCGTGGTGCCTGCCACCAAGGCGAATTTGCCGTTGGTGGCTGACGCGGCGGTCGAGCCGCTGATGTCGACCAGGGGCAAGTTGGGGCCGACCGTGCCGGCACCCAGGCCGACCAACACATACTGGCCCGGCGCCAGGGTCGTGATTGAGCCGGTGTCCAGGAGCACGGGCGAGCCGAAGTTGCCGGCGGCGGAGGCGTACTGCAGGCTGAGGCCAGTCAGGCTGACGCTGGAGTCGCCGGCATTGAACAGTTCAACGTAGTCCTGCTTGAACGATGGGCTGCCTTGCGTGGCCTGGCCGCCACCATAAACCTGGCTGATGACCAGGCCGTTCTCGGAAGCGTGTGCCAAGCCGCTCAGTGCCAGGAGCGCCGCGGCGCAAACCGGTTTGATGGCGTGGATGGAGGCAGTTCGGGCAGGGCGGAACAATCGCATGGCAGACCTTGGTCAATGAGGTGCCATGCAGTGTGGTCATGCCGTGTGGCAGCGGCACGAGGGCGCGTCCGCTGGATCGTGGTCCCTTGGGCCCATGATCCGTGGCAGTGTCTGCAATAGGGTGATGCCAGACAGACGTGGTGGCGGTGTCAGCCCTGCCGGCGTGCTCTTGCGCGGGCCAGCGCCGCTTCAATTACGGCGCGCTTGTGGTCCAGTTGCACCGGGTCGGTCAACTTGGATGCTTCGGGCAGGTGGGCCAGTTTGTGCTCGGCCTTGGCCTGCATGCGTGTTTCATGCTCGGCCTTGGCACGCACCACGCGGATCTGATGGAAGGCGTAGCGCTGGCGGGCCTGGTCGGCTAGTTCCTGGGGCCAGGCGGCCCAGCCGGTGGGTTTGGGGTCGCCCGCATGCGCCGGTTCCAGCGAGATGCAGTCCACAGGGCACACGGGGATGCACAGCTCGCAACCCGTGCACTGGTCCTCGATCACCGTGTGCATGTGCTTGTTGGTGCCGATGATCGCGTCGACCGGGCAGGCCTTGATGCACAAGGTGCAGCCGATGCACCATGCCTCATCGATGACGGCCAGCGCACGCGGCCCTTCCAGGCCATGGGTCTCGCTCAAGGGCAACTCTGCCAGGCCCGTGAGCTGGGCCAGTCGACGCACACCTTCCATGCCGCCAGGTGGGCATTGATTGATGCCAGCTTCACCCTGGGCAATGGCCTGGGCATAGCTTTCACAATCAGGAAAGCCGCAGCGCGTGCATTGCGTCTGCGGCAAAAGGGCGTTGATCTGTTTGGCGTCCAGCATGATGGCGCTGGAGTGTACAAGCCCTGCGCCGCACGGGGCGTGCAGGGCTTGGGGCTCACTTGTTGTGGGACAAGATGAACGCTTTGACTTCAGGGTAAGCCTGCTCGCGCCAGCGACGGCCAGAGAAGATCCCGTAGTGACCTGCGCCGACCACGTCGTAGTGCTTCTGGCGCGCCTTGGGGATGCCCGTGCACAGATCGTGAGCGGCCCTGGTCTGGCCGGCTCCGGAGATGTCGTCCAGCTCGCCTTCCACGGTCAACAAGGACGTGGTCTTGATGTCCTGCGGACGAACCAGTTCTTCCTTGCCCTTGGGGTTGCGCACCTTCCAGGTCCCGTTGACCAGGGCAAAGTCCTGGAACACGGTCTTGATGGTGTCCAGGTAGTACTCGGCCGGCATGTCCAGCACCGCGTTGTACTCGTCATAAAACTGACGATGAGCGTCGGCGCTGTCACCATCACCGCGAACCAGATCCAGGAAGTAGTCGTAGTGCGAGGTGGCGTGGCGATCCGGGTTCATGGCCACAAAGCCAGTGTGCTGCAGGAAGCCTGGGTACACACGGCGCGAGGCACCGGGGTAGTTGGGCGGCACGCGGTAGATCACATTGTTTTCGAACCACTCGAAGCTCTTGTTCATCGCCAGGTTGTTCACGGCCGTGGGCGACTTGCGGGCGTCGATCGGGCCGCCCATCATGGTCATCGTGCGTGGGGTGGGCTCGCCGCGGCTGGCCATCAGTGAGACGGCGGCCAGCACGGGCACCGTGGGTTGGCACACCGAGATCACATGCACGCCAGGGCCCACCTTGCGGATGAAGTCCTGCACGTAGTTCACATAGTCGTCCAGATGGAATGGGCCATCTTCGAGCGGCACCATGCGGGCGTCGATCCAGTCGGTGATGTAGACCTTGTGGTCTTGCAGCAGGGTGCGCACCGTGTCGCGCAGCAGGGTCGAGTGGTGGCCGGACAGCGGCGCCACGACCAGCACGGAGGGCTGATCACGCATCTTGTCGAGCAGCTTGGATTCGTCCGTGAAGCGCTTGAAGCGGATCAGCTTGCAAAACGGCTTTTCTTCAACGACCTGTTCCTGGATCACCACGTCCGTGCCGTGCACGTTGACCTTGTTGATGCCGAACTCGGGCTTTTCGTATTCCTTGGTCAGGCGGTGGATCAGATCAAAGCCAGCCGACACGCGATGCGCGGAAGGGACCTGGGCCATGGGCGACAGCGGGTTGCTGTACAGCTTGGAGGCGGCACTGGCGAATTCGGAGAATGGACTGATCCAGGCGCGGTTGGTTTCGTAGATCTGATAGAGCATGGCGGGGCCTTTTCCTCTGGTACTGCGGACACATGACCGTGATCACTCACGTTTTCAACAGCATGGTGCAGTGCAGCATAGTTTAGTTTTTCAATATTTGCACTTCTCCGGGTCCCTAGAGCAAGGCAACAACAGCACGAACATCGTGCATTTTTGAGTCTGCTCAATCGTTTAATGCGCGGCAAAGGCTTGTCGTGATACGTCCCTACTGAAGCAGGGGGGAATCCCCCCGGACCGAGGGGGCCTTGAGCCTAGGGTTGGCCTCAGGTCTGCGATAACGTTTACTTACTGGTCATTTCTTATTGTGAAATGAAGCCAAATCCAGCCAGCAGACACCAGGGAGCCTTCCGATGACGACGTGCCGCACGACCAGACTTGTTCCAACCCGCATCGCCAAAGCCATTGTGGTCGGTGCGACGTTGAGCGCCTTGCAGGCCGGGGCGGCCTGGGATACCTATGTCAAAGGCTCCTTCGGTCCGGTGGTGAACTGGCCCTTGATTCCTATCCATGTGGTTTTGCTGCCTGACGGGCGTGTGCTGGGCTACGGCACCGACGGTCAGGGTAATCAGACTGGGCAGTTCACCTACGACGTCTGGGACCCGGCCAAGGGCACAGGTGCCGCTTCGCACCTGACCTTGCCCAACACCACCGGAACGGACACCTTCTGCAGTGGGCAGATCGTGTTGCCCGCCAGCGGCGCCGTGCTGCTGACCGGTGGTGACAAGACGGTCAACAACGTTCGCAACTATTCGGTCAACGACGTCAATCTGTTTGACTACCGTTCGTCGGCCCTGTATTCAGCCCAGCAACCCATGTCTTTCCTGCGTTGGTACCCGACGGTGCTGACCACGGCAGCTGGCGAGGTGCTGGTGCTGGGCGGCCGCATCGATCCCGACACGCCAGCGCCCACGCCGGAGGTCTATACCGAAGGAAAGGGCTGGCGCTCGTTGACAACCGCCGCCGACGATAACGCCTATGGCATCAACAACTGGAGCTACCCGCGCGCCTGGCAGGCACCCAATGGCAAGGTGTTCATCGCCACCAAGCTGGGCGGCACTTACTTCCTGGATCCGGCCGGCACCGGCAAGCTGGAAAAGGCCAGCCTGACCTTGCCGGCCAGCGACGAATACCTCACCAGTCTGATGTATGCGCCTGGCAAGATCCTGTCGTTCCGCAAGCTCAACAAGGCCGTGGTGATCGACATCAACGGCGCCACGCCCAAGGCGACCAACGTCACCGGCGTGGGGCAGGATCGCTATCACGGCTCGGCCACGGTCATGGCCGATGGCAAGGTGTTCGTGAGTGGTGGCTCTTTCGTGTCCAACGTGGCCAATGGCGTGGCCTATACGGCCAAGATCTGGAACCCGGCCAACAACGGCTGGACCACGGCCGCCACGGCGGTGAAGATGCGCCTGTATCACTCGGTCTCGATGCTGTTGCCTGATGGCCGCGTGCTGACGGCCGGTGGTGGCGCGCCTGGCCCGGTCATCAACCTCAATGGCGAAATCTACACGCCGCCTTACCTGTACAAGCAGGACATCACGGGTACGCTGGCCACGCGCCCCAGCATCACGTCAGCACCCGCCACGGCCACGTGGGGCTCGCCCATCACGGTGACGGCGAATGTGTCTGGCATCAGCAAGGTCACACTGGTCAAGACCGGCTCTGTCACGCACACAGTCGATTTTGATCAACGCTTCCTCAATCTCGGCTACACCGCGTCGGGCTCGACCTTGAAAGTGAACATGCCAACATCTGCAAACGTGGCCCCTCCGGGCTACTACATGCTGTTCGTGTTCAACAGTGCAGGCGTGCCCTCGGTGGCGAAGATCATCAAGTTGGGTTGATGGCTTCGCCTGACATCGAACCATGAAGCACAAACCCCGCCGATACTGGCGGGGTTTGTCTTTGTGCAGTCGTGATCTGAGGTGAGGCACTGCGCCCCTCACCTCAGATCATCGGCGTTCAGGCTTGCTTGCGACGCAGTTTGCGGGCGCCCAGCAACACGCTCAGACCGACCATGGTCAGCGCGTAAGTCTCGGGCTCAGGCACGGCAGCCGTGACGTTGTCGGCCACGGCACCAACGCCGGTGATGCGCAGGCTCTTGATGTCCATGGTGTTGCGCAGGAAGCCTACGTACAGACCTTCGTCATAGCTGTACATGCTGCTGGCGGCGAACGTCACGGTCGCGTTTTCCAGCACGTTGCCACTGCTGCCCAGTGCTTCGATCAACAGGCTCTCGCCGCCCAGGTGGCTGACGAAGGCGCTGGCGCCGGCCTTCAGCGCATCGAAGGTGAAGGTCATCGTGCCGCTGGTGCCCGAGGCGGCGAAGCCGTTCAGACCAAAGGTCCACGCACCGTTGTCGCCCAGGTCGCGCACTGGTGGCGACAACTCGGCGTCCAGGTCACCGGAAAAGACGACACCATTGCCCAGGTCGATGCTGCCGGTGGTGTTGACCAGGCCATCAAAGCTGTCAAAGCCGATGACGGTGGCACCCGCCACGCTCTCGAGCGAGTAGTTGATGTGAGCGGCCTGGGCCGACACGGAGGCAGCCATCAGGGCGGCTGCAGCGATCAATGGGAATTTCATGTTGAACATCCTTGAGATGAAATGGGCACCGATCAGGAACCGATGATGCCGCCGTCGTCTTTGGTGATGACCACCACGGCAGAGCGGGGGCGACCGGCGGGCAGCGGGGTCACACCATCGGATTCGACCGCCCACTGCCCCTGGGGCCAGGTGGAGTAGTAGGTTGGCGTGGCGATCGTCTGGAAGGGGGCTGTGTCGTTGTCTTCACCAGGGTGCTGTACGCCCACGAACATGGTCTTGCCATCGGGCGTCATGGTCACGCCGGTGACTTCGCACTTGTTCGGGCCGGTCAGGAAGCGACGGGTCTCGCCGGTAGTTGGGTCGGCGCACACCATCATGTTGCCGCCAATGTTGACGAAGTCACCCGAGCCATTGCCAACCTGGTCTGTCTGAACCCACAGGCGGCCGAACCAGTCGAACCACAGGCCGTCCGGTGCACCGTAGTCGGCACTGCCGTTCGGGATGTCGTTGATGTCGCCTTTGTAGTCGTTGATGGCGCTGCCGTAGGTTTTGGCGGACTTGGCGGTAGACGTGTCACCAGCCTGAGCGAACAGGTCCCAGGCAAAAGTTGTGGCGGTGACGGTCTTGCCCGTTTCGCGCCAGCGAATGATGTGGCCGTAGACGTTGTCAGGACGAGGGTTGGCGGCGTCCGGTGCGGGTCGAGCCGAGCCTGCGGTCGTTGAGCCATTGACGGCGTTCGACGTGGCGGTCGCAGCGCTACCGCGGCGGTTGTTGTTGGTCAGGGTGCAATAAATCTCAACCTCGTCGTAACCAGCTATGCGGGGGCGTGCGCCGGTCCATTCGGGGCGGTCCATCATGGTGGCGCCGACGGCATCACCCGCCATGCGGGCCTTGATCAGGATCTTGGCCAGTACTTCGGCGTCGTTCGCACCCAAGAAGTTCGGGTTGTCACGCAGCGCCACGCCGTCCACGCCAACGGTGCCGGGCACCAGCGCAATCCATTCGCCGCTCAGTGTGCTGTTGAACTTGGCCACATACAGTGTGCCGCTGTCCAGCAGGTTGCGGTTGGCTGCACGGTTGGTCGGGTTGTACTTGCCGGCGCAGACAAACTTGTACACATACTCGTTGCGCTCGTCGTCGCCCATGTAGAACGCGATGTTGTTGTCAGCGTCAACCACGTACTGCGCACTCTCGTGCTTGAAACGGCCCAGTGCCGTGCGCTTGATCGGTGCCGCGATCGGGTTGGTCGGGTCGATTTCGACAACCCAGCCAAACAGGTTGGGCTCATTGGGGTTGACGTTGACATCAAAGCGCTGGTCGGTGGTGTGCCAGCGATAGCCGAAGCCAGAGGCCGTCACACCGTAACGGTTGAACAGCTTGCCCACTTCGCCAGAACTGGCGCTGGGTACGGCCGTGGTGCTGCCGAAGTTGCCGTTCCAGTTCTCTTCGCAAGTCAGATAGGTGCCCCATGGGGTGTAACCATGGGCGCAGTTGTTGATGGTGCCGTAGGCCACGGTGCCATCGTTCAGCAAGCCGGTGTCGGTGCTGCCGGATTCCGCAATGGCGTACTTCTTGGACTTGAGCAGCGCATGCCCGGCGGCAGGGCCGCTGACCTTGCACAAGGTGTTGGCGGTAACGCGGCGGCCATAGATGGAGTTCTTGACGACCTTCCACGAGCCGCTGACGCGACGCACTTCCAGCACGGAAACGCCGTGTGCGGCCTGTGACTTGCGGGTCTTGGTGATGTCATAGCCAGCGCCGCCATCCTGACCGCCGGGGAACAGAATGTGCTCGTGGGTGTACTCGTTATTGGCGCACAAAATGCCACGGTCGCTCAGCACCGTGCCACCAGCGCCCTGCATCGGGAAGAAGTGCATGCCGTCTGTGTGCATGCCGTATTGCCGGGCCTGTTGCGCGGCGCTTTCGCTGGCGTCCCCGACAAAGGCCGTGCCGCCGGCCATGATTGGGTCACCCCATGCCACGAGCACCTGCGCGGTATAGCCGGTTGGCACCGTGATTTTGTCCACCACGGCATCAGCGGCACCGCCCAGGCTCACATTCAATGCGCGTGTATTGGCCGGTACGTTGGCAAAGCCGATCGGCTGCGTCATGGCGGAACTGGAGACCGCCGCGTGCACGGTGTTGACCAGGCCACCCAGGGTCAAGCCACCGGCCGAGGCCAGCGCGGTGGCGCTCAGGCCAGACTTGATGAATTGGCGACGACCAGCTTGAACCTCGCTGATCACCTCAAGGATGGATGGTGTGGACGACGGGTTCAGGGACACGTCATTGGTGGGATGGGATGCACCCTTCATCTGGAACTCCGATTGCTGAGGCTGGTGGGCTGCGAGGCTGGCGTCACACCAACCCTCGCAGGATCACAGCACTATCTCGAAGCCATGTGACATGCCTGGTGCCTGTCGGTCAGGCATAGGGTGATCCGAACGGATCATTTGTCCGAATATGAAATGCAGCCTGCACACCCTGAACAAGGGGGCAGGCAAAAAAAAGCCCGGGCCGCTGAACGGCTCGGGCTTGGATCGAACAGGCTGGCGCTGTTTACATCACGGCCTTGATGGCAGCCGCCACCGCCTTGATGTTGCCCGTGTTCAACGCAGCCACGCAGATACGGCCCGAGTCGACACCATAGATGCCGAATTCGGAGCGCAGACGCTGCATTTGAGTGGCATTCAGGCCCGAGTAGCTGAACATGCCCTTTTGACGGGTGATGTAGCTCAGGTCGCCTTGCACGCCAGCGGCGCTCAGCTCGTTGACCAGGGCAGTGCGCATCAGCTTGATGCGGTCGCGCATTTCGGCCAGCTCGTCTTCCCACATCTTGCGCAGTTCGGGCGAGGTCAGCACCGAAGCCACCACTTGGGCGCCGTGCGTGGGTGGGTTGGAGTAGTTGGTGCGGATCACGCGCTTGAGCTGGCTCAGCACGCGGTTGGACTCTTCAGCCGATTCGCTCACGATGCTCAGGGCGCCCACGCGCTCGCCGTACAGCGAGAAGCTCTTGGAGAAGCTGGTGGACACGAAGTAGCTCAGGCCGGCGTCCAGGAACTTGATGACCACGGCGCCGTCTTCGGCGATGCCGTTGCCGAAGCCCTGGTAGGCCATGTCCAGGAAGGGGACCAGGCCGCCAGCCTTGATGGTGGCGATGATCTCGTCCCACTGGGCGTCCGACAGGTCGTAGCCGGTCGGGTTGTGGCAGCAGGCGTGCAGCAGCACGATGGTGCCGGGCTTGGAGGCCTTCAGCTTGGCCAGCATGCCGTCGAAGTTGATGCCACGGTTGGCTGCGTCGTAGTAGGGGTAGACGTCCACGGGGAAGCCGGCGGCTTCGAACAGGGCGCGGTGGTTTTCCCAGCTCGGGTCCGAGATCAGGACTTGCGCGTCAGGGTTCAGGCGCTTGAGGAAGTCAGCGCCGAGTTTGAGGCCGCCGGTGCCGCCAATGGCCTGCGCCGTGGCGATGCGGCCAGCCTTCACGGCGGCGTGTTCGGCACCGAACACCAGGCCCTGCACGGCCTTGTCATACGCCACGATGCCGTCGATGGGCAGGTAGCCGCGGGCTTTGGGCGCCTCGGACATCTGCTTTTCAGCAGCGGCCACGCACTTCAGCAGGGGCAGCTTGCCCTGGTCGTCGGTGTAAACGCCCACACCCAGATTGACCTTGTTGGGGTTGGGGTCGGCATTGAATTGTTCGTTGAGGCCCAGGATGGGGTCACGGGGGGCCATTTCAACGGCAGCGAACAGCGAGGCCATGCAAGCAGTCTCCGGTCAGAGGTGTTAGAGCTGAAAAAGGGATAAGCTGGAAAATTCGACAGCTCGAACTTGAGCAAAAAATGGTTTTTGACCACCTTCGCCAAATCGGGCAAACCCTTTATTTTATCGAACTGTGACCCGGATGTCTGAGCCGATTGATCTTTCCTCTGCCGCGCACCCGTCAAAAAGTGTGCAATCTCCTGCGATTGCGCTGGAGGGCGTGGTCACAGCCGGGCTGGCAGGCAGCGAACACAGCGCCGGGCATTTCGTGCAGTTTCCCGACTCGCCCTTCGAGCTTTACCAGCCTTATCCCCCTGCGGGCGACCAGCCCACCGCCATCGCGCAACTGTGCGAAGGCATCGAAGATGGCCTGTCCTACCAGACCCTGCTGGGCGTGACCGGCTCGGGCAAGACCTTCACCATGGCCAATGTGATCGCCCGGCAAGGGCGCCCGGCCATCGTTTTTGCACCTAATAAAACGCTGGCGGCTCAGCTGTACGCCGAGTTCCGCGAGTTCTTCCCGCACAACGCGGTCGAGTACTTCGTCAGCTACTACGACTACTACCAGCCCGAGGCCTACGTCCCGCAGCGCGATCTGTTCATCGAAAAGGACAGCGCCATCAACGAGGCCATCGAACAGATGCGTCTGAGCGCCACCAAGAGCCTGCTGGAGCGCCGGGACGTCATCATCGTGGCCACCGTGTCGGCCATCTACGGTATCGGCAAGCCTGAGGACTACATGCAGATGGTGCTCATCACGCGTGTGGGCGACAAGATGGGCCAGCGCGACGTGATCGCCCAGCTCATCCGCATGCAGTACAAGCGCAATGACATGGACTTCGGGCGCGGCACCTTCCGCGTGCGGGGCGACACGATCGACGTGTTCCCGGCCGAACACAGCGAGCTGGCCGTGCGCATCGAGCTGTTCGATGACGAGATCGACAGCATCCAGTTGTTCGACCCGCTCACCGGCAAGGTGCGCCAGAAGATCCCGCGCTTCACGATTTATCCATCGAGCCATTACGTGACGCCGCGCGAACGCGTGCTGGTGGCCATCGAGGCCATCAAGCAAGAGCTCAACGAGCGCGTCAAACAACTGGTGGCTGACGGCAAGCTGGTGGAGGCACAGCGCGTCGAGCAACGTACCCGTTTCGACCTGGAGATGCTGCAAGAGATCGGCCACTGCAAGGGCATCGAGAACTACACGCGCCATCTGTCTGGTGCCAGGCCGGGTGACCCGCCGCCCACGCTGGTCGATTACATGCCGGCAGACTCGCTCATGTTCCTCGACGAGAGCCACGTCATGATCGGCCAGCTCAGCGCCATGTACAACGGCGACCGGTCGCGCAAGACCACCTTGGTGGAGTACGGCTTTCGCCTGCCATCGGCCCTGGACAACCGCCCACTCAAGTTCGAAGAGTTCGAGGGCAAGATGCGCCAGTGCATCTTCGTATCGGCCACGCCCGCTGCGTATGAGCAGCAGCATGCGGGGCAAGTCGTCGAGCAGGTGGTGCGGCCCACCGGCTTGCTGGATCCGGTCGTCGAGGTGCGCCCCGCCACGCATCAGGTGGACGATGTGCTGCAGGAAATCCGCATCCGTACTGACATCAACGAGCGCGTGATCATCACGACGCTGACCAAGCGCATGGCCGAGCAGCTCACCGACTACCTGACGGAAAACGGCGTCAAGGTGCGCTATCTGCACTCGGACATCGACACCGTCGAGCGTGTCGAAATCTTGCGTGATCTGCGCCTGGGCGTGTTCGACGTGCTGGTGGGCATCAACCTGCTGCGCGAGGGTCTGGACATCCCCGAAGTGTCCCTGGTGGCGATTCTGGACGCCGACAAGGAAGGCTTCCTGCGGGCCGAGCGCAGCCTGATCCAGACGATTGGTCGTGCGGCGCGTAACCAGAATGGCCGCGCCATTTTGTACGCTGACAAGATGACCGAGTCCATGCGCAAGGCCATTGGCGAGACCGAGCGTCGTCGCAACAAGCAGATCGCCCACAACGAAGCGCATGGCATCACGCCGATGACCATCAACAAGAAGGTCAAGGAGTTGATCGACGGCGTGATGTCCAACGCGGCCAAGGACGATCTGCGTGCGGCCGAGGCCCTGGTCAAGTCGATGGAGGGCAGCGAGGGCATGTCTGAACGTGATCTCAGCAAGCGCATGAAGCAGCTGGAAAAGGACATGCTGGAGGCCGCCCGCAACCTGGAGTTCGAAAAGGCCGCCCGCCTGCGCGACCAGCTGGCCCTGCTCAAGGAGCAGGCTTTTGGGGCCGTGGTGCACGACCACGTGGTGCCGATTCAGGCTGGGCGCAAATGAGCCTATCCCCCTAGCTTGCCATGGGTGAGCTAGGGGCTTTTCACCGCTGGGCGTGACGCGCACAATCCATTTCTGGCCGAGCAAGTGCCTGGCCGTTTTGCGGGAGCACGCCATGGACAAGAAGCTTCACTGCCTTGAGACCTTTCGTGTGCAGGACATGCACGGCGCCACCTACAAGGTGCATGCCTATGAGCACCTGACTCGCGTCGACAACCTGCTGGACATGCGCACCCAGTGGGAGCCCACGGGGGAGGTCGAATTCAAGCTTGAAACTGGTGAACACCTCGATCTGGATGAAGATGGCACTTTGCACGTGCTTGGATCGAGCATGCCTTTGAGGCGCGTGTCACCAAGTGCCCACGTCATGTGACCTTTGCCCTTGGGGACCGAGGGTGAGCGCGAGACAATAGCAAGATGGCTTTTTTCTTTCCGTCTCGCTCCAAACCTACGCCGATTCCATCCTCGTTTCGCATGCGGGTGCTCATGGTGTGCATGGGCAACATCTGCCGCAGTCCGACGGCGGAGGGGGTGCTGCGCCACAAACTGGCCCAGGCCGGTCTGGCGAATGTGATCGAGGTCGATTCAGCCGGTACCCACGCCCACCACGTGGGCAGCCCACCTGACGAGCGCTCGCAACAGGCCGCGCGCAAACGGGGCTATGACCTCAGCCGCCAGCGCGCCCGCAAGGTGCGTTTGCAGGATTTTCAGCAGTTTGACCTGTTGCTGGCAATGGATTGGGACAACCTGGCCTTGCTGGAGGAGAACTGTCCGCAAGACCCCGAATTGCGCCGCAAGCTCAAGCGGCTGACCGAGTTTGTGCCCGCAGCATCGCCTCACGCGGGTGCGCAGGTGGTGCCGGACCCGTATTACGGCGGGCCGGCTGGTTTCGACTTCGTGCTCGATCTGGTCGAGCACGCCTGTGACGGCCTGGTCGCACATTTGCGACAAGTTGTCGGTTCTGTCGCATCGCGCGCCTGACAAGCTCCGCCATTAACCCAGCACGCCACTGGGGCAGCAGGCTGGCCCGGATCTTGATAGATCAGGCCTATGGGCGCCATCGTCAATGCATAAGGGAACTCCCTTGGTTGAAGTTGACTAAATCAGTTGGGTACCTTATGATCGAGCTGATTACTCGGAAATAAGGCTTGGCCGGAGATCCCGGCTTTGCCACCCACAGGTCATCCCTGCCGCGATGGGTGCCAACCGAGTCCCTGACCAAGGAGAGAAGCGATGCGTCTGACTACCAAAGGCCGTTTTGCCGTAACGGCGATGATCGATCTGGCTCTGCGTGAGCACACTGGCCCCGTGGCCCTGGCTGCCATCAGCCAGCGTCAACAGATTTCCCTGTCCTACCTCGAACAGCTGTTCGGCAAATTGCGCCGTCACGAGCTGGTCGAGAGCACCCGTGGCCCTGGCGGTGGTTATTCGCTGGGCCGCAAGGCTGAGGACATCACCGTGGCTGACATCATCGTGGCCGTGGATGAGCCCATTGATGCCACAGGTTGCGGCGGCAAGGAAAACTGCATGGGCGAAGACGGTGGCCGTTGCATGACGCACGACCTCTGGACCAGTCTGAATAACAAGATGATCGAGTACCTTGATTCGATCAGCTTGCGCAAACTGGTGGAAGACCAGCTCGCCAAGGGCGTGTCCATCGAGGCGCAGCCCATCAAGCGTGCCATCTCCACCCAGCCGGTGGTCAAGCCGATCAAGGTCACGGCCCCCAACTCGGTCTTTGCTCTGGGCGCAGCCCTCACCAAGTAAAGGGGCACCCACCCCCGGGTTTGCCTACCCCGGGTGGTGTCCCTGATAATTGACAGTTTTGCGCTGAGCAGAGCTCATTTATTTCCTGCGTAGATATCGCCCGGGCCGCCCATGTCACCATGTGGCAAGGGTCTGGCGCCAGCTTTGTTGAGTCTCCACCATGGACATGACCCCTCACTTCCCGATCTACATGGACTACGGCGCCACCACGCCGTGCGACCCCCGAGTCGTTGACGCCATGATTCCCTGGCTGCGCGAGCACTTCGGTAATCCCGCATCCCGCACCCATGCCTATGGTTGGGAAGCCGAAGAAGCGGTCGAGAAGGCGCGTGTGCAAGTTGCCGAGCTGATCGGCGCCGACCCGCGCGAAATCGTCTGGACCTCGGGCGCCACCGAATCCAACAACCTGGCCTTGAAGGGCGCCGCGCACTTCTACAAGACCAGAGGCAAGCACATCATCACGGTCAAGACCGAGCACAAGGCCGTGCTGGACACCGTGCGTGAACTGGAACGCCAGGGCTTCGAAGCCACCTACCTCGATGTCAAGGATGACGGCCTGCTGGACATGGACGTGCTCAAGGCCGCCATCCGTCCCGACACCATCCTGATCTCGGTCATGTTCGTGAACAACGAGATTGGCGTGATCCAGGACATCCCGGCGATTGGCGCCCTGTGCCGCGAGAAGGGCATCATCTTCCACGTGGATGCTGCCCAGGCCACCGGCAAGGTCGAGATCGACATGGCCACGCTGCCTGTGGATTTGCTGAGCCTGGCCTCGCACAAGACCTACGGCCCCAAGGGCATCGGCGCGCTGTATGTGCGCCGCAAGCCCCGCATCCGCATCGAGGCGCAGATGCACGGCGGTGGTCACGAGCGTGGCATGCGTTCGGGCACGCTGCCCACGCACCAGATCGTCGGCATGGGCGAGGCCTTCCGCATCGCCAAGGAAGAAATGGCCTCCGAGAACGTGCGCATCAAGGCGCTGCGGGATCGCCTGCTGGCCGGTCTGCAAGGCATCGAACAGATCTTCGTCAATGGCGATCTGGACAAGCGTGTCGCCCACAACCTGAACGTGTCGTTCAACTATGTGGAAGGCGAGTCGCTGATCATGGGCATCAAGGGCATCGCCGTGTCTTCTGGCTCGGCCTGTACCTCGGCCAGCCTGGAACCCAGCTATGTGCTGCGTGCCCTGGGCCGTTCGGATGAGTTGGCGCACAGCTCGCTGCGCATGACCATCGGCCGCTTCACCACCGAGGAAGAAGTGGACTACGTGGTCAATACGCTGAAGGATCGTGTGGCCAAGCTGCGCGAACTGTCACCGCTTTGGGACATGTACAAAGACGGCATTGACATCAGCACTATTCAATGGGCTGCACACTAGACGTCAGCCCCCGGCTGCGGGGTACCGCAGCCACCCCCCGAGGGGGTAGCGGGGCCGGACGCTTGGGGCGGCCCGGCGCTGGCCCCGCCGCCACTAACAAGGTCGGGGCGGATCACAGAGCCGCGTTAAAGATCGTTCTTTGAGAGAGATTTGGAGTTTCACCATGGCATACAGCGACAAGGTCATTGACCACTACGAAAACCCCCGCAACGTTGGCTCTTTCGAAAAGGGCGACGAGACTGTGGGCACCGGCATGGTCGGCGCCCCAGCGTGCGGCGACGTGATGAAGCTGCAGATCAAGGTCAACCCCAGCACCGGCGTGATCGAAGACGCCCGTTTCAAGACCTATGGCTGCGGTTCGGCCATCGCATCGAGCTCGTTGGTGACAGAATGGGTGCGCGGCAAGACCCTGGACGAGGCCCTGGACATCAAAAATACCCAGATCGCCGAAGAGCTGGCTTTGCCCCCGGTCAAGATCCACTGCTCGATCCTGGCGGAAGATGCCATCAAAGCAGCCGTCAACGACTACAAGGCCAAGCATGCAGCCTGATCAAGCCACTTCCGCTGTGAACCCGGCATCGTGTACCGCCGGTCCCGGCAACGGGCCGCTGGCGGACATCGCTGAAGTCAACGCCAACATGACCGTGGGCCTGACCGAGGCCGCCGCACGTCACATCACCCGCTACCTGGGCCGCCGTGGCAAGGGCGTGGGTGTGCGCCTGGGCGTCAAGACCACAGGTTGCTCCGGTCTGGCCTACAAGATCGAGTTCGCCGACGAGATCGCCCCTGAAGACATCGTCTTCGAGCAACTCGGCGTCAAGATCCTGGTCGACCCGAAAAGCCTGCCCTATATCGACGGCACCGAACTCGACTTCGTGCGCGAAGGCTTGAACGAAGGCTTCAAATTCAACAATCCGAACGAGCGTGATCGTTGCGGGTGCGGCGAATCCTTCCGCATCTGACGTGAACGTGGCAAGGCATGCGCCTTGCGAGGATGGAAGCCTCACCATGTGGTGGGGTTTCTCTTTTTGACGGGTTGCTGTGGCCATGAACATCGACGCTGACGACTTCACCTTGCTGGGCCTGAACAAGGCATTCGCACTGGATCGCGCCCAACTGGACGCGGCCTGGAAAGCCTTGCAAGCCCAGGTTCACCCCGACCGTTTTGCGGCCGAAGGCGCAGCCTCGCAACGTATCGCCATGCAATGGGCGGTGCGGGTCAACGAGGCGCACCAGCGCTTGAAAGATCCGCTCAAGCGTGCTGCCTACCTGTGCCAGCTGGCCGGCGTGCCGGTTCAGGCCGAGAACAACACGGCCATGCCGGGTGCCTTCCTGATGCAGCAGATGCAGTGGCGTGAAGCCCTGGAAGAAGCCGGCAGCGCCCAGGATGTCGAGGGCTTGTCTGACGAGGTCACAGGCCAGCGCAAGGCCCGCCTGGCCCGCGTCACGCAATTGCTGGATGTGGATGCCAACCCCACCGAGGCCGCGCAGGAAGTGCGCGCCTTGATGTTCATCGATCGCCTGCTGGAGGAGATCGATGCCCGACTTGAACAATACGAAGACGCCAGCTGAGACTGCTGACCACACATGGCCCTGCTGCAAATCTCCGAACCCGGGCAATCGCCCGATCCCCATCAGCGCCGCATTGCGGTCGGCATCGACCTGGGCACCACGCACTCGCTGGTGGCCGCCGTTCGCCACGGTTCGGCCGAGTGTCTGCCGGACGAGCAGGGCAGGGTGATCCTGCCGTCGGCCGTGCGCTACATGGTCGATGAGCGCGGCCAGACGCGTCGCCACATCGGCTTCGAGGCGCTCGCAGCCCAGGCCGAGGATTCGCAGAACACCATCGTGTCGGTCAAGCGCTTCATGGGCCGCCGCCTGGCGGATCTGCCTGATGCCGGCCGTTTGCCCTATCAGTTTGAAGACCAGCCCGGCATGGTGGCCGTCAAGACCGTGGCCGGCGTGAAGTCGCCCGTCGAGGTGTCGGCCGAGATCCTGGCCAGCCTGCGCCAGCGCGCCGAAGACACCTTCAACGATGACCTGTTTGGCGCCGTGATTACGGTGCCCGCCTACTTTGATGATGCCCAGCGGCAGGCCACCAAGGATGCGGCCCAGATGGCCGGCCTCAATGTGCTGCGCCTGCTCAATGAGCCCACGGCCGCAGCCATTGCTTACGGCCTGGACAACGGCGCCGAAGGCCTCTACGCCATCTATGACCTGGGCGGCGGCACCTTCGACATCTCGCTGCTGCAACTCAGCCGGGGTGTGTTCGAGGTTGTGGCCACCGGTGGCGATTCTGCCCTGGGTGGCGACGACTTCGATCACCTGCTGGCTGACGCCGCCCTGGCCGATGCCAAGATGGAAGCCGTCACCCCGCAGGACAAGCGCACGGTGCTGGTGGCGGCGCGCCGTACCAAAGAGAAGCTCTCTACTGATGGCAGCGCGCACCTGTCTTGCATGCTGTCTGGCGGCATGCTGTCGGCCAGCATCACGCGCGAGCGCCTGGCTGAGTTGGCCAAGCCCTTGATCGACAAATCGCTGGCCTCGGTCAAGCGCGTGCTGCGAGATGCCAAGATCAAGCCGGACGAAGTCAAGGGCGTGGTCATGGTGGGCGGATCCACCCGCATGCCCGCTGTGCGCGATGCCGTGGGCGCCTTCTTTGGCCAGGCACCGCTGACCGATCTGAACCCCGATGAAGTCGTGGCCCTGGGCGCGGCCATCCAGGCCAATCAACTGGCCGGCAACAACGCGCAAGGCGAGTTGCTGCTGCTGGACGTGCTGCCCTTGTCGCTCGGTCTGGAGACCATGGGTGGCCTGGTCGAGCGCATCATTCCGCGCAACACGCCGATTCCATGCGCCCTGGCGCAGGACTTCACCACCTTCAAGGACGGGCAGACCGCGCTGGCCGTGCATGTGGTGCAAGGCGAGCGTGAGCAGGTCGAGTTCTGCCGCTCGCTGGCCCGATTCGAGCTGCGTGGCATCCCGCCGATGGCCGCTGGTGCCGCACGCATCCGCGTCAGCTTCCAGGTCGATGCAGACGGCTTGCTGAGCGTGTCGGCCAAGGAGCAGCTCTCCGGCGTGGAAGCATCGGTTGTGATCAAGCCCAGCTATGGCTTGACCGATGACCAGGTGGCGCACATGCTGCGCGAAGGCTTCACCACCGCTGCCGCTGACATGAAAGACCGTGCCTTGCGCGAAGCCCGTGTGGAAGCCGAGCGCATGCTCGAAGCCACGCGCACCGCGCTGGCTGCCGATGGCGACCTGTTGAGCACCGAAGACCGCGCCCGCATTGATGGCCTGATGACCCAGATCGGCCAACGTTGCGACCGTGGTGACATCGTGGCCCTGGAGGCGGCTATCAAAGCGCTGGCCGACGGCACCGAAGCCTTTGCCGCCGAACGCATGAACCGCAGCATCCGCCAGGCCTTGGCGGGGCGCAAACTCGATCAAGTCTGAAGCTCGACCATGCCCATCATCAAGATCCTGCCCCACGCAACCCTGTGCCCCCAAGGCAAGGAAATCCAGGCCGCGCCGGGCACCAGCATCTGCGAAGCCTTGCTGGAAAACCACATCGAGATCGAGCACGCCTGCGACATGAGCGCCGCCTGCACCACCTGCCACGTCATCGTGCGGCAGGGCTTCAACAGCCTCAACGAGATGGACGAGACGGAAGAAGACCTGCTGGACCGCGCCTGGGGGCTGGAGCCCGACTCGCGCCTGAGTTGCCAGGCCATCGTGGCAGGGCAGGATCTGACGGTCGAGATTCCCAAGTACACCATCAACCACGCGCGCGAAAACCACTGATCACATTCAGAAAGGCCTGATGTTGTGACTGTTCGCACTTTCAGCACCTGGCCATTCCTGCCGTCTTTGCCTCAGTTGCGCAGGCGTTGGTTTGTTGGTGCTTTGCTTGCGGGGGGGCTGTTGGGGTGGGCCGCCAGAGCGGATGCCAAGGTGGCCGTGCATCGTGCGCGCGTCAAAGTGAATGGTGCGGGGCGCGTGCTCATGCCGCTTGCACTCAAGGCCTTCGTTGATCACCTGATCCCCGCTGATGAACTGACACCCGCTGCTTCCGCCTTGAAGGTGCCCGAAGTCATCTGGCAACAAGCGCAAGCGGATGCCGAGTTAGGTCGGCTTGTTGAGGTGGTTTGCAGGTGGATGGATCAATACGGAGAGGGCTTTGCCGCCTTACTGCCGCAGGAGCGTGAGGCGCTCGTGACGTGGATGTCCAAAGCGCCTTGGGAATCACCACAGCGGCGCTTTTTCCACCTGGTGCGCGATCGTGCTTTCACGCTGTACTACACCCAGCCTGCTTCGTGGAAGGGCTTGCCCATGCAGCGCCCGCCACAACCGCTTGGCCATGTGCTGGATTGAATCAGCATGAGCGCCAGGTTTGATGCCATCGTGATCGGCTCAGGTGCTGGTGGTGCAGCTGCCGCTTGGCGCCTTTGTCAACGGGGGTGCAGGGTGCTCGTGCTGGAGGCAGGCCCCTGGTTTGATCCAGACAAGGACTACGGTCTGGACAAACCCGACTGGGAGGCGCGCTCCTTTCCTGTCAAGCCCGGCTCCGCTGGCCGACATCGCTACGGTGAGATGCAGCAGCTTGATCCGCAGTGGGACGACTTGCGAAGCTGGCATCACGAGACAGGGCGCCTGGTGCTGGGTGATCGGCGGGCTGTGCGCATTGGCTACAGCCATGTACGAGGCGTGGGCGGCAGCACCTTGCACTATGTGGGTGAGGCCCACAGGCTCAACCCACATTCGATGAAGTTGCAAAGCGAGCATGGTGTAGGCGCCGATTGGCCTTTCGACTATGCAGAGCTGGAGCCCTTCTACCTGGAGGCCGAGCGTCTGATCGGCGTGGCCGGGCCATCGGCCGTTGGTGATCGTTGGCGTAGCCAACCTTATCCCTTGCCAGCACATCCCGTGTCTCGCGCTTCTCGCACGCTGGGCGCTGCGGCATCCTCGCTGGGTTTGAGTTGGTCGCCCAACCCGCGCGCGACCTTGTCGCAGGCCTATGACGGGCGCCCTCCTTGCAACTATTGCGGCGCTTGCGTGAGAGGGTGCCCTCGGCGAGACAAAGGTTCAGCCGATCAGACCTTCATTCGCCACGCCTTGCAATCAGGCCAGTGCGAAGTCAGGGCTCGTTCCACCGTGCTCGATTTGCTGCATGGCGAGCAACGGGTCATCCGGGGCGTTCGCTATGTAGACGAGAAGGGGCGCCATCATTTCGAGCATGCGCGCATGGTGATCGTGGCTGCAGGTGCCATCGAAACACCTCGGCTTTTGCTGGCCAACCGATCGGCGCTGGCGCCACAGGGCATCGGCAACGATCATGGGCAAGTCGGTCAGCACTTCATGGAGACCTTGTCCTGGACCTCTGTGGCCATGCATCCTCAGGCGCAGGGTAGCTACATGGGCCTGCCGGCAGATGCCATTTGCTGGGATTTCAATCGGCCTGATGCGATTGCCGACGTGGTGGGCGGCGCGCGCTTTTACTCGGCCACGCTGGATGCCGATCTGATGGGCCCGGTGGCTTACGCGACGCGCCTGATCGATGGCTGGGGTGCGCAACACAAGCAGCGCTTGCGACGCAGCTTTGGCCATGCGCTGGCCGTTGGTGCCATCGGCGAAAGTTTGCCCCATCCTCGCTCATTCATTGATCTGCATCCCAGTGATCGCGACGAACATGGTATGCCGCTGGCCCGCATCCATTCGCATGTGGATGACATGGCTTGCAGGCGCCTGCGCTTCATGGCAAAGACCTGTCGAGACCTGCTCAAGGCTGCGGGCTGTGCGGACTTGCGCATGGAAATGGGAACGTATGACGACTTTGCCTCCACGCATGTGTTCGGTACCTGCCGATCAGGGGTGTCTGCGCGTGACAGCGTGTGCAATGCGCAAAATCAAATTCACGGTTGGAACAACCTGCTACTGTGTGATGGAAGCACGTTTTCCAGCACTGGCGGAGGGGAGTCGCCCTCGCTGTCCATCCAGGCCTTGGCCTTGCGGGCGGTCGACCGGTTCCTTCAGGCTGGCTAGTGCGGCGTGCCTTTTCCCTTTGCACTACTGGAGTACCACCATGAACATCACTTTCACCTTTGCTCGCGCTGCCGTCGCGTTGGTTGGCGCACTGTCCGCCGCTTCTTTTGCGCCTTCCGTGATGGCTGGAGCGGCGCCTTGTGGTTCGGGTTGCAGCGCACCGGTGGCCTCTGGCAGCGGTGAGGCCGACACCACGCAGGCTTACGCAGGCATCAACTGGGCATTTGGTTCTGGGCCCGAACTGGTTCTGGGCGTTCGCAGCCTGCACACCAATGACCGCAACAAGGTCGCTGGTGCCAAGGTCGAAGCAACCTTCCCATTCGGCAAGCAAAGCATCAGCTTTGACAAGCTCCGTCTGCGCCTGGTTGGTGGCAATCGTGCGGGCATGTATGAACTGGGTGCCGGTTATTCGTTCGGCAGCAAGGGCTTCCTGTTGTCCGGCGCTTTGCAAGCTGACTACGTGGTGGCGGGCACCGACTTCAACTTGAGCAACTTCCAGTGGCAGCCCTTTGTCGGCGTCAACACCTTGGCGCGCCCTGACGAGGGCCAGGGTGGGGGCTTGTCATGCCCGGCTGGTTGGACCATGCAGGATGCCAATACGGTAGAGACCTCGCTCAACGTCACTGTCGACCCCAGCCAGGAAGTCAATGGCAAGACCTGCGTCAACAACACGTGATCTGAGTTGAGCTGATGGGGCTTGGGGGACGGCTGCTAAAGTATGCAGCCGCCCTCTGTTTCTTCGAAAAGCCCCATGTCCCGTCAGATCTTCCTGGATACCGAAACCACCGGCCTGAGCCCCGAATCAGGCGACCGCATCATCGAAATCGGTTGCGTGGAAATGGTCAACCGACGCCTCACTGGCCGGCACCTGCATTTCTATATCAACCCGGAGCGCCCCAGCCATGAGGATGCCGTCAAGATCCACGGCCTGACGGACGAGTTCCTGGCTGACAAGCCCGTGTTCGCGGCGCTGGCCGATGAGATCATCGCGTACTGCCGTGACGCCGAGATCATCATCCACAACGCCAGCTTCGACGTGGGCTTCCTCAACGCCGAGCTCAAGCGGCTTAACAAGGGTGTGTTCAAGGACCATGTGGGTGGCATCGTCGACAGTCTTGTCATGGCGCGCGAGATGTTCCCCGGCAAGTCCAACTCGCTGGATGCACTGTGCAAGCGGCTTGAAGTCGACAACACGCACCGGACCCTGCACGGCGCCCTGATGGACGCGGAGTTGCTGGCCGAGGTCTACATCAACATGACGCGGGGTCAGGATGCTTTGCTGATCGACAGCGATGCATCCGATGGTGGCGAAGGGCAGGGCAAGCAGGAAGTGGTGGCCGTCGACTTCAGCGCCTTTGATCTGCCGGTGATCAAGCCCACGGACGAAGAAGCAGAAGATTTCGAGAAATCGTTGGCTGCGATCGACAAAGCGAGTGGCGGAAAAACTTTGTGGAAATCGATTGAAGTTATGCTATAGTCATGGTCTTCGCTGATTGCGACAAATAAATCAGTGATCCCGAACCAGTTTCGGGCGGTTAGCTCAGCGGTAGAGCACTGCCTTCACACGGCAGGGGTCGCAGGTTCGAACCCTGCACCGCCCACCAGAACAAAGCCTCTTGCGAAAGCAAGGGGCTTTTTTTGTATGTCGTATCAAATCAAGGCATGAATCTGGCTCCACCAAGGCGCCATCTCAGCCATGTTTGCTTCGCCAGGCGGCCAACTCCAATGGCCGAATGCCAAAACGCACGGCATTGCCGGGGTGCAATGCGCTGAACTCATCGAGAACCAGCTTGATGAAATGTGCCTTGTCCGCCTCAGGCACTGCAGATGGCACTCGCGCACTCACAGTGGCCTGTGTTGCGACCTCATCACCACGGACGATCTGGGCGATGACCTCACCCAAGGCCTGCCGATAGCGCAGGCGAAAGATGTCGGGCGGCACCAGGTTTTGCTTGACCGCGACGTATTGCTGGCACGAACGTTCGTAGGCCCACAGGAAAACGTCGCGCAGCAACTCGATTTGGTTCAGTTCGTACACGCCGATCATGGCGTCCACATAGGCTTGCTGCGGTACATCGATGAAGGACAGAGGGCACAGGTTATGGCGTATGAGCGGGATGTTCGCCGCCAGGCGTGACACGCGCTTGTTCACATCTTCGAATGGCTGCAGGTAAGGCAGATGCACCATCAAGAAGAAGGCTTGCTCGAACGGGTCAAGGATGTCTGCCGCCATTTGCACCACGATACCGAACAGTTCCTCCAGCCGCTGGGGCAGGGCGACTGGAAGGTATACGCTGCCGCCGATCTCAACCGCTCTGCTGCGGATGCGGCCACAGGCGCTGGGGTCGGCCATCAAGCCATCTGACAGCAAGGCGTGCAGGGCGATGATGGTGTCGGGGGCCACGCGGGCATGGTCGGGGTCGTGAACCAGATACTCGATCGCATGCTTGTGGTTCAGGATCATCTGTGTTTCCAGCGCGTCCTTGCCCTCTGCGGCCTGGCCGTACTCGATCAGGCGCTCGGTATCCAGCCTGCTGTAGGTGTTGCCTTCCAATTGCGACGAGGCCCAGGACAAGTCAATCAGCAAGCGATTGAGGATGTCGCGTGCAAACGTGCCTGCCGGGGTTTGATCTGCGGGCGACTTGCCCAGTGCATGCAACTGATCGCATAGTGCTTCGGGCAGATAGGCCGTGACGTTGGGGTGGTACTGCTCAAGAAAGCCCAGTTGGTAGCCCACTGGCTTGCGCAGTTGGCGGGGCTGTCGTACATAAGCCTTGATTTCCTGCCCCTCCGCTGAGGTCGGTACGTAGATATCGGCAGAGGCTGGATCTACGGCTTTGATCTGGTCATGAATGGCGGCCCCGATGACCTGTGGCGCTATGGCGTAGCGCACAGCACGGGCTTCACCCAGCATCTGTATGCGGCCGTGTTCCACCAGCGAGGCCAGGCGGCGCTGCAATGTGCGGCGCTGCAAGCTGTTACCCAGCGTTTGCGAAAGCGCATCGATCCCAATGCCTTCAGGGTGTTGGCCAATCAGCTCAACCAGACGATCAAGCTCTTTTTGTAGGGGGACTCGGGGCATGTACATTCCTTGGCGCCAGAGTCCGAGTATCGCGACAATTTATTTGTCGCACAAGAAGTATTGCGACAATTTGGTGTCGTGATTTCGGCATTCGCGACATCTCATCCACACCGGGCTGACCTGATCAGCGTGCCACCCAATCTCTGGGTAACGGTCCTTCATAGCGCACATCCACACACGGTGTCGGGAAGGTGGCACCTGGTGGCTTGTCGGCCGCCTCCAGGTAGCAGGGGTACATGCCGGCCAGGAAGGCGCAGAACAGCTGCATGTTGAACTCCCTGGTTGTCCAGCCAAAATCTGCAGCGAAGGCCGACAGCAGCGAACTCAGGTTCATGCGCAAGGGCCGCCCAGTGGATTCAAAGTAGCGGTCGATGTCGAACGCCAGCTTCAGATAGGGGCCGTCGGTCAGCCCCAGCTCCTTGGCGAGGCCCAGCGTCAGCGGCATGCGCTCGTCGCTGGTCGAGATGGGGCGGCCATAGCCAGCCATCCGCCCGCTACTGCGCAGGAAGTGCTCCAGGTAGTCGGGCAGGGTGCTGCCGGCATCCAGTGCATGCTGGGTTTTGTAGAAAAAATCCAGTGCACGGAACTCGTTGCCACGTCCAAAGATGGTGGCCTCCGAGATGGCCTGGGCCGCACTGATGGCCAGGTTGGGTGTGCTGCGCGTGGTGCCGGCCAGCGCGGCAACGCGGTTGTTCCACAGGCGGGCGTCGGGATAGCTGCTGTACACGAACGCAGATGTCATCAGCTGAATCTGCTCACGTGGCACGTGTCGCCCGAAGATGCCGAAGGCGCAGAGCGAGAACCAGTCCAGTTCCTTGAGTTCGCGGTGAAGATCGTGGCCGCGGAAGACGGCGCGCTGCCCTGGAAAGGCCGCACCCATGCGGGTTCGCAGGATGCCGACATGTTCATTCAGAGTCTGGGGGCCCGTCATGCAGGGGTCTCCTTGTGCTTGTTCAACGGGTCATCCAGCAGATCGACGTCAGGATAGGGGAAGTGCTTGAAGCCGTAATCGGCTTGTTCCAGTGCGTGTGCGGCGGCGCCGGGCAGCCTGAGCAAGAGGAACAGCATCTCACCTTGTCGAGCATGGAAGCCCATGTCCGCCAGCGCGGCAGCGGCGACACCCGTCATGGCCAGCGGCAAGCCTGCAGCCCGTTCAAGTACATCGCGTTGCGACACCATCCATGCCAGGCGAGGGCCTTGGCTCAGTCCGGCCAGGGTGACGAGCGACTTCAGCACGACGGTGGGTGTGCTGACACCATTCGCATCGAAGCCCGCAGGGTGTTCGATGGCGGGCCAGCCTGCGTCATCGGGGGCCAGCCACGTTGGCGGGCGAGTGTGGGTCAGCGTATCGATCCAGTCCGATGGCGTCAGTGCGTCGCACCGCGCCCAAAGTCGCATGCTCAGGTACACATCCCTCGCGCCGCCACTTTGGCCCGCCCCAACCGCCAGGGCCGCCATCAGGCTGGCTGCCGCGGGCGAGCCACCAACACCGCCGCACATGGCGGCATGAACCATCGGGTCCCGTGGGCCAGGGTTGGCCAGGGCCACGGCCAGCGCGTCCAGCATGGCTGCTTCTGATATGGAAGGCGCTTCGCCTTTGATCAGTAGCCAGACCATGTCCGCCCAGCGCGCCCGCCCCAGCATGTGCCCGTAGACGTCATACCCGTGACAGCGAGCTGTTCGCGTCGCAAAGGGGTTGTCCACCTCGGGCTCTTCGTGCCAGATGCGGGTGTGCAGTGGTGAGCCACTCATGCGGAACCCTCCAGCGTCTGCATGCGCAGGCTCATGGGTGGCACTTCCTCGCCATCGATGCGGATGTCCAGCAAGGTCGGCCCAGATCGCGTGAGGATCGCGTTCATGTCCAGCTTGTCAAAATCCTCGGGGCCTTCGATCACGTGTCCTGGTATGCCCATGGCTTCGGCCATGAGTGCGTAGTTCACTGTGGGTAGCTCGAAGGCGATGCGTTCCGCGCCTGCCAGGCGTTGGCCGTGTTTCACCATGCCCAGCGCGCTGTCATTGAGGATCACGAAGATCACGGCGAGGCCTTCTTGTGCCGCCACCGTGATTTCCTGGCCATTCATCAGGTAGCTGCCGTCGCCAGTGATGCACACGACAGGGCAGTCCGGCTTGCCTCGCGCCACACCGACGGCGGCTCCAATGGCCCATCCCATGGGCGCAAAGTCCATCAACACGCGCAGCCAGCCTGCATGATCGTGGCGGCGCTCGCCACTCCAGACTTGATTGGTCTGGGTTTCGCCTGCCGGCGGCACGAGCCCCAGGCGGCGGTTGTTGCGAGACTCCAGGTAGTGAATGGCCCAGGCTGTGGCGTTGCCAGCATCGGCCAGAAAACGTGTGGTGGGCGGGAACCGTTTGGAAAGCTCCACCATCAGGCGTTGAGGCTTGATGGGCCTGGCGTCACTTTGCAGTTTTTCAGGTTCTCTCAGTGTGACGGCCGACTTCATGGAGATGCCGCCAATAGCTGGCGCCCAAGGCATGCCCAGGGCTTCCTGTTCGATGTGCATCAGATCCAGCAGCCGCTCGAAGACAGTGCGGATGCGGCCGCGCACGTGCTGGCGGGCCATCGGTGAATGCCTCAGGTGCTCATCGGTGGCGTCGATGTGAACGAGCTTGTGGTTGAGCACACTGTTGCTCCAGGCACCACTTGTCCATTCGCCCAGGCTGGTCCCGATGGCCAGGATCAGTCCCACGTTGTCATTGAGCGTCTCATTGGCTGAAGTGTGGCCGGCAAATCCGAACACACCTCGGTAAAGCCTGTGATGCGGGTTGATCAGGCCCTTGGCATCTGGCGTGGTGACAAAGCAGGAGTTGGTCATCTCCGCGAAGTGGATGATGGACTCGATCGCTTCGCCACAATCGCCGCCGATGATCAGCGCAACCTGTTGCGCATCCTGCAGGGACATGAACAGGCTGTGGACCATGTCCTCGTCAACCAGCGATGGTTTGCGCATGAGGTTGTGGAGCTCGCGTGGTGACAACCGCTGCTCGACCGTGCCTTTGAGCAAGTCCAGGGGGATGGACAGGTGCACCGGGCCGTGCGGTGCCTGAGAGGCTCGCATCAAGGCCTGAACCAGTTTGGTCTCCAGTTGTTCCGCGTGAGACACCAGCGTGTTGTAGCGGGTGCAATGGCTGAACATGCCGACGGTGTTGACGCCTGTGCAGGCCGATTCCTGCAAAGCGCCTTTGCCGAACACTGGTAGAGACGGTTGCCCCGTGATGACCAGCATGGGCACGCCGTTGTCATAAGCGCAGGCCACGCCGGTGATCAGGTTGGTGGCGCCTGGTCCTGAGGTTGCGCAGCACACGCCGATCTTGCCGGTTTCCCGTGCATAGCCATCCGCCATGAAGGCGGCGCCAGCCTCATGTCTGGCGACAATGGGCCTGAGGCCTTGACGCCGGGCGCTGACCGCCATGGCGTTGTAGAGCGGCTCGATGGCGCCGCCAGGGACGCCGAATATGTAATCGACGCCAATGGCTTCCAGGTAAGAAATGATGAGTTCCGCTGCGCCAACCGTGGTGGGCGGAGGGGCCAATGAAACAACTGCCGCGGATTTCACGCCTTCTTGTCCTTGTTACACGAGGGGTGTTTTGTTCACATATTGATACATGTGGGTTGTCGGCGAGAATGCATCCCTGAGGGGGCTGTCGTCACCCCCCCTGTCGCGGGTCCACCCTTGGACAAGGGGTCAAATTTGTGGCGACTACGCACAACTCGCAACATTGTTGACAGACAGGAGCGAGAGGGCCCCAGAATGGGCGCCTGCGACAGGACAGAGTGGGGAGTTTCTTGTTCTCAGCGTGGCGTGAATGGCGGTATGCCATGAGGTGTCTGGTGGTGGCGGTACTGAGTGGTCTCATGTACGCCAGCTTGGCCGTCGCCGCTGAAGACGATGTGTCTCGATCTGGCCTGGCTGTGGTCTACCCCGATATTGGCGAGCCCTACCGCAGCGTGTTTGCCTCCATCATTGAAGGCATTGAAGATCGCGCGCGAAGCAAGGTGGCCACGTTCCCCATTGCGATGGGCGCCAGTCCGCCTGCACTGTCCGACGAGTTGAGGCACCGCAACGTGCGTGCTGTCATTGCGCTGGGTCGCAGTGGCCTGAAGGTGGCCTCCACGCTGGATCGTCATATCAATGTGGTGGCCGGCGGGGTGCTGTCGGTGCCTGAGTCGGATACCCAAGGCATGATGGTTCAAAGCCTGGCGCCGGATCCGGCCTTGCTGTTTGCCCGCTTGAAGTCCTTCATGCCAGGAGCGAAGAGGGTGGTCGTCGTGTATGACCCACGCCAGAATGACTGGCTCATCAGGTTGGCCCGTGATGGGGCCAAGGCGCAAGGGCTGGAATTGCTGGCGCTGGAGGCTGACGATCTGAAGGTTGCGGTTCGACGCTATCAGGAAGTGCTCGGCACCCTCAATCCAAAACGTGACGTGCTGTGGCTGCCGCAGGATTCGACCACGGTCGACGAATCCGCTGTGCTACCTCTGATTTTGCGAGAGTCCTGGAATCAAGGGTTTGTTGTTTTCTCCAGCAACGTGATGCATGTGCGGCGAGGTGTGCTGTTCGCGCTCTATCCGGACAACGCAGAAATTGGGCGATATCTGGCTGGTGCCGCCCTGGCCTCAATGTCTGCCAGTAGCCCCCAACCGCGCGGCATTCATGCCCTCAAGCAGGTATTGACGGCGGTCAATACCCGCACGGCCGAGCACCTCGGCATTGACCTGCGCGCCTCTCAGCAGCGCATCCATTTAGTATTACCGGAGCAATGAGATGACAGGTGCACAGACCTCGCTCCCATCGCGGCAGCTCAATCGGCTACTGAGAGCCATGACCTTCCAGCAGCAGCTTGGCATCGCCATGACGGTGGGGGTGCTCTGTCTGGCCTTGTTCTCATCCATGGGCAGTGCATGGCAGGGTAGCCGTCAGGTCCGTGACAACCTCATCCAGCAAAGCATGCGCATGGCCGCCAGCCTGGCTACGCAAAGCAAGCTGGCCTTGCTGTCCGGCTCGCCCGAGAATGTGGCGGAAGCCGTAGCTGCTACCTTGGCCTTTCCGGATGTCTTGCGCGTAGAGGTGCTCAAGACGGACGGCGGTAACTTGTTGGCCAAAGGCGTGCTGCCCAAAGGAGAGGCGGACAAGCCTGTGTCGATGCAGCCGGCCACCCGCGACGCGTATCTGGAGAGTGAGTCGGATGATGCCTGGCGCTTTGTGGCCCCTGTGTGGTCCACGCGTCAGGAGACCCCATTTGACGTGGTTGCGCCCACGGATGAATTGCTGGGCCACGCAGTGGTCGTCATGAGCAAGAGCACGTTGACGAGGATGGTGGCCAACATCTTTATGGTCAACATCCTGTCGTCGTTTTTCTTTGCGGCCGTTTTTCTGGTGGTGATTCGGCTGCTGAGCGCCAGGCTGACCCGCCCGCTCAATTCGCTGTCCAGTGCCATGGCCAGAGCAGAGCAGGGCGATGTGCAGGTCCGCACCGCGGTGGATGGTCCGCGCGATATCCAGACCATGGCGCAAGCCTTCAACCAGATGATCTCGGCGCTGCAGGAGCGAGGCGATGAGCTCGAACGCCACCGAGGGCATCTGGAAGAACTGGTGCGGGACCGTACGACCGAGTTGCGCATGGCCAAGGATCGCGCGGAAGTGGCCAGTCAGGCCAAATCGGATTTCCTGGCGCGCATGAGCCACGAGTTGCGCACGCCATTGAATGCCATCATGGGTTACGCGCAGATCCTCAAGATGGATCGTAGCTTGACAGACAGGCAACTCAACTGCCTCAACACCATACACGGCAGTGGCGAGCACCTCCTGATGTTGATCGTAGATATTCTGGATCTCTCCCAGATTGAAGCGGGCAAGACCGACTTGAGGCCGACGCCTGTTGATCCGCGGACACTCGCTGCCATGCTGGACGACATCATCCGCATCAAGGCAGCGGAGAAGCAGTTGACCTTCCTGACCGACTGCGGCGAAGACTTGCCTGCCGCTTTGATGGTTGATGAGAAGCGTTTGCGTCAGGTCCTGCTCAACTTGCTTAGCAACGCGGTCAAGTTCACGATGTCGGGCATCGTCAGCCTGAATATCAAGCTGGTATCTTTGGATGGCGCCGGCAAGAAGGCACGCGTTCGCTTTGAGGTCCAGGACTCAGGCGTTGGCATTCGCAGCGAAGACCAGCAGCGCGTATTCGAACCTTTCGAGCAGGCTGGCGACGCGCGCAGCCGTGCGGCGGGTACAGGTTTGGGTTTGGCCATCAGCCGACAACTGGTTCGCCTGATGGGGGGGGAGCTTCATCTCAAGAGTGAGATCGGCGCGGGCAGTCTGTTCTGGTTTGAGTTGACTTTGCCCCTGGCTGAGTCGTTGGACAAGTATGCAGGCGTACCTGTTGTCAGGGCCGTGGGCTATGAAGGGCCTCGTCGGCGCATTCTGGTCGTGGATGATGTTGCCGCCAATCGCGACATGCTGACTGAGTTGCTGGGAGCTTTGGGCTTCGAGACCCTGGATGCAGTTCATGGTCAGGATGCGCTGGAGAAGGTCTTGTCGACACCGCCAGACCTGGTGCTCATGGATCTGGCTATGCCCGTGATGGATGGTCTGGAAGCAACCCGCCGTCTTCGTGAGACCGAGATAGGTAAAACTTTGCCTGTCATCGCCTTGTCGGCCAACGCGTCTCACACACATCGTGATCAGGCCTTGGAGGCGGGCGCCACCATGTTCATGTCCAAACCTTTCGATAACGCCGTGCTACTGAGTAACCTGGGTCGCTGCTTGTCCCTGACCTGGGTCTCGCAGGCCTGATAAGCACAAAAGGTGTCGTGCACAGGCACAGGTTGGTGGAATCGCACTTCCCAAATTCCTATGGAAGACACACAATCGGCGCGGTGCAAAATTTCAGGAATCGAATAATGAGCTGTTTCGTTTCCGTGCGTCGAGGTGCTGCAAGTCGTGCCATCTCGTATGCTGTGGCGTGCATGTTGCCCCTGACGTCGTCTGGAGCCTATGCACAGGTTGGCAGCGAAGAAGAAGAGCTGTCCCAGGCGTTTGGTGACAAGTCTACGGTCAGCATCGCAACCGGTAGTCAGTTGCCCCTGCGGCGTGCGCCAGCTGTGGCGACGGTCATCACCGCCGAAGACATCGCTGCCATGGGCGCGACCGACCTGGATGAGGTGCTGGAGTCGGTGCCAGGCATCCACGTCGGCCGCAATGTTCAGGGCTACAACCCCTTGTACATTTTTCGGGGTATTTACAGCGAGTTCAATGCCCAGACCTTGGTGCTGCAGAACGGCGTGCCTTTGACCATGATGTTCATTGGTAACCGAGGTAATGCCTGGGCTGGCTTGCCACTTGAAAATGTGGCGCGCATAGAGGTCATTCGCGGCCCTGGGTCGGCGCTGTATGGTGCCGATGCCTATTCAGGCGTGATCAATATCATCACCAAGTCGGCGGCAGATGTGGCCGGAACCGAATTGGGCATGCGTGCCGGTTCGTTCAAAACCGCAGATGCCTGGGCGCTGCACGGCGGCAAGATTGGCCCGTTCGATGTTGCTGGTTATGTGAGGGTTGGCTCGACCGAAGGTTTCAAGGGGCGAGTGGACGCCGATGCGCAGACGCTCAATGATTCACTTGCCTCGACCCAGGTCAGCCATGCGCCGGGTTCTGTGAGTGTGGGTCGTGGAGCCGTCGACAGCAGCATTGATCTGGCTTACGACAAGCTGCGCCTGCGCGCCGGCTACCGTTTGCGGGATCGCATTGGCCTTGGTGGTGGTGCTGGCAGCGCGCTGGATCCGGTGGGAAGAGGGCGCACTGAACGCTACAACGCCGACTTTTCCTGGACCGACATTGAGCTCGCTCAGAACTGGAAGCTGGGGCTGACGGCCAGTTACTTCGAGTACATCACCACCTATCCTCAGCCGCTTCAGGTGTATCCGCCTGGTGCGGTGATCTATGGCCAGGACCCGGTTCTGTTTCCGGAAGGCATGCTGGGCGCGCCCAATACCTGGGAGCGCCAGCAGCGTGTGTCTGTCGTGGCATCCTACTCCGGTTGGGCCGGGCACCGCATGCGTGTCGGTGTGGGGCAAGATGACCTCAATATGTACCGGACGCAGGAGTTCAAGAACTTTGCCTTCCTGCCAAACTTCATGGTGACGCCGCTGACTGAGGTGGCTATCGAAGATTCATTTCTGGTTCCTCGCCGTCGCATCGTGCGGTACGTTTATGCGCAGGATGAATGGAATTTCGCCAGAGATTGGGCGTTGACGGCGGGCTTGCGTCATGACCGATATTCAGATTTCGGTGGGACGACCAATCCGCGTGCGGCGCTGGTTTGGGATGCCAGTCTGGATGTGACCGCCAAGGTGCTGTATGGGCGCGCCTTTCGGGCGCCATCCTTTTCCGAGCGTTACAGCATCAACAATCCCGTGTTGCGCGGGAACCCTGGTCTGAAGCCCGAGATCATCGACACGCTGGAGGCTGCCTTTGCGTGGCAGGCTCGACCTGATACACAGTTGCAGTTGAGCGTATTTCGCTACGCCATGAAGGACATCATCCGTACCGCCGGTTTTCCCGCTACGCGGAGCAACACGGGCACGCAAGTCGGGCAGGGGTTTGAGCTGGAGGCGACGCATGATCTGCTGAGCAACGTTCGCCTTGTTGGCAACTACGCTCATCAACGCTCAACCGACGAGACCACTGGTGAGGATGCCGGTTATGCGCCGCACCATCATGCCTTTGCCAAGGCTGACTGGGGTTTTGCGAGCGGGCTCGTTCTCAGTGGCCAGGTTAACTACGTGGCCGACCGTGAGCGCGCCCCGGGCGACACCAGGCCGCAAATTGCTGACTACACGACGGTCGATCTGACCTTGCGCACGCATCGCAGCAAGAGCAGCTGGGATGTGGCGGCTTCTGTGCGCAATCTCTTCAATGCGGACGCCAGGGAGCCCAGCTTGTATTCGCCGGGGCATCCCATGCCAGTGCTTGTTCCGAATGATCTGCCCCTGGCGGGACGGTCATTTTTTGTGCAGATCACCTATCGCTTGTGATCACATCAGCAAGCTGATGCCGCCATCGATCACCAGTTCGGCGCCCACAACATAAGTCGATGCATCCGAGGCCAGATAAAGCGCGGCCTCGGCGACTTCATGTGCGGTACCAAAGCGCTTGCTCGGTGAACGATTGGTGAACTCCGTGCGGGCTGCATCCACCACCTCTTTGGGCACGTCCCAGCGGCCGAAGCCTGGTGTGTCGATGGGGCCGGGGCTGATGGCATTGACGCGGATGCCGCGGCCAGCCAGCTCCAGACTGGCGGTTTGCACCAGCGAGCGTGCAGCGGCCTTGCAGGCGGCATACACGGCAAAATTGGGGGCGCCGACCTGATTGGTGATCGAGGTGGTCACGATGATCGATCCGCCTTGGCGCATCAAGGGCGCAGCCTTCTGAATGGCAAAAAACACGCCCTTGAAGGAGATGGCTGACATGGCGTCGAACTGCTCCTCCGTGGTCAGGTCGATGGGGGCGGGGCTACCAGCTGCGGCGTTGAGAAGCAACACGTCCAGTTGCCCGAAATGTTCTCCGACGGTGGACATCAACTGCTCGATTTCGCTGACCTTGCCAGCATCGCTGCGCAGCGCCAGCACGTCAGCCCCCAGCGAGGCGCGCGCCTGCTCGAGCGATGTGGCGTCTCGGCCAGTGATGGTCACTCTGGCGCCTTGCTCCACGAAGAGTTTGGCTGTTGCCAGGCCAATGCCACTGTTGCCGCCCGTGATCAAAGCGGTCTTGCCGGAAAGTTTCTGCATGGGAATTCCTTACTGCTGGAAGTCCCGCATCGTAGTGAACCGATCAGCTCGGGGGTACACCCGATCTAAGTAGGAGGGGCTTGATGCCACCTGATCAAAGGGGGTAGTGTTGCGATATGGCCAAGCCTCGGCAACTGATCATGCCTGGGCGCTTTGGTTGGCGTGTCGCCCAGGCTGCGGCGTGCGGGCCACCACCCACGCCGAGACGCTGCGTGCACCAGCCTCCAACAGTGTTCGGGCGCAGGCGTCCAGGGTGGCTCCGGTGGTCATCACGTCATCGACGATGGCCACATGTCGGCCGCCGATCAACGCCTGCCCCGCTGATGTGATCTCAAAGGCATCTCGGATCTGAAGGGCGCGCTCTTGCGCGCTCAGGCTCATGAGGCGTTGTGTGTGTTGCCGTCTGGTCAGCACGTCGAACCGTGCTGCCACCGCCAGTTGCCGTTCGATGTGTTTGGCCAGCAACCAGGATTGGTTGTAGCCTCGCTCCGTCATGCGCTGACGGGACAGGGGTACGGGGACGATGAGGTCAGCCTGCGCGCGTCGTTCGTGAATGCGTTCGGCCAACATGGTGGCCAGGGGGCGCGCCAGGGCGGTGGCTCCGTTGAATTTCAGTCGTGTCAGCAGTTCCGGCCATGGTCCGTCATAGTCGACGGCGGCAATCGCTCTGTCAAACTCTGGCGTGACGTCTTCGCACGAGGAGCAGACGTCGTCATGGTGCGCGGCGGGCAGGGTGATGGCGCAGCGCTGGCAGCGACGGATAGCGCATTGCCAGACCGTCAGGCAGGTCGAGCAGATGGCGTGGGATTGCCAGCGCCTGCAAATGTGGCATTGACCGCCGCGAGGGGTGGCGATGGTGCGGACGGCCGCAGGAAGGTGTCGGGAAAAGGATGCCCTTGCGAGCCAGGCGGAAAGCATCCGATCAATATACTGTTGAGGCTTCCTTGCTCATATCGCCCTCTGTGGGGGCTTCCGATTCGTTTTCCATGTCGTCTAAGTCGCCTGCTGATCCAATTGCTTCAACGCACGAGCCCTGCGCGCCGAGCGATGTGGCGCTTTGGAGGCAGGCAAGGCGCATGGCATCCTTGAGCGAAGCGCCCTGGCTCCACCGGGAGGTTGGTCGACGCCTGGCTGACAAGCTGGCGCCCATCAAGCTGCAACCGCAAAACTGGATCGACTGGTCAGCGTTTCTCGGGGCGAGTGGTGACCTTGTCTCTGCCTGCTACCCGCAGGCTCAGCGCTGGGTGGTCGAATCCACCGAGGAGTTGTGCCAGCGCAGTCAGCTGGCATTGGGGCAGGGCGCCACGCGCAGCTGGAAGGCGCTGTGGCGCAAGGAAGCGCCCAAAGCCTGGCTGGCTGATGAGCTGACCCAGGCGCCCTGGTTGCCTGGTGGTGCGCAAATGCTGTGGGCGAACATGTGCCTGCATGCGCATTCGGATCTGGCAGCCATGATGCGCCAATGGCATCGGCAACTGGCCGTCGGTGGCTTTTTGATGTGCTCCGGGCTGGGGCCGGATACGGCGAGGGAACTGCGCGCCCTCTACCGTGCCATGGATTGGCCCTTGCCCACCATTGATTTCATCGACATGCACGATCTGGGGGATGAACTGGTCAAGGCCGGTTTCGCTGATCCGGTGATGGACATGGAGCGCCTGACATTGACCTGGGAGACGCCGCAGGCCATGCTCAAGGAGTTGCGTACATGGGGGGGTAATGTGGCTGTGGGTCGTCATGCCGGCTTGAAAACGCCGCGATGGCGTGATGAGCTGCTGAATCTGCTGGTGCGGCGGCTTGCTCGGCCGGACGGCCGTTTGGGCTTGACCATCGAGGTGGTCTACGGGCATGCCATCAAGCCGGAACCCAGGATCAGACTCGAGCCGGAAACGCGTGTGTCTCTAGACGACATGAGGCGCATGGTTCGCAAGCAGGGCTAGCCCTGATAGGGTTGTGGCGCCGTTGTATCGGTGCTTTTTGATTCTTGTGCGAACTGCGGGTTATTCATAGCACTTCTGCCTGGATTGCGTATTGAGGCGCCTCAAGTGGCTGGCTAGAATGAATTGAAATTTTTGGATGGTGCACCGCATCAACCAACGTTCAACCAACCATCCGGGGTCGCCCTCCGGACACTGCCTGTGTGGTCTAGGAATATTGGCGCGCATGTCGCCTCCTTGTTGCCCGTTAGGTTGATGTCGCCCTCAGCAATGAGGTTCGGGGTGAGCTCTGCTTTGTCGATCAAGCCAGCGAAAGCGTTGAGCTTGGCACTACGGCACCAGGGTAATTGACGGGCTGACTGGTGCCCGGTCAGGCGCCAGGTCTTTTGCATGCCCCGCAGTAATGACCGCGTTCAATCCTAGACGAGCCAAGACATGATCAAAGATCCTGGATACAGAGTGAGTCGGATGTCGTCTGCACGGTGGCGTCAGTCCCGTGTGACTTCCATGGCGCAGGCAGCTGCAGTGGCATTGATGGGGCTGATGGCTCAGGTTAGCTGGGCGGTCAATGACCTGCCTGGCGGGCCTGGGGTCAGGCAGCTGGACTTGCCGAATCCCGTCACGAAGATCGCTGCCGAGCAGCAGTCGCTTCACTACTTGTTGCTCTACATCTGTGGTGCGATTTTTATAGCCGTGTTCGGCGTCATGTTCTATTCGATCTATGCGCACCGCAAGTCGAAAGGACACAAGGCAGCTGATTTCCATGAGTCGACGACCGTGGAAATCGTCTGGACGGTGATCCCCTTCCTGATCGTGATCGGCATGGCCTTGCCAGCAACCAAGGTGGTGGTGGCCATGAAGGACACCACGAATGCCGACATCACCGTCAAGGCCACCGGCTATCAGTGGAAATGGGGCTACGACTACCTCAAGGGTGAAGGCGAGGGTGTTCAGTTCATCTCGACGCTGGATGCCTCGCAGCGTGCGCTGTCAGATTCTGGCACCCCTCAAGGGGATAACTACCTGCTGAAGGTGGACAACCCTCTGGTGGTGCCGGTCGACAAGAAGATCCGCATCATCACCACGGCCAATGACGTGATCCACTCCTTCATGGTGCCAGCCTTTGGCATCAAGCAGGATGCCATCCCTGGCTTTGTGCGCGACACATGGTTTCGTGCGGAAAAGACAGGTGATTTCTATGGGCAGTGCGCCGAGCTTTGCGGCAAGGAGCACGCCTATATGCCTATCCATGTGAAGGTGCTGAGCGCCGAGGATTACACCAAGTGGGTGGCCGAGCGCCAGAAAGAACTGGCAGCCAAGGCCGATGATCCCAGCAAGGTGTGGACACAGTCGGATTTGCTGGCGCGTGGTGAGAAGGTCTACAACGCCAACTGTGCAGCTTGCCACCAGGCGAATGGCAAGGGTGCAGGTGCGGTCAAGCCGATTGATGGCTCGCCCAAGGTGCTGAGCGAAGACAAGTCGGTACAGATTCAAGTGATGCTCAATGGGCAGAACAACATCATGCCCGCCTGGAAGCAGTTGTCTGATACCGAGATCGCTGCCGTGATCACTTATACCAAGAACCACTGGTCCAACAAGACCGGCCAGACGGTGCAGCCGTCGGAAGTGCTGGCCGCGCGCAAGTGAAGCGTGCTTGAACCCATCAGGATCAGAAAGGACACGATATGAGCAGCACAGTTATTGACCACGGCGGCCACGGGCATGACCAGGCACATGGTCATGATGACCACGGTCATCCCCATGGCTGGCGGCGCTGGGTCTATGCCACCAACCACAAGGACATCGGTACCCTGTACCTGCTGTTCTCGCTGACCATGCTGATGATCGGCGGCGTGCTGGCACTGGGTATCCGCGCCGAGCTGTTCCAGCCAGGCCTGCAGATCATGAACCCCGAACTGTTCAACCAGTTCACCACCATGCACGGCATCATCATGGTGTTCGGGGCCATCATGCCGGCCTTTGTGGGCATGGCCAACTGGATGATCCCGTTGCAGATCGGTGCCTCCGACATGGCCTTTGCGCGGATGAACAACTTCAGCTTCTGGTTGTTGATTCCCGCTTCGCTGCTGCTGGTTGGTTCTTTTTTCCTGCCTGGTGGTGCACCCGCTGCCGGCTGGACGCTGTACGCGCCACTGACCCTGCAGATGGGCCCCTCGATGGACGCCGGCATCTTTGCCATGCACATCATGGGTGCGAGCTCCATCATGGGCTCGATCAACATCATCGTGACCATCCTCAACATGCGTGCCCCCGGCATGACGCTGATGAAGATGCCGATGTTCGCCTGGACCTGGCTGATCACCGCCTATCTGCTGATCGCCGTGATGCCTGTGCTGGCCGGCGCCATCACGATGACGCTGACGGATCGCCACTTTGGTACCAGCTTCTTCAACCCCGCTGGTGGTGGCGACCCGGTGATGTACCAGCACATCTTCTGGTTCTTCGGTCACCCAGAGGTCTACATCATGATCTTGCCGGCCTTCGGCATCATCAGTCAGATCGTGCCGGCCTTTGCACGCAAGCAGTTGTTTGGCTATACCTCGATGGTTTATGCCACCGCCTCGATCGCCATCCTGAGCTTCATCGTGTGGGCACACCACATGTTTGCCACGGGCATGCCGGTGACTGGCCAGCTTTTCTTCATGTACGCCACGATGCTGATCTCGGTACCTACGGGCGTGAAGGTCTTCAACTGGGTGGCCACCATGTGGCGCGGTTCGATGACCTTCGAGAGCCCGATGCTGTGGGCCGTGGGCTTCATCTTCGTGTTCACGATGGGTGGCTTCACCGGGCTGATCTGTTCGGTCGCCCCCATCGACATCCAGATTCAGGACACCTACTACGTCGTGGCCCACTTCCACTACGTGCTGGTGGCAGGTTCCTTGTTTGCCTTGTTCGCCGGCTTCTATTATTGGGCGCCGAAGTGGACTGGTGTCATGGTGCCCGAGTGGAAGGGCAAGCTGCACTTCTGGTGGTCGTTGATCGCGTTCAACATCACTTTCTTCCCGATGCACTTCCTGGGTCTGGCCGGCATGCCTCGTCGTTATGCCGATTACCCGATGCAGTTCACTGACTTCAACGCCATTGCGTCGGTTGGTGGTTTCTTGTTTGGATTCGCGCAGGTGTACTTCATCTTTGTGGTCATGATCCCGGCGATGCGTGGCAAGGGGCAGCCTGCCGCCGCCAAGCCGTGGGAGGGCGCAGAAGGCCTGGAGTGGGAGGTGCCATCACCTGCGCCATTCCATACCTTTGAGAACCCGCCCAAGCTGAATGAGACCGCTACCCGCGTGATCGGTTGATGGCCTTAGGATCAACAGGAGTGTGGTGATGAGCAAGCAGTATTCACCGGTCGATCGCCAGCGCAACCTGAGGTTGGCGCTGATCCTGGCTTCCGTGGCCGTGACATTCTTCGCAGGTTTTGTCGCGAAGATGGTGATGTTCTCGCATCATTGAATCAACAAGGTTGAGCCTGTCGTGATCATTGCGGACCCACATCAACTATCTGAAGCTGGCCGCAAGCAAAGCTGGTTGCGCCGCGCCAATCTGGACATGGTGGGCAAGCTCGTCGTGATCGTGGGCCTGATGTTCGGGTTTGGCTATGCGATGGTGCCCATGTACAAGCACATCTGTGCAGCGCTGGGCATCAACGTGTTGTCGCTGACCGAGCAGCAGGTCCCTGGTGCGCGGGCCACATCCAAGGTCAACACGCAAGTGGATCTGAGCAGGTCCATCACTGTTGAGTTCGATGCCAATGCGCGCGGACCATGGGATTTCAAGTCCGAGGTTCGTTCCGTGCGTGTGCACCCAGGCGAGGTCACCACGGTGATGTATGAATTCCGCAATCGGCAAGATCGCACGATGGCTGCACAGGCCATCCCCAGCTACGCGCCCAAGCAGGCCACCTCGCATTTCAACAAGCTGGAGTGTTTCTGCTTCAGCGAGCACAAGCTCAAACCTGGCGAGAGCAAGCGCTGGCCGGTGGTATTTGTGATTGACCCCAAATTGCCCAAGGATGTGCAGACGATCACCTTGTCATACACCTTCTTTGAAGTAGGTGGCAAGGTGCCGATGGCGCCCAAAGGTTCTGTGTGAAGAGATTGGTATGACGGATGAATTGCGCGATGCCGCGCAGCGCAAGGGCTCGTTTGCCCAGACGCTCAAGGCGGTGGCGTGGTCGTTCTTTGGTGTGCGCAAGTCCAAGGACTATGCGCAGGACGTGGCCAAGATCAACCCGGTCCATGTGATCGTGGCAGGGGTGCTGGCGGCTGTGATTTTTGTTGTGGGGCTGGTCTTTCTGGTGCGATTCATCGTCGCGAGCGGAGTGGCCCAGTGAATGAATGTTGTTTCTTGAGGAGCACATAGATGTCCACTGCAGTGAACAAGGGGCAGGCCCCTTACTACTTCGTGCCAGGGCCTTCGCGCCACCCGATGATGGCAGCCGTCGGGCTGTTCTTCGTGGTGTTGGGCGCGGGGCAGTGGGTCAATGGCGTCGAGTGGGCGCCCTATTCGGTTCTGGGCGGTTTCGTGTGGTGGGCCATCGTGCTCAAGCAGTGGTTTGGGGATGCCATTGCGGAGAGTGAGAGTGGCCTCTACAGCGATCGCATTGACGTGTCTTTCCGCTGGAGCATGGCCTGGTTCATCTTCTCGGAGGTGATGTTCTTTGGCTCCTTCTTTGGGGCCTTGTACTGGGCCAGGCTGCACGTTTTGCCCAATCTGGGTGACATCGAAAATGCACTCTTGTGGCCTGACTTCAAGGCGATCTGGCCTTCCGAAATGGCGGGCGTGACGGGTTCGCCAGCGGGTACGGTGGAACCCTTCAGGACCATGGGGCCATGGCCGATCCCGACCATCAACACGGCGCTGCTGTTGACCTCAGGTGTCACGCTGACCATCGCGCACCACGCCTTGCGCGAGAACAAGCGGGGCAAGACGATTGGCTTCATGTGGCTGACCGTGTTGCTGGGTGCCACCTTTGTGGGCTTTCAGGCTTTCGAGTACTACGAGGCCTATACCCACTTGAATCTGAAGCTGTCTTCCGGCATCTACGGTTCGACCTTCTATATGCTCACTGGCTTTCACGGCATGCACGTGTTTGTGGGCATGTTGATGTTGCTGTTCATCACGCTGCGCCTGATGCGCGGGCATTTCACGCCAGACAAGCACTTCGGCTTCGAAGGTGCAGCCTGGTACTGGCACTTCGTGGACGTCGTCTGGCTCGGCCTGTACGTGATTGTTTACTGGACCTGATGCGCTGAAGGCAGGCGGCAGCGCCAGCCTTCACCTCACGCAAAGCAAAGCGCCCGGATGGGCGCTTTCTTGTTGGCTCACTTCAGCGGGATGCCCGTCGGGTGAATCCAGCCCATCTTGTAGCTCAGCAGGATGAAGAGAAACAGCGCGATCGACAAGCCCACGCGCAAGGCCAGTGCATGGACCATGCGGTTTGATTTGGGCTTGCCGTCACGACCATCCTGCAACATGGCGCGGCCGGCGAAGACCATTGCCATCACAATGGCCAGCAATGCAAATGCGAACACGATTTTCATGAACACGGATTATGGGTGTCGCAGCGCGCGCGGAGGGGAGCAATGACCCCAGTGCAGCGTCGCGTGGTGGTCTGGTTGGCCGCATTGTTGTGTGCCGTGTTGACCGCCAGGCTGGGTGTCTGGCAGCTCAGTCGCGCCGATGAAAAGAAGCAGGCACATGCACTCATGCAGGCGCAACTCAGTCAGGCCCCTTGGGGGAATGCTGATTGGCCTTGCGACCGGGGCCTGGATGCGTCGCGTTTGCCGGCCTACAAGCCCGTTGTACTGGAAGGCCAATGGCTTGCGAACCGCACGGTTTTCCTGGATAACCGGCCGATGGATGGCATGAGCGGCTTCGTGGTGGTGACGCCCTTGTTGCTGGATGGCGGCGAGGGCGCCTGCCGCCGTCGCATCGTGCTCGTCGAGCGAGGCTGGTTGCCCCGTGATGTCCGTGATCGCACACGGTTGCCTGAGGTGCCACCTGGTGCTGCCAAGGTGCGCGTGCTGGGGCGTGTGGTCCATGGCCTGTCCAGAACGTATCAACTGGGCAGCGAGTCAGCCGTGGCGAGTGCGCCTGGCCCGCTGCTCAGGCAGAACGCCGATGTGGCGTTCTGGCGCAACTGGCTGGGGCAAGTCCCTGTGGCTGGCGCGGTGCTTCAGGTGCAAGCTGAGACCCCAGTTGAACAACGTGACGTCATGCACCGGAACTGGCCCGAGCCAGGTCTGGGGCAAGACAAACACCTCGCTTATGCGGCTCAGTGGTTTGCGCTGTCAGCGCTGACCATCGGGCTCACCGTCTGGTTCCAGATCATCCGCCCTCGTCGAGCACGTGCCCATGTCCCAATCTGATACTGCGCAGGCCGCCCCCATTCAGTTGAGTGTGCACAGCCTGCCCAAGGCGGCCAACGAGCCACAGCAACGTACGCGCTCCGGCCGTTTGAAGATGCTGCTGGTGTGGGCCGTTTGTGCCGCGCCTGTGGTGGCCTCGTACCTGACTTACTACGTGATCAAGCCGCAAGGCCGGGTGAACTATGGCAGCTTGATCACCCCGCCCAAGCCCTTGCCAGCGGACGCCGACATGCCGCTGGTCGATCTGGAGGGGCGCTCCGTCAAGGCCGCTTCGCTCAAAGGACAGTGGCTCCTGGTGGCGGTGTCCGGTGGTGCGTGCGATCGCCAGTGCGAGCGTCAACTGTATCTGCAGCGGCAGTTGCGCGAAACCTTGGGCAAGGACAAGGACAGGCTTGACCGAGTCTGGTTGGTCCCTGATCAGGTGCCAGTACGTTCCGGTTTGCTGGAAGGGCTCAAGAACGCCTGGGTATTGCGTACGAGCGAGGCTGATCTTCAGCGTTGGCTGGCACCAGAGGGCGGTCAGTCGATGGCCTCACACCTCTATCTGGTTGACCCGCGTGGTGAGTGGATGATGCGCTTTCCGGCTGATGCCGATCCATCTCGTGTGAAGAAGGACCTGGCCCGGCTCATGAAGGCCAACGAGTCCTGGGACGATCCCGGGCGTTGAGATCGAAACAGGGCGCAGCATGCTCAGCCTGATCAATCTGGACCCCGCGCTGGAAGTCGCGCTCATGGGGGCGCTCATCGCCCTGGTGCCCGTCAGCGTGGTGGCCTGGCGCGCGCGTCGTCAAGGTCTGCGTGGCTGGCCGGCGTGGCAGCGGGTGTTGACCGTGCTCACGCTGTTTCTGACGATCGATCTGGTCGTGTTTGGCGCCTTCACGCGTTTGACGGATTCTGGCCTGGGGTGCCCGGACTGGCCCGGGTGCTACGGGGAGACCAACCCCTTCGCTGCCCATGCGCAGATCAGTGACGCGCATGCTGCCTTGCCCTCGGGCCCGGTGTCGCACAGCAAGGCCTGGATCGAGATGGGGCACCGCTATCTGGCCACAGGCGTGGGGGCCTTGATCACCGGTCTGATGGTGGCGGCCTGGGCTTTGCGCAGGCGTGCCGGGGCCTTGTCGCCCTGGTGGGCCACGGCCACCATGGTCTGGGTGTGTGCACAGGGGGCCTTTGGCGCGCTGACTGTCACGCTCAAGCTGCAGCCGATCATTGTGACCGGCCATCTGATGGGCGCCATGCTTGGCGTGGGGCTGTTGACGGCGCAGGTCCGCGTGCTGGACATGGCGGGCATGCCTGTGCGGCTTCGCCAGGCATGGTCGGCGTCCCCTCTGCGCAGGGCCGGATGGCTGGTGCTCGCCTTGCTGGCGGTCCAGATCGCGTTGGGGGCCTGGGTCAGCACGAATTACGCGGTGCTGGCCTGCACGGAGGTGCCGATGTGTCAGGGGCAATGGTGGCCGGAGATGGACTTCCAGACCGGTTTTCATCTGCTGCGCCCCTTGGGCGGTGACGGGCAGGGCGCTTTCATCACCTTGTCGGCGCTGACGGCCATCCATGTGGCGCATCGCCTGATGGCCGTGCTCGTGCTGCTGGTCTTGCTGGTTTATGGTGGGGCCTTGCGGCGCTGGCGCGATGGCACGGCTGATGCATCCACGCCCTGGCGTCGTGATGGTCAGATCTTGTGGTGGTTGGCCGGGCTGCAACTGGTGACGGGCCTGAGCAATGTGGTGCTGGGCTGGCCGCTGGTGGCGGCGCTTGTGCACACACTCGGTGCGGCGCTGATGGTCTGGCGCCTGGTTCATGTGCTGACTTGCACCGCACTGCCTGTGGCCAGCCGTTCTACAGTGCATGGCGATGTGTACAACGCGTTGTCGGATCCACCACATCAGGGACTTCACGCTGGTGAACCGCAGGCCTCGGCCTCATAGTGGTTCTCCAGACACCAGGGGACATGCATGTCTGACGCCATCGCTTCATCTGCCGACAACGTCGTGCTGCCCGCCGCATCGGCGGCGCCCTCGACCTTCCGCCAGTTCTATGTGCTGACCAAGCCGCGCGTGGTCCAGTTGATCGTGTTTTGCGCGGTCATCGGGATGCTGCTGGCGGTACCGGGTGTGCCGACAAAATCCGAAGCCTTGACGGCGCTGGCTGCCTGCATTGGCATCTGGCTGGTGGCGGGGGCTGCGGCGGCTTTCAATTGCCTGATCGAGCAGGGCATCGATGCGCGCATGAAGCGCACGGCCTGGCGGCCCACGGCGCGAGGCGAGCTCACCCGTTGGCAGACCTTGACCTTCAGCGCGGTGCTGTGCGGCATCGGCATGGTGATCCTGGCGGCGTGGGTCAACGCGCTGACCATGTGGCTGACACTGGGCACCTTCGTGGGCTACGCCGTGATCTACACCGTGGTGCTCAAGCCGCTGACGCCGCAGAACATCGTGATCGGTGGTGCATCCGGCGCGATGCCGCCCGTGCTGGGTTGGGCCGCCATGCGCGGTGCGGTCGAGCCTGAAGCCTTGATGCTGTGCCTGATCATCTTCCTGTGGACACCACCGCACTTCTGGGCCCTGGCGCTCTACCGTGTGGAGGATTACGCCCGAGCCGGTCTGCCCATGCTGCCGGTCACCCACGGCAACGCTTTTACCCGCCTGCATGTCCTGCTCTACACCCTGATCCTGCTGGCCGGCAGTGTGTTGCCCTTCATCTACGGCATGAGCAGCTGGATCTACCTGTGGTCGGCCTTGCTGCTGGGCGTGATCTTCCTGGGGTACGCCTTTGCCCTCTGGCGGCGTTACAGTGATGCACTGGCCCGCAAGACCTTCCGCTTCTCCATCATCTACCTGATGCTGCTGTTTGCCGCCTTGCTGGTCGACCATTACTGGACGATCTGACGATCCACATGCGATGAGCAAACTGTTTTCTTTCACCCGCCGGGCGATGTTGCTGGCGGGGGTGGTTGCGGCCGTGTCCCTGGCCGCTTGCGACAAGGCCGGCACCTCTGCCGACCCCAAGGCCCCCGCACTCAAGTTCAACTCGGTGGACATCACCGGTGCCGCTTATGCACGCAAGCTGGCCCTGACCGACTTCGACGGCAAGCCGCGCCAGTTGAGCGACTTCAAGGGCAAGGTGGTGTTCGTGTTCTTCGGCTTCACGCAATGCCCGGACGTGTGCCCCACCACCATGGCGGAGCTGGCTGAAGTGCGCAAGCGCCTGGGGCCGGATGGCGATCGCCTGCAAGGTGTGTTCGTGACGGTGGACCCCGAGCGCGACACCGCGGAGGTGCTCAAGGCCTATCTGCAGGGCATGGACCCGAGCTTTGTGGGCCTGCGCGGCTCGCTGGCTGAAACAGAAGCCGTGGCGACCGAGTTCAAGGTTTTCTACCAGAAGGTGCCGACCAAGAGTGGGGGCTACACCATGGACCACACCGCTGGTGCCTTCGTGTTCGACACCGACGGGCAGGTGCGCCTGTTTTCGCGCTATGGCGCCAAGGTGGAAGACCTGACGGCCGATATCAAACAGTTGCTGGCTTTGGCCAAGCGCTGAGTCGCCATCAACGCGGGCCGATCAACTGGCCCGAGTGCCGCGGTTGACGATCAATCAGGCGGCTGTCAGGGTGAAGCTCTGGCGGCCGCTCCAGCTTTCGTCCGGGCCCAGGGTGATGGGCTCGAAGATGCGCGCGGCTTCGATGCACAGCATGTTCAGCCAGCCATCTTCGGGCATGTCCTTGAGGGCGGCGCATTTGTCGGGGCCGGGATTCCACAGGACCACATCGGGCAGGTTGTCGGATTCGATCTCCAGCCGACGGGGGCCATCGCGCAGGAGCAGGGCGCCTGCCTCTGCGTAAATGCGGTCGATTTCGCCGTGGAAGCGCTTTTCCGGATGGTCCTCGGTGGCTTCTCCGCCCACGGTGTTGTCCACATAGCGTCGGCCTTCCAGCCCTTGCAGGCGCACCTGGGTGAGCTCAGACACCGCCAGATAGGTGTGCAGCGCAGCCGCAAAGGGCCAGGATGTGTTGCCCGGGTTGTGGGCGTACAACTCCAGATCCAGGCGCTGGCCACTGATGGAGACGGTCAACTCCAGCGTGAAGCTGTGTGGCCACAGGGCACGCGTTTCGGCGTTGTCGTCAATGGCCAGGGTCAGTTGGGCGTGGTCTTTGCCTTGGCCGCTGCTGTCCACGGCCCAGGGGCGGGTGCGCACCAGGCCATGGCGGGGCAGGCTGAAGTCTGGTCCGCGTTGTTCGAATTGGGGAAAGATCACCGGCACGCCACCGCGCACGGCCTGGCCTGGGCCGGCCACCGCCTTGGGTGACAGATACAGCTGCTCCTGGCCGCCAGCGGGAATCCAGGAGACGAGATGGCCGCCATGCAGCAGCACGGTAGCCTGGGCGCCATCGGGGGATTGAATGCGCACGGCGGGTTGGCCGAGCACCTCGGTCATCGGGAAAATCAGTTCTTCGCTCATGCCGTGAGTATCCACCCTTCGATGGGGTGAACGTCGGGTGGCAGGCCCCAGGTAGGGGATCCGTGCTCGTGCTGGTAATGTGCCCAGCCAGCCTGCATCAGGCACAGCACGGCATCGAGCCTGTCGCCCTTGGGATCGGCCACCAGTTGATCGCGTTGCGCCGGGCTGAGCTTGAGCCGCAGGCCCAGGCGCGTGCGGCCTTGCTCCAGCGCATCCACCAGGTCCATGCGGGCGATCAGGCGTTCCTGGGTGGCGTCGGTCTCGCTTTTGTAGCTGCGTTTGCCCAGCAGTTCGCCGGCCAGCAAGCCGGGATAGGCCTCGAACGCCATGGCTTCAGGGCGACCCTGGCGCAGGCCGGGCAGGGTCAGGTCGGCTTTCACCAGCCTGGCCATACCTTCAAAGTACATCTTGCCAACCGGCACATAGCGGGTCTGTAGCGGGCTGGTGCTCGAGAGGCCAGGCACGGCCTTGTCCGTGGTGCGATGCAGCAGCTTGCTGCCCTCGGGGCGATCTGGTTGCCAGGTCTGGCCCCAGTGGTCGATGAGCTGCTGGAAGCCGGCGCGGTCGCCGCAGTGCTCATGCAGCGCCTGGATCAGGCGATCGGCGGCGAAGCTCTGGCGCTGATGGACATGATGGAGGGCAGGATGGTGGGCCTCACCCAGATCGCAAAGCAGCGCGGGCAGCTCACCCGGGCCATGAACGCGCAGGGCATCCACGAAGGGCGAGGGCAGGCCAAAGGGGAAGTCACAGCCCATCACGAAGCCATGGGCCAGCTCGGGCCTGGCTTTGGCGCCATCGCTGGAGATCAGCGCTTCCAGATCGGCCAGCGTGGGCAGCTCATCCACGCGATCCAGGCGAATCACCTGGCCCGCGCGGCGCCCCCAGGCGAGCGTCAGAGGTTTGCGTTGGCTGGGCGCGCAGCTGAAATCGAGGCCCAGCAGCGTGGCGGGCGCGCTCAGCAAGGCCGGGAAACGATGGACGCCGTGGCGATCAGTTCTTCCAGCAGGGCCATGGAGACCTTGCCTGAGACCGCATACGGATCCAGCACCGGGCGCTCGGAGTACTTCAGCAGGATCGACGGGTTCACGCGTGCCAGGTTGACCTGGCCCATGGTCCAGCCGGCAAAGCGCCGTTCGGTGATCTCTTCGTACTGCAACAGCACCACATCGCGATGGCGCGGGTCCTGGCTGATGTTGTTGTAGAGCTGACTGACGGCATCGCGGCCACCTTCGAGCACCTGCATGAAGATGTCTCCGCTGTGGCACAGCAGGCCGGTGATGCCCAGCGCAGGGTTGCCCTTGCGGGAGGCGGCCAGGATATGGTCGATGACTTCCGCCGTGAGCGTTTCCGAAGCACGGCTGGCGTACAGCAGACGAACCAACATGGGGTTCAGCCTTTCTTGTGGTTGACCAGAGAAAGGAATTCTCGCCGCAGATTGGGGTCCTTCAGGAAGGAGCCACGCATGACGCTGTTGATCATCTTGGAGTCCATGTCCTTCACGCCACGCCAGTGCATGCAGAAGTGATCGGCCTCCATGACCACGGCCAGACCGTCGGGGTTCATGCGCGATTGCAGGATATCGGCCACCTGGGTGACGGCCTCTTCCTGAATTTGAGGGCGGCTCATGATCCAGTCGATCAGTCGGGCGTACTTGGACAGGCCGATCAGGTTGGAGTGCTCGTTGGGCATCACGCCGATCCAGACGCGACCGATGATGGGGCACAGGTGGTGCGAGCAGGCGCTGCGCACGGTGATGGGCCCCACGATCATCAGCTCGTTGAGCCGTTCCGCATTGGGAAATTCCGTGACGGCGGGCGCCTCGTGATAGCGGCCGCGGAAGATCTCGTTGAGGTACATCTTGGCCACGCGACGGGCCGTGTCCTGGGTGTTGTGGTCGCTGTCGGTGTCGATCACCAGGCTGGAGAGCACCTCGCTCATCTTGCCCTGCACCTCGTCGAGCAGCTTGTCGAGCTCGCCGGGTTCGATGAATTCGGCGATGTTGTCGTTGGCGTGGAAGCGCTTTTGCGAGGCCTTGATGCGCTCGCGAATCTTGACGGAAATCGGCGTGCCGTCGTCAGCGGCAGCGTCCTGCTGGGGGGCAGGGTCGGGCTGGCTGGTGTCGATGGCTCGGAGCGAGGGAGTGGTCATGGCGCGTCCAATGACTGGAGGAAACGAATCCCCGATGCTAACAAGGGCTGGACAACCTTGCTGACAGTCCGGGAAGGACGCGCGTCAAATGACGTGAACAAAGGGGGGACAGAAGGGGTTTCAGTCCTGGTGGCAGACGGCCGCGGTGGGGTTTTGCACGCAAACCCGGGCGCGGCAGGTGGCTGCTTCGGCGCCACTCAGGCTGCCGCAGCGCTGTTTGAGTTCGTCGGCAACCGATACGCTTGCCGGCCGTGGGCGGGTGTGGGCGAACATGGCTTCCAGCAGGGCGACGTCTTCGTCCTTGCTCTTGCTGGCCGGTGTGCGTTTGGCTGGCGGCGGCATGCTGAGCTTGGTGTCGAGATTGCCCGAGCCGGATGTGGATGCCCTGGTGGCCGAGTCATGAACTGGCGCCTGGGGCTGGGCCTTGGCGGGGGGCTGAAGGGGCGTCGGTGCTGGATTGACGCCGGCCACCTTGGGTTCGGTAGGCTGCATCGCTGGCGGCGTGTTGATCACGTTCTCGATCACCGCAGCCTGTTGCGGCGCGGGCGCCATGGCAGGGTGTTGGGGGGGGGCGATCAGGGCGGCCAGCGGATTGCTGGTGTTTGCGGCCACTTTGGGCGCCAGGCCATTGGCGCGCTTGATACCCTCTGACGTTACGGCAGGACGGTTGCCTGACTCGGGCTTGGCTGGACTACTGTGGCCTTCCAGGATCACCATCACAAAACTGGTCAGCAAGGTCAGCACACCAATGCCCATCAGTCCGATCAGTGCCTTGGTCTGCCAGTTGCTCCGTTTTTTCTTGGTGATGCCGTGGATCTTGGTCAAGCCCTTGCGGCCGGTGGGGCGGCGTGAGGACTCCAGCGTCGATAGAATGCGCACGCGCTGCGTGTCGCCGCCAAACGTGCTGTCCTCGTTGTCCATGCCGGCGAACAGGCTGGGACGATCCAGGCTCGGTCGGCCGGGTTTGTCTGAGGTGGATTGGCGGACGAGTTGTCCGCCGCGGTTCTGGCTCAAGCCGGGCTCCCTTGTTCTTATCGATTCTTCAGCGAATCGGGGCATTCTAAAGACGGGCGGCCCAACGCGATATGGGGCTGCAACGGGGTTGCAAATAATCGTTACAAAAAATGATGCGAACAGGGTGGGTCTGGATGTTGTTCCTGCTGGGCTGCGTGACGCTGGCCCTGCTGGTTTTTCCCCAGTGGCGCGAGCGCGTGTGGCGGGGCGCGCCGCAGTGGTCTTCGCGCTGGACATGGGCCCTGGGCTCGGTCGCGCTCTTGTTGACCCCCGTGGCATTGGTGCTGGCTTGGGGGCTCAAGGGGCCACGCACGCTGGAAGGCTTCGACGATCGCATTGATCCGGGCAATCAACAAGTGGCGCATCTGCTGGCTGGTGAACAGTTGGTGCCACCTCCGCCTTTGCCGCCGGATGTCTTCACGACGGTGGAGGTGGAGAGCGTTCGGCCCATGCTGTCGAGTGCCGATCGTCGCTGGGATCTGATGGACCCTGAGTTCGTTCAACGGGTGCTGATGGTCTTCAAGATCATGAAGGACGAGCATGGCTACGAGATGGCGCTGCTGGAGGGCTATCGCAGCCCTGAGCGGCAGGCCATGCTGGCGGCCAAGGGCAGCAACGTGACCATGGCGGGCGCCTGGCAGAGCTATCACCAATACGGCCTGGCCGTGGACCTGGCCTTCTACAAGGATGGCAAGCTGGTGATCTCGGAGAAGGACCCGTGGGCCATGCGTGGTTATCAGTTGTATGGACAGGTGGCCGAGCAGATGGGGCTGACATGGGGTGGCCGTTGGCAGATGATGGATCTGGGCCATGTGGAGTGGCGAAAACCAGGTGCCAAAGAGGCGATCAAGGCCGCTGCTGCTGGGGCAAAGGTGCAGTGATGTTCGGGCATGTAACTACTGCGCGCATTTGACACAGTTGGTAACGGCGTTACCCCTCCTGCGGGGGGGCTTGATGCCTTGCGCTGCCTTTAGACTCGCCCCGCAGCGGCGCAATCCGTCTGACACATACACAGCACAAACAGGGAAGCAGACGCCATGGGCCGTCCATTCATCGTATTGGGTGACACCACCGATCATGGTGGCACGGTCATCGAAGCCTCCGGCACGACGGACACCCAGGGCAAACGCATCGCCCGCGTGGGCGACCAGGTGACTTGCCCCAAACGCAGTCACGGCACGACCGTCATCGTCTCGGGTGACCCCACGATGATCATCGATGGCAAGCCCGCGGCGCGGCATGGTGACAAGTGTGCATGCGGTGCCACCCTGATTGCGGCACAGGCGGTCTCCACGGGCATCTGAGTCACATCGGGTGCGCTCTTCATAAAGAAAAAATCAGGTCGGGGTCGAACATCGACTCGGTCATCAAGCAGGCAGTCAGGGCATGACCAAGGTATTGAAAGCAGGCGCTTTGTGGCTGGCGATCACCGTTGTCGTCTGGCTGTTCACGATCTGGCATTGGCAATCCAGCGGCCATCAGGCCAGCACCACCGAGATCGTCGGGCAACTGTTCGTGCTGCCTTTTGCACTGACAGGCTTCTTCCTGTTGGTCCTGTGGGGCGTCGTGCGTTTGCGCGAGCAGGCCTCTGCGACCGTGGTGAACCCGGTCAAGCCCGCTGAAGCGCCGGCGTCTGGCGTGTCGGCTCAGCCTGCCGCCGACGAATCTCTGCGGCATCTGTCGGCATGGGTGCTGGCCGAAGCCGTGACGCTGTCTGCAGGAACCGATGCGTCTGCGGCATGGAGTGGTCTGCAATCGCAATCGATCCGACCTGAGTTGGACAGCGAGTTGCAGGACTTGGATGGCTTGCCCATCTTCACCTCGCGTGTGGCCGATCTCGATGTGCGCGACTGGCTGGATGCGCATGCCGAACTGGCGCAGGATGGTGCCGAGTTGCCCGATGCCGTGTTGCGCGGTCTGGCCTTGCTGGAAGCCCCTTTGCACCACATGCTGAGTGCCGTGAGCGAGTTGGTGCCTGCGCGTGCGCCTGCTGCAGAACATGGCCACTCCTTGCCATCGGCTCAGGCCGCTGACATGAAGGCGCACTTGTCTGGCGTGGCGATGCCCGTCAACAAGGCCCAGTTGCGGGCGAAGGCCGCTGTGGCCCCGCACCTGACCGTACGCCTGCTCTTGCCCACCAGTTGGGCGGCTCACGAGCGCACCGCAGCGGTGGAATGGGTGCGCAGTCAGTGCGGCAGCCTGCTGGACTGGGCCGAGGCCGCCGGTGCCAAAGGCGTGCGTTGGCTGGTGGATGCGGTGGAACGCCCTGAAGAGGTGTGGGACGAACTGGATCGCCAGATGGTGCAATGGTCGCGCGAGCCACGCCCCGAGTTATGGCTGGTCCTGGCCGTGGACAGCGCGGTCAACGAAGCGCGTGTGGAACGCATGCAGGCTGTGGGCGAGTTGTTCACCTCTTCGCATCAGACGGGCAAGGTGCCGGGTGAGGCCGCAGCAGGGCTGCTGCTGGCCAATGAGCACTGGCCTGATCTGGCCGAGCGCGCCCAGCCGCCTGTGCGCATGTGGCGTCCCGTGCGGGCCGCACGCGACAAATCTGCCGATGCCGCAGGGCGTGTGGGTGCCACCGTGCTGGGCGCGGCCTTGCAGCATGCCTTGTCCTTGAATCAGGCAGACAAGGATCGCTTGCTGGTGGTGTCCGATGGCGATCACCGGGCCAGCCGCACCGCCGAATTGTTCGAAGCCCTGCAGGACGTGATGCCGGGTGTGGACCCCATGCTGGCCGTGACCCGCGTGGGTGAATCCTGTGGTGATCTGGGTGTGGCGCGGGCCCTGGTGCCTTCGGCGCTGGCCTGCACCGCCTTGCGCTCAGGCGAACAGCCTGATCAGGTGGCCGTGGCCACACACGTGCAGTCTTCTCATGATCGGGTCGTGGTGGCTCTGGCGCCTTGGCGTGCCGAGCCTGTCGCGGCCTGATCGACATTGGTACAAGTTCATGCAACGAATCTGGCAGTTCCTTCTTGATCCTCGCGTGCTGGCCGTGATCGGCCTGGCCGCCTTGGCTGGTTTGCTTCTGGTCGGTGCCGACGCCATGCGCATCGGCATGGTCTGGGCTGTGGCCGTGCTGGCCTTGCTGCTGATGGCCTGGGCCGGCGTGTGGGTGTGGCGGCGCTACAAGGCCCGTCAGGCTGCCAAGGCGCTGGAGCAGGCCATGGACGCCGATGCCGACAAGGCCTTGAAGGCGGCGGCCAAAGCCGGCAAGCAGGATGAGGTGGCGGCCGTGCGTGAGCGCATGGCCGAGGCCGTCAAGCTGATCAAGTCATCCAAGCTGGGTGAGACCTCCGGCTCGGCCGCCCTGTACGAGCTGCCCTGGTATGCCGTGATCGGCAACCCTGCGGCAGGCAAGAGTTCGGCGGTGGTCAAGTCCGGGCTCAAGTTCCCGTTTGCAGAAAGCGCTGACAACGTCATTCAGGGCATAGGCGGGACACGCCATTGCGACTGGTACTTCACCACGGAAGGCATTTTGCTGGACACGGCAGGCCGCTATTCCGTGCACGAAGAAGATCGCAGTGAATGGCTGGGCTTCCTGTCGCTGCTCAAGAAGCATCGGCCGAAGGCGCCGCTCAATGGCGTGATCATTGCCGTGAGCGTGGCAGAGCTGGGGGGCAACAAGCCCGAGTTCGCCATCGATCTGGCGCGCAAGTTGCGCCAGCGTGTGCAGGAGCTGACCGAGAAGCTGGAGGTCTTTGCGCCGGTGTACGTGGTGTTCACCAAGGCTGACTTGATTGCCGGTTTCGTCGACTTCTTCGAAGACCGTGATCGCAGCGAACGCGACAAGGTCTGGGGTGCCACCTTGCCGTACGACACGGCCGGGGGCGTGGATGCGGTGGCGCAGTTCGAAACGCACTTTGAAGAGCTGTACCAAGGCTTGAAGGATGCGTCGGTGGCCCGCATGTCGCTGCACCGAGGCGAGCAGTTGCCGCCTGGCGTGCTGACCTTCCCTCTGGAGTTCGCAGCGCTCAAGCCGGCGTTGCGCACCTTCATCAACACCTTGTTTGAAGAAAATCCCTATCAGTTCCGACCGATCTTCCGCGGCTTTTACTTCACGAGTGCCGTGCAGGAGGGGCAGTCCACCAGCCGGGCCAGCGAGCGCGTGGCCGAACAGTTCGGGCTGCAGTTGCAACCGGGTACCTCGGCTGCGGTGTATTCCAACAGTGGCTTCTTTCTCAAGGAATTGTTCTCTCGTGTGATCTTTGCCGATCGCCAGTTGGTGCAGCAGTACACGAGCCGAACCAAGCTCCACCTGCGCTACGCGACGTTTTTTGGCGGCGTCGTGCTGCTGGGCGCCTTGCTGGCCGCGTGGACCTGGTCCTACATGGGCAACCGTGAGCTGGTGGCTCACGTCGAGGCGGACCTGATCAAGGCGCTGCAGGTTCAGGACAAGCGCGTGGATCTGCAGTCCCGCCTGGAGGCGCTGGAGATCCTGCAGGATCGCCTGGAGCAGATGCAGCGCTATCGGCAGGCGCGCCCTTGGTCCATCGGCATGGGCCTGTATCAAGGCAAGGCCATTGAAGATCGCCTCAAGGAAGAGTATTTCAATGGCTTGCAGGTGGTGATGTTGCAGCCCACTGCGCAGGCCATCGCCGCGTACCTGGGTGATGTCAATGCCCATGCGGCCGATCTGCGCCCCTTGCAGTTCCTGCCGGACCCGAATGCACAGCCGGTGGCGGTTGCCGCGCCCGCCAATGCACCAGGTGTGATCACCGAAAACGCCAACGGTGATCCGGTTGCGGAAGCGCCGGCGGCGGGTGCATCCCCTTATGCCAACGCTTCCAGCACCAATGTGACCGAGGCTTACAACGCGCTGAAGGCCTACCTCATGCTCGGTGAGCGCGGCCGGCTGGAGCCCGGCCACATGAGCGACCAGCTCACGCGCTTCTGGCGCACCTGGCTGGACAACAACCGCGGCAACATGCGGCGCGAGCAACTCATCCCGAAGGCCGAGCGCATCATGTCCTTCGCCATGGCGCAGATGGCCGATCCGGCTTTCCCCGAGCAGGAGCTCAATGTCAGCCTGCTGGACCAAACGCGTGACAATCTACGGCGCGTCATCAAGGGCATGCCGGCTCGCGAGCGCGTGTATGCCGAGATCAAGGCCCGTGCGGCCACCCGTTTTGCCCCGGTGACGGTGGCACGACTGGTGTCGGATGCCGACCGCCAGGTGGTGGCCGGCGGTTATGCCGTATCCGGTGCGTTCACCCGGGAAGCCTGGGACGGCTATGTCAAGGATGCGATCAAGGATGCCGCCAACACAGAATTGCAGTCCACCGACTGGGTGCTCAAGACGGCCTCCAATGATGACCTTACCCTGGAAGGCAGCCCGGAGCAGATCCAGAAGTCGCTGACCCAGCTCTACAAAACGGAGTACGTGCGTGAGTGGCAGAAGTTCATGCAGAGCATCAGCGTGCAAGATTTCGCCAGCTTTGATGCGGCCGTGGTCAACATGAACCGCCTGGGTGACCCGGCCAACTCGCCCGTGGGTGTCTTGCTCAAGAGCCTGTACGAGCAGACTTCCTGGGACAACCCCTCCTTGCTGGACGACAAGCTGGGCGCAGGCAAGCGCTCCTTCATGACGTGGTTCAAGCAGACCATCCTGGGCGCAGCGCCGTCCCCTGTGGCCATCAATGTGAACATGGACTTCAGCAAGGAACAGGCCAAGCCCATGGGACCGATCGGCAAAGAGTTTGCGGGCGTGGGGCGTCTGATGATGCCGCGTGAAGGCGGCGAGCCCATGATTCGCGCCTACCTGGCCTCGCTCGCCAAGATCCGCTCGCGCTTCAATCAGATGAAGACGCAGGGCGATCCTGGTCCGGCATCGAAGCAGCTGATGCTGCAGACGCTGGAGGGCAACGGTGAGCTCGCCGAGGCCTTGAAGCTGGTGGACGAGCAGATGCTCAATGGCATCGGCGATTCGGCTCGCAACGCGCTGCGCCCCTTGCTGGTTCGCCCCTTGATGCAGGCTTATGCCGTGATCGTCAAACCGACAGAGGCCGAGCTCAATCGCGTCTGGATGGCGCAGGTGTTTGAGCCTTATCAACGTGGCCTGGCAGACAAGTACCCCTTTGATCGTGGATCCCGCATGGAAGCGGCGCCGTCTGAAATCGCCAAGGTGTTCGGCACCGATGGGGTGATCGCCAAGTTCGTCGAGCAGTCGCTGGGGGCGCTGGTGCTCAAGCGCGGTGATGGTGTGTCTTCGCGCACTTGGGCGGACATGGGCGTGCGCCTGCGACCGGAGTTTGTCTCGGGGCTGGGCGCCTGGATTGCACCGCTCAACGGGCAAGGCCCCGGTGCGGCTGCTGGCGGCGGCGCGGCGGCACCTGAAGCGCAAACCGTGTTCCAGATCATGCCTTTGTCTGCGCCGGGCTTGACCGACTACACGGTGGAAATCGATGGGCAGGTGATGCGTTACCGCAATGGCCTGGCGAACTGGGCGCACTTCGTCTGGCCGGGTTCGGGCACACCGGGTGTGCGCATCACGGGCAACACCCTGGATGGCAAGCAGGTCGAATTTTTCAATGAGCCAGGCCGTTTTGGGCTGGAGAAGATGATCAATGCGGCGCAACGCAAGCGCGTCGACGGCCAGACCCATGAGTTGCGCTGGACGCAAGGCGGCGCATCGGTGGGGGTGCAGTTGCGCATCATCTCCAATGCCTCGACGCCAGCACCGGCTGCACCTGTTGCCCCAGCCACGGCCAGCGGCAACGGCCCGGTGGGCAAGCCGGGTGCGCTGCCATCCATCATCGCTGGCCAGGACGAGGGGGCGAGCACCGCCACCAGCAACTCGAATAACAACAAGGAAGGATCAGCATCATGAGCGCGGTGAGCACCTCACCTACGGAACTGCTGTATTTCGGCAAGGTGCCGTCGCGAGGCGACTTCGTGCGCAGCGCCCAGCATGCTTCGCTCATTACCAGCCTGGACAAATGGCAATCCCAGACCATGGACCGCCTGGCGGCCGATCCCCGCTGGAAGCTGGTCTACGACGCGGCACCGGCCACGCAGTTTGCGATTCTGGGCACGGGCAGTTCGGTGGGCCTGGCCGGGCATTGGCTGGCCAGCCAGGATGCGTCCGGGCGTCGCTTTCCCTTCATCACCGCAGGGGCGTTCGATCTGCCCCAGCCTCGTGATTTCGTGACGGTGGGGCCTCTGGCCTTGTCTCGTCTGTGGGCGCGACTGGAGCAGGTGGCGCGTGTGGCGCATGCCGCCGTGGAGCTGGAGCACGCGCAGGCCAGCCTCAATGGCCCGCTGGATGTGGATGTGAACCTGGCCAGTGCGCAGCGTTCGTTCGAAGACTTTCTGGATACGCACACGGTGGCCAGCCTGGAACAGATGCTGGCGGCCAACGGCACGCGCATCTCGATCCGGCAGGCCACGCTGGCCATGGGCATGTTGCTACAACCGGCCATGGCACAAGGTGCGGCCAAGCTCAGCAAGGTGCTGTGTCTGCCTTTGGTGTCCGATGTCGCCATGAGGGGCGCCGTTGCATCCTGGTGGCTGTCCTTGATCATGGGCTTCTTCAGCCGTCATGCGGTTGAGTTAGGCCTGTTTCTCACCACGCTGGATGGCCGTCCATATCTGGTTGTCGGCTTTCAGGGGGCTTCGGCGGCCACGCTGCACGCCGTGGTAGATCAGGCCTTGCTGGGGGAGCAGGGCGTGAACCTGCTGGATGCCGAGTGGGTCGAAGACGAGGTGGATGCCGATTACGGCTTGCGCAAGCTGTCCAACTACCTGCGTGACCCGGGCTTGTCGCTGGCTCAGGCTTTGAGCACCTACCGTGAAGTGTTCCTGGGAGAGTGATATGAACAGGTCTTTCTTGATTGCTCGTCCGGGATGGGGGCTGGCACTGGTGGGTTGGCTGGCGGCGCTGTCGCCGCTCCACGCGCAAACTGCAGCTCAGGTTCAGGGGGCCAATCAGGTCGTCGTGGCAGGCACCGTGCCGGACGAAGCCACCCGGGTGGCCGTGATCGCGCGCATGCGAGAGCTCTATGGCGCAGAGCGGGTAGTAGACCAGCTCACGCTCGGCTCCGTGGTGGCGCCTCCGCAATGGAACCAGTACGTGAGCAAGTTGCTGTCGCCCTCGATCAAGCAAGTCAGCCATGGGCAATTGAGCATCCAGGGCAACACGGTAAGCATCCGCGGCGAAGTGGGCAATGAAGCCGTGCGTCAGCAGATCACCAGCGACATGGCCCAGTCCCTCAACCCCACCTACACGATCCGCAACGGCTTGCGCGTGGCTGTTCAGGAGCAGTCGGTGGTCGACCAGGCACTGGCCAATCGGATCGTGGAGTTCGAGCCCGGTAGCGCGGTGCTGCGCCAGACGGCCTGGCCCATCCTTGACGAGATGGCCGTGGCCATGGGCAAGCTCAAGGGGCGCAAGTTCGAGGTCATCGGGCACACCGATGCGTCGGGCGCGCGCGCGGCCAATGTGAGCTTGTCGCTGGCGCGGGCGCAGTCGGTCAAGAGCTATCTGATCGGCAAAGGCTTGCCGGCCGACAGCATGGCCATCTCGGGCCTGGGGCCAGATCAGCCTGTGGCCTCCAACGCCACGGACGAGGGCCGGGCACGCAACCGACGCATCGAATTCCGCGTCGGTTCCTGACGCCCCTGCGTTCCTGAGGACCCTGCGGCGGCAGGGCGCATGCGCTTCAGGCGTCCTGGCCCTCGTTGTCGTCCAGGCCCAGCAGCTCTTCCAGATGTGACATGGCACCCTGGTCCTTGATGACCTTGCGCAGCCATTCATGCAGCGGCATTTCGCCCCACTTGACGGCCTTTTCTGCCAGGTAGGCTACGGGGCTGTGAGGCTCGGTGCGGCGGAAGAAGCTGGCCACTTCGCGCAACTGTTGAATCGCCTGAGCGCGCGTGCGCAAGGGGCCGCCCTGGCCGTAGGTGCCGCGGTTGGCGGCGGGCCCATCCGTGCCGATGTCGTCGCTCTGGTCGGGCAGATTCCCTGACAGGTCGTCTGACAGCCCGTTCGCAGCGCTGCCGCCGTCGTGCAGTGCGCCGGCATCGCGTGCCAGCCGCTCCAGTTGGTGGATGACCGAAGCCAGCGCCTCCTTGGCCTGAACGAAACCGGGGCCGTCGGCGCCCAGGTGGCCATCGACGATCTGTTGCCAGGCCAGCAGGTGTGCTTCACAGTGGCGCGCCGATTGCAGCCTGGCCAGCAGATGGGCAGAGGGGGTTTCCTTCAGGGCGCGGTTGAACTTCTCCACCGTCAGGGCGTCTGCGCCCTGGCGTGCCGCATCGGCCTCATCGCGATCGGACTGGGCCGCGTTCTGCCTCGCAGTGGCCAGATCACGCAGGCTGTAGGCGGCACCTTGGCGCCCTTTGGTGAAGGGCAGTGCATCGGACAAGGCCACCACACGGTGCAGCAGCCAGCCGATATTGCCGATGCGCTCTTCAAAGTCGCCGGCATCGGCCTGCGGATGCAGATCGCTCCAGTAGCGCTCGCACAGCTGGGCGCACAGTTGCAGGCCCTGATCCAGCCCCTCGTAGCCGTGTGTGATCGCCTGGGCTTCGGTCAGCCACATGGCCAGCCGCAAATCCTTGGTGCGGGTGCTCAGCAAGGTGGTGCAGGCCTGGCTCACGCCTGGCCAGTCTGCCACTTTCAGCGATGTGACCCACTCGCCTTGATCCAGCGTGGGGTCGTCCTGGCGACGCATGTCGGCGATCTGATCGAACTCGGTCGAAAACGACATGTCTTCGCCACACGGCGAGGCGCCTGCGATGGGCGCCAGCAAAGCTTCCAGTTCCATAGCTTCCCTGATTCGTAGACAGCGATCATCCCATGAAGCAGGGCGCGCTTCGGCCATGCGCGCTCCCCCAAGCTGGGGAGAAAGACGTCAGACATGGATAAGATCGCCGCTTCGAGTGCTCGCACTGGCGCTCGTATTTGCACCGACCCCGTTCATGCCCCTTACCTTGTCACAACCCGTTACCTCAGGGCGGCCCCTCTTGCCGGCTGAGCTGACTTGGCGTCAGCGTGTCTGGCTGGTGGGCATCGTGCTGCTGCTGCATGGTCTGGTGGCGTGGCTGGTGCTAAAGGCATCGGTCAAGCCGCTGGACTATCCCGAGCCTGTGGTGATCTCGGCGCAGTTGCTGCCGGATACGCCCAGCCTTGCAGTTCCGCCGCCACCACCTCCTCCACATGTAGAGCCGCCACGCTCACGTCACGAAGGCTTGGCTCCCTTGCCTGTGCGTGATCAGGTGGCACAGCGCAGGCAGGTCGTGGATGCACCCGCCCCGCCACCCGTTCTGGCCAGCCCCAAGGCAGCCCAGCCCACCGAGCCTGTGGTAACTGCGACCGAAAGCCGCGTGGCACCACCTTCGCCAGCGGCAGTAGCCCAACCCGCTGCCGTTCGCGCTCAAAAGGATGTGGCCGGCGATGCGCCATCCGGCTCGGAGCGGGGCCGTAACGACCAGAAAGACCACACGATCTCGCCCGCCGACTACCTGGTCAAGCCACCCAATGACTACCCGGCCGATGCCTATGATTTCGGCGAGTCGGGTACGGTGAAGTTCGAGGTGCTGATTGATGAGAGTGGGCGCCCCGAGGACTTCAGGATCTCGCGCAGCTCCGGCTCTTCGCGGCTGGATCGCCAGGCCAGGCGCAATGTCATGCGCGCACGCTTCAAGCCTCGCACGGAGAACGGCCAGCCCTGGAAGGGGTGGCTGCATGGTCAAATGACGTTCACTGCCCCCGATTGAGCCTGACAACAAGAATCACCAGTCAAGATGAATCCAACTGCTGTTGCCGCATCGCTGCCCTTGCCCGCCGCCTCTGCACAAGTACCGACCACTGCCACCACGACCGCGGGCACGGAACTGGGTTTTGTTCACTTCATCGGTCAGACCGATGCGGTCGGGCAAGGCCTGTTCGTGATCCTCGTGCTGATGTCACTGGTGTCGTGGATCCTGATCCTGACCAAGGGCGTGGCCTTGCTGGGCCGGCAACAGCGCAGCCGGGCTTTCCTGAAGGCCTTCTGGAACGCGGACTCGCTGGAAGCCGTGCACCGGCAGATACAGGCGCAAGGTGCAGCCGATCCTTTCTCGCATCTGACGGCCCATGCCATGCAGGCACAGATTCACCACGCGCGCTTCGGTGCTTCCAAGCTGGAGGAAGCGGGCAGTGCCCAGGAGTTCCTCACGCGCACCATCAAGAAGGTGCTTGATGAAATCACGATGGACATGGAGAGCGGCCTGAGCGTGCTGGCCACCATTGGTGCCACCGCACCCTTTGTCGGGTTGTTCGGCACGGTATGGGGTGTCTACCACGCGCTGCTGGCCATTGGTGCGACGGGCGCAGGCACGCTGGACAAGGTGGCAGGCCCCGTGGGCGAGGCGCTGATCATGACGGGCGTGGGCCTGGCGGTGGCCATTCCGGCCGTGATGGGCTACAACTGGCTGACCCGCAGCAACCGTGTGTGGGGCGCCAGACTGGACGCCTTCGCCTTCGAGCTGTTCACCTTCTTGTCGACCGGCCAGACCCTCAAAGGGCCGGGCAAGGCGAACTGAACCGGACGAGGTGCGACATGGCTTTTGCAAGCTTCGATGACAAGCGCAATAGCGCCCCGATGGCCGAGATCAACATGGTCCCGCTGATCGACGTGATGCTGGTGCTGCTGGTCATCTTCATCGTCACGGCACCTTTGCTCAGCCACTCGGTCAAGCTGTCCTTGCCCAAGGCCAGCACGCAGGTGATGGCGATCAAGGCCGAGAAGATCGACCTGTCCATCGATGCGCAAGGTGAGCGTTTCTGGAACGGCCAGCCCGTCAGTCGTGAAGAGGCGGTGGCCCGCTTTGCCGCCGAGGGGGGCAAGTCGGTGCAGCCCGAATTGCTGCTGCGTGCCGATCAGGCCGTGCCCTACAAGGCCGTGGCTCAGGCGCTGGCCGATGCCTCACGAGCCGGCCTCACGCGTATCAACTTCGTGACCGATCCCGAGCTGGCAGCTCCCTTGCCGGCACCTGCTGCATCCGCGCCTTGATTGACCTGACTTTGCCGAAGAGCCGCCTATGAACTCCACCACCTCGTCGATCCCTCCGCAAGCTTTGGCCGGTCTCAAGGTGATCGAACTGGGCCAACTGATCGCGGGCCCCTTTGCCGGCAAGACCCTGGCGGACTTTGGTGCCGATGTCATCAAGATCGAGCCACCCGCCACCGATGCCGCAGCGGGCGGTGACCCGCTGCGCCAGTGGCGCATGCTGCACAACGGCACCAGCGTGTGGTGGCAGGTGCAGAGCCGCAACAAGAAAAGCGTGGTGCTGGACCTGCGCACGGAAGAAGGCCGCGACACCGTGCGCCGCCTGATCGACGAGGCCGATGTGGTGATCGAGAACTTCAAGCCCGGCACCATGGAGAAGTGGGGCATGGCTTATGAGGCGCTGAGCCAACGCAACCCCGGCCTGATCATGCTGCGCATCAGTGGCTATGGGCAGACCGGGCCCTATCGCGAGCGGTCAGGCTTTGCCGTGGTGGCCGAGGCCATGGGCGGCATGCGCTATCTGAATGCCGAACCGGGGCATGTGCCGGTGCGGGCTGGCGTGAGCCTGGGCGATACGCTGGCGGGTTTGCACGGCGCCATCGGCATCCTGCTGGCCTTGCAGGCGCGCCAGCGCAGCATCAGCCCGGAAGCCCCCAAGGGCCGAGGCCAGGTGGTGGACGTGGCTTTGTACGAGGCCGTGTTCAACTGCATGGAAAGCCTCTTGCCCGAGTTCAGTGCCTTCGGTGCCGTGCGCCAGCCGGCGGGTTCGGCCTTGCCGGGCATCGCGCCCAGCAACGCCTATCCTTGCGCCGATGGCATGGTGGTGATCGGTGGCAATGGCGACTCGATCTTCAAGCGCCTGATGATCGCCATTGCGCGCGATGACCTGGCCACGGATGCCGAACTGGCGAGCAACCCGGGCCGTGTCAGGCGCGTGGCAGAGATCGATGTGGCCATCGGGGCCTGGACCGCCTCTCGCTGCGTGGAGCAGGTGCTGGACGTGCTCAACGCGGCCAGCGTGCCGGTGGGCCGCATCTACAACGCGCAGGACATCGCGCAAGACCCGCATTACCGTGCGCGCGACATGATCCTGCCCGTGACGACGCACGATGGCCTGACGGTCGAGGTGCCAGGCATCATCCCCAAGCTGTCGGCCACGCCAGGCGTGATCCAGCGCCGTGGGCCAACCCTGGGTGAAGACACCGAAGCGGTGCTGGCTTCGCTCAAGCCCGCGCAGTGAGCTTTCAGCCTGCTGCGGCCATCACGTCTTGCCCGGTGGATGCCGCCACAGGTCCACAAAGGCCTGCCACCACCATGAGCGCAGGCCGATGACCAGCGTGTAAGGCTTGCGCTTGTCGGCTGGCAGGCGCTGGTCGGCCAGATGCTGCTGCGCAAAGTCTTCCGCCGTGCGCTGCAGGCGCTCGGCAAAGGCAGACGCCAGCCCGGGGCCCAGCGAGCCATGCACCAGCAGGAGCATCTCGTCTTCGCCGTCGAAGCCGCCGGCAAAGTACTCGTCCACCACGTTGTCCCGGAAGAACTGCATGACCGGGCCGTGCGGGCGCCAGCGGAAGGTCTTGGCTACCTGGAGGCGGTAGCGGTTGAGCGGGCGCAGTTCGATGATGCCCAGCTTGTCGAGCTTGGTGAAGTAGCGGATGCACTCCACTTCGCTGATGTTGTAGCTGGAGATGATCTGATCGAAGTTCCACTGGCTCAGGCAGCAGATGGCCATGAGCAGCAGCTTGCGATCGGCCACCACGGCGCGCTCCTGTGCCAGCGTGAGTTCGCGTCGAAGGGGTTGGGCGTCGGCCACGCGCCTGGCCAGCTCGGCGAAATCCAGCTTGAGTGCGCGGCAGATGTCGTCCACCCGTGACAAGGGCATGTCGGCTTTGGCAAAGATGCGCTTGACGCTGGACTCGGCCATGCCCAGTCGGGCGGCGAGCTGCGCATAGGTCACGCCTGCGGCCTTGAGTTCGGCCTTCAGCGCGGTGACCAAATCCTGGCTGGTGCTCATGATTCAAAGCTCCTGTGTCTGTTCAAGTATCGAAAAATGATACTTCATGAACACGCTTGTGGCACTTCGTATTGTTTGATTGACCTGAACGGGGTGCTCGCCAAGAATCGCGTCCATGTTCAACAGCCAAGGCAAGACCATCATGGCTACTGTGATTCGACGCGATACCCGGGCCTGGAAGATTCAAGTCTGGATCTCTTTTTCCATCGCCGCCTTTCTGTGCGGAACGGGTCTCGCATGGTTGCCCGGCAAGGCGCTGGAGCAGGCCTTCATGGTCATGGGCTATGTGTTTTCCTTGTCCACGGTGTTCGTGCTGTCCAAGCATGTGCGTGACCAGGCGGCCGCTCAGGATGGCACACCGATGTGGGCATTGGTGGTGTGGGTTGGCTTTGCACTCGCTGTGGGCCTGACAGGTTGGGGCATGTGGCAGATGGCGGTTGACGCTTGCTACAAGGCCTTCCTGATGGTGTGCTGGTTGTTCTTGCTGTCCTCGGCCTTCACGCTCGCCAAGATGCTGCGTGATGCGCATGAAGACGATGTGGCCGCGATGTCGGTGTCTCAGTAACCCCTTCTTCCAACTGGAGTCAGATCATGTGTGTTGATCGCGTATCGGTGTCTGTTCGTCGCGGCCTGCTGGTGTCGCTGCTGTCGGTGGGCATGGCCTTGCCTGCGGCACCCGCCCTGGCGCATAACGACGGCTTGTCGGAAGCCAGTGCCTTGTCGGCCTTGCCGGTGGCCGTGTCGGTCTCGGCGCCCATCCTGTCCGTGGCGGCGGGGTCGGTGCTCGTACTGGCCTCCATCGAGGTGGTGGCAGATGGCACGGTGTGGGTGTTGCAGCGTGCCAGCGACGGCGCACGCATCGTGGTGAAGTGGTCGGCGATGTCCGTGGGCATGGCGTCCGTGGCCGTGGGTGCCGCCATCACGGTCACGGCCATCAGTGCGGGCTGGGTCTTGTCCACGGCCGGTACCGTGCTGGCACTGATCCCCAATGCGCTGGGGCAGGCCTTGTTGCATCACGAGCGCGTCATTCGCTGAATCAGGAGCCGATCATGTCTGTTGAAAACAAGGTGGGTGGCGTGCGTGCTGTTCTGGGGGCGGCCTTGCTGGCTGTGGCCTGGGTTGGGGTTCAGCCTGCGTGGGCAGGGCGAACCTGTGAGGCACAGCCCCTCAAGCTGTCGGCTGTCACGCGTGGTCTGGCGCTGGCAGAGCGCACCATCAAACAGCTGGATGCGTCGGGTGCCAAAGTGGTGGTGCTGGCGCGCGCTGGCCAGAACCTGCGCGAATACGGCTTGCGCTATTCACACCTCGGCCTGGCCTACAAGGATGGCGACACCTGGCGGGTGCTGCACAAGCTCAACCAGTGCGGCACGGACAAGGCGTCCGTTTACCGTGAAGGCATTGGCGACTTCTTCATGGACACGCCCTTCGAGTACGTGGCGGGCATCGTGCCTTTGAGTCCGGATGCCCAGCAAAAGCTCTGGCCCATGCTGAAGAACCCGGCGCCCGTGGCTGGCATCCACACCCGTGCCTACAGCATGGTGGCCTATCCCTGGTCGCAAACCTATCAACAGAGCAACCAATGGGCGGTCGAGACCATCGCCGTGGCCATGGGGGCCGATCAGATCAGCCGCGAGTCGGCGCAGGATTGGCTCAAGGCGCATGACTACGAGCCGACCGAACTGCATCTGTCCACATTGACGCGTCTGGGGGCTCGCATGACAGCGGCCAATGTGAGCTTTGATGATCACCCCGGCTACCTCAGGTTTACCGGACGCATTCGTACCGCCACGGTTGACTCGGTCTTTGCGTGGTTGCAACGTACCGGCCTGGGTGGCGCGGAATGGGTGGTCCGTTGAGCCCATTTGTGTCTGCACGGGCAGCTGATTTGTTGTCCAATGGACGCCATTCAATCCGAGAGGGCCTCACCGTGAGTGAAAGCAGCAACCCATCTGCTGGAGTCCAGCACGCGCCGCACGGCACCCAGACGGGGCAGTTCGCCTTGTTGTCCCAGCGGCGATTTGCGCCGTTCTTTTTCACCCAGTTTCTGGGTGCCGCCAATGACAACCTGTTCAAGTTTGCCCTCACGGTGCTGGTGACGTATCAGCTGCAGCTCAGCTGGCTGGAGCCGAAGATGGCGGGCCTGGTGATCGGCGCCTTGTTCATCCTGCCGTTCGTGCTGCTGTCGGCCACGGCAGGGCAGTGGGCAGACAAGTACGACAAGGCGGTGATCATGCGGGGTGTGAAGCTGCTGGAGATTGCCGTGATGGTGCTCGCTGGCATCGGCTTCTGGATGCAGATCGTGCCCTTGCTGCTGGCCTGCGTGTTCCTGATGGGCTTGCACTCGACCTTCTTTGGGCCGGTGAAGTACGCCTACCTGCCTCAGCACCTCAGCGAGCGCGAGCTCACTGGCGGCAATGGCATGGTCGAGATGGGCACCTTCGTGGCCATTTTGCTGGGCAATGTGGGGGGCGGCCTGATGATGGGCATTCCCGAGACTGGTGTGCACTGGGTCGCAGGTAGCTGTTTCGCTGTGGCATTCATCGGCTGGCTGGTGGCCTTGCGCATCCCGGCTTCGCCCTCGTCGGATCCGAACCTCAAGTTGAACTGGAACCCGGCCTCTGAGACCTGGCGCAACCTCAAGCTGGCGGCCGAGTACCCCAGCGTGTTCCGCTCCCTGTTGGGCATCTCGTGGATGTGGTTCTTTGGTGCGGTGTTCCTGTCGCAGTTCCCGTCCTTTGCCAAGGAGGTGCTGGGTGGCAATACCGAAGTGGCCTCGCTGTTGCTGGTGGTGTTCTCGGTGGGCATCGCCACAGGCTCGCTGCTGTGTGAAACCTTCTCGCACCGCCATGTCGAAATCGGTCTGGTGCCCATTGGCGCCGTGGGCATGAGCGTGTTCGCGTTTGATCTGTACCTGGCCACGCAACATCTGTCTCATGCACCTGGTGCGGCCTTGATGACGGTGGGCGAGTTCGTGGCGATTCATGAACACTGGCGCGTGATGGCCGATCTGGCCTTGCTGGCTTTCAGCGCGGGTCTGTACAGCGTGCCCATGTACGCCTTGATCCAGTTGCGCGCCAAGCCCAGCCACCGTGCGCGCATCATCGCGGCCAACAACATCCTCAACGCCTTGTTCATGATCGTGAGCAGCTTGATGGCCGGCGCCTTGCTGGGTCATGGCTTCTCCATTCCGCAGGTGTTTGCGGCCACCGCCTTGCTCAATGTGATCGTGGTGGGCTATGTGTTCTGGCTGATGCCCGAGTACATCGTGCGCCTGGTCATGCTGTTTGTGACCCGCATCGTTTATCGCCTCAAGGTGCTTGGCGATGAGAACCTGCCTACCGATGGTGCTGCCATCCTGGTGTGCAACCACGTGAGCTTCGTGGACGCGGTGATCCTGGGGGTGTGCAGCCCGCGCCCGATGATCTTCCTGATGGACCACCGCATCTTCAAGACGCCCGGCATGGGCTGGTTCTTCCGCGCGGTCAAAGCCATCCCGATCGCGCCGCAGAAGGAAGATCCGCAAGCCTACGAGCGCGCCTTCGAACGGGCCCGCCAGGTGCTCAACGAAGGTGAGTTGTTGTGCCTGTTCCCTGAAGGGGCCATCACCAAGAACGGTCAGATGCAGCCTTTCAAGCCCGGCATCATGAAGATCCTGGAGACCAATCCCGTGCCGGTGATCCCGTCAGCGCTGCACAACCTCTGGGGCTCGACCTTCTCGCGCATTGAAGGGGCGGCGATGTCCAAGCCCTTGCGCCGTGGCTTGTTCAACCGCATTGGCCTCGTGGTGGGCGAGCCGATTGCGCCACAGGACGTGACGCCGGAGGGGCTCCAGGTGAAGGTGCAAGCCTTGCTGGACCAACCTTGCCCTTGAGGCCAGGTTCTCGTCATGAGCGAGCCGGATCGGCGCCCCCATCAGATCAGGCTGCTCGGGCAGCGGCGTTTTGCGCCGTTTTTCTGGACAGTGTTTCTGGGTGCCGTCAATGACAACCTGTTGAAGTTCGCTGTTGTCCTGATCCTGACCTATCAGGTCAACGTGCCCTGGTTGCAGCCGGAAGAGGTCGGCCCGGTGCTGGGCGCCTTGTTCATCCTGCCGTCAGTGCTGTTGTCTGCCACGGCCGGCCAGTGGGCGGATCGCTCCGATCTGGCCGCCTTGATGCGCCTGGCCAAGGTGGCCGAGGTGTTCATGATGCTGCTGGCAGCCTGGGCGCTGTCGACGAAACATGTGCCGTTGTTGCTGCTGAGCGTGCTCCTCTCCGGCGTGCACGTGACCTTGTTCTCCACGGTCAAGTACGCTTATGTGCCCAGGCACCTGGCCGCCAGCGAACTCACGGGTGGCAATGGCTTGCTGGAGATGGGCACGTTCACGGCCATCTTGCTCGGGACGGTCTGCGGGGGCGTGCTGGTGGCGCCGCAGTGGGGCGGCACGGTCGCCTTGATGGCCGCCATCGTGCTGCTGGCTGTGGTGGGCCTGGTGGCCGTGCAGGGCGTACCGGCGACACCTGCCGTCTCGCCTGGTTTGCGCATCAACTGGAACCCCATTGCGGAAACCTGGCGCAATCTGGATCGCATCCACCATGACCGGGTGCTGTTCATGTGCCTGCTCGGCATCTCGTGGATGTGGTGTTTCGGGGCCTTCTTTCTCGGCTTGTTCCCGGTTCTGAGCAAGACGGTGCTGCACGCGGGCGAGGACATCGCCTCCTTGCTGCTGGTGCTGACTTCTCTGGGCGTGGCGGCCGGTGCCTTGCTGTGTGAGTGGTTGACCCACGCCCGCGATGGCGATGAGCCCGAACTGGGCCTGGTGTTGGTGGGGGCCCTTGGGATGGGCGTGTTCGGTCTGGACATCGCCTGGGTGGTGCACGGCATCTCGATCGATCCGGGCATGGCGTCCGTTCAGGCTTATTCGGTGCAGGATTTCATGGCCAGGCCCTTGCACTGGCGTGGCCTGGCCGACCAGATGCTCATGTCGGTGTCGATCGGCTTGTTCAGCGTGCCCTTGTACGTCCAGATGCAATACCGTGCGGAGCCTGCGAGGCGCGCCCGGATCGTGGCGGCCAACAACATCCTCAACGCCGTTTTCATCCTGCTGAGCGCCTTGTTGACCTGGTTGCTGTCGGCTTTGGGGCTGGGCGTGGGCGGCATTTTTGCTGCAGCCGTTTTGTTGCACGGCTTTGTCATGCTGATGACCGTGTGGTGGCAGCCGCTGTTGTGGGTTCAGACCGTGGCCTGGTTGCGACGCTGGCGTGTGCGCTCGCCTGAATGAGGTGGAGGCCCGTGCCTTGCTTGACGCGACAATGTCAAGGTCTGCGGCTGACCGATGCCGCACCCATCTCCATAGATTCGGAAATTCATGGAAAGCTTGCTCACACGTGCCGGTTGGGCCCGCGTCGTTCCGTTCGCCCTGTTCATGGTGCTGCTGGCCGTGCGCGGCTATCTGCCGCAGGACAACGCCTGGCTGGATCCCCGGTGGGTCTATGGCCTGTCCGTGCTGATCGTTGGTGGCAGTCTGGCCTTTTTCTGGCGTGAGTACAGTGAACTTGCAGCGGGCTCCCGGCTGAACTTGCAGCGGGCCGTCATCGCGGTGGTGGTGGGACTCGTGGTCTTCAAGCTGTGGATCATGCTGACCGAGCCCTGGATGATGCTGGGGCGGCCTACGGCGAGTTTTCGGCCCGTCGATCCGGACGGCCAGTTGCAATGGGGGCTGGTGATCGTTCGCTGGATTGGTGCAGCCTTGCTGGTGCCCGTGATGGAAGAGCTTTTCTGGCGATCATTCCTGATGCGCTGGATCGACAATCCGGACTTCGAGAAGGTCGATCCCGCAGAGGTCTCGCCCAAGGCCATGGTGCTCTCTACCCTGGTGTTCATGCTGGCCCATACCCAGTGGTTGGGGGCCATCGTGGCAGGCCTGGCTTATGCCTTGTTGTACCGTTACACGCGGTCCTTGTGGGTGGCCATCGTGGCCCATGCCGTGACCAACGGCGTGTTGGGCATCTGGGTGGTGGTTTTCGGGAATTGGCAGTTCTGGTGAACTGGAAGGCGATCAGGCCATGAGGCGTGCAGGCGGATGGTGGGTGAGGTTGTGCCAGGCGGCGGTGCTGCTGGTCGCCGTCGGTGTGGGGTTTCTGTGGTTCAACCTGTCCGCCACCCCGGAGCGACGTCCGCTGCTGGCCCTGATGCAGTACCTGCCCTATCCCGTGTACCTGGGCCCAGCCGCGGTAGCACTGGGCCTGTCGTTCTATCTGGGGTGGTTCTGGCGAGCCTTGTCGGCAGTCTCGCTGATCGTGGTGTTGACGGCGATCATGGGTTTGTGCGTGGGCCAAGCGGACGAGGGGCATGATCGGATCCGTTTCATGACCTACAACGCCAAGACGTTCTACGCCGCGGCGCGCCCCAACGGATACTATGAGTTGGCCATGGAGGTGCTGCAACACGATCCCGATGTGCTGGTGATGCAGGATGCCAACGAGATGGGCGACATGAAACAGTACCAGCCAGAACGGTTTCGCGCGATCGTGGGTGATCGCCACACCTATCTGTATGAGCAGTATGTGGTCGCCAGCCGATATCCTATCAAGGAATGCGGGCCGGGTTGGATACCCTACAACAAGCGAATGCACAGCTTTGTGCATTGCGTGATAGAGGCCCACGGCCAGGAGGTCGATGTGGTGACCGTGCACTTCGTGACGCCGCGTCAAGGCCTGAACGCCACGCGATTCGAGGGGCGCAAGGGCTTGAAGGTCTGGGGCGAGAACGTCAGCAACCGCATGAGTCAGTCGGCGTTGATGGTGGAGCAGCTGCGGCACTACAAACCTCGCCCACGCATCGTGGCGGGTGATCTGAATGCGCCGGAATCCTCGGAGGTGGTGAAGCTCTTGCTCAACACCGGATTGCGGGATGTGTATTCGTCTGCGGGCTGGGGTTATGGCTATACCCATGGCCATTCGCTCAAACTGGGGATCTCGTTGCTGCGCATTGATCACATCCTGGTCAGCGACAGCATCGGTGTAGCGAGCGCCGAGGTGGGCGGCAAGACAGCCTCAGAGCATCGGCCAGTGATTGCGGACTTGTTGTTGGTCCGCCAATGAGCCTTGATGCTGTGATGCACGCTAGAAGAGTGCGCGTATGCGTTGAACCAGGTGTTTGACGCTGACCTTGAATGCATGCCACTGGTGCCAGGCTTGGCTTGATTTCACGCGCGTCAGCACGCGCTCCTTGAAGGCCATCCACCTGTTGAATCCAATTGCAAACCAGGCTAGCCTCATGAGTGTGGGGCGAGTCAGCATGAACAGGCGAGCGGTGATGGCGGTGCCACCCAGTTTGGCTGCCACGATGAGGCTGACGCCCAGAACGGTATGCCCGTTCCCTAGCCAGTAGAGCGCCAGCAGCTTGACTGGCAGCAACGTGAGAGCGGGCACGACGAAGAGCGCCAGTGCGCCGTAAGGCGGGAGACCGCGAATGCGGCCCTCTATCCATCGCAGGCCGGGCAGTCGCCCGAACCAGGCGACGATGGCCGCCAGGTATTCCCAGCCCCATTCTTCGAACAGCAGCACCAGGGCGATCAGCCAGATGCCGACCGTGGAGATGGCGCGGCCTATGCCTGAAATCAGCCCCTTGAGGACACGCTTGAGTACGGTCAACAGGTTGGTAAGCATGCTGGCAGTATGGGCCCTGGCTGTGAAGTTTTGTGTCCGGCCGCCCTGGTCTGGAACCGTTTAAACGCCGCGCGCCCGATCCGCTGCAAACTGCTTCTGGAACTCGCCAAAGCGACCTGCATCCAGGGCATCACGCACCTCCTGCATGAGGTTCAGGTAGTAGTGCAGGTTGTGGATGGTGGTCAACATGGGGCCGAGCATTTCGCCGCAACGATCCAGGTGGTGCAGGTAGGCGCGGCTGAAGTTCTGGCAGGTGTGGCAGGTGCAGGTCTCGTCGATGGGGCGTTCGTCAGCCTTGTAGCGGCTGTTGCGCAGGCGCAGGTCACCAAAGCGCGTGAACAGGTGGCCATTGCGCGCATTGCGTGTGGGCATCACGCAGTCGAACATGTCGATGCCCGTGGCCACGCCGGCGATCAGGTCTTCCGGCGTGCCCACGCCCATCAGGTAGCGCGGCTTGTTGGCGGGCAGCTTGGGCGTGATGTGGTTCATCACGCGCAGCATCTCGTCCTTGGGTTCGCCCACGCTCACGCCGCCGATGGCATAGCCGGGCAGGTTCAGGTCCACCAGGCCGGCCAGTGATTCCTCACGCAGATGGGGGAACATGCCACCTTGCACGATGCCGAACAGGGCATTGGGGTTCTGCAGCTTGTCGAACTCGGTGATGCAGCGCTTGGCCCAGCGCAGGCTCAACTCCATCGACAGGCGGGCTTCCTTTTCGGTGGTGATGTGGCCCAGCGACTTGTCACCCTTCCAGTAAGGCGTGCACTCGTCGAACTGCATGACGATGTCGGAGTTCAGGATGGTCTGGATCTGCATGCTGATCTCAGGCGTCAGGAACAGCTTGTCGCCATTGACGGGCGAGGCAAAGCGCACGCCTTCTTCGCTGATCTTGCGCATCTCACCCAGCGACCAGACCTGGAAGCCGCCCGAGTCCGTCAGGATGGGCTTGTGCCAGCTCTCGAACTTATGCAGGCCACCGAACTGCTTCATGATGTCCAGGCCTGGGCGCATCCACAGGTGGAAGGTGTTGCCCAGGATGATTTGCGCGCCCATTTCTTCGAGCGAACGGGGCATCACGCCTTTGACCGTGCCATAGGTGCCTACCGGCATGAAGATGGGGGTCTGCACCACGCCGTGGTTGAGTGTGAGGCGGCCGCGTCGGGCTTCGCCTTCTGTCTTGATGAGATCGAATGTCAGCATGGTGTATGGCGTGTAGTGTGAGGCAGCATCAGGCCATGGTGACCGTGTTGCGCCGGGCATTGAGTCGCTCCAGCAGGCGCTCGCTGCGGAAGGGTTTGGACAGAACTTCCAGTCCTGACGCGCTCAGACGGGCGATTTCGGTTGGGTCTGTGTCGCCCGAAATGATCAGGGTTTGCAGGTGTTTGCCATGGGCTCGCATGTGCACATCCAGCGTCTGCACCAGGTGTAGCCCGCTGATGCCGGGTAAGCGGTAGTCCGTGATCAGCGTATCGGGCAGATCTTCTTCGTCGCTGTTTTCCATGATGGTGGGCAGCTCGTCCAGCAAGGATTCCCCATCCGGCCAGGAGCGAGTGCGGGCCCCCCAGCTGTGCAGCATCTCACCGATGGCGCGACGCAGGAGCATGTCATCTTCGACCAGCCAGATCACGCGGCCAGCCAGTGGCTGGGTGGGCGCTTCCACCACTTCAACGCGCTTGTGAGCAACCAGGTTGAGCGGCAACTCGATCGAGAAGCACGAGCCGCGACCGACACGTGATTTGACGGTGACCTGTTCGCCCAGGATCGTGGCCGTGCGACGCACAATGGCCAGGCCCAGGCCAATGCCCCGGTTGCGGTCGCGCGCCGAGTTGCCGACCTGATAGAACTCTTCAAAGATGCGATCGAGCTGATCGGGGGCGATGCCGATGCCGGTGTCCCAGACCTCGATGCGAAGGCGGTGTTTGCCGCGCCGGCGTGCCGCCACCAGCACGCCGCCGCTGTGCGTGTAGCGGATGGCATTGGCCACCAGGTTACGCAGCACGCTGTGCAGCAGCATGGGGTCGGTCAGGACCATCAGTTGTGCGCCATGGGGGCCTTGCGGCAGCCTGAAGCGCAGCCTCAGGCCCTTGGTGTCTGCGGCACTCTTTTCATGCACGCGCACGGCCTGGAACACGTCATGCAAGCCAACGGACTGGAATTCAGGTTTGACGGCGCCCGCGTCCAGCTTGGAAATGTCAAGCAGGCCGACCAGCAAGGACTCCATGGAGGCCACTGCCTCGTCCAGCATGTTGGTCAGGTCCTTGACTTCAGGCTCTTTCGCTTGTTGGCGCAGGAGGCTGACCAGCAGGCCGATGGCGGCGGTTGGTTGGCGCAAGTCATGGCTGGCAGCGGCCAGAAAGCGTGTCTTGGACTGGTTGGCGGCTTCCAGGGCGCGGGTGCGTTCAGCCACGCGCTCTTCCAGCGTGATGTTCATGCGTTCGGCCAGGTTCATGGCTTCGATGAACTTGCTCATCAAGGTGAGCGCAAAGCCCAGGAAGATGATGGGCACGCAGTAAGGCGTCCAGTAGAGCGCGGTCACGTCCAGATAGGGCGTGAGGAAGAGGTAGTCGTGGGCCACGCTGACGAAGGTGCCCACGGGGCCCAAGGTCATGGCGATGGCCTCCAGCCAGTGACGCGTCCAGGCTGTCAGCACCACGCGCACCACCACCAGGATCCCGCAGATCATCAAGATGGGGTAGGCCACCAGTCGAAGCGTATCCAGATAGGGCGTGCCCATGGCGAGCAGGCCAAAAAGCGGGAAGCCAAAGCCCATGAAACGCAAAGGCCACAGCAATCGCTCAAGGGAGATGTTGGCGTAACTCAGCCCGAACAGGGCGACGTAGTAGGTGCTCACCGCCTGCGCGGCAAAGAAGAACCAGTCCACCACCGGCGCAGGCCAGCTGATGGTCTCAACGAAGTACAGCGCATTGCGGCCACACATGACCAGCATCAGGCAGCCGAAGTAGCCAAAGATCACGTCCCGTGGACGGGCGCGCCAAGCCAGCAGCAGGAACAGCGCCATGCCTGCCACGCTCATGTTGAGCGTTTGCGGCAGGTCGACGCTCACACTGACCCAACGGTCGAAGTCATCGCGCATGTCGCTCAGCGGGCCCGCTTGCATCGGGGCAATGCCGGGCTTGCGGAAGGGGTTCATGCGCACATCGATTTCGATGTCGTTGTCGCCCGCCAGCAAGACGTTGACGGGCAACTCGATCAGATAGGGCAGGGTGGCCATGCTGGTGATGGCTTGCCCTTCCATGTGCCGGGTACTGAGCTGGATGCCGTTGACGGTGACGCGGTGGTTGCCTGGCAGGCGATCAACGCGCAAGGCCCAGGGCACCACGGGCGAGCGTGGCATGTACAGGCGAGCCCGGTAGCAGCCAACGGCCGGTGGTTTGATGTTCAGTGCGCGCCAGTCATCCGGCAGCCTGACCGTGCGACCTTCCTGTTGTTCTGCGCAGGTGCCTGGTGACAGGGTGGCCTGATCCAGGATGAAGGTCGGCTCGGCCCAGGCGGCGCCCGCCAGCCAGAGCGAGAACCCGATCAGCCAGGTCAGCAAGCGTCTGAGCCCGGATGCTGCAAGGAGGTCAAGGTTCGGTCCCATGATGTGATGTTTTATCGTTGGATCAGCATGGCGTCGCCGTAGCTGAAGAAGCGGTACTTCTGTGCGATGGCATGCCGATACAGCTGTCGAACATGCTCGTAGCCTGCCAGGGCGCTGACCAACATCATCAGGGTGCTCTTGGGCAGGTGGAAGTTCGTGACCAGCACATCCACCACCTTGAACTGAAAGCCCGGTGTGATGAAGATGGTGGTGTCACGGCTGCCGGCCTGCAGGATATGGCCTTCTGGCACATTCAGCGCCGCAGACTCCAGCGCGCGCAAGGTGGTGGTGCCAACTGACACCACGCGGCCCCCTGCTGCCTTGGTGGCCTCGATGGCCGCCACGGTCGATTCAGGCACGTTGAACCACTCGCTGTGCATCTTGTGCTCGGCCAGGTTGTCGGTGCGCACCGGCTGGAAGGTGCCTGCACCCACATGCAGCGTCACTTCGGCGGTGCGGATGCCTCTGGCCTCCAACCGGCTCAGCACGGCCTCGTCAAAGTGCAAGGCGGCGGTAGGTGCCGCCACTGCGCCAGGCTGAGAGGCGAACACGGTCTGATAGCGGCGTACGTCATCTGCCTCATCTGCGTGCGTGATGTAGGGCGGCAGGGGCACGTGGCCGTGTTGTTCCAGCAAGACGAGCGGATCAGCTTCGAAACGCAGGTGGAACATGCCGTCGTCAGGCCCGCAGCGCCCCAGCACTTCAGCGTTGAATGCTTCGGCGAATCGCAGCTTGCTGCCGGGTTTGGGTGATTTGCTGGCGCGCAAATGCGCCCAGACCTCGTTGCCAGGCAAGACGCGCTCGACCAGCGCTTCGACCGCGCCGCCGGTGGCCTTGTGGCCGTACAGGCGCGCCTTGATCACGCGGGTGTTGTTGAAGACCAGCAGATCCCCGGGCTGCAGCAGATCGGGCAGGTCTCGGAAAACGCGGTCTACGGGGGTGGGGCCTCGGCCATCGAGCAGTCTGGAAGCGCTGCGTTCGGCGGCCGGGTGCTGGGCGATCAGCTCGGGCGGCAGCTCGAAATCGAAATCGCTCAGGGAATAGGAAGAGGAGATGGTCATGCCATTGAGGGACGGACGAGTCCCGTGCCAAGGAAACCCGATATTGTCACCCCAAGCGCGGGTCGCGGTGTGACTCGCCCATCGGAGTGAGGGGGCTGCCCTGTGCGAACACGGCACAATCGGTGCCTGTCAGTTTTCCGGGCCGGGGAGTCCATCGTGGCGCAATCTGCGTCTGCCAGCAGCAAGTCCAGCAAACAGGAAGCCAGCGCGTCCACCGATGGGCGTGTGGCCGCGCCTGCGCGCTCGGCGCCGCAAAAAGCGATGGACAAGCTGGGCCTGGTGCGAGACATCGATCTGGCCCTGCACCTGCCGCTGCGCTATGAAGACGAAACCCGCCTGACCTTGTTGCGCGATGCCCGAGATGGCCAGACGGTGCAGATCGAGGGCGTGGTGTCGGACAACCGCATCGAAGCACGAGGCCGCCGCCAGTTGATCGTGCGGCTCGATGACGGCACCGGCGAGGTCCTGTTGCGCTTCTTGAACTTTTACGGTTCGCAACAAAAGAGCTGGGCGCCCGGCGTGCGTTTGCGCGTTCGAGGCGAACTTCGCCATGGTTTCTGGGGCCGGGAGATGGTGCACCCGACCGTGCGCATCGTCAGCGGCAACACGCCGCTGGCGTCGTCGCTCACGCCCGTCTACCCGACCAGCGCCGGCCTGCCCCAGGCCTATCTGCGCAAGGCCGTGGCCTCCGCCTTGACTCGGGCGCCCTTGGAGGAGCTGATCCCTCCCGAACTGCTGCCTGGGCGCTGGCCTCGTTTGCGCGAGGCGCTGGACTTCCTGCACCACCCCTCACCTGAGGTGTCCCTGCTGGCACTGGAAGACCACAGCCACCCCGCCTGGCAACGCCTGAAGTTTGAAGAGCTGCTGGCTCAGCAAGTGTCACAGATGAAGGCGCGCGCCGAACGAGCGCACCTGAAGGCGCCGGTCTTGAGTGCCACACCCCAAGGGCTGCGTGATCGCCTGCTGGGCGTGTTGCCTTTTGAGCTGACCGGGGCCCAGCGCAAGGTGTGCGAAGAAATCGCGCTGGATCTGCACAAGCCTCAGCCCATGCACCGATTGCTGCAAGGCGATGTGGGCTCGGGCAAGACCGTGGTGGCCGCCCTGGCTGCTGCCGTGGCCATGGATGCCGGCTGGCAGTGTGCGCTGATGGCCCCCACCGAAATCCTGGCCGAGCAGCATTTCCGCAAGCTGGTGGGCTGGCTGGAGCCCCTGGGCATCAAGGTGGCCTGGCTCACGGGCAGCCTCAAGGCCAAAGCCAAGCGCGAACAGATCGCGGCAGTGGCCTCCGGTGAGGCTCAACTGGTGGTGGGTACGCATGCCGTGATCCAGGATCAGGTCACCTTCGCGCGACTGGGCCTGGCCTTGATCGACGAACAGCATCGCTTCGGCGTCGCCCAGCGCCTGCAGTTGCGCCGCAAGCTGGAGAGCAGCGAGTTGGAGCCGCATCTGCTGATGATGAGCGCCACGCCCATTCCCCGTACCCTGGCCATGACCTATCTGGCCGATCTGGAGGTCAGCACCATCGACGAATTGCCACCCGGCCGCACGCCCATCGTCACCAAGGTGTTTGCCGACACGCGCCGCCCCGAGGTGATCGAGCGCATCCGCGATGAGGTGGCGCGAGGGCGTCAGGTCTACTGGGTCTGCCCCTTGATCGACGAAACCGAAGACAGCGACCAGGCCGCCGATGAGGCCGCCGGGCGCGCCAGCAACAGCCGCCCGCCGCTGGATTTGAGCAACGTCACGCAGACCCATCAGGAGCTCGGTGAATCACTGGCGGGCTTCGGCGTGGGCCTGCTGCACGGGCGTTTGCCGGCGGCCGAGAAAGCCGACGTGATGGCCCGCTTTGCCAGTGGCGAGTTGTCCGTGCTGGTGGCCACCACGGTGATCGAAGTGGGTGTGGACGTACCCAACGCCAGCCTGATGGTGATCGAACACGCCGAGCGCTTTGGCCTGAGCCAGTTGCACCAGTTGCGTGGCCGGGTGGGGCGGGGCGCCGTGGCCAGCGTGTGCGTGCTGCTCTATGCCTCGCCCTTGTCTGATTCCGGCAAGCAGCGTCTCAAGGCCATGGCCGAGACCACGGATGGCTTCGAGATCGCGCGCCGGGATCTGGAGATTCGCGGCCCGGGTGAATTCATGGGCTCGCGGCAATCCGGTGCCGCCTTGTTGCGTTTTGCCGACTTGAACGAGGACCAGGGGCTGGTGGCCCGGGCGCGCCAGGTGGCCGAGACCATGCTGCGTGATCACCCCGATGCGGCGCAAAGGCATGTGGCCCGCTGGCTGGGGCAGAAATCGGAATACCTCAAGGCTTGACCCGATACTGCGCGCCTCGCGCAGATCAAGCACAATCGGTAGCATGACCCTGACCGAACTTCGCTACATCGTCGCCGTTGCGCGCGAACGCCATTTCGGGCGCGCCGCAGAGGCCTGTTTCGTGTCTCAGCCGACCTTGTCCGTGGCCGTCAAGAAGCTGGAAGACGAGCTGGACGTGAAGCTGTTCGAGCGCGGCAGTTCCGAGATCACCGTCACGCCGCTGGGCGAGGAAATCGTGCGTCAGGCGCAGGCCGTGCTGGAGCAGGCCCAGGCCATCAAGGAAATCGCCAAGCGCGGCAAGGATCCCCTGGCGGGCGCCTTGCGTCTGGGGGTGATCTACACCATCGGGCCCTATCTGCTGCCGGATCTGGTTCGCTCGGCCATTGCCCGCGTGCCGCAGATGCCCTTGATGCTGCAGGAGAACTTCACCGTCAAGCTGCTGGAAATGTTGCGTGCCGGCGAGCTCGATTGCGCCATTCTGGCTGAGCCTTTCATGGACACCAACCTGGCCATGGCGCCCTTGTACGACGAGCCCTTCATGGTGGCGGTGCCGCGTTCGCATCCCTTGGCCCAGAGGGCCAGCATCAGCGCGGAAGAACTCAAGCGCGAGACCATGCTGTTGCTGGGTGCCGGCCACTGCTTCCGTGATCATGTGCTGGAGGTTTGCCCGGAGTTCGCGCGTTTCTCCAGTGACGCAGAAGGCATTCGCAAAAGCTTCGAAGGCTCCTCGCTGGAGACCATCAAGCACATGGTGGCCGCCGGCATGGGCGTGACCGTGGTACCGATGCTTTCTGTGCCGCCCGAACCGCATCCCCACCTCGTGTTCGTGCCGTTCGAAGACCCCGTCCCGACACGTCGTGTGGTGCTGGCATGGCGCCGCAGTTTCACGCGCTACGAGGCCATTGCCGCCTTGCGCAATGCCATTTACGCCTGCCCGCTGGAGGGTGTGACGCGCCTGTCGGCCTGATGCATTTGGCGTGAGGCCGCTCAGGCTGCCGGCTTGACTTCCGGCTGATGAGGCTCGAAACAGTCCACCACCGTGAAGTACAGCGAGGCGTAGAACGAGGCAGCCACCCACATGCTGGCCGTCATCATCAGCACGCTGACCAGCATGGGTACCGGCAAGATGGCGGCAATGGCCGTGGCCAGCAGCGCCACGCCGCACAGCACGCCAAACCAGCCCAGCCCGAACACCACAAAGGCGCCCAGGTTACGCCAACTGGCCATGAAGCTGAAGAACAGCGCTTTGGCCGCCGGCATGTGCGCCCACAGGATCAGAGCTGGTGCATGCAGGAAGGCCAGGGTCAAGGGCAGTGTCAGCAGCAACTCCAGCAGCAGCACCTGCTGCACCAGTGGGTCACCGATCATGTCGCCAATGTCCTTGGCCTTGGCTTTGACGTCGTCCAACAAGGCGGGATCAGGGCCCAGCGAGGTGGCCACGCTCACGGTGGCCAGCATGGCCAGGCCATAAGCCACGCCCAGCAAAATGAATGCCTTGCGTGTGGGGGCGTCCGTCTTGAACGGCTCGATCATGACCGTGGGTGTGACCATTTGCCCCGTCAGGACGCGGCGTGTGCCCAACATGAAGCCCATCCAGATGGCTGGTGCCAGACAGGTGGCCAGCGCCACGCCGACCTCACCCAGCAGGGCTGTCATCAGGGTGGCGACCATGAACGACAGCCCCAACAAGCCGATGTAGCCCAGCGGTTGCTGACGGCAGGCGAGCATGCCTTGGCGAATCCACACCAGGCCTTGCGAGGCCTTGACCAGTTTGAGTTTCATGTTCAGGCCGCAGTGCTGCGCTGGTAGGACCAGGGCTTGTTGCGACGCAGGGTCAGAACCCGCTCGAAGTGGGTGGGGTCATGGGGTTGGAGCATGGCGGCATCGCGGGGCAGGTAGAAGTCCCACAGGCGCGAGGTCCAGAAGCGCAGGGCGGCGGAGCGCAGCAGTGAAGGCAGCAGCACCAGCTCGTCATCGGTCAGGCGGCGTTGGGCGTCGTAGGCCGCCACGAAGGCCTGCGCGCGAACCGGGTCGAGCTCGCCCGTGGCCAGGTCGATGCACCAGTCATTGAGGCACACGGCGATGTCGAAGCCGAAGGTGTCGCAGCCTGCGAAATAGAAATCGAAGAAGCCCGACAGCACCGGGCCATCGAACATCACGTTGTCGCGGAACAGGTCTGCGTGAATGGGGCCGCGGGGTAGGACCTTGTAGCTGGCTGAGTCGGCGAGCGATTGCTGGAAAGCCAGCTCCGACTGGATCAGCGTGGACTGATCCGCATTCAGATGGGGCATGACGACCGGAACGGTTTCTGTCCACCAGGCCAGGCCACGCAGGTTGGGCTGCTCATGTGGATAGTCCTGGCCGGCCTCGTGCATGCGGGCCAGCATGGCGCCAACCTGGGCGCAGTCTGCTGCCTGCGGCGCCAGCTGATTGCGGCCTTTCAGGCGTGTCACCACGGCGGCGGGCTTGTCCTTGAGCGTGTGCAGGATGTCGCCCTTCGCATTGGCCTGTGGCGCCGGCACCGGGATGCCGCGGTTGGCCAGGTGGTGCATCAGGTTCAGGTAGAAGGGCAACTGCTCGAAACTCAGGCGCTCGAACAAGGTGAGCACGTAGTCGCCCTTGTCCGAACTGACAAAGTAGTTCGTGTTTTCGATGCCGGAGGCGCACCCTTGCATGGATTGCAAGGTGCCAAGATCCAGGTCGGACAGCAGTCCAGCCGCTTCTTGCGGGGACACTTCAGTGAAAACGGCCATGTGACAGGTCAAGCATCGAAAGGACAGGTTCCCACGCTTCAAAAAGGTGCGCCGGGGCCGAAAAACCGCAACCAGATGTTGCGATGCCTCATGACCTAGGCGTAAACCCTCAGGGTCCGGGGGAAGACGAGCGTGTGATTGTAGGAGTCGCTGTGGCAGACTCGACAGAATTTGTAAAACATTGCCCTCCGCCCTGGGGGGTGCTCAAAGACTGACTGTGTGGAGATAGCTCTCGATCATGAATACACAAATTTTTAAGCCAACGCTGACCAGCAAGCACATCGGACTGGGGTTGGTTGCCCTTGCCTGCGGAGTGGTCATGAATGCCGCTCAAGCTGAAATTGAGGGCGTGTATGTTGGCGCGGGTGCAGGTGTTGGTGTCGATGCGCGCTCGTGCGGTGCTGCTCCGTCTTGCAATCGTACGAACTTCAGTCAGAAGATTTTTGGTGGTGTGCGCCTGACCCCGGGCTTGGCCGCCGAGTTGAACCAGTTCTATTTCCGTGGCTTGGACAGGGCGAATGCGGATCCTGTTGCCACGTCTACCGGCGTGGCATCTACCCGTGAATCTATGGACGCAACGGCTCTTGGTATCAACTGGGAGGTCGAGTTGCTGCACGGATTTACAAACCAGATTCGCCTGGGATGGGCCTATACGCGGCGCGAAATCCTCTCTTTGTCGCCCAGTGGCGTCGCGACTCGGCGCAATGAATACAGCGGCATGCCCTACCTCGGTGCGGGGCTGGAATTCAGTCTGACAAGCGACGTTCGCTTGTTCTCCAACTACGATTTTCTGATTGGTGGTCACAATAGCCATCATCTGTTCTCGGTAGGCATGGTGGCCGACCTGCAATCGGATAAGCGGTCTTCCGAGTTCGGTAAGACCTATGTTGGCGGTGCGCTGGGCCAAGGTTCCGTGTCAAAACTCAGTTGCGCAGGCGTGGAGAATTGCGACAATACGCGCATGGGTGGCAAGGTCTACATGGGTAAGAAGATTACCTCTAACGTTGCCTTGGAGGTCAATGCCATGCGTCTGGGGAGCGTCAGAGCGTCCGGCTTGGTTGGTGGTAGCACCCCGTACAGCCTGGATGCAAAGGCTGAAGCTTTGGTTTTGGGGGGCGCATTGCGTTTGCCGACAGAGGTGGTGCCTGACCTGACTGGCGTTGGTCGACTGGGTGTTGCCTATGTGCGAACAAGCTTGAAATCGACTGTAGGAACCGCATCGGGTAACGTGGCTGATGACAGCATGCAGCCGTTCTGGGGTTATGGCCTCGAATACGGTTTGACCAAGGACCTCAAGCTGACCGGCTCGATTGATGCCTCGAAGGCGAACATGTCGCTGGGTCGCGCAACGGTGCGCTTGGTCACCCTGGGCGCTCAGGCGGATTTCTGATCTGTGGCCCTGACGGGCTTGTGGGTGGCATGAGTTGATTGGTGGACAATCGACTCATGACCACGATAAGCCCCACCACACCCACCCTGCTGCTGGTAGACGGTTCCAGCTACCTCTATCGCGCATTCCACGCCATGCCCGACCTGCGCGGGCCCAATGGCGAGCCGACTGGCGCCATGCACGGCGTGGTCAACATGATGGGATGGTTGCGTGAGCACATTGGTGCCGAGCACGCCGTGTGTGTGTTTGACGCCAAAGGCCCTACCTTTCGCGACGAGTGGTACCCCGAGTACAAGGCGCATCGCCCCTCGATGCCGGACGACCTGCGTTCGCAGATCGAACCCATCCATGAAGTCGTCAAGCTGTTGGGCTGGCCGGTACTTGAAGTGCCGGGTATCGAAGCGGATGACGCCATCGGCACGCTTGCCCGTGTGGCCGCGGCCTCAGGCCATCGGGTCGTCATCTCGACGGGCGACAAGGACCTGGCCCAACTGGTCAACCCGCAGGTCTCCTTGATCAACACCATGGCCAAGCCGCCCGAGGTGCTGGACATCCCCGGCGTGCAGGCCAAGTTCGGCGTGCCGCCTGAGCGCATCATCGATTACCTGACCCTGATCGGCGATGCGGTGGACAACGTGCCCGGCGTCGAGAAGGTGGGCCCCAAGACCGCCGTGAAATGGCTGGCTGAATACGACACGCTGGAAGGCGTGATGGCCGCAGCGGACAGCATCAAGGGCGTGGTGGGTGAGAACCTGCGCAAGGCCCTGGACTGGTTGCCGCAAGGCCGCCGCCTCATCACGGTCAAGCTGGATTGCGACCTCACGGAACATGTGCCGCAGTGGCCCTCCCTGGATGCCCTGGCCTTGAAGGCGCCCGATCTGCCTGGCTTGCTGGATTTCTATACACGCTATGGCTTCCGCGGTGCCCGCGCAGAAGTTGAAAAGCTGCTGGGTGGTGGTGCAACCGCGCCTGCCGCCAAAGCAGCCAAGGCGCCCAAGGCAGCGAAGCCCAGTGCCACGGGTGATCTGTTCGGGAACGACGCGGATCCTGCTGCAGCCGATGCTGCTGATGCCTCGCCCGCTGATGGTGGCCATGCTGTTGCGTCCGGCTTGACCCAGATCGAAACCCATTACGACACCATCCTCGACTGGGCGGCATTCGATCAATGGCTGGCCCGCCTCAACGCGGCTGAACTGGTCGCCTTCGACACCGAGACCGATTCGCTCGAACCCTTGAACGCCCGCATCGTGGGCTTGTCCTTCAGCGACAAGGTGGGCAGCGCCTGCTACATCCCGCTGCGTCACGAAGGCCCCGATGCACCTGAGCAGTTGCCGCTGGATGAGGTGTTGGCCAGGCTCAAGCCCTGGCTGGAAGATGCCAGCAAGCCCAAGGTGGGGCAGAACATCAAGTACGACACGCATGTGCTGGCCAACCATGGTATCCGCATTCAAGGTTACGCGCACGACACCATGCTGCAAAGCTATGTGCTGGAAGCGCACCGCCGGCACAACCTGGGTGACCTGGCCTTGCGCCACGTGAACCGCGCTGGCTTGAGCTACGAAGAAGTGGCAGGCAAGGGCGCTCAACAGATCCCGTTTGCGCAAGTGGCGGTTGACCGCGCATCGCTGTATTCCAGCGAGGACAGTGACCTGACATTGCACGTGCATCAAACCCTGTGGCCGCGCCTGCAGGCCGAGCCCGCCTTGCAGGACATCTACCAGCGCTTCGAGATGCCCGCATCGCGCGTGCTGCAGCGCATCGAGCGCAATGGTGTGTTGATCGACAAGGCCTTGTTGCAGCAACAAAGCCATGAACTGGGCCAGCGCATCATGGCGCTGGAGCAGGAGGCTTACGCGCTGGCAGGGCAACCGTTCAATCTGGGCTCGCCCAAGCAGCTCGGCGAGATCCTGTTCGTCAAGCAGGGCCTGCCCATCGTCAAGAAGACGGCATCCGGCGCCCCTTCCACCAACGAGGAGGTGCTGGAAAAGCTGGCCGAGGATTACCCGTTGCCAGCCCGCATCCTCGAGTACCGCAGCATGGCCAAGCTCAAGTCCACTTACACGGACAAGCTGCCGCTGATGATCAACGCGACAACGGGCCGGGTGCACACCAACTACGCGCAGGCCGTGGCCGTGACGGGCCGCCTGTCGAGCAACGACCCGAACCTGCAGAACATCCCGGTGCGCACGGCGGAAGGCCGCCGCATCCGCGAGGCCTTCATCGCGCCGCCGGGCCATGTCATCGTCTCGGCCGACTATTCGCAGATCGAGCTGCGCATCATGGCCCACATCTCGCAAGACGAGAACCTGCTGCGCGCCTTCTCCGAAGGCATGGACGTGCACCGCGCCACCGCCGGCGAGGTCTTCGGCGTGACGCCTGACGAGGTCACCAGCGAGCAGCGCCGTTATGCCAAGGTCATCAACTTCGGCCTGATCTACGGCATGAGCGCTTTTGGACTGGCCTCCAACCTGGGCATCGAGCGCTCGGCGGCGTCGGCCTATATCGAGCGCTACTTCCAGCGCTATCCCGGCGTTAAGCGCTACATGGATGACACCCGCGCCCTGGCCAAAGAAAAGGGCTACGTGGAAACCGTGTTTGGCCGTCGCTTGTGGCTGCCCGAGATCAACAGCCCCAATGGCCCCAGCCGGGCCGGTGCCGAGCGCGCGGCCATCAACGCGCCCATGCAGGGCACGGCAGCCGACCTGATCAAGCTCGCCATGGTGGCGGTGCAGGACACGCTGGACGCCCAGGGCAAGGCCAGCCTGATGATCATGCAGGTGCACGACGAACTGGTGTTCCAGGTGCCCGAGGCCGAGCTGGACTGGATCAGGGCCGAGGTGCCGCGCCTGATGGCGGGTGTGGCGCAGTTGCGGGTGCCCCTGCTGGCCGAACTAGGGGCTGGCCCTAACTGGGAAGCGGCGCACTGACGCATCTGGAGGCGACGTTGACGAGCGCAACGTTGCCCAGGGACACACTGACACGAAACTGTCATCATCCTGAAGGGTGTCGGGGTCTAAACTGAAAGCCCCCGTTTTTCACTCTCAGGAAGTCGTTTCAGGTGTCTCCCGCCCCGCGTTTGAAGTTGTTGAGCCGCGAACAGGCCATTCTCGAATTCAACCGCCGAGTTCTGGCGCAAGCCCAGCGCGAGGATGTCCCCTTGCTGGAGCGCCTGCGCTACATCTGCATCGTGTCGTCCAACCTCGATGAGTTCTTCGAGGTGCGCTTTGCCGATGTGCTGGAAGCCTCGCGTACGCGCGGCACGGGCATCGATCCGCAGTACCTGGCCGATGTTGCCAGGGAAGCCCGGCAGCTGGTCGAGGATCAATATCAGATCTTCAATGAGGTGGTCGGTCCGGCGCTGCGTGACGCGGGCATTTACATCCTCAACCACGCGCATCGCAACGAGGCACAGCGCGAGTGGGTGGCCAACTTCTTCCATCGCCAGGTGCAGCCTTTGCTGGTGCCCATCGGGCTGGATCCCTCTCACCCGTTCCCGCAAGTTGCCAACAAGACGCTGAACTTCATCGTGCAGCTTGGCGGCCGCGATGCGTTCGGGCGCGACAACGACATCGCCATCGTGCGCATCCCGCGGGTGTTGCCTCGCGTGATCAAGCTGCCGCCGGAGCTCTCCGATGGCAAGCAATGCTTCGTGTTGCTGTCCAGCGTGATCCGCTCGCATCTGGGCGAGTTGTTTGCCGGCCGAGAGATGAAGGCCTTCTCGCAGTTCCGCCTTACGCGGGATTCGGATATCGATGTCGATGAAGACGATGTCACCGATTTGCGTCAGGCCTTGCGCTCCAAGATGAGCACGCGCCAGTTCGGCCAGTCGGTGCGCCTGGAGGTGGTGTTCAACTGCCCCAAGGACCTGTCTGACTTCCTGCTGGAGCAGTTCGGTCTGGATCACCAGGCGCTGTACCAGGTAAATGGCCCCGTCAACCTTGTGCGCCTGACGCAGTTGATCGACCAGGCCGATGCCGATAACCTGCGCTTTGCCAATTACCTGCCCAGCTGGCCCGAGAGCCTGCCGCAAGCGGGCATGATCGACCACCTGCGTCAGCACGATTGCCTGCTGCATCACCCGTTTGAATCTTTCGATGCGGTGGTGCAGTTTCTGCGCGAGGCGGTTTACGACCCCGATGTGCTGGCCATCAAGCAGACCATCTACCGCACGGGCAGCGAGTCCGTGCTGATGGAGTTGCTGCTGGAAGCCGTGCGCCGGGGCAAGGAAGTACTGGCCGTGGTGGAGCTCAAAGCGCGCTTTGACGAAGAGGCCAACATCAACTGGGCCGAACGCCTGGAGGCCCTGGGGGCTCAGGTGGTGTACGGCATCGTGGGGCTGAAGACCCACGCCAAGATGATGCTGGTCACGCGCCGGGAGGGCAACCGCCTCAAGCGTTACGCGCACTTGTCGACCGGCAACTACAACCCCAAGACCGCGCGCCTGTATACCGATATCGGCTACCTCACCAGCAATGCCGAGGTCACCGCCGACGTCGACATGGTGTTTCAGCAGCTGTCCAGCCTGACGCATCAGAAGTCGACCAAACAGTTGCTGCTGGCACCGTTCAGCATGCAGACGCAGATGGTGCGCACCATCAATCGGGTGGCCGATGCGGCCGCTGCCGGGCATCCCGCGCGCATCGTGCTCAAGCTCAACTCCCTGACGGACGAGCCCTTGATCGCCGCCTTGCTGGAAGCGGGGCAGGCTGGCGCATCGATTGACCTGATCGTGCGCGGTGCCTGCATCCTGCCGCCGGGTGTGCCGGGGCTGTCGGACAACATCCGCGTGCGCTCCATCGTAGGCCGCATGCTGGAGCACACCCGCGTGCTGTACTTCCGCTGGGGTGAGTCGGACAAGGACGAAGTCCTGTACCTGTCCAGCGCAGACTGGATGAACCGCAACATGACGCGCCGGATCGAGGCCGCCTGGCCCGTTCGGGATGCGGCCCTGCGTCAGCGTGTGATTGACGAGTGTCTGGTGCCCTATCTGCTGGATGTCCGCGATGCCTGGATCCAGCATGGCAATGGCCGGTATGAACGCGTCTCGCAAGAGGGCGTCAGCGCGCAGCAGGCCTTGATGGCGCGCCACCAGGCTCAGCCCTGACAAGTTCGGCTTGTCATCAAGCTGCCCCAGTGTGCGTCCATAGTGCTTGTCCACGGTGCGCGCGCATGATCGGGTGTCGCACATGAATACGAGGAGCTCGCGATGGATCTGATCCTGTGGCGCCACGCGCAGGCGCATGCCTTGCCGCTGGACGAGGAACTGCAAACCCGTGCGGCGGCGGGCGAAGACCTCACCGTGCACATCGACCTGGCGCAGGATCTGGCCCGCACCCTCACACCCAAAGGTGAGCGCCAGGCCGAGCGCATGGCGCACTGGCTCAACCAACGCCTGCCCGACACCACACGCGTGCTCGTCAGCCCCGCGCAGCGCACCCAGCAGACCGCCATGGCCCTGGGGCGCTCCTACAAGACCGTGCGGTCGATCGATCCGCAAGCCAGCGTGGATGATCTGCTGGCCGCAGCCCGTTGGCCCCGCAACAAGGACCCCGTCCTGATCGTCGGGCATCAACCCACGTTGGGCATGCTGGCCGCACGCTTGCTGACTGGGCAGGACTTGGCCTGGTCGGTGCGCAAGGGGGCCGTGTGGTGGTTGCGCAGCCGCGAGCGTGATGGCGAAACCAGCGTCACGCTGCATGCCGTGCAGACGCCCGATTTCCTCTAGGCAAGGGCCAGGTCGCCGCTTGCTTTACATCTCTTGACCAGCGATGGTGCAGCGGGCGGGCGATCTGCCCGGATCCCCTGGATAATGGCGGCCATGAGCCTGTCGTCCGTTGCTGCCTCTCCTGTCTCGCCTGCCGCCACGCCACCAGACCTGGCGAACGCCCATTTCCGGCATCCGGTGCGCGTTTACTGGGAAGACACCGACGCGGGCGGCATCGTTTTCTACGGCAATTACCTGAAGTTCATGGAGCGCGCCCGTACCGAGTGGCTGTCCTCCCTGGGCTTCGAGCAGGAAGACATGCGCCAGTCGGGCGAGGGCATGTTCGTGGTGGCCGATACGCAGATGCACTTCCTCAAACCCGCCCGACTGGATGACCGCCTGACCGTGACGGTGACCGTCAGCGAAGTCGGCCGCTCCAGCGTGGCTTTCCAACAAGATGTCTGGCGCGGCGAGACCCTGCTCACACACGGGCGGGTTCGCATCGGCTGGGTGCAGTCCAAGGCCGGGCAGGACAGCCTCAGGCCTGGCCGCATCCCCGAGCGCATCCTGGCCGTTTTGCCCACACCGATTCAAGCCTCCGGAGGTTGACCTTTCATGAACCAAGACTTGTCCATCATTGCCCTGGTGTTGCATGCCAGCGCCGTGGTGCAGATCGTGCTGGCGCTGTTGCTGCTGGTGTCCGTGGCCAGCTGGAGCGTGATCTTCAGCAAGCTGATCGGCCTCAAGCGGGTGCGGGAAGACAACGACGAGTTCGACCGCGAGTTCTGGGCCGGGCGCACGCTGCAGGAGCTGTTTCAGGACGCCCAGCGTGGCGATGGCCCGCCTTCGCCGCAGGAGCGCATCTTTGCCGCCGGCATGCGCGAGTTCATGAAGCTGCGCGAGCGCCGCATCACGGATGTACCCAGCCTGCTGGACGGCGCCCGCCGCGCCATGCGCGCCAGCTTTCAGCGCGAGATGGACGTCATCGAAGCGCGGCTTGATTTCCTGGGTTCGGTGGGTTCGGTGTCGCCCTACATCGGCCTGTTCGGCACCGTGTGGGGGATCATGCACGCATTCACGGGCCTGTCCAACATGCAGCAGGTGACCCTGGCCACGGTGGCACCCGGCATCGCCGAAGCCCTGGTGGCCACGGCCATCGGCCTGTTTGCCGCCATCCCCGCCGTGCTGGCCTACAACCGCCTGGCGCGTGACATCGACCGCATCGCCATCCAGATGGAGTCCTTCATGGAAGAGTTCTCCAACATCCTGGCCCGCAGCGCCGCGCCCGCCAGCCCGCCCTCCGCGGTGGACGCCGGGCGCAGCCAGCCTCAGGGGCGCTGACCGTGGCCGAGCTCAATGCCCGCGGTGGTGGCCGACGCCGGCGCACGCGCAACGAGATCAACATGGTCCCGTTCATTGACGTGATGCTGGTGCTGCTGATCATCTTCATGGTCAGCGCGCCGCTGTTGCCCACCGGCGTGGTGGACCTGCCCAGCATCGGCAAGGCGCGCAAGGCGCCCGAGAAGGTGATCGAGGTCGTGCTGGAAGATGACGAGCACGTGAAGCTGCGCGTCAACCGCAAGGACGCCGGCGAGATGCTGGTCAAGGATCTGGCCGAGCGCATCAAGCCCATGCAGGACGAAGCTGCCGGTGGCCCCGAAGCCGTGCCGGTGATCATCAGCGCCCGTAAGGATGTGCGCTACGAGTCCGTCGTGCACGTGATGGATGTGCTGCAAAAGGCCGGCGTGGCCCGTGTGGGCCTGTCGGTGCGCACCACCGGAGGTTGATGCCTTGAACGCCGACGCCGTCAGCCAGGGCTCCGGCCCCGTTCTCCGCCCCCGCTCGGCGGATGGCTGGGGGCTGGGCGGCGCGCTGGCCCTGGGCGTTCACCTGATGCTGGTGGCGGCGCTGGCGCTGGGCGTGCGCTGGAAGATGAGCACGCCGGACGTGGTGGAAGCTGAAGTCTGGGCCGAGATCCCGCGTGCGGCCGCGCCCGAGGCGCCGCCACCGCCGCCCAAGGTGGAGACACCGCCCGTTGAGCCACCACCGGAGCCGGTCAAGGCGGTGGAACCTGAGCCGCCTGCGCCCGAGCCCGTTCCCGATGTGGTGGTCGAGCGCAAGCCCAAGAAAGAGCCCAAGAAGCGCAAGCCTCAGGAGCCTCGCGAGGTCTTCATCACGGATGAGCCGGTCAAGTCTGTCAAGAAGCCAGAGAAGACCCCACCGAAGAAGCCCGAGCCTGCCACCAAGCCGGTGAACTCGAAAACGACAAGCCGCACGGACAGCCAGGGCAAGCCCGGCTCGCAGCAGAACGCGCCGCTCAAGGGCATCATGGCTCAGTTGGAAGCATCTCTGGGTGCGGCCAACCGTTCAGCGGGCCCCAGCGCAGCCTATGCCGGGCGCATCGTGGCGCGCGTCAAGCCCAACATCATCTTCACCGAGAGCATCAGCGGTGACCCGCGTGCGGTGGTGGAGGTGCATTGCTCGCCGGATGGTCGCATCATCGCGCGCAAGCTCATCGAGCCTTCCGGTGTGCCCTCATGGGATGAGGCTGTGATGCGTGCCATCGACAAGACCGAAGTGCTGCCCAAGAACGAGCAGGGCGAGGTGCCCATCTCCATGCAACTGGGCTTCCGCTACAAGGACTTCTGAGCCGGGTTCTGACTCCCGGTTTGGGTGGACTGACTATCGGGCACGCAGGCCACTCACTCCGTGGTCGTTGTGATGCGCCATAGCCAGCCCTGCATCACGGCGGTGGTCAGCCAGGCGCTGAAGTCGAAGCCGGCCGGTGCATGATTGAGCAAGCTACCCAGTGATACGTCGGCGCCATCGTGCTGGCTTGCCTCAAGCAGCAGCTGCATCCAATGACCGTCCTGGGCTGAAATCTCACTCATCTGCAACTGCCATGGTGAGCGCCACACAACCGTGGCGCGCATGCCCTGGCCCGACTGCAAGGCCGTTTCAGCCGCAGCCGCCTGCGCCGATTCCGGCAACTGATGCGCCGCCCACAAAGCCGCCAGAGGCCATGGCGATGTGATCACCTGCACGCAGGGCTGCAGGTGCAGGCGCAGTGATCGGGGTGCACTGTCGCCCAGCCTGTGCAAGCTGCCGTGATCCTGTTGAGCGTCGGCGGCACGCTCGCAGAGGTGGCGCGCCCAGTCCAGCCGGGCGCAGTCGGCCAGCCAGGGCCAGTCGGTCAGTTCAGCCCGTGTGCCGATGAGATCCGGCAGGCCGCCACCCCATTGCCCCAGATCACCACTGGAGGGGGGCGATTGCTTCCACAGCAGTATGGCCAGCATGCCCAATGCTTCGTCGCCGAGCATGGCGGCCACGGTGGGGAAGTGCGCCAGCAAGACCCGCTGCGCGGTCGCCCGTGCATTGACCTGGTAGGCGCGCAGGCCTGCCGCATCGGTCTGCAGCCGCGCGGTGTGGATCGCAGGCCAGCCTTGCTGCAGGGCCGCCAGAACAGCCTGTTGCCGGGCCAGTTCCTCTTCGAGGCTCATTCGTCGAAGTCCATCATGTCGGGCTCGCCGCGGGATTGGGCGATCACCTCGGCGGCCAGCCTGGCCTCGTCCAGCAAAACGGCCAGCGGGGGCAGGTCCACATCCCACTCCATCAAGGTGGGCACCTCGCCCAGGTGGTTCAGCGCCATGTCATACGCGTCCCAGACGGCTGGGCTGACGCGCTGGCTGTGGTCGTCGATGACCAACTGATCGGGCTGTGCAGGCCAGCGGAATCCGGCGAGGTGAATCTGCCCGACCATGCCAGGCGGCATCGACCAGACGACATCCAGTGCCTCGGCACGTGCCTGGTAGGTTGCTCGCTCGCGATCAGGCTCGCTGCCCGGCGAATCCTGCCAGTGCAGGCGCCGCGCCCGGTTCAGGCCGTTGACGACCAGGTTGTTCAGATCCAGCAGCAACTGGCAACCTGCCCGTCGGCACGTCTGGATGAGGAACTCGACTTCGGGGATCTGATCGTCCTCGTACGCCATGTAGGCCGACAGGTTCTCGATCAGGATGGGGCGACGCAGGCGATCCTGGACCCGCTGGATATTGGCGACCAGCGCATCTTGCGACGCGGGCGTGAACGCCAGCGGCAGCAGATCACTGGCATGCACGGCACCCGGTGACGTGGGGCTGGCAGGCTGGGCGCGTGCAAAGCTGGCGTGATCCGACACCCGAACCGGGTCGATCTGCTCGACCAGCCTGGCCAGCCGCTCCAGATGGGGCTCGTCCAGCCCACTGGCCGAGCCCAGCGACAGCCCCACGCCGTGCAGGCTGACAGGGTAGTGCGCCCGGACATCCAGCAAGGCCTGGATGGCACTGCCGCCTTCGGCGAAGAAATTCTCCGAGTGCACCTCGACAAAGCCCAGAGCAGGGCGTTGCGTCAACAAGGCCTGGGCATGAGGCTGCCGCAGGCCGATGCCGATCAGGGAAGCAGGCGAGCGATGCATCTGGGAGATAGACCGACCAGATGGCCTGGTTTACTTGGAGCCTGTCTTGGCCAGGGCGGCCTTGGCTTGCTCGGCATTCATGCCGCCCATCTTCGCGCAACTGCCCTTGGCCACGAGCTTCCACTCCGATGGGGCGTTGTCGGTCTTGGCCTCGCCGGCGCAGGAGTGGGTGCCCGACAGGTTGGCGCAGTGGTTCTGGCCCGCCTTGACGATGCCGTAGCACTTCTCCTTGTCCTTCGGGGCGGGTTCGTCGTGAGCCTGGGCCGTGGCGGCGCCAAGCGCCAATACGGAAGCGAGTGCAGAAGACAGCAGTTGACGTTGGTTCATGTCGATGTCCGGTGATTCAGTTTCAAGGATACGCGAGCAAGCCTCGCCTGGTGTCTGTCGTACAGCACCTCGAAATCTGACACTGTTTCTTCAAAAAAACGCAAAGTGGCGACCTTGAGGCCGGCAGGTCGGCGTGCAAAGCCCGGTATTTCTGCCGTTTTTGCGCCCATCATGATGCAGTCAGTTTCATAGCATGGCAATCAACCCGGGGTGTCAGTGTCTCATCCCGGATGCAAGGATCGACATGTCTGATTACCCTGATCACGCCGCCCGAAACGACGCTGGCCCGCCAGCACCGCAGAAAGTCGCCGACTTTCAGGACGCGGGCTTTGGTGATGCAGACGCCGGCGACGTTACCAATGGGGCGTTTCGCTGGCCGACGCCCCCCTTTGCCACCTACCCGGTGGCGACCGCGCAGCAGGAGTCCGAGCCTTGTCAGATCGTCGGGCTCAATGGTCGCGTCATGCAGGGGCGTCTGAACTTTTTCGTGCCGACCGAACGGGTGGCGCACATCCAGGTGCCGCCGGCTCGCACGACCATGCCGCTGCGCTTCAACCAGTTCCGCACCCTCTTGCTGACCAGGGCGCTGGAGCCCACGGCGGTGAGCCACGAAGTGGCGCAACACGATGGCGGTGTGCTCACCGAGCGCCCGGTTACCGATTACCGCGTGCATCTGGTGGCGGGCGGTACGCTGGAAGGCGACACGATTGGCCATGTCGACAACGAATATGGGCTGTTCCTGTTCCCTCCGGTGGATGAAAAAGGTGCGGTCAGCCGGCTGTTTGTGCCCGCCGACATCATCGCGGGTGTGGAAATCGGCCCGCTGATCGGCCAGGCCTTGATCGACGCGCAGGCCGTCACGCCCGACGACGTGCAGCAAGCCATCGACGTGCAGCAAAACCTGCGCAATCAGAAGCTGGGCGACATCTTGCTGACGCAGAAAGTGGTGTCGCCCGAGCAGTTGATCGATGCCATTCAGCGCCAGAGCCACATGCCGATGGTGCGCATTGGCGAGGCCTTGATCGCGCTGGGCCTGATCTCTGACGATCAACTGCAGATTGCGCTCAAACAGCAACAGCATGACCGAACCGTGCCGCTGGGTGAGCTGTTGGTGCGCCTGGGCATGGTGTCGCGGCAGGACTTGCTGAGTGCGCTGGCCCGCAAGATGGGCTACCCCCTTGTAGACCTGGACAAGTTCCCCGCCGATCCGGATGCGCTGCACCGGGTGCCGTTCAATGTGGCGGCACGCTTGCTCGTGGCGCCATTGCTGCTGCACGAATCCATGCTGATCGTGGCCGTGGAGGATCCCAGCAAGCGCAGTGTGCTGGCCGAACTGGAGTTCGTCACGCAGTGCAAGATCGTGCCCGTGCTGGCCAATCAGAGCCAACTGGAGTGGTCGATTCGGGATGCCTACGCCAAATTGGGCGCCGATGTAACCTCGGTGATGTTCACCGCTTTTGCCGAGCCGGCTGAGCTGGAGTTGGACGCCATCGACTCCGGCAAGCTGGTCGAAGACCTGGAAAAGGAAGGCCTGGACAACAAGTCTTTCCAGGAGGAAGACCGGCCCATCGAGCAAAGCGACAACTCGCTGGTGCGTCTGATCAACACCATGATCGTGGAGGCCTACACCCAGGGCGTCTCCGACATCCACATCGAGAGCTACCCTGGGCGCGACAAGATCAAGATCCGCTTCCGCAAGGACGGCGGCCTGGTGCCTTACCTGGAGCTGCCGCACAACTACCGCAGTGCCATGATCGCCCGCATCAAAATCATGTGCGACCTGGACATTTCCGAGCGTCGCAAGCCTCAGGACGGCAAGATCAACTTTGCGCGTTTCGTGCCGCAGTACAGGCTGGAGTTGCGGGTGGCCACCATCCCGACCAACAACGGCCTGGAAGATGTGGTCATGCGGATTCTGAGTTCCGCGCGCCCCCTGCCGCTGGACAAGATCGGCCTGAGTGAACTCAATTTGACGCGACTGAAAAGCGCTCTGGAGCGGCCTTACGGCATGATCCTGTGCGTGGGCCCAACCGGTTCGGGCAAGACCACCACCTTGCATTCGGCGCTGAGCTTCATCAACGTGCCGGAGCGCAAGATCTGGACGGCCGAAGACCCGGTTGAAATCACCCAACCAGGCTTGCGGCAGGTGCAGATCAATCCCAAGATTGACTGGACCTTCGCCAAGGCGCTGCGGGCCTTCCTGCGTGCCGATCCGGATGTGATCATGGTGGGCGAAATCCGTGACCATGAAACGGCCGATATGGGCATCGAGGCCTCATTGACCGGCCACCTGGTGCTGACCACGCTGCACACCAACAGTGCACCAGAAACGGTTACCCGGCTGCTGGACATGGGCATGGACCCGTTCAATTTCGCCGATGCGCTGCTGGTCGTGCTGGCGCAGCGTCTGGTGCGCCGTTTGTGCAGCGCGTGCAAGGTGTCCGAACCAGCCTCACAGGCCTACATTGACGACCTGATGAAGGAATACATGTTCGTGTTCCCCGAGCACCAGGAACACATCACGGCCGAAGCCGTGCAGGCCGACTGGCAGCAGCGCCTGGGGCGCGATGGCGTGCTCATGACCCACACCGCCAAAGGCTGCCCGCAGTGCAACCACACCGGCTACAAGGGCCGTGCCGGCCTGCACGAACTGCTGTCGGTCAGCCGCGAGGTGCGCCGCATGATCCAGACTGGTGCGAACGCCGAAGCCTTGCTCAATCAATCGCTGAAAGAGGGCATGCGCACCTTGCGACAAGATGGCATAGAGAAAGTCCTCTCCGGCATAACGAGCATGGAAGAGGTGCGTGCCAGCAGCAATATTTAGTGTCGTGAGGGTAGGAATGTGATGAAAGCGTGCCTTGTTGTGTGCAAGCAGCACGCATGAATCAAAAAAGGTGCAAGATAGACAACAACGAAGTCATTGATCTGGGGCAGTTTCCGGGGTGTTATCCGGGCTTGCAAGAACAGTGATTTCCTCGATCTTTGGTGTGAAGGCGATGCTTGTGTGGTCGCGCCGAGGTCACCAGGTGGTTACGGCGCAGATCACGAGGCATCGATGGCGTAAGTCGATGGTTTGGAGGTCTGTATGGACGTGATCAGCAACTTCGCAGCTCGCTACGAGCGCACTCGCGAAGAAGAATTCACCCTCGAGGAATACCTCGAGATCTGCAAGAAAGACAAGTCGGCCTTCGCCACCGCGGCAGAGCGCATGCTCCAGGCGATCGGCGAGCCGCAGATGATCGACACGCGCAATGACCCGCGCCTGTCTCGGATCTTCACCAACAAGGTGATCAAGATCTACCCCGCGTTCGAAGAGTTCTATGGCATGGAAGATGCCATTGAGCAGGTCGTCAGCTACTTCCGCCATGCCGCGCAAGGCCTGGAAGAAAAGAAGCAGATCTTGTACTTGCTGGGCCCTGTCGGTGGCGGCAAGTCCTCGATTGCCGAGCGGCTCAAGTTGCTCGCCGAAAAAGTACCCTTCTATGCCATCAAGGGCTCGCCCGTCAACGAGTCGCCCCTGGGGTTGTTTGACCCGACGGAAGATGGCCCTATTCTGGAAAAGGAATACGGCATCCCTCGCCGTTACCTGCAGCGCATCCTGAGCCCCTGGGCCGTGAAGCGTCTGGAAGAGTTCGGTGGCGACATCCGCAAGTTCAAGGTCGTCAAGCGCTACCCCAGCATCCTCAAGCAGGTGGGTATTGCCAAGACCGAGCCCGGTGACGAAAACAACCAGGACATCAGCGCCCTGGTCGGCAAGGTCGACATCCGCAAACTCGAAACCTACGCTCAGGATGACCCGGACGCCTACAGCTACTCCGGTGGCCTGTGCCTGGCCAACCAGGGCTTGCTCGAATTCGTGGAAATGTTCAAGGCGCCCATCAAGGTGCTGCACCCCCTGCTGACTGCCACCCAGGAAGGCAACTTCAAGGGTACGGAAGGCTTCGGTGCCATTCCGTTTGACGGCGTCGTGCTGGCTCACTCGAACGAAAGCGAGTGGAAGGCCTTCCGCAACAACAAGAACAACGAGGCCTTCCTTGACCGGATCTACATCGTCAAGGTGCCTTATTGCCTGCGTGCCTCGGAAGAAATCAAGATCTACGAGAAGCTGGTTCGCACCTCTTCGCTGGCCGCCGCGCCTTGCGCCCCTGGCACGCTGAAGATGATGAGCCAGTTCGCCATCCTGACCCGCCTGAAGGAGCCCGAAAACTCCAGCCTCTACTCCAAGATGCAGGTGTATGACGGCGAGAACCTCAAGGACACCGACCCCAAGGCCAAGTCCATCCAGGAGTACCGCGACTACGCCGGTGTGGACGAGGGCATGAGCGGCATCTCCACGCGTTTCGCCTTCAAGATCATCTCCAAGGTGTTCAACTTCGACAGCCAGGAAGTGGCTGCCAACCCGGTGCACCTGATGTATGTGCTGGAGCAGCAGATCGAGCGCGAGCAGTTCCCCGCCGAGCTGGAGCAGAAGTACATCTCCTACATCAAGGAGTCGCTGGCACCGCGCTACGCCGAGTTCATCGGCAAGGAGATCCAGACGGCTTACCTGGAAAGCTATTCCGAGTACGGCCAGAACATCTTCGATCGCTACGTGACGTATGCGGATTACTGGATCCAGGATCAGGAATACCGCGACACGGACACCGGTGAAATCTTCGACCGCGGCGCGCTGAATGCCGAGCTGGAGAAGATCGAAAAGCCTGCCGGCATTGCCAACCCGAAGGACTTCCGTAACGAGATCGTCAACTTCGTGCTGCGGGCTCGCGCCAACAACGGCGGCAAGAACCCGCTGTGGACCAGCTACGAGAAGCTGCGCACCGTGATCGAGAAGAAGATGTTCAGCAACACCGAAGAGTTGTTGCCGGTCATCAGCTTCAACGCCAAGGCCAGCGCCGATGAGGTCAAGAAGCACGAGGACTTCGTCAACCGCATGGTCCAGAAGGGCTATACGGCCAAGCAAGTTCGCTTGCTGTGCGAGTGGTATCTGCGAGTGCGCAAATCATCCTGATAGCAGACCAATGTTGTTCACCGCGAAGGTGTCAGCACGTTCAACCCGGGTGATCCTCGGGTTGAACAAGATCCCTGTAGAGGATCGACGGCAGAGCGCCTTGAGCGAAGGGTCGACATGACTAGGCAACACATCATCGACAGACGGCTGGCCGGCAAGAACAAGTCGATCGGCAACCGTGAACGCTTCCTGCGGCGATACAAAGACCAAGTGCGTGAAGCAGTGCAGCGTGCCATCAACGGGCGCAGCATCCGCGATCTTGAAAAGGGTGAGGACATCACCATTCCCAAGCGCGACCTGTCCGAGCCCGTTTTCGGTCATGGTCAAGGCGGCACACGGGAGGTGGTGCACCCGGGCAATAAAGAGTATGTTCGGGGCGACCGAATCGAGAAGCCACAAGGCGGGCAAGGGCAGGGCAGCGGGTCTGGCCAGGCCAGCGATTCCGGAGAGGGTGAAGACGACTTTGTTTTCAGCCTGAGCAAGGAAGAGTTCATGCAGGTCTTCTTTGAAGACCTGGCCTTGCCTAACCTGGTTCGCACTGCCCTGGCCGAGGTGCCCGAGTGGAAGAGCCACCGCGCTGGCTTCAGCAGCGACGGCACGCCCAACAACCTGCACGTTGTGCGCTCCATGCGTGGTGCGCTGGGCCGGCGTATTGCCCTGGGGGCCTCCTCACGCCGCGAGATCAAGGAACTGGAAGAGCGTCTTGCAGAACTGCGCGCTCAACCTGTCACGGGCGATGACGCCTTGACCCGCAAGCGCGCGGCCGAGATCGAAGAGATAGAGGCCCAACTGGCCCATCTGTATGGCCGCATGAAGGGTATCCCCTTCCTTGATCCGATCGACCTGCGTTTCCGCAGTCGCGTCAAGGTGCCGGTGCCCACCACCAAGGCCGTGATGTTCTGCGTGATGGACGTATCCGGCTCGATGGACGAGCAGCGCAAGGAGTTGTCCAAGCGCTTCTTCATCCTGCTGTACCTGTTCCTGACCCGGCACTACGACAAGATCGAGCTGGTCTTCATCCGTCACCATACGCAGGCCCAGGAAGTGACGGAGGACGAGTTCTTCCACGCGACTGAAACCGGTGGCACGGTGGTGTCCAGCGCCCTGGTGCTGCTCGACGAGATCATCCAGGCTCGCTATCCCACCAGCGAGTGGAACCTGTATGTGGCCCAGTCCTCCGACGGTGACAACTGGCACCATGACTCCAGCCGTTGCCGCGAGATCATCGAGCAGAAGATCTTGCCGCTGGTTCGCTACTACGCTTATGTGCAGGTGGCGCAGACCGAGCAGAACCTGTGGGACGAGTACCTGGCGCTCAGCGAGATGCACAAGCACTTCGCCATGCGCAAGGTGCTGGATCCCTCGCAGATCTACCCGGTGTTCCGCGAACTGTTCAAGAAGGAAGGGGTGGACGCATGAGTGCACATCAAGCTTATGGCGTGCAAGGCCATCAGTTGCCCGGGCCTTCCGACTGGTCCTTCGATCTGATCGAGCAGTACCACGATGTGATCCGCGCGACGGCAGAGAGCTTCAAGCTGGACACCTACCCCAATCAGCTTGAGATCATCACGGCCGAGCAGATGATGGACGCCTATGCCAGCGTGGGCATGCCGGTGAACTACCGGCACTGGTCTTACGGCAAGGAATTCATCGCCACGGAGAAGAACTACCGCCGTGGCTTCATGGGCCTGGCTTATGAAATCGTCATCAACTCGAACCCCTGCATCAGTTACCTGATGGAAGAAAACACCATGGCCATGCAGGCCCTGGTGATTGCGCACGCGGCCTATGGCCACAACAGCTTCTTCAAGGGCAACTATCTGTTCCGCATGTGGACGGATGCCGGCTCCATCATCGACTACCTGGTCTATGCCAAGAACTACGTGGCGCGCTGCGAAGAGCGCCATGGCGTGGATGCGGTGGAAGAGTTGCTGGACTCCTGCCATGCCCTGATGAACCATGGGGTGGACCGCTATCGTCGCCCCGGCAAGTTGTCGCTGGACAAGGAACTGGCGCGTCGCGAAGAGCGCGAGGCCTATCTGCAGCAGCAGGTCAACGACCTGTGGCGCACCTTGCCCCGCCGTGCCGATCGCCCGGAAGAAGAGGCTGTTCGTCGCTTTCCGGCCGAACCACAAGAGAACCTGCTGTACTTCATCGAGAAGCACGCACCCTTGCTGGAGCCCTGGCAGCGCGAGATCGTGCGCATCGTGCGCAAGGTGGCGCAGTACTTCTACCCGCAGCGCCAGACCCAGGTCATGAACGAAGGCTGGGCCACGTTCTGGCACTACACCCTGCTCAACACCATGTATGACGAAGGTTATCTGACCGACGGCATCATGATCGAGTGGCTGCAGTCGCATACCAATGTGGTGTTCCAGCCGCCTGTCGGGCACCGCGCTTACAGCGGCCTGAACCCATATGCATTGGGCTTTGCCATGTACACGGATCTCAAGCGCATCTGCGAAAAGCCCACGCCAGAAGACCGCCTGTGGTTCCCTGATTTTGCGGGCTCCGCAGAAGGCGCCGATCCGAAGGACCGCGCCTGGCTCAAGACGCTGGACTACGCCATGCGCAACTTCAAGGACGAGAGCTTTATCGGTCAGTTTCTGTCGCCCAAGGTGATGCGTGACTTCCGATTGTTCGCCATCCGTGATGACGAGCAGGAAAGCGAGTACGAGGTCTCTGCCATCCACGATGAAGGCGGCTATCGCCAACTGCGTGAGACGCTGTCGCGGCAATATGACCTGGGCTCACGCGAGCCCAACATTCAGGTCTGGAGCGTGAACCTGCGTGGCGATCGTTCCCTGACCTTGCGCCATACCCAGCACAACGATCGACCGCTGCACGACAGCACGCGCGAAGTGCTCAAGCATGTGGCACGGCTGTGGGGCTTCCCTGTTCACATGGAAAGCGTCAATGGCATCGGCGATATCCGCCAGCAGTGGACGGTGGTGCCTGCATCCATGGAGTGAGGTGGCAAGGGCCTACGAGGGGCCGTGCACTCATGCTCTATAGCCATCTGTCACGGTGCGCAACCAGAGCGTGGCCTGTGTGCCTTCGCCTGCCACGCTGCTCAATTCCACCTCACCACCCATCAAGGACATGATCTCCTTGACCAGCGACATGCCCAGGCCCGTTCCCGGGATGTTGCAGGAGGGGTCGGCGCGGTAGAAGCGTTCACACACGCGGGCCAGTTGCTCGGGCGTCATGCCGATGCCGTGATCGGTGACGCGTATGCCCAGCTGGCTTTGACCAGCCTGTGTGCGTGTGAGTACATTCAGGGCGATCTCACCGCCATGTGGCGAGTATTTGTAGGCATTGGACAGGATGTTGGTCAACGCTCTGATCAGGTTGTCCCGGTCGGCGAACACGCGTGGCAGACCAGCGGGGATGTGCATCTGCACCATGCGCGTGTCTCCCTGAACCAGCAGCGCGTTGACCGCTTGATCCACGATGGGCGAGACATCCAGGGCCTGGATGTGAAAGTCCTTGCCTGCCCGTGATTCGATGCGGGCCAGGTCCAGCAGTTCCGTGACCATGTTGACCAGCAGCTTGGACTGCCGGTGGATGGTTTCGTAGATGTCGCGCTTCTTTTCCTCGCTGAAAGGGCGTTTGAGCAGCAGTTCGGAGAAACCATGCACGCTGACCATGGGGGTCCGCAGTTCATGTGCCGCCGTGGAGAGGAACTCGCTCTTCATGCGGTCCACTTCCATTTCCCGGGTGATGTCGCGCAGATAGACGGCGCGCCCGATGTAGTGGCCGCTGCTGTCGTACATGTCTTTGACCGATCGCTGGAGGACCGATGGCTTGGGCTGTATCAGTTGCAGGCGATCACTGTCATCGCAGTGGGCCCTTTCAGCAATGGGCACCGGGCGATTCTGAGGGGCGCAGAGTGTGGCGAGGATTTCGTCGAACTGTGTCTCCGTGACGCCATCAAGCCGCTCGCGCGTCAAGCCTGTCATGGCGTAGAAGGCGGGGTTGCCATAGGAGCGAATGCCTTCGGTGTTGAAAACGACAAAGCCGTCAGGCGAGAGTTTGAACAGGCAATCGAACTCGGTCATGAACTGGCGCACACGCAGTTCATCTCGGCGCCGATCGATGAACTGCGACACCTGTGCGCACAGGCCTTCCAGCATGGCGAGCGATTCCCCATCCAGGGCCTGCATGCAGGGAGCCACAAACTCGAGCAAGTAGGTGACGCGGTTGCCTGAGTTGATGGGGATCACCAGGGCGGAACTCAGTCCTTCCTTGATGGCTTGTTTGCCTCGGTGGGGGTCATGCTGCTGCGATATGTCGGGCATAAAGGTGCTCCGGCCCTTATCCCATGCTTCTCCCAGGACTGCCACGCCTTTTTCCCATGTGGCCCGCTGAGAGGCACCAAGGAATCCTGCATATCGCATCGTATTGCTGGACCACTGGTGCGCGCAGATCATATTGACATCGCCCACCCATCTTTGGGTTTTGACCTCCCAGGCAATCGCAATGGGCCAGCCAATGAATTGGGCCATGCGTTCGAGCAACTGCGGAATCAGAACGTCAACGTCCTTGGCTTGAGTCAGAAGCTGAATGGCTTCGTGGTGAAAAGACAAGCGTGACTGGTCTCGGCGCAATGCGGTGACATCACGTTGAATGGCCATGAACCACTTGATCTGGCCGCCATCGTCATTCAATGGTTTGGCGGAGATGTGTGCCCAATAGTTGGTGCCGTCCTTGCGCCGATTGAGTATGTCGGTCTCGAAGGGCAAGCCTTGCCCAAGCTGCTCTCGTATGTAGGCGATGGTGGCCGGGTCTGTTTCCCGAGTCTGCAGCAACTCGCCGGGTTTGCGGCCTGTGAGATCTGCCAGCGCATAGCCCGTCAGTCGTTCAAACGTGGGGTTGATCCAGCAGGCCAGACCATGCCTGTCGGTGACGATGAGCGCATTGTCCGAGTTGCGCGCGACCAGTCCGATCATCCTGCAGGCTTCGACTTCGGCGGTCAATGCCTCCACCTGCGCCATCAGCGCCTGGACATCGGGTAGCGTGGCCACCGGGTTCATCCAGCCTCCTGAGAAGATGAGGGACATTCCCCCACACATGATTCTAGGCAGCAGGCGTGGCGCTGTCTGTTCGGGCCGGGCAAAAGCGCCATTTGCTCACGGCTTGCCCCATCTTCAAACGGGCAGGTGCAGTACCTTTTGAATACCTTTGAGCAGGATGTCATCCTTGTGCGGCTTGACGATCCAGGCCACCACGCCGAATTCCTTGGCCTTGGCCTTGAGTTCAGGACTGGTCTGCGTGGTCAGCATGAAAATGGGTGCGTGATAGCCCTGTTCCTTGATGTGGCTGCACATGGTCAGCCCATCCATGCCGGGCATGTTGAGGTCGGATATGACCAGATCGATGGCGTGTTTGGCCATCATTTCCAGGCCTTGTTCGCCGTTTTCTGCTTCCACCACCTCGTAGCCGTTGGGAATCAACAGATCCTTGAGCGTGTCGCGCATGGTCTTGGCGTCATCGATGACGAGTATCCTGGGCATGGTTCACTCTCCTTCGGCCGATTCAATGCACACCTGGTTCTTGCCGTTGTGCTTGGCTACATACAGGTATTTGTCCGAGCGCTGCAAGAGGGTCTCGAGCGTGTCGGACTTGTGGCAGTAGGCCACGCCGCAGCTGGTTGTGACGTTCAGCGTCTTGCCGTCACCGATGTCAATGGGGGTGGACGCCAGTTTGGCTCGGATGCGTTCGGCGACGATGGCGCCACCTTGTTCGTTCGTGTTGTTGCAGGGCAGGGCCAGCACGAACTCCTCACCACCAAAGCGCACGCAGACATCCGTGTCCCGCGTACAGGCGCGGATGATGTTGCCGAACGCCCGGATCACCCGGTCGCCAGCATCGTGGCCATAGGTGTCATTGACGCTCTTGAAGCTGTCCAGATCGAACATCACGATGGACAACTCATGCAGGCTGCCGCGTTTGGCCGAGGCAATCAGGCGGCTCACGCTGTCGTTCATGAACAGCCGCGTGTAGAGGCCAGACAATGGGTCGCGGATCGCACAGTCGTACAGGGCCTGCGCCTGCTTGCCCAGCATGTCGGCCTTCTCGATCTGACGCTGCGCCAGATAGCTGGCGGTGATGTCTTCCAGGATGACCATGTAACGGTCAACCGTGTTGTTCTTGGCAATGGGCTGGAAACGGGGCTTGATCCACTTGTCGGAGTAAGCCGCGCCTTCGATCTTCAGTTGGCCGATGCGTCCCAGAGACGATTCGCGTGCCGTGAAATGCGGCATGAACTTGCCTGCACAGTCTTCCAGAATGTCAAAGGCCTGCTTGATTTCGTTGTGCAGTTCCGGGTTGTGCCGGTTCAGCGTGTCCTGCAGTCGTGTGCCCACCAATTGGTGTTTGTTGAGCAGCACGTGGCAATACTCGGACAGCACTTCGGTGATCGTGCCTGAGCTGTCCACCACCATCAGCCCCAGCGGAATGCTGGAGAAGATGCTCATCAGCTTGAGCTCGGACTGGTATAGCACCGACAGGTCGTCGCCCACGAGTGAGATGACCTGGCCTTCGGCTTCGCTGATATGGCCTAGCCTGAACACGCGCCAGAAAAAGGGCTTGGCGGGTTGATCTTCGCTGGTACCGGCAATTTCCAGCTTGATGCGGACACTGGATTCCTTGGTGGATTTGTCGCGCAGGTGCTGCAGGTGGTGCAACAGGATGTCGGCGTTTTCACTGGTGAAGTAAGCCGTGAAATCCAGATGCAAGGCGCCTTCCATCGTGCAGCCAACCAGATCACAGAACGCCTGGTTGGCGCGGATGACCCGGTTGTCCGCATTGAGCATGACGAACACGCTCGGGATGTTGTCCAGGATTTGCTCGTTGTATTCGCAGGCACTCTCCAGCATGGAGAGCACGCGGTGCGAGGCGATGAGTTCGTTGTGGTTGTTCATAGGAAGTCCAGCTCGCCTTCCTCTGCCACTTCGTCGGCGGCCTTGATGTTGGAGAAGTCGTCTTTGCCCATGATTTCGACGAAGCAGCTGCAGTAGATGGTCTCGAAGGGGCCATCCAGGCGCCAGAAGTCGCCGAACTTGGTGATGGCACCTGACTTGGCCTGGTAGTCGGCATAGATCTCGTAGATGCCACGTGTGCAAAGAGGAACACTCATGCCGATGGCGATCTGGTGTGCATCAAAGATTCGGCATACCCGGCCACCCATCTGATTGCTGAGCTCCTTCATGAAGTCGATCAGCTGTTTGTCGGTCAAGTCTTCCGCGGATGCACCGCGCGACTGGCGGTAGGCCCGGATCTGCTCCGGATTGAAGTGCACCTTGAAGACGATGCGCAATTCGTTGCAGGTCAGCAGCACCATGGCGATGTAGCGGGTCAGAACCTGGCCCAGCTTGTGATCGGGTGGTGTGGCGACCAGTTGCACGGGTTGCCCGTTGAAGTACTGGCTGGCCTGGATGACGGACGCGTTGCGCAACAGTTCACGCAAGTTGTCGACGTTGGCCTGTGTGGCGGCTTGGGCGTCCATGAGGTCAGCCTCGCTGGTTGAGTCGGCAGAAGCAAGGGAGCATCTTCATACCCTTTCGGCGCGTTGGCGGCCCAGCACAGGCCGTGCGGGTGTCATCGGGATGGCGACACCATTTGCTTCCTTAACGGCCTTGAACGGCGAGATCTTTAGGCCAAGCGTGTAGCCTGTCACAGGGATGGATGCCTCAGTGTGACAATTTGCCGAAAGGCGAGGGCGCCATGTTGATACGCAATGGGGCGCGCCCGCAATCGACTCGCCTGCGCGGCCATTGATTTGCACGATTGACCTGCTGACTGTGCCCGAGTCTTGGCTTCGCTCATACTGATTCACGAGCATGCCGCTCGAAATGAAACGTATTCCCGCTTGGTGCTGCGAGTGTGTTCGACAGCAATCAAGATTGGTCGACGTATGGACGATGTTCTCGCATGCTTGCTGCGTTATGTCTAGGACAGGACTGGAAACAAAGACTTCGCCTTCAACGCTCGATGATGTCTGCGTTGGGGTATGCGTTGGCCATTGGCGTGCTTGTGTTGGCGGATGAGCAACACTGGGTGATGATCAGGCCCGCATATGCCTTGCTGTGGGGTTTGGGGCTGGCACCTGTTTTCTTTTTGCTTTTGATTCGCTGTGGTTTGAACAGGATTTTCAAAGATCCTGCCATGACCATGCCGCAATTGATGGTGGCGGTCAGTTTTGCTGCCTGGATCTATTCGCTGGGCGGCTATTTGCGCGACGCCATATTGCTGGTCGTCTGTCCCTTGCTGGCCTGGGGTTTTCACTTTTTGCGAGCCAGGCAGATTCGTCTGGTCAGCTTGTACGCTCTGGCCAGCCTTGGTTCAGCCATGGTGTACTTGATGCTCTGGCGAGCCGGTCAATATGACATGGGTGGCGAACTGTTGCGCTTCATGTTGCTGGCGCTCGTGATCTTTTTGATCTGGCAGTCTACGCAAGACCGTGGCGACGACGAGGACTCGTGGCTGGAGCGCTTGCTGACGCTGGTTCTGACGGGGGATCCCAAACAGCGATTGCGCTTGCAGCGATTTCTGGTGGCCGCGACCAATTTTGCGATTTGCACCGTGGTGTTGCTGTATGCCATCCGCACGGGTGCGGTTGATCGGCAGGCGGGGGCCATGTTGAGCGCTTACATGACCACCCAGAGCGTGCTGTTCTACGTGGTATTGCGAAGCGGTCTGAACTTGCGTTTTCCTGACCCGTCCTTGACCTTTCCGCAGATCATTGTCGCGATCACCTGTGTGGTTGGCTCTTACGCCATCCTCCGGGATTCAAGGGGGGCGTCCTTGATGCTGTTGGTGATGGTGCTGGTGTTTGGGATGTTCAACCTGACAGCCCGCCAGGCGAGGTTTGCTTCGCTGTTCGCCTTGTCGCTGCAGGGGGCCGCCATGTGGGGGCTGGTGCACTGGCAGCCAGGGTACTTCACGCCGCGTCAGGAGTTGATCCACTTCCTCTTCGCCTGTACGGTGTTGCCGACGATTTCCTTGCTTTCAGGGCAGTTGAGTGACTTGCGGGAGCGATTGCGCCAGCGCAAGGATGATCTGACCTTGGCGCTGGAGCGCATACAGACGCTGGCAACCAGAGACGAGCTGACTGGGCTTTATAACCGGCGACACATGATGGACGTGCTCGTGCAACAAGCGAAGGTTGCCGATGGCGGTGGGCGTGTTTTTTGTGTGGTGCTCATTGACATTGACCTGTTCAAGTCCGTGAACGACATGCACGGGCATGGCGTTGGCGACGAGGTTCTGAGGCACTTTGCGCAATTGGTTCAAAACGCCATCGGCTCTTCCGACTATTTTGCGCGGTGGGGCGGGGAAGAGTTCCTGCTGGTGCTCACGGATTGCCGACTGGCGCATGCTCAGGCGTGCCTGCAACGCATTCATCGCGTGATCAATGACGCCAGTTTGAGCAAATCCATGCCGACATTGAAGGTGACCTTTTCCGCAGGGGTGACTGAGCGTGTGTGCGGTGAGGCAAGCGAAGCCGTGATCGAGCGCGCTGACCGAGGCCTGTATCGTGCCAAACAAACCGGGCGTGACAAGACCTATGCCGTCGCCTGAGGCCATCGTGTCGAACGCTCAGGTTTCCACAGCGGCGGCAAACCAGGTGGATGTGCGTGACGCGGGCCAATTGGCTTGGTTGCTGGGGCGCGACCCCAAACAGCGTGTCCGGGTACGGCGCACGCTCGTGGCCGGGCTGATCTATCTTGGCGGTGCTTTGTTTCTGGCCGGTGGCGTCCATGAGGGTCTTGTCGAACGCACGTCGGCCATCTTGCTGGTGGCATATGAGTCGCTGGGATTTGGGTTTTTCTATCTGGCGATTCGGTCTGAATTCAGTCTGAGATGCATGGATCCGTCCCTGACCATGCTGCAGATCATTCATGGCTTGGGGGCCGTGGTGATGAGCTATAGCCTGATTCCAGGCGCGCGCAGCTTGACCTTGCCCTTGTTAAGTCTGGCCTTGACGTTTGCCTTGCTGTCCCGACTGTCCCCACGGCAAACGATGATTTGCGGGCTGTCGGCCACGGCCATGCTGGTCCTCGCCTTTGCGCATGCTTACCTGCTTCGCGCGGCAACTGTTGACGTCATGCAAGAGTCCATCAACCTGATCATGGCCGCCTTGAGCTTGCCCGTTTTCGCGTCAGTGTCCCGTCAGGTCAAGGAGTGGCGGGATCGCCTGGATCAGCAGAAAGACCATCTGGTCAAACTGATTGGGGATTTGAGGGAGCTGGCAACACGAGACGAACTGACCGGGGTGGTCAATCGGCGAAGCATCAATGCCACCATGCTGGAGGAGTACCTGCGGTTCAAGCGACATGGGCGATCGTTTTGTCTGGCCATGGTGGACGTCGATCACTTCAAGCGCGTCAACGACGATTTTGGTCATTACGAGGGAGACCGCGCATTGATGGCGCTGGCAACGCATGCCATCAAGTTCGTGAAAAGGCCGGATCAGGTTGCACGTTGGGGTGGCGAAGAGTTTCTCATCTTGATGCCAGAGTGTGATTTGCTCCAGGCTCAGCGAACACTGGAAGACATGAAGGCCACTTTTTCATTTCTGGTGGGCGATGGCACAGCGAGCCCGCGGAATGTGACCTTTTCGGTGGGGCTTGCTCAGTGCTTGGCCGGAGAAGCCTTGGCGGGCGTTCAGTCGCGTGCCGACAGCGCGTTGTATCAAGCCAAGGCCCAAGGCCGCAACTGCATTTGCGTGGCCGCGCTGTGACCTACAAGACGTCGCCCTCGTTCGATTCCGAAACCGGACGCCTGACCAGCCGCAGCACAACCTTGCGCCTGCTGTTCGGAACGGACCGTAGGGTGGAGTTGGCATACAAACGGACCTTGATGGCCAGTCTGGTGTGCATGGTCTGGACCCTTATTGCCTGGTTTGTGTATTTGCTTGGCAACGTGTCCCAAGTGGGGTTTGAGTCCATCGCGTTGTTCAACGTCGGTGGCGTGATGATCTTCAACGTGGCCATTCGATCTGGCTGGTCGTTGCGCTTCGAGGATGTCGGCCTGACACGGGCGCAGATGGTCTTTGCGACACTTTGCATGTGCGGCATCTATGTCCATATTCCTCAGATGCGGGCCGCTGCCTTGCAGACGATGTGCCTGACTTTGGTGTTTGGTACCTTCAGCCTGACGGCTGCGCAATCCGTTCGTATGGGCCTGTTGCTGGCGCTCTGCCCACTGAGCGCTGCCGTGCTGCTGGCTGTCATGAAAGGCGGAGCCTATTCATTGTCGTCCGATGGCATGCCCGCTGTTGGCGCTGCCTTCATCATGGTGGTCATGTCTCGCTTGCTCAGCCATTTCTGCAAGCTGAGAGGCGCACTGCGCGCCCAACGCAATCAGCTTCAATCACTGGCGGCGGAGGCTGAGCAATTGGCCATGACCGATGAGTTGACGGGCTTGTACAACCGGCGCAGGGGCACCGAACTGGCAGAGCTGGCCCTTGCGCGGCATGCGCGGAGCGGCACGCCGATCTGTTTGTCGATGTTGGACATTGACCATTTCAAACGCGTCAACGATCAACGCGGGCATCACATCGGTGACGAGGTGCTGTCTGGTGTGGCGGCGGTCCTGACGCAAGCGCTGAGGACAACGGACGTCCTGATAAGGTGGGGTGGGGAGGAATTCCTGCTCTTGTTGCCTGACTCATCCGTGCACGATGCCAAGATGGTGCTCGATCGAATTCAGGAGAAGATGAGGTCCTGCGAGGTTTCTCCTACTTACCCTGACCTGCGGGTGAGCTTCTCTGCGGGCATTGCCGCATGGGATGGACAGGAAACGCTCAGTGAACTGCTCGAACGGGGGGATCAGGCCATGTACGGCGCAAAGGCCAACGGGCGGGCTCAAAGCGCGCTAGCTTGATACTTCAGTCGTTTTTGATCTTGAGCGAGTTGCCTGGATTGTTGTCGGCCTGATCGCCTCCAGTTTGCGAGGTCAGCCATCCCAGGGGCGTCGTGCCTGACCATCGTTTGAACGCACGGTGGAAACTTGTGACCGAAGAGAAGCCCAATGCGTCGGCAATTTGCTTGATCGACAGTTGATTGGCGCAGAGCAATTGGCCCGCCTTGAGATACTGACACTCACGCATCAGTTCCTGATGAGTTGTGCCCAGTGTGGCCAAGTGCCTGCGCAAGCTTCGTTCACTCATGCCGAGCGCTCTGGCGATGTCCGCTATGCCTGGCTGCTGAGGAAAGGCCGCCAATATGCGTTGCCGCACACGCTCGGCCGTATCGATCTGACTTTGTCGGGCGAGCAGTGCTGATTCCGCGCGCGTGCAAGCTGCCGCATAGGAGACCGGGTCATGCGATGGCAAGGGCTTATCCAGGCACAGTGGATCGAAATCGATGGCGCATTGGGCTTGGTTGAACTGCAAATGCGGCCCAAATACGCCCTCGTAACGGCGTGCCATGCCTGCAGGGCAGGCGTAAGGAAAACTCACGTCATAGATGTCATCGTTGTCCAGGCCTGCGAACTTGAGCATCTGCAAGGCGCTGGTCGCCGCCAATTCGTATCGGAATTTGCCTGCGGCGCCTTCGCGAACAATCGGGCACACAACAAGACGAGCCTTGCCGGGGGCTTCGTCCAAGTTGATTTCCGCTCGATCCATGACCAGTGCGGCGAACCGGGCAATGTCGGTCAGCAACTGCCGCAGGCTGGGTGTGAACATCGATATGGGGACCATCACCCCGTAGCGCATCAATGCCAGGCTCTTGCCTGCGACCAATCCGAATGAGGGATCCTGGGTTGTCTCCAGCACGTCCTCGATCATCCGCTCATAGGCTTCAATCGGGATCCATTCACCGTTCTCATTGAGCTCCACCGAAAGCCGCAGGCCGCACCGCTGTAGCACCCCCTCGGAGTTGAAACCCTCCACATCCAGCGTATAGGCCAGCACTTGGAGATTCAGTGGTGATACATGCATATGCGTCGTGATGCCGGCTTGGCGAGGCGTATCGAATGGTCTGTCGTTCGTCGCTGCATGCGGTCAAGGTCGATCACGACGGGTTGGCGGCCTGAGGCGCCAGGTCTGGTGAGCGGCGCACCGCCAACACCTGCTCGTCGCGCCATTCCTGTGGCGTCCTTCCCGTCCAGTTCTTGAAGGCCCGATGGAAACAGGTGACCGACGAGAAACCCAGTTCACCAGCAATCTGTTTGAGTGACGAGTTGGTGTCTGACAGCCTGTGTTCTGCGATGAGTTGGCGGCACTCCTTGACCAACTCTGTGTGGCTGGTTCCCCGGTAGGCCAGGTGTCTGCGCAAGCTGCGTTTGCTGGTGCCCATTTGCGACGCGACCTCATCCATGGACGGCGCGTTGGGGAACGCGTTGATCAATACGTTCTTCGCGCGTTGTACCAGGTCCACCTGATGCAACGAAGCGCTCAGGCTCAACTCTGCTTTGGTCTTGTATTCGAGGTAACTCACGCGGTCGTGCCATGGCAGCGGTTGATCCAGCACCTCGCTGTTGAAGATGATGGCGTTTTCTGGCGAGTTGAAGAAGATGCCTGAGCCGAAAGCCTCGTTGTACCGCGATTCATGTGCGGGTGCCGGGTGTGCAAAATGAATCTGCGAGACCTTGATCGAGTTGCCGCTGCCATACCTCAGCATTTGAAGCATGCAAACCGCGATGAACTCGGCGCGGTATATGGCGGCTGCCCCCTGCTTCAAGATAGGCGCGATGATCAGCTTGGCTTTGTCGTTGCACTCTTGCAGCGACAACTCTGGTTGTGCCAGCAACAAAGGGGTGAAGCGAATCACATCCTGCAGCCCTTGGCGCAAGCTGGGCATGTGCATGACCAGCATCGGGTGCAAGCCATAGCGTTGATTGGCCAGGCTGGTGCCTGCCGTCAAGCCGAAGCCTGGTGTTTGCGTGTGTTTCAGCGCGGCCTGAACCATGCGCTCATAGAGCCCAAGCGGTAGCCAGATCGTGTCATCGAGATCCTCAAGCGACTGGATTCCGCATTCGTTCAACACGACCTTGGAGTCATAGCCTTCCATGTCCAGGGTCGTTGCCAGAACACGAAGGTTAATGGGAGAGATCAACATGGTGCGCCAATACAAAGAGCTGTGTCTGCCGATTGACTGTTGATGCGCACTTGATTCGGCATCAATCTAACAGTCCATCTGCAATGGTTGGCGGCATTCTGGCGCCTCGTGACCATTAATGTCGACCTGCATGCATCGGGGTTTCCCTAGGCTGAAGCCGTTGTGCGAATGAATGGCCGTCACGGTTAATGCGAAGGGCAAGGCAAGCCAAAGCTTAATGTGTTGGGTGTGTCGTATACCGTTGTGCGCGCGTGAGAATGCGCCATTTATGCGCAGGAATCGCGCCGAGCGTCATGCGAGCCAAGTGGGCCCAACCACACCAGCCCAACCGTGATGCAGCCGGTTCCGATGGCCGAGACCCACATGAAGGATTGAGCCAAGACACCCCACGATGCCCAAACACCGAGAACTGCGGCGACCGCCAGCAGGAAAAACGCCCCGCCGTTGCTGACAATGCCAACCCAGACGGCGCCAGCAGGATAGCCATGGTGCAATGACATGCGAAGACCGAAAGCGTACCCAACCAACAGTGCCAGATAAGCCATGCCGAGTAGGCGCAAAAAAATCTGAGGCTCGGGAACGGGAAAGCCAAGCCAATGCAGCCAGCTGGACGGAAACAGCAGCAGTGGCCCACCCCAAAGAAGGGCTGTCAGCGCAATTTTTACGACGAATATTCGGGACAAATGGCTCATGCTCGCCTCATTTTGAATAGCCTGCGGCGAGCCGATCTATGGCTGCCTGTCGATTGATTGACGCTTTGGCATCACTTGCCCCTGGCGTTAATTTGGTCAGCGAAGCAGTCAAGTATGGGCCGATTGTAGGCATCCAGCCAGAGATGGTTTTCGATATCCCTTTGATGGCCGCTGTGGCCCGGGCTTTGCCTACAGTGGTTCAGGCCAGGTCCTGCAGCAAGCTGTCTACCGCACGTTGCATCAGGCTGCGGTCTTCCAAGTTGGTGGCCAGGCCTTCCGAGCGCAAGCGTTCCAGCGCGCGCCGTGTCATGGCGTGCATGCGGCCAGCGTGTTCGCTGGTAAACATGAAGAACTGGCGGTTCGAGCTGGTCCACAGCAGGTGGGCCGTGGCCCACTGACCTTGCAGGAAGAGCTTGCACCACATGCCCTTGTGCAGGGATTCAGTCCACTCGGCTGGGGTCTGTGGTGGGATGGCCTGCTGGGCATGAGGCATGTCTTCACCATAAGCCATGGGCACTGTCGGCAGGGTGCCCAAATTGGTGTCGACCAGTTGTGCGTGTCGGCCAGAGCGCGCATGGCACCGATGATCGGCATCCATGTCTTCGCGCATCTGGGCCACGAGATCGGCTGCTGTGGGCTCTTCTTGCGGCTTGGCGGCCTTGGGTTGCGCCACCAGGTGATGACCATGGATGCGCATCAATTCATTGAGGATGGCTTCTTGTTGATCCATCGGCCAATCAATGTGGGCCATTCCCCGCTTGAGCCTGTCGATCAGGTCTGGCAAGGATTGGCGCAAGGCTTCGCGCTCGTCCAAGGTGCGGGGACGTTGCAGGCTGTGCAGCAAGTCGTCGACGCAGGCCATCATGGCTTGTATCTCTTCTTCCGAACTGGAGCCGCACGCCATGAGGTGTGTGAGCACGTCTACCCACGGGCCGAGCAGGAAGTCCTGGATGGTGGGCTTGACCTTCGCGCTGCCAATTTGTTGCTCGACTTGTTGTCGAAGCACAGGCCGCACGGACAGGCGAAGGTCGGCCTCTTGCATGTGCGCGATGGCCTGCGGGGTCGACTCAAGCTGCGCCTGGGTCTGCGTGTCGATGAAGCGCTGCATCTCGGCCAGCGTGGTTTCGAGCTGCGCCATCGTCGGGCCTGGTGGTGGCACCAGTTGCTGAATGCGCGCTTGGGCAAATTGCAGGAACGCGGTCAGCTCCGCATGATCAGCGTCGCCATAACCTGATGCGTAAGACGCCAGCTGATTGATCAGTCGCCAGGCGGGATGCTGGTCCGAGCGCAGGATCTGCGGGTCGTGGTGGGCCACGCGCATCACGGCGGGCTGCAACTGCTCAATCATGCTGCGCACGGCAGGTTGCACTTCTTGATCGTGATGCATTTGCGCGAACAGCCTGCTCAGCAGGTGGCTGACCTGTTCTGGTGTGTAGGTGCGTGTCGGTGCTGTTTGTCGAAACCGTGGTGGGCTGTCCAACAAGGTTTGAAAGGTCAGGGCACTGCCATCACTGGTCTTGTTTGCCGCCATGTCCGAAGGGACGCCAGCGCCGCTCGCTGCGGTAGCCGGCTCTACCGAGGCGGGCAACTTGCCCAGCAGCGCTTCCAAGGCGCCGGGCTGGGTGACGTTGACGTCTGACCGTGGTGGCGCGCGTCTGGGCGAGATGGCAGCTTTGTAAGCCAGCGGCCTGAGCCCTTGTTGGCGCAGGCGCTCGCACGCTTGGGCGTAAAGTTTTTTCAGTTGTTCTGCCAGAACCTTGCCACTGAGCCGCAGCAAGAATTGGCGCTCATTGGGCGTCAAGGCCAGTTCTCTGACGGCGGCGCTCAAGGCCTTGGCGTAGGCCGCCGGCCTGAACGGGTTGTCTTGGGGGCGCAATCTGGTTTCGCCCTGCAAGGTTGAGGTGAAGGCCTGCAATTCACGCAGCTCCCATTCAGCGCTCAATTCAACCAGTTGGACGGTTCGGGACACCTCAATCTCTTGTTCGGCCTGGTCCTCGTCTACCAAGGTGAGTTCGTCCAGGTTGACGACGGTGTTCAGACTCAGGCCGCCGTTGCCCGCCTGGCCGTGCTCCTGGATGGCCTGTTGAATGTGGCGTGTCAGGGCATTTTGAAAGGTGATGCGATGCGTCTGGACGGCTTCCGCCACCTGAAACAGCAGGCTGCGATCGGTAGCCAGCATCGTGTCGGTGCCGCAGGCACGCATGGTCGCCTGCGTGTTGTCCACGATCAGGCCAGCCAGTTCGGGCGAGCGGCCCAGCAGGTAATCGCGATGCTGTTGATAGGGAGGCGAGTCGGCCATGGTCCTGCGTGTTCGAGTAACTGATCGTTTCCTCGGCGCATGGGGTGCAAGCTGAAACGCCTTGCCTCTTCAACTGGTGAAAAGGCTGCGCCTGTGTGACGAGCGTCTCGAAAACAAACCAGGCGCGAGGGCGCACTCGCGGGCGAGGCGCACATGACCCTTCTGCGGTGTTGCATTTTTTCAATACAGGGAAAAATAGACCCCCTGGAATGCGGGGGGTGCAGTAGGCTGGTGCCTGCGTGAATTGTTGGGTTCTTTCGGACAGGCCAGGAAAAGCGCGCTTGATCGCGCTCAGGTATCCACTCGATATGTCCGAACCTGTCTTCTTATTCTTGTCTTGAATGGAGAAATCGATGACAAAACATCCGCAACCGCGGCGCCTGGTGGTGTTGCTCTGCGCCGTGGGTTTGGGCGCTTGGGCTGCCCCTTCGCTGGCTGACGTGCAATACAAGTTCAGTGGGTTTGGCACTTTGGGTGCCGCCAAGACGAACACCGATGAAACTGAGTTCAGAACCAGTGTCGAGCAGGTCCGTGGAGCCGGCAGAAAGCCGGATCTTGGGGTTGACTCCAAGCTGGCTGCGCAGGGGTCTGCGATTTTCAGTAATGGTGTTACGCTGACTTCACAGGTCTTGGGTTCAAGACGTGGTGGCGAAGAGTTTGAGTTGGGATTTGAATGGGCCTACGCCCAGTACACCGGTATTGATGGCTTGGACGTGAAGGCCGGGCGAGTTGTGTTGCCGGCCTTCCTTGTTTCGGATTCTCGATTGGTAGGTTACGCCACGCCCTGGCTGCGCGTTTCGCCATTGGTTTACGCCATGATGCCGCTCTCTAATGTGGATGGGGGGCAAGCAACGGTCCGGCATGCATTTGGCCCAGTCGTTGTTTCCGGTCAATTGACATACGGCAACTCTACTGGAAGCAGTTCTGGTGTTACTGCGGTGCCCAATATGGTCATGGGTATGGTGGGTGGGGATCCGGTCTATTACCAGCAAAATACCACCAAAACAGAGACGAATAATATACATGGCTTTAACGTTGCCGTGGAGTGGGGCGATTGGACAGTTCGTGCCTCTCAAATAAGTGATCGCACGAATATCAATATTTCCTTGATTACTCCCCCACCATATCTCCTGATCGGACAGCCAGCGACCCTGGATAGTTCGAAGAGCTTCAAGGATAAGTTCACGGAATTCGGTCTGCAGTATGATGATGGCAAGACTGTTGTGATGGCCGAGCATGTCAGTCGTTCGACCAGTGACGAGAAGGTCCAAGACAGCAAGGGGTGGTATATCGCCGCCGGCTATCGGTTTGACTCGGTCATGCCTTATGTCATGGTCAGTGAATACAAAGAAACCTTTACGATCAGTGAGGGAGGGCTTCCTCCCAAGGCTAAGGGCTTGGCATTTGGTGCTCGATATGAGTTGGGCGGTAGCGTGGCCTTGAAGGCTGAGTTGGCGCAGTATAAAAATAACTCGACATATATATTTACGGACACTGCGTCACCAAGTGTTGCCAACAAAAAAATAAACGTCATGAGCGTCGCGCTCGATTTCGTTTTCTAAGCCAAGGAGTCAAACATGAACAAGCTTATGACGAAATCCCTGGCAGCACTTGTATTGGTGGGGCTGTTCGGCGCCGCGCATGCTGACATCGTGGTCGTGGGTGGCCCTAATGCTGACCCGTTGAACAAAGACCAATTAACCAACTTGTATCTGGGCCGAACCTTTGATCGCAAGCTGATCGACATGCCGGAAGGCAACGCGATGCGTGATCAGTTCTACAAAAAGGTCACCGACCGTGAACCCTCACAGATGAAAGCCGTCTGGGCGCGCGTGGTGTTCACCGGTAAAGGCCAGGCGCCACTGATGCTGCCGGATGCCGATGCCATCAAGAAGGCCGTGGCCACTGATCCCAAGGCGATCGGGTATATCGACAAGACCCAGGCCGATGCTTCAGTGAAAGTCTTGATGTCCATCAACTGACCGATTTTCGTATTTGCGATTTCCGGCTTGATCGGGCCAGGCGTGACGCAGTTCACACCTGGCCCGATCTGCATTTGCGCCAGGCAAAACGCTCGTTGAATAGCCTGCTGCGCACCCCTCTTATCCGGCTAAAGATTTGCCGGTGCTCGCGAAGAATGCCTATCAAGCAGCAGTCCTTCGCACACCATGTCCGATCAAGGTTCCCAAGACAAGCAATTACCAGCCTCGGCGCGCAAGCTTGAGAAAGCGCGCGAAGAGGGCCAGGTCGTTCGCTCCAAGGATTTGGGCCACTTTCTGGTGATCCTGGCGGCCACGGGCGTGCTCATGGGCTTGACGCCGGTCTGGATGGACAAGATGCAGAACCTGCTGCATGCCGGCTTGCGTTTCGATGCCCGCATGGTGGCCAATGACGGTGTGATGCTGGATCGGCTCAGCCAGTGGGCCACGGAAGCGCTGATGATCGTGGTGCCATTCAGCCTGAGCATCGCCCTGGCGTCTGCCGCAGCAAGCGTCATGGCCGGTGGCTGGGTGATGTCCTTCAAGGTGGTCTACCCCAATTTCGGCAAGCTCAACCCGATCGCCGGCTTCGGCAACCTGTTTTCCAAGCAGCAGATGATCGATGCCCTCAAGGCGTCGGCGCTGGGGCTGATTCTGGGCGCGGCGGGCGCGACCTTCCTGTACAAGGCCTGGCCCGGTTTGATGGGCCTGCTGTCGCAACCTTTGCCTTCTGCCATCCATGACCTGGGCGTGACCCTGGGGCAGGTGCTGGGCTCCATGCTGCTGGTGATGGCGGCGTTTGCCATCATCGACTGGCCGCTGCAGAAGTTCCTCTTCGCCCAGAAGATGAAGATGAGCCACCAGGACATGAAGGACGAATACAAGCAGCAAGAAGGCAACGGCGAGGTCAAGGGCAGGATCAAGCAGAAGATGCGCGAGATGGCCCGCAAGCGCATGCTGGCCGCCATCCCCACGGCCGATCTGGTCGTGATGAACCCGACCCACTATGCGGTGGCGCTCAAGTACGACGAGGCCACGATGGGCGCGCCCCGTGTGGTCGCCAAGGGGCTGGACCTGCTGGCCTTGAAGATCCGCGATCTGGCCGTCGAGAACCGCGTACCCGTGCTGGAGGCCCCGCCTCTGGCACGTGCGCTTTATGCCAACACGGAAGTGGACCAGGAAGTGCCTGTGGCGCTCTACAGCGCCGTGGCGCAGGTGCTGGCCTATGTGTTCCAGCTGCGCAATGCGCTGGCTGGCCGCTCACCCCTGCCTGGCAACCTGCCTGATCTGGATGTGCCTGCCGAGCTGGACCCCCAGCACGCAGCCAAGCTGAAGGCCAAGGTCGAACAAGAAGAATCGGAGTTTGAAGTATGAACGCGATGGTCATGAAGCTCCAGTCCGCCCTCGGCGGGCAGCACAAGAACATGCAGGTGATGGCCGCGCCCCTGGTGGTGGTCTGCGTGCTGGCGTTGATGGTGCTGCCACTGCCGCCCTTCATGCTGGATGTGTTTTTCACGTTCAACATCGCTGCGGCCTTGATGGTGATGATGGTGGCGGCCACCATGTTGCGCCCGCTGGACTTCGCAGCCTTTCCGACGGTGCTGCTGTTGACCACCTTGTTGCGCCTGTCGCTGAACGTGGCCTCTACCCGGGTTGTGCTGCTGGAAGGGCACACGGGCGCAGGTGCCGCCGGCCATGTGATCGAGTCCTTCGGCCACTTCCTGATTGGCGGCAACTTCGCGGTTGGTTTGATCGTGTTCGCGATCCTGGTGGTGATCAACTTCGTGGTGATCACCAAGGGCTCTGAGCGTATCGCTGAAGTGAGCGCCCGGTTCACCTTGGACGCCATGCCCGGCAAGCAGATGGCGATCGACGCCGACCTGAACGCCGGCCTGATTGACGAGAAGGAAGCCAAGCGCCGTCGCCTGGAAGTGGGCGAAGAGGCCGAGTTCCATGGCTCCATGGACGGTGCCTCGAAGTTCGTGCGGGGTGACGCGGTTGCCGGCATCCTGATCCTGTTCATCAACATCATCGGCGGCTTCGTGATCGGCGTGGTGCAGCACGGCCTGTCTCCCGGAGATGCCGCCAGTTCCTACGTGCTGCTGGCGGTTGGTGACGCGCTGGTCGCGCAGATCCCAGGTCTGTTGATCTCGGTGGCCGCCGCCATGGTGGTGTCGCGCGTCGGCAAGGACCAGGACGTGGGCGCCCAGATCATGGGGCAGATGTTCGAGAACCCCAAGGTCATCGGCGTGGCTGGTGGCATCCTGGGGCTGCTGGGTGTGATCCCTGGCATGCCTTCCTTTGTGTTCCTGCCCATCGGCGGTGGCCTGGGTTGGTGGGCCTGGAAGATGGCGCAAAAGCAAGAGGCGATCCGCAATGCGCCCAAGCCGGTCGACAAGCCCGCTTCGGAAGTGGCCAACCCCAACGGCGAAGCCACCTGGGAAGACCTGCAGCCGGTCGACACCCTGGGCCTGGAGGTCGGCTACCGCCTGATCCAGCTGGTGGACAAGGAGCGTGGCGGCGACCTGCTGACCCGGATCAAGGGCGTTCGCCGCAAGTTCGCGCAAGAAGTCGGCTTTTTGCCGCCATCTGTGCACATCAAGGACAACCTGGAGCTCAAGCCCAGCTTCTACCGCATCACCTTGCGCGGTGCCGTGGTGGGTGAGGGCGAGGTCTTCCCCAACATGCTGATGGCCATCAACCCCGGCCATGTGGTCAACCCGATACCGGGTACCGCGGCCGTGGACCCCGCCTTCGGCCTGCCCGCCGTGTGGGTGGAAGAGCGCCAGCGGGATGCCGCGCAAATGGCCGGCTACACGGTCGTTGATCCCTCGACCGTGGTGGCCACCCATCTTTCACACTTGATGCAACTCCATGCAGCCAAGTTGCTGGGACGCGTAGAGACCCAACAACTGGTAGAGCATGTGACGAAACTGGCCCCCAAACTCATCGAAGACGTGGTTCCCAAGATGGTCGGCATCTCCACCCTGCAAAAAGTGCTGCAGCTTCTGCTCGAAGAAGGCGTGCATATCCGCGATATGCGTTCCATCATCGAAACCGTGGCCGAGCACGCTGCTTCCAGCCCCAATGTGGTGAACGACCCGGCCGAGCTGGCCCGTCGCATCCGCATCGGTCTGGCCCCGGCCATCGTGCAGCAGATCTACGGCCCAGTGCGCGAACTCGATGTGATCGCCATCGACCCGGATCTGGAACGTCTTCTGACCCAAGCCCTGACTTCGCCCAGCGGCCCCATGCTCGACCCGGGTGTGGCCGACCACCTGACCCGCCAGGCCTCCGAGGCCACGCAACGTCAGGAAAACATGGGCCACCCGGCCTGCCTGTTGGTGCCGGATGTCATCCGCCCATCGGTGGCTCGACTGCTCAAGCGCGCCGCACCTCGTCTCAAGGTGCTGGGACACAGCGAGATTCCTGAGACTCATTCGATTCGCATCGGTACCCTGATCGGAGGCCACGCATGAACGTCAAACGCTTTACTGGACGGAACAGCCGTGAGGCCATGCAGAAGGTCAAGGCCGCATTCGGCAATGACGCTGTGGTGCTGTCGACCAAACCTGCTGCTGAAGGTGGCATCGAGATCCTGGCCATGGCCGCTGACAGCGTGCCTGCGATGGACCACTATGCCGTGGAAAAGGATGCGCCTGAGTTGGTGCCTCAACGTGCTGAATCGCGTGCAGACACTCGCCACGACTCCCGTGCCGAGCTTCGCGTGGAGTCCCGCGATGAATCCGTGAGCCTGCCTCTCAAGAAGGGCGCCGCCAAGCAAGCCAAGGAAACCATGGCCAACCTGGCCAGCACCGTGCAGGACGACGTCAAGCAACTGGCGATGAGCACGCTGTCCTTCCAGGACTATGTGCGCGAACGCATGCTCAAGCGCCGCCAGGCCGCCATGCAGGCTCGCACCGAGCCGGCCATGGCCTTGCCGCCCGAAGAGCAACTCAACCAGCGCTTTGCTCAGCCCAAGGCCACCAAGCCCGCTGTGTCAACCTCTGTTGACCTGACGGGCGAGGCCATGCGTGGTCGCGCGGCACCCCAGGTTGATGAAGACATGGGCCAGTGGGCGCCGCCTGCACCTCGTCAGGCACCGGTTGCACCGCGTCAGGCCGCGCCTCAGGCCCGCCCTCAGCAAGTCGCAACACCACAGCCCAAGCCCGCGCAAGTGGTGCCGCTGCGCAGCGAGCACGCCGACCTGACCATGGACAAGGTCACGCCCGCTCGTGATGCCATCCGTGTGGCGCAACCTGATGCCGCCACCCTGGCTGCACTGAAGGCCGCGCAAGATGCGAATGCCTCGATGCTGGGTGAGCTGCGTGCCATGCGCGCCATGATGAAGGAGCGCTTCGAGACGATGGCTTTCATCGAAAAGCTCGGCCGCACACCTTCACAAGCGCAACTGGCGCAACGCCTGCTGGATGCGGGTTTCTCGGCCGTGCTGATCCGCAAGATGCTGGATGCCATGCCCGCAGAAGTGTGCAATGGCGCCCACGACGAAGTGCAATGGGCCACGCAAGTGCTGCAGCGCAACCTGAACACAGCCGACCACGAATTGCCCATTGAAGATCAAGGCGGCGTGTTCGCCCTGATCGGCTCGACAGGTGTGGGCAAGACGACATCCACCGCCAAGCTCGCTGCCACGTTTGCTGCCAAACACGGCGCAACGAATCTCGGCCTGATCACGCTGGACGCCTATCGCGTCGGTGCACACGAGCAACTGCGTGCCTATGGCCGCATCCTGGGTGTGCCCGTGCACATGGCCCATGACCGTGCCGCACTGGAAGACCTGCTGGAGCTGCTCTCGGGCAAGAAGCTGATCCTGATCGACACGGCCGGCATGGCCCAACGCGATGGCCGCACCAAGGAACTGCTGGACATGCTGGCCCATCCCAGCATCCGAAAACTGCTGGTCATCAACACCGCAGCGCAAGGTGATTCGATTGAGGATGTGATGCATTCGTATCACGCCGAAGCCTGTGCGGGCGTGGTGCTGTCCAAGCTGGATGAGGCAGTCAAGCTCGGTCCGGCTCTGGATGCGTTAATTCGTCACAAGTTGAAAGTGTTGGGTGTGGCCAATGGCCAACGCGTGCCCGAAGATTGGCATCGTCTGTCGGCACAAGCGCTGGTGCACCGCGCCCTGCGAGCCAGCCTCAACCCTGCTTACCGGCTCGATCCCAACGAGGTCAGCCTGGTGTTCTCTGCGCAGGTGACGGCAGATGCCATGGCCTCTCCGCGTCACGTCTGATCACCGCTTGTCACCCACTCGAACCAATAAAAAAGACAGCCACACATGATCCGCAACGACAGCCATCAGGTCAGCACAAGCGGTACCCGTGCCCACCACCCGGTGGATCAAGCCCAGGGTTTGAGGCAGATGTTTGCCTCCAGGGTTTTGCGTTTTGTGCCTGTGGTGGCCAATGCCGCAACGGCTTGTGGTGGCTTGGTGCTGGAGCGCTTGTGCGCGGCCTACACCAGCTTCAACCTCAAGGTGCTGGTGGTGGATGCCAGCGAGCAGGCGCGCCCGCCAGGTGAGCTGGCCGAGTTTGACTTGGCCGAAGGCATCGAGGAGTTGTCGGACCAGGTCAGCTACATGCCTGCACGTGGCTTGCCGCTGCGCTATGTGGATGCCCGTGGTTCGTGCAGCAGCCTGCTCGACACCATCGCCAACACGGCACCGCAATACGATGTGGTGATCGTGCACGCCTCTGCCAGCGAGATCGTTCGCCTGTTCTCGCAGCGTGCCCGTGGTACCAATCTGCGCCCCTTGCTGTTCACCAACGACCTGGCTGAGGGCCTCAAGGAGGCGTACTCGGCCGTCAAGATCATCAGCCAGCGCGGGGCCTGGATGGCCTACGACCTGCTTGTGTGTGCCACCACGCGCAGCCAGCAGGCCCAGCCTGTGGCCGAGCGCCTGGCCCGTTGCGCCGATGATTTTCTGGGTGTTGCCCAACGTGACTGGCAATTGCTGGATCCGCGCGAGCCTGCTGCCGCTGATCCGCATCCCCGTTTTCTGGAACTGGCAGCAGGTCTGCTGCGCACCGCCTTGCCGCTCGCTCTGAGCGACACGGCCTTTGACCACCTGATGTCGCCGGGGGCAGCCTTGCCTTCTTGCGCCGCCCCCGTACTGAATTGATGTTCATGGAGCAGAGCATGTACACCGCCAAAGGACGACTTGAGATCGACGCGATGTTGCGCCAATACAGTCCTCTCGTGCGACGCCTGGCGCACCAGATGATTGCCAAACTGCCGGCCAACGTCGAGATCGATGACCTGATTCAGGTCGGCATGATTGGCCTGACCGATGCTTTGACGCGCTTTGATGCGGGGCAGGGCGTGCAGTTCGAAACCTTTGCCACCCAGCGGATTCGCGGCGCCATGCTGGACGAATTGCGCGGTGCAGACTGGCTCAGCCGCGGTACCCGCAAACAGCAGCGCGACATTGAAGGCGCGGTGCACAGGCTGGAGCAGCGCCTGGGCCGAGCCCCGCAGGAAAGCGAAATCGCCCAGGAAATGGGCATGACCCTGCCTGACTACCAGGAGATGCTCGGCAAGGTGCGCGGTACCCAGCTGATCTACCTGGAAGACATGAGCGGCGAAGATGGCGACAACGACTATCTGGATCGCCATGTGACCGATGAGGGCAACGACCCCTTGAGCCTGCTGCAGGATCACCGCATGCGACATGCGCTGGTCGAGGCCATCAAGAACCTGCCTGAGCGCGAGCAGTATGTGATGAGCATGTACTACGAGCAGGATATGAACCTCAAGGAGATTGCCGCTGTGTTGGGTGTGACCGAATCCCGCGTGTGCCAGTTGCACAGCCAGTCCATTGCCCGCCTGCGCGTCAAGCTGCGCGAGTGGTGAGTGTTAGCTGAGTGACTGTAGGGGCACGACCATGTTCAAGTTGTTCAATCGCAAGCCGGTAGAGGCTGACGTGATCAAGCCTGAACCTGCGTCCGCGATGAATCTGGAGTTGATTCAACTGGCAGAGACGCTAGAGCGTGACACCAGCGGGCTAGGCTGCGAGGCAGCGCAATTGCGTGGCAGCCTGGAAGACACCACGGCGGTGGCCAATCACCAGACCGAAACCCTGGCCAGCCTCGTGGCCAAGCTGCACGACATCGTTCGTTCGCAGGATCAGATTCACGCCGAGACCGTTGGCGGCATGGCCTCCATGCAGCAGGCGCGCGAATCGGTGGCCCACGTGGGCCGGGAAGTCAGCGGTGTGGTCGAAACCTTGCATCAGGTGTCCGATGCCGCTCAGCAGATTACCCAGGTGGCCTTGCAGACGCGGTTGGTGGCGTTCAATGCGTCCGTTGAAGCCAAGCGTGCTGGTGAAGCCGGCGCAGGTTTCTCTGTTGTGGCGGATGCCGTGAAGGATCTGTCCACCCAGGTTGAGTCCATTTCCAAGGCCATCATGAGCACGATCGGGCAACTCGATCAACGTATTCAATCGCTGGCCAGCGACTTGACCGATCAGGCTGATGGCTCGGCCAAGCACGAGCAAGGTCGCAGGACCTTTCATGCGGCCTTGCATGGCGTGGAAGAGGGTGTTCAACGCATCAGTGCCGCCGCCGATGCGAGCCGCGCGTTGACGCAGAGTGTGAATCAGGAAGTCAGCCTCATGGAGGGTGAGGTGGGCAAGGCTCGCCAGGAGCTATCTGCTGCATTCAAGCGCAGCGATGCCGTGCTGACCGTATCCGAGCGCCTGATGGAGATGATTGCGGGCTCTGGCGTGCGTACGTCGGACACGCCCTACATCGAACTCGTGCAGCTGACCGCGGGCAAGATCGCCGCCACGCTCGAAGCGGCCGTGGCATCTCGGCGCATCTCGTTGGAGCATCTGTTCGATGAGAACTACCAGGCCATGGCCGGCACGCAACCTCAGCAGCACGCCACACGCTTCAATGCGCTGACGGACGAACTGTTTCCCGCCATACAGGAAGAAGCGATCAAGGCCCTGCCGGACGTGGTTTTCTGCATTGCGGCGGATCGCAACGGCTATATCTCTACGCACAACCACATCTACTGCCAGCTACAAAGGCCGGGCGATGTGGTGTGGAACACCGCCAATTCACGTTGGCGTCGCATTTTCAATGACCGCACAGGCCTGGCTTCGGCGCGCAACAAGCGCCCGTTCCTGCTGCAGACCTATCGCCGCGACATGGGAGGCGGCAAGTTCGTGCTGCTCAAGGAAGTGGCCGCACCGATCACGGTTGCTGGCAAGCACTGGGGTGGCTTGCGCCTGGCTTATCGGTTCTGAATACGGTCAGCCAATGCGTCCCAGCAAAAGGTACTCCATGAGTACCTTTTGCACGTGCAAGCGGTTTTGGCTACGGCCCGCCGCCTTCGGCGGCTTCACATCACTGGCGTGATGTGAGCCTTCGCCGGAACCGCTTGCGGGCCTGTCGGCCCAGGTTCACATTGGCCTTCAGCCAATGCGCCCCAGCAGAAGGTACTCCATGAGTACCTTCTGCACGTGCAAGCGGTTCTCAGCCTCGTCCCACACCACGGATTGCGGGCCATCGATCACGTCGGCCTCGACCTCTTCGCCACGGTGCGCCGGCAGGCAGTGCATGAACAGGGCATCGGGTGCGGCCACGGCCATCATGTCGGCGTCCACGCACCAGTCGGCAAAGGCCTTCTTGCGTTCTTCGTTCTCGGCTTCGAAGCCCATGCTCGTCCACACATCGGTGGTGACCAGATGCGCACCACGGCAGGCGTCCATCGGGTCCTTGAAGACCTTGTAGCAGCTGGTGTCGTTGATGCCGGCCACGGCCGGGTCGATCTCGTAGCCGCTGGGCGTGCTCACATGCACCGTGAAGCCCAGGATCTCTGCAGCCTGCAGCCAGGTGTTGGCCATGTTGTTGCCGTCTCCTACCCAGGCCACGACCTTGCCCTTGATCGAGCCACGGTGCTCGATGTAGGTGAAGATGTCGGCCAGGATCTGGCAGGGGTGGTACTCGTTGGTCAGGCCGTTGATGACCGGCACACGCGAGTTGGCGGCAAACTTCACCAGCTTGGACTGCTCGTAGGTGCGGATCATCACGATGTCGACCATGCGCGAGATCACCTTGGCGCTGTCTTCAATCGGTTCGCTGCGGCCCAGCTGGCTGCCATCCGTGGTCAGGTGCACCACGGACCCGCCCATCTGGTACATGCCGGCTTCAAAGCTCACGCGGGTGCGCGTGGAAGCCTTCTCGAAGATCATGGCCAGGGTGCGGTCTACCAGCGGCGTGTACTTCTCGTAGTTCTTGAAGCGCTTCTTGATGATGGCCGCCCGTTCGAACAGGTAGACGTACTCCTGTTCGCGCAGGTCCTTGAACTGGAGGTAGTGTTTGATCAGGCTCATACCGGGCTTCATGCGAATTCTGCGATCAGGTTAAGCAGCGCTTGTTTCAGACAGGAAGGTCTTGACCAGGGGCACCAGGGTGGCCACGATCTCGTCAGCTTCTTCCGCAGTGATGATCAAAGCCGGCAGCAGGCGGATGACCTTGTCGGCGGTGATGCTCAGCAGCAGGCCGGCATCGACCGCGCGTTGCAGCAGCACGCCGCACGGGCGGTCCAGCTCGATGCCGATCATCAGGCCTTGGCCACGGATTTCGCTCACACCCTTGAGCTCGCCCAGTTCGCGAACCAGTGCGTCATGAATGTGCTTGCCGATGCGGTCGGCATTGGCCAGCAATTGCTCTTCTTCGATGATCTTGATGGTTTCCACGCCGGCACGCATGGCCAGCGGGTTGCCGCCAAAGGTGGTGCCGTGGTTGCCGGGCTGCAGCACGTTGGCGGCCTTGGGGCCGCAGACCACAGCACCAATCGGCACGCCAGAGCCCAGGCCCTTGGCCAGGGGCATCACGTCGGGCTGGATGCCAGCCCATTGGTGGGCAAACCACTTACCGGTGCGGCCCATGCCGCATTGCACCTCGTCGAGCATCAGCAGCCAGCCTTGCTTGTCGCACAGGGCGCGCACGGCCTGCAGGTACTCGGCGCGGGCGGGATTGATGCCGCCTTCGCCCTGGATCACTTCCAGGAACACGGCGGTGACATTGGGACGGGTGCGGGCGACCTCTTCCAGCGCGGCGATGTCGTTGAGCGGCACGCGCACGAAACCTTCGACCAGCGGCTCGAAGCCGGCGTGCACCTTGGGGTTGCCCGTGGCCGACAGCGTGGCAATCGACCGGCCATGGAAGGCCTTTTCGTACACCACCACCTCGGCGCGGTGAATGCCTTTGTCGTGGCCGAACTTGCGCGCGATCTTCAGGGCGGCCTCATTGGCTTCCAGACCTGAGTTGCAGAAGAAGACATTGGTCATGCCCGAACGCTCGACCAGCAGACGGGCGAGTTCCTCCTGCAGCGGCACCTGGTAGTAGTTGCAGCAGTGGATCATCTTCTCGACCTGATCCTGCAGGGCGGGGACCAGCTTGGGATGCTTGTGGCCCAGGGTGTTGACCGCGATGCCCGCGAGCGCATCCAGATAGCGTCGGCCATCGGTGTCCCAGACGCGCACGCCTTCGCCGTGCGATAGCGCAATCGGCAGGCGGCCGTAGGTGGGCATCACATGGGGCATCGACACGGGAGCGTTCATGGTGAGAGGGATCTCAGGTTCGTTTGCAAAAGAAAAATGGCGCAGCAGGCACTGCGCCAGAGCCTATTCTATGTAAAAGGCGGCTGCTCAGGAATGCGGGCATCGTTCACGCACCAGCGATTTCCGTGCAGATCCCGGGTGCGCAGCGGGGCGCAATCGCTTCAGGTGCCTGACAGGCTCGCCGACATTGCCCTTGTGGTGCGTGCGATGGGCTGCGCACGGGCGGGTGTCAAGTCGGTGACCCACTTGAGGGCGCGGACTCTTGGCATCAATGTTGCGGGAGATCAATTCGACCGCGACAATGGAGGACTGTCACGCATGGAAACGCTCATTGAGGCCGTGTCCATCACCAAGGTGCCGGGCCAGGACTACCCGTCCGGGTCTGCCCTTGTTCCCCGCAGCCGCCAGACACAATCTGTCGCTGCGCCTGTCAATTCACCCATTGCACAGCCCGTCGGAAGCGCCACCGTGTCGACGCCCCCACCTTCTACCTCCCCCATCCCCACCAAACCACGCGAAGTCTTCATCCAAGGCGTCACCAGCAACGGCAGAACCTTTCGCCCCAGCGATTGGGCCGAGCGACTGGCTGGCGCCATGTCCAGTTTCCGCCCCGGCGGAGCCGCCATGGGTATCGCTGCGCACATCGGTTATTCGCCGTATTGCGTGCCCACGAGCATGGGCGATGTGAAGTGCGTGGTCGTTAACGAAGCCTTGCGAGACCTGGAGCCCATGGCCTGGGATTTCGTCATGAACTTCGCGCGAGACAACGACCTGCAGGTCGTAGATGCGTGTTTGTTGCCTGATCGCAGGGGTTGAATCGCCAAATTTGATGCATCTGCGCGGCGTTTGGTCCACATGCAGTGCTCAAGTTCCCGTCCGTTTTCGTCGACATGTTGTCTGTGTGTATGCCTGCATGGCGTCGAAAGGACTGGACATGGGTACAAATTTCCTGCGCTGGCTGCCTCTTGCGGCTCTGTCTGCTTGCCTCTTGAGCCCGGCTTGGGCTGCGCCCGAGACGCCAACCAAATTGGATGGCGTCAAAGTCGTGACTGCGGAGCAGGCGCGTGACCTGGCTGCCAAAGGCGCGCCGATGATTGATGCGCGCGCGGCGAACGAATACGCCGAAAAAACCATCAAGGGTGCCGTCAGCGTGCCCTACAAGGAAAAGAGCGCCAAGGATCCCGTGTTTGACAAGAGTCAGGACAGTTTTGATCTTGGCAAATTGCCGACAGACAAAGCGGCGACCTTTGTCTTGTTTTGCAATGCGGGAACTTGCTGGAAGAGCTACAAAGCGGCCGTGATGGCCCGGGATGCCGGCTACAAGCAGGTCCACTGGCTGCGTGGCGGTTTGCCCGAGTGGGAAAGCAAGGGCTTGCCTACGCAATAAGCGCCTTTGGCGCCTCGTCGCGTCACGATGCAATCAGAGGGAGGGTTCATGAGTCACTTGACTATTCGCGCCAGGTTGCGATTCGCAGCCTTGGTGGCCGTTGTCGGGGCGGTGCTGCTTGCCGTACTGACCTTGCTGGGGGTGCAGCGGGGAGGGCGCGCGCTGGAGGCCATGCTGGAAGGCAGTGTGAAGCCATTGGTGGCGCTTCAGCGCATTGATGGTTCGCTCAGTTCTGTGCGGGCCCGTGCTGCGGGCTTGTTGCTCGACCAATACGCGGCGCCAGGCAATCTGACGCACCTGCGGCAGGTTCGCAAACTGGTTGATGAAGCCTGGGCCCAGGCCTCAACCCAGTCGGCTACCAATGACGAGCATGGCACGCTGTTGAAGCAGTTGCGTGAGGGGTGGCCAACGGTTGTGTCGATGCTGGATGCGTTGGACAAGGCCTACGACACTGGTGATCGCAATCGCGTGGATGATCTGTTGCAGACGGCTTGGCCAACTGCGCACAAGGCATTCATCAAACATTTGCAGGCAGCGATTCCTTTGCAGGAGGCTGGTGCAAAGGCTACCTATGAACATGCCGTCATCGAGAACCGCCAGTCGGCCGTTCTGGCCGTTGTCGTAGCCTGCTTGCTGGCCGGGAGCATGTTGCTCATCATGATGTGGACCACGCGCAGTGTGATGACCGGTTTGCGTCAGGCTGGCGAGCTGTCCAAGGCGATTGCAGATGGTGATCTGTCTGATAGACCGGTTGCAGATCGGCATGACGAACTGGGTGAGTTGATGTCCTCTCTGACCGATATGCGAACCTCGTTGGCGATGCTGGTGGGGGACATTCGCCAGACGGCAGACAGCATCCAGGTGGCCAGTGCCGAAGTGGCGACGGGCAATGCCGATCTCAGTCAGCGAACCGAACAAACGGCCTCCAACCTTCAGCAGGCTGCGTCGTCCATGGAGCAGTTGACAGGTACGGTGCGTCACTCGGCCGAATCAGCACGGACTGCCAATCAACTCGCTGAGTCGGCGGCATCCGTGGCCATGCGCGGTGGCGAGGTTGTATCTCAGGTGGTGTCGACGATGGAGGACATCAATCAGTCCAGCCGCCGCATCGGCGACATCATCGGGACGATTGATGGCATTGCGTTTCAGACCAATATTCTGGCGCTGAATGCGGCCGTGGAGGCCGCTCGTGCGGGTGAGCAGGGGCGGGGATTTGCGGTGGTAGCCGGAGAGGTCCGATCGCTGGCTCAGCGCAGCGCCGAGGCCGCGAAGGAAATCAAGGCCTTGATTGGCGCCAGCGTGGACAAGGTGGAGACGGGGTCCAAACTCGTTGCGGATGCGGGATCGACCATGAGCGACATCGTGGCGGGTGTCCAGCGTGTGACGGACATCATCGGGGAAATCACCGCAGGTAGTCTGGAGCAGAGTGACGGCATTGCTCAGATCAGTGGCGCGGTGTCGCAGCTTGATCAGATGACGCAGCAGAATGCGGCGCTGGTGGAGCAGTCGGCGGCCGCTGCGGAGAGCTTGAGAGATCAGGCGCAACGGCTCGCACAGTCTGTAACCGTGTTTCGGGTGTGAACCGACCCGACAGGCGGATGTCTTTTCAGCTGCGCCAATGAAAAAAGCCCGCGCAAGCGGGCTTTTGTGCGGTCAAACCGAAATCAGGCGGCGATGGCCTTGATCTTGGCCGACAGGCGGCTCTTGTGACGAGCGGCCTTGTTCTTGTGGAAGATGCCCTTGTCGGCGATCGAGTCGATCACGCTTTGAGCAGTCTTGAAGGCTTCAGAAGCCTTGGACTTGTCGCCAGCTTGCACAGCCTTGAGCACGCCCTTGATGGCGGTACGGAACTTGGAGCGCAGAGCCGAGTTGGCGGCGTTCAGCTTGACGTCTTGACGAGCGCGCTTGCGGCCCGAGGCAATACGAACGGTCTTTTTGGCTTTGGATGCAGATGCCATGATTTTCGAGCCCTGCGAATGCCTGCCTGCTCGGGCAACGGTGAGGTCGCCAAGTCAGCCAATTCGCACCCCACAGGGCTAAGTTGGTTGGAAAACCGAAGATTATAGCTCGACTGAACGCCCTTGCCAAGCCGGGCTCGGGGCGCTTCCTATAATGGGCTCATGAGCCTGCTGAAATCTGCCTCCATCGTCTCGCTGTTGACCCTGGCGTCACGCATCACCGGCCTGGTTCGGGAGTTGCTGATTGCGGCGGCTTTTGGTGCCAGTGCGACGACAGACGCCTTCAACGTGGCGTTCCGGATTCCGAATTTGTTGCGCCGCCTGTTCGCAGAAGGCGCCTTTTCGCAGGCATTTGTTCCCATCCTTGCTGAAAATCGCTCAAAAAATGGCGAGCAGGCCACGCATGAGCTGGTCAACGCCGTGGGAACGGTGTTGTTTGGCGCCTTGCTTGTGACCTGCGTGCTGGGTGTCGCAGGTGCGCCCGTGCTGGTGTGGCTGATGGCTTCGGGTCTGAAAGAGTCCGGCGGTTTTGATGCGGCCGTGGTCATGACCCGCTGGATGTTTCCCTATATTGGCTTCATGTCCCTGGTGGCTTTGAGTGCGGGCATTCTCAACACCTGGGGGCGTTTCGCTGTCCCGGCGGCGACGCCCGTCTTGCTCAATCTGTGCACGATCACGGCCGCGTTGTTCGTGGCGCCGGTGTTCGGCGAACATGGCGTCGAGCCGGTCTATGCCTTGGCCGTGGGCGTCATGGTGGGGGGCATGCTGCAACTGGGCGTGCAGGTGCCTGCTTTGCTCAAGATTGGTATGGTGCCGCGCATTGGTGTCAGCCTGTCGGCCTGGCGACGGGCCTGGTCGCATCCGGGTGTCAAACGTGTTCTGCGCCAGATGGCGCCTGCCATTTTGGGCGTGTCGGTGGCCCAGGTGTCATTGTTGATCAACACGCAGATTGCGTCGCACCTGGGGGCCGGGTCGGTGTCCTGGCTGACTTATGCCGACCGCTTGATGGAGTTCCCGACCGCGATGTTGGGGGTGGCTTTGGGTGTGGTCCTGTTACCCCAGTTGTCTCGCGCTCAGGCAGAGGGTGATACCGGGCGTTTCTCAGACTTGCTGGATTGGGGATTGCGGTTGGTTGTGCTGTTGGCCTTGCCCAGCGCCATTGCCCTGTTGTTGTTTGCCAAACCGCTCGTGGCCGTGCTCTATCACTATGGTCGTTTCACACCCCAGGACGTTCAGCAGACCGTGTTGGCCTTGTCCTGTTATGGCGTGGGGTTGATGGGGCTGATCGGTGTCAAGGTGCTGGCGCCTGGTTTTTATGCCACTCAGGACATCAGGACGCCCGTTCGCATCGGCATCACGGTCTTGGTGATTACGCAGATCTTCAATGTGGTCTTTGTGCCGATCCTGGGGCATGCGGGGCTGGCGCTGTCGATCGGGCTGGGTTCACTGGTCAACGCCATCTGGTTGCTGGTGGGGTTGCGCAGGGCTGGGCGCTATCAGCCTGCACCTGGCTGGTTGTTGTTTGGCTTGCGCGTGGTGCTGGCCACCGCCGTGCTGGGGGGCGGGCTTTGGCTGGCCACGCAGCACATTGACTGGATTGGGCTGCGCGCTCAGCCCATGTGGCGCATCGGCGCGATGGCGGCTTGCCTCGTTGGTGCCGGCCTGGTGTATTTCGGCACCTTGGCGGCCACGGGGCTGAACTTGAAGAAGGCCATTCGGCGCTGATCAGCTCACATCAGTGAGCGCACCAGCTCGATGGCCTCTTCCACTCGGTCCACGGCGTGGATGGTCAGGCCTTCAATGGGTTTCTTGGGCGCGTTGGCCTTGGGCACCACCGCGATCGAGAAGCCCAGCTTGGCCGCTTCCTTCAAGCGATCCTGACCACGTGGGGCGGGGCGGATCTCGCCCGCCAGCCCGACTTCGCCAAAGGCGATGAAGCCCTTGGGCAAGGGGCGGCCGCGCAGGCTGCTCTGAATCGCCAGCAGCACGGCCAGGTCGGCCGCGGGTTCGCTGATGCGCACACCGCCCACGGCATTGACGAACACATCCTGATCAAAACAGGCCATGCCGGCGTGGCGGTGCAGCACGGCCAGCAGCATGGCCAGGCGATCTCGCTCCAGGCCCACGCTCAGTCGGCGCGGGCTGGGGCCGCCTGCATCCACCAACGCTTGAATCTCTACCAGCAGGGGGCGTGTGCCTTCCAGCGTCACCAGCACGCAGGAGCCGGGCACCGGCTCGCTGTGGGTAGACAGGAAGATGGCGCTGGGGTTGGTCACGCCCTTGAGGCCTTTGTCCGTCATGGCGAACACGCCGATTTCATTGACGGCGCCGAAGCGGTTCTTGATCGCGCGGATCAGGCGGAAGCTGCTGTGCGTGTCGCCCTCGAAATACAGCACGGTGTCGACGATGTGCTCCAGCACGCGTGGGCCTGCCAGGGCGCCTTCCTTGGTCACATGGCCCACCAGCACCATGGTGCAGCCGCTGGACTTGGCAACGCGGGTCAGGTGGGCCGCGCATTCACGCACCTGGGCCACGGAGCCCGGTGCCGAGGTCAGCTGATCCGAAAATACCGTCTGGATCGAGTCGATCACGCAAAAGGCCGGCTTTTCAGCGGCCAGCGTGGCGATGATGTTCTCCAGCTGGATTTCGGCCTGCACACGCACATGCGAGCCATCCAGCCCCAGGCGTCTGGCGCGCAGTGCGACCTGGGCGCCGCTTTCTTCGCCGGTGACATACAACACCGGCATCTGGCGAGACAGGGCGTCGAGTGCCTGCAACAGCAAGGTGGACTTGCCGATGCCGGGGTCGCCGCCGATCAGCACCACGCCACCGGCGACGATGCCGCCGCCCAGGACGCGATCCAGCTCTTCCAGGCTGGTGGGCGTGCGCGACACATCGGCCGCTTCGATGTCGGCCAGTGTGGT
>NZ_JACRAH010000020.1 GCF_016234775.1 Aquabacterium sp. | reverse complement strand
CTGTGTCTGGAAGCGGCACCGTCGTTGGAATGGGTCCTGATGGGTTGAAGCTCCACATGGTTACTTTGAAAGGGGCTCTCTCGTGGGCAACAAACTTTACGTGGGCAATCTCGCCTACAGCGTGCGCGATCAGGATCTGCAGGATGCTTTCTCGCAATATGGAGCCGTGAGCTCCGCCAAGGTCATGATGGACCGCGAAACCGGCCGCTCCAAGGGCTTCGGTTTTGTTGAAATGAGCAACGATGCAGAAGCGCAAGCTGCGATCAACGGCCTGAACGGTCAGCCTGTGGCTGGTCGCGCCGTGGTTGTGAACGAGGCTCGCCCACGTGAAGAGCGTCCTGCTGGTTTCCGTAGCCCCTACGGTGGCGGCGGCGCTGGTGGTGGCGGCGGCGGTGGCGGCTTCGGTGGCGGCCGTCGTGAAGGCGGTGGCGGCGGCTACGGTGGTGGCGGCGGCGGTCGTCGTGAAGGCGGCGGCGGCGGCTACGGCGGCGGTGGCCGTCGTGAAGGCGGTGGCGGCTACGGCGGTGGCCGTGGTGGCGACGGCGGCGGCTACGGCGGCGGCTACTGATCGGACACGCAGGCCTGAACCCCTCGGGCCTGACAAATCCCAAAAGTACCAAGGAAGGCGATGCCACACGGCGTCGCCTTTTTTCATGGGCGCTTGATTCGCTTGCATGGGCACCTCGCGGACACATGTCGAAACCAGGCCTCTTTGTGGTGCAGGCAAAATGGCATGCTCGTCCAGCGCCATGTGCGCCACCCAGCAGGATTGCACTCATGTCATCGTCTTACACCTCCCTCCGTCGCGCACTGAGCCTTCTCGGCCTGGCCGTCATCGCCAGCCAGAGTGCCCTGGCCGGCTCCACCAACGTGGGCGTCAGCATCAATGTGGCGCAACCCGGTTTTTATGGCCGCATTGACATCGGCGAGCAACCGCCCATGCTGATCTATCCGCAACCGGTCATCATCCATCAAGCCCCGGTTGCCGTGCACCAGCGACCGATCTACATGCGCGTGCCCCCTGGCCACTCCAAAAACTGGGCACGCTACTGTGGGCAGTACCGCGCCTGCGGACAACCCGTGTACTTCGTGCGTGAAGCGGACCATCGCGACCGCGATGATCGCCGCGACTGGGATCGCCGTGATCACGACCGCTATGACCGTGACGACCGCCGCAGATACGACCGTGACGATCGGGACGGAGACCGCGGCCACGGACACGGCCGTGGGCGAGGCCACGGTCATGGGCACGGCCACGACTGACCATCTGCCCACCGCTGCTTGGTTATTGACGACGCTGCTTCTTGCGATGCTGCTGTGAGCCCGCAATGGCATCGAACAGCCAGCGCGGCATCCAGCGCAGCAGCATCGTCACCAGGCCCATCGGCCATGGGATGACGCGCCAGCGCACACCCTGCCCGATCGCTGTGAAAGCCTGATCGGCAAAAGCCTCGGCCTTCATCAAAAAGGGCATGGGGTACTGATTGGCCCGCGTCAAGGGCGTGTCAATGTAGCCAGGCGCCAAGGTCACCACACGCACACCGTGTGCGCGCAACTCGCCGCGCAAGGTCTCGCACATCTGCACCACGGCGGCCTTGGCCGCGCAATAGCCCGCGTGCCCAGGCATGCCACGAATCGCCGCCACGCTGGCCACGCCCACCAGGGTGCCGTGGCCGCGCAATTTCATCGCCGAGATGAAAGGCTGGAAGGTGGCGGCCAGGCCGATGACATTGGTGTCCATCAGGTCCCGCAGGACCGTGAGGTCTTCCGCCAGGCTGAGGTCCACGCCGATGCTGATGCCCGCATTGGCCACCACCACATCCGGCAAGCCCTGACTCTCCATGCAGGCCTGTGCCGCCGCAGCGATGGCGGCCTCGTCGCGCACATCGGCTTCATACACCGCCCATTGGCTGACCGGCCAACCCTGTGACGACGCCCATTCGCGCATCTCAGCCACACGACGGGCCACCAGGGCGACACGCCAGCCGGCCTGCAAGTACCTTGTCGCGAGCGCCTGCCCGATGCCGCTGGACGCGCCAGTGATGAAAATCAACCTGCGGGAGGCCTCGGCCATCATGGCGCGTCGTAGTGCCCATGCACACGGCCGCCCAGATCGGTGATGCCGGTGCGATCGTCATAGCGCAGGTTCTGGCCACGCACCTCACTGCCCTGCTGTCGCAGGCGCACGGGTTCGCTGGACGACACCACGCGCGTGCGGGTGTCAATGCGCAGGATTTCACCCTCAAAGTACACGGGGCGATTGCGCGGGCCCAAGCCCTGATCGGCAGCGGGCAAGGCGGTCACGCGCGCACCACCATTGAGCGTCACCAACTCCGCCTTGTGATCAGCCTCTCCCGACAGCGAGCTGGCCTTGAGCCCCGTGCCCTTGTCATCACGGGCAGACAATACCAGTTGGTCGATCTGCAGCCGATCGGTATCGGCATAGTGCCGCATTTGCGCCCCATCCAGCACCGCCTCGATGCGCCCTTGCGCATTGAACCGCGCGACCCGGGCCTTGTCCAGGACGAAATCCGGCGATGACGATGTCTGCGCAGACCGCGCATCGCCGCCAAACTTGGGTGAGGACTGCACCAGCCACCAGCTGAAACCAGCCAGGCCCGCCACCGCCAGCAAAGGCACTGTGGCCTGCGCGCGCTCCAGCCAGAGCCACCAGCGCTGGTTCATGTGCGGGCCCCGTCGGACGTCGTGTCCAGGGTTTGCAGATGGCTGTGCAGCAGGCGCTCGTAATGGCCCGTGGCCCACAACAGCAGATCGCAGCATTCACGTGCCGCGCCCTCGCCACCACGCAAAGCACTGACATGGTGAGCAACCGCCTTGACCTCGGCGTGCGCATTGGCGGGCGCCACCGCCAGACCGGCTCGCGCCAGCAAGGGCAGATCAGGCCAGTCATCACCCATCACCGCGATCTGGTCCCAGCGCAGGCCCAGGGCCGTGCGAATCGGCTCTGCCGCAGCAAGCTTGTCATGCGCACCGAAGACGGCTTGCGTCACGCCCAGGTCTTTCAGACGACGACGCACGGCTGGCGAGTCGCGACCGGTGATCACGATCGGGGTGATGCCGCCTTGGGCCAGCAACTTCAGGCCGTGGCCATCCAGGGCATGGAAGGCCTTGAGCGTCTCGCCTGCCTCGCTGATATAGAGCGTGCCGTCGGTCAACACGCCATCCACGTCAAAGATGGCCGCACGGATGCTCATGGCGTGATGGCGCAAGGCCACCGAGAAGTTCATGGTAGAGACCAGGGCTCGCATCAGATCACCTTTGCACGCATCAGATCGTTGGTATTGACGGCGCCCACCAGCACGCCCTGCCCGTCCACCACCAGCAAGGTCGTGATGCGATAGGCCTCCATCAGGGACACGGCCTCGGCCGCCAGCACATCATCGCGGATGGTGCGTGGTGAAGGCGTCATCAGCTCTGCGGCGGTGTTGGCGCGCAGGTCGATGCCCGCTTCGATCTTGCGGCGCAGGTCACCGTCGGTGAACACGCCCAGGATGCGGCCGGCCTCATCGACCACGGCGGTCGAGCCCAGGCCCTTGGCGCTCATCTCTCGCATCACCTCGCCAAAGCTGGCGTCTGGCTTGACGCGCGGCACGGCATCACCGGCGCGCATCACGTCGCGCAGATGGGTCAGCAGCTTGCGGCCCAACGAGCCACCGGGGTGGGAGCGGGCAAAGTCCTCGGCCTTGAAGCCGCGCAGCTCCAGCAGCACCACGGCCAGCGCATCACCCAGGGCCATCTGGGCCGTGGTACTGGCGGTCGGGGCCAGGTTGAGCGGGCAGGCCTCCTGGGCCACGGCGCAATCCAGCACGATGTCGGCATGGCGCGCCAGGGAAGAGCCAGGGCGCCCCGTCATGGCCAGCAGGCGCACGCCCAGGCGCTTGATGACGGGCAGCAAGGCGGTGAGCTCTTCGCTCTCGCCCGAATTGGAAATGGCCAGCACCACATCGCCAGGTTGGACCATGCCCAGATCGCCATGGTGCGCTTCCGCCGGGTGCACGAACATGGCCGGTGTACCGGTCGAGGCCAGTGTGGCCGTGATCTTGCGGCCCACGTGCCCGCTCTTGCCCATGCCCATCACCACCACGCGGCCCTGGCAGGCCAGCATCGCGTCCACCGCCTGGGTGAAGGCTGCGCCCGCCTCGCCTTGCAGGCGCTCGCGCAGATCGAGCAAGGCACGCGCCTCGATGTCAAAGGCCTGACGGGCCAGCGCTACAACGGCGTCTTGAGGGTGTGATTGGGCTGACATGAAGTAAGGAGAAGTCAACGAAGCGCTGCGGATTTGAACATTTGGCAGCGACCCCGGGTAGGATCAAGAGATTCTAGGGACTCTATGGCCACCACGCTCGATCTGACACTGCTGTATCTGTTTGCCGCCGTGATCGGTGTGGTGTTGTGCCGTCTGATGAAACTGCCTCCCATGCTGGGCTACCTGGCGGTCGGCGTGGTGATCGGTCCCAACGCACTGGCTCTGGCCAAGGATTCGGCAGGCGTGCAGTATCTCGCCGAATTCGGTGTGGTCTTCCTGATGTTCGTGATCGGGCTGGAGTTCAACCTGCCCAAACTCAAGAGCATGCGCTCGCTGGTGTTCGGGCTGGGCTTCAGCCAGGTGGGCCTGACGATTGTCGCCACCCTGATCGGGCATCTGGCCTTAAGCGCCGTGCTCAGCTATATGGGCCACCACGGTGGCCTGCTGGGCTGGGGCATCAACTGGCAAAGCGCGATTGCCCTGGGCGGCGCGCTGGCCATGAGCAGCACCGCCATCGTGGTCAAGATGATGGCCGACCGGCTGGAGCTGGAAAGCGAACACGGGCGCCGCGTGATCGGCATCTTGCTGTTCCAGGATCTGGCCGTGGTGCCGCTGCTGGTGCTGATCCCTGCCCTGGGCGATTCCGCCTCGGAGATGACCCGCACGCTGATGCTGGCCGGCATCAAGGCCGCGGGCCTGCTGATCGTGCTGCTGGCGGGCGGGCAAAAGATCATGCACTGGTGGCTCAATCTGGTGGCCCGCCGCAAGAGCGAAGAGCTGTTCATGCTCAACCTGCTGTTGGTCACGCTGGGGCTGTCCTGGCTGACCGAGCACTTCGGCCTGTCGCTGGCACTGGGCGCCTTTGTCGCCGGCATGCTGATCGCCGAGACCGAATACAAGCACCAGGTGGAGACCGACATCCGCCCCTTCCACGACGTGCTGCTGGGCCTGTTCTTCATCACCATCGGCATGAAGCTGGATTGGCACAGCCTGTACGAACAATGGGCGCTCGTGCTGATGCTGGCCACCGGCCCCTTGCTGTTCAAGCTCGGCCTGATCACCACCCTGGCCAAACTGTTTGGTGCCAGCACCGGCGTGGCCCTGCGCACGGGCCTGTACCTGGCACAAGCCGGCGAATTCGGCTTCGTGCTGCTGTCGCTCGCCTCGGCTCAGAAGCTCATCCCCCATCAGGTCGAAAGCCCCTTGCTGGCCGCCATGGTGCTGTCCATGCTGGCCACACCGCTCATCATCATGTACAGCAACCGCATCGTGATGCGCGTGTCGTCCACCGACTGGCTGATGCAATCGCTGGCCATGACCAAGATCGCGACCAAGGCCATCAACACCGAAAAGCACGTGCTGATCTGCGGCTACGGGCGCAGTGGTCAGAACCTGGCTCGCCTGCTGGAGCAGGAAAAGATTCCCTACATGGCACTGGACCTCGATCCCGATCGCGTGCGCCAGGCCGCCGCAGCCGGCCACCACGTCGTGTTCGGGGACGCCACCCGCCTGCAAAGCCTGGTGGCCGCCGGCCTGTCACGCGCTTCGGCCGTGGTGGTGACCTACCCCAACACCCCGTCGGCCAAGAAGATCCTGCACCTGGTGCACGACCATGCACCCAGCGTGCCGGTGGTGGTGCGCACCATCGACGACAGCAGCCTCGATGAGTTGCAAGGCGCAGGCGCCACCGTGATCGTGCCCGAGGCCATCGAAGGCTCGCTGATGCTGGCCTCGCAGGCGCTGGCGCTGGTGGGTGTGCCCATGCGCCGCGTGATCCGCATGGTGCAGGACCAGCGTGTGGCCCGCTACGGCCTGCTGCGCGGCTACTTCCACGGTGCAGATGACGACAGCGTGGATGAACTGGAACTGCAGCGCCTGCTGTCGGTCACCCTCACGGCGGATTCGGCCTGCATCGGGCACACACTGGCTGCCAGCCTGGACCAGAAAGACACTCGCGTGGCGGTGGTGTCTGTGCGGCGCGCCGAAGGCCAGGTCGTGGTGCCCGGTGGCGAGCTGATCCTGCACGTGGGCGACACCCTGGTGCTTTCCGGCAGACCCCAGGACCTCTCCAGAGCGGAAAGCCTCTTGCTCAAAGGCTGAGCCCTCATTTCCTCGTATATGGAATTTCGGCGGTGGTCAATTCCCGGAACCACGGGATCACACCACCAATCAGCCGAACAACCATCAAACTCCGGGGCCCTCCATCAGGGGTTCATCTTTCAGGAGATGGTCAATGAACAAACGGGCCTTGGTGACCCTGATGACAGCGGCGGGCTTGCTCAGCTCCTCGGCCGCGCACGCGGGGTATGACTTCGGCGATTGGCTCAGCGTGGCCGGGTTTGGCACCATAGGGGCATACCAGTCCGACACGGACAACGTGCGCTACAAGGCCGATAACCGCGCACGCGCTGGCTCTGAAGGCGACATCCGCATGGATGGCGACACCATCTTGGCCGTACAAGGCACGGTCAATCCTACCGGTCAGCTCAAAGGCGTTGTGCAACTGGTCTCACACAAGAAGATCGATGGCACGACCTACGATGGCAGTTGGCGGCCTCTGACCGAATGGGCCTATCTGGGTTGGGCTGCATCACCAGATCTCCATATCAAGCTCGGCCGGGTCGTCGCGCCGCTGTTCATGATCTCGGATGCGCGCAACCTGGGTTACGCCCAGACTGCCGTGCGGCCCTTTCAGGTCATGTACGGGCTCAACCCCATCACCAATCTGGATGGCTCAACCGTCAGCTGGGATCAGCACCTGGGCAACACGGACCTGACGTGGACGGGTCTGTACGGCAAAACCTCTGTGGCGACGGCATCGGGCGCGTACAGAATCAACAAGGTGTTTGGGGGCGCACTCAAGGCCACCCATGGCGACTGGACAGGCCGTGTTGGCTATACCCATTTCGACCTTGATCTCACCCTGACGCCCACCTACATGGCGTCGTACGACTTCCTTCGTAGCCGCACATCGCCCGCTTGTGACAACTGCACGAGCGTCATTGCCGAACGAACGCCGCTGTCAGGCATCAAAGTCAAGATGTTGACGGCAGGCATGCTTTACGAGCATGAGGCCTATGCGGTGCAAGCGGAGTTCACGACGCGCTTGGGCAACTCGCTGGCCGTACCGGACACCAAAGGCTGGTACGTACAAACATCCAGACGCTGGGACGCCTGGACGCCCTATCTTCGATACGGCGAAATGACCATCGCAGATCACCCCGGCTTGACTGGCACGGCCCCGTACGTGGCCACCTCCAACGAAAAAGTGTTGTTCGGCAACGCTACGCGCAAAGAATGGGGCCTGGGAGTTCGCTGGGATTTCGCACCCAAGGTGGCGCTGAAGCTTGACTACACCATGTTGACATCCACCTTTCCCAACTCGACTGCCGGGGTGATCAGTCCACCTACAGCAGGAGGCTCGCTCAATGAGTTCGACAAAGATAAAGGTCAGGTGAACGTGATCACCCTCAACCTTGACTTCGTGTTCTAACAAGGGGGGGCCGCCATGATCAAAAATCTGCAATTCAAGGCAATGGCATTGACATTGGCATGGGCTACCTTGGTACCAGACAGTCAGGCGGATGTTGTGGTTGTCGCCAGCGCCAAGAGCGACGTAAGCACCTTGACCCAGAAACAAGTTACCGATCTCTTTCTGGGCAAAATCAGAGCCTTTCCCAACGGCAACCCGGCCATCACCGCCATCATCGAATCAGGGCCGCTGCGAGACGAGTTTCTGTCCATGGTTCTGGATAAAACCGACTCTCAAGCGCGATCCACTTGGTCGCGCCTGGTCTTTACCGGCACAGGCAATGCGCCGAAAGAGGTGAAAGACTCGACGGAAACCAAGAAGCTGATCGCCCATAACCCCAACATCGTGGGTGTGATCGACAAGTCAGCCCTGGACGCGTCAGTCAAGGTGATCTTTGCCCCCTGAGCCTGAGGCCCTGACCAACAAGACACGAGGTTTTCTTACAGGCCGACCTGTTGCACAAAGGCCAACATTCCGCCGCATTGACCGCATAACCCCCCTAGGCTGAACCCCCAAGTCCGTGCACACTCAGTGCCCATTGGTCGCTGGGCATTCCCACGGCGTCATCGCCAAACAGGAGACACCTTGCATGGACGACGGGTCCACCGAGCCTCACTCGCCACGCGAACAAGCGCAAGGCTACATGGCCAGCCTCCGGACCAACCCCGGTTTATGGAAGGCAGCCCTATTGTGGACCGCGCTGGTGGCAGCCAGTGGCAGCTGGCGCATCCATCAAGACATCGAAACCCATCGGCAAGATCAATTGGCCACATTCGAGGCCCAACTCGCCGCGTTGAGGGAAAGTGTCAAAAGCACCTTCCACCTTTTGTCCGTCCTGCCTGCCGCGTTCAGCAACCAGAAAGAGCTGAAAGCGCTGCTGCGTGAGGCCGCACTGCCCGACAGCCAAAGCGTCACCGACGCCAACCGAGACGCCATCAAAGCGCAGTTGCTCAAGAGCCCGCGTCATGTCGAAGCCAGCAAGGCTCTCGCTCACCTGGCACTGAACTTCAACGTCGATCAACTCTTCCTGCTCGACCGCTACGGCACGGTGATTGCCGACGCCAGCGCACCCAACAAGGACAGCAGCCTGGGTGCCAGCTTTCGTGCGCAGCGTCATTTCACCAGTGCCATTGAAACCAACTCCGGCTTTCAGTTTGGCGTCAACCGCATCAGCAAGACACCTGGGTTTTACTTCTCCGCCCGCGTCACGGACGATGAACTGGGCACCGGCGTGGTCGTGGCCCAGTACGAATCGGCCTATCTCTCCAAGCTGTTTCGACATGTCACGTCACCCGTGTTCGCCACCGATGAATACGGCGTGATCGTGCTGGGCAACCAGAGTCAGCTGATGCTCAGCCGCAGCGAGCTGCAAGGCCCTCAATCCATCGACAACGAGACCGCACAGAAGCGCTACCTGCAAGCCCCGAAGGACCTGGGTTGGCACATCGACATGCTGCGCGTGGGTGACCGCACTGTGCCCCTGGTCGATCGGCCCGACGGGCGTTTCATGGCCGTATCCCTACCCCTGGACTACGGCAGCCTGACGGCCTGGGCCTTGGTGCCCCTCAGTAGCGAAACCCCCATCATCGTGCGCTGGTCCATCGCCTGTGCCCTGGCCTTGATCACCGGCTACTGGTTGCTCACCATGCGTGCCCAACGACAGACCCGCCAGAACGCCTTGGTGCGCGCCAAGCAAGACCTGTCGGACATGGCCCACGCCCTGCCCCTGACCGTGTTCTGCTATCGCCAGCCCGTGCGTGGCAGCGGCCATTTCACCTTCATCGGAGAAGGTGCAGAAAAACTGCTGGGCATCCCACGGGACATCCTCATGAATGATCCCCAGCAAGCCTGGCAGCTCATGCACGGCGTTGCGGGGCAAAGTGGCGCCATCCAGCCACCAACGGGCGCCGTCGAGTTTGCACTGAACCACCACGGCACACGCCGCTGGATCCGCTGTGACAGCCAGTGCCTCACGCACGGCGATGGCACCCGCACCTATAACGGTTACTGGTCCGATGTCACCGCGCGCAAGGACACGGAAGCCCGCTCGCAGGCCGTGTTCACGCACGCGCCCGTGGCCTTCATCTTCTACAGCCTGGACCAGGGCATCACCCGCTGCAACCCGCGCGCGGTCGAGCTCTTCGGCGGCGACAGCGAACAGGCCCTGTTGGGCTTGCTGCCCTCCAAGCCGCCTTTGTCCCCAGCCGGCTTCATTCAGAAGGCAGACTCGCTGGACATCCTGCAACGCGCCTCGCAAACCGGCCAGGCGGAAACCATGGAGTGGCGTCATACCCGGCTTGATGGCGAAGCCTTCGATGCCGAGGTGGTGCTCATCCCCTTCGAGCATGATGGGCGCAAGCAATTCTGCGGCATCGTGCAGGACATCACCGCGCGCAAGCAGACCGAAGCCGCCCTGCGCAACGCCAAGCAGGCCTCGGAGGCCGCCACGCACGCCAAGAGCCGCTTCCTGGCCAATATGTCGCACGAGATCCGCACGCCCATGAACGCCATCATGGGCATGACACACCTGGCGCTGATGGACGAGTTGCCGCCCAAGGCGCGCAACTACGTGGACAAGGCCCACCGTGCTGCCAGCAACCTGCTGCAGATCCTCAACGATGTGCTGGATGTGTCCAAGATTGAATCCGGCAAGCTGGAACTGGAGTACACCGACTTCCAGCTTGAAAGCGTCATCAGCAACATGGCCGATGTGCTGGGCATGCGTGCCGAAGAGAAGCGCCTGGAGCTCCTGTTCACGGCCCCCCCCGACATCCCCACCGCCCTGATCGGCGACCCCATCCGCCTGGGCCAGATCCTCATCAACCTGGGCACCAATGCGATCAAGTTCACCAGCCACGGCGAGATCGTGATCGGCTGCGAAGTACAGCGCCTGGATCCTTCCGATGTCGTGCTGCACTTCTGGGTGCGCGACAGCGGCATCGGCATGAACCCCGAGCAGATCGAGCGCCTGTTCCTGCCCTTCACCCAGGGTGACAACTCCACCACCCGTCAATACGGTGGCACCGGCCTGGGCCTGACCATCTCGCGCCAGCTCGTGGAGATGATGAACGGGCGCATCTGGGTCAACAGCCAGCCGGGCAAGGGCTCGACCTTCCACTTCACCGCACGCTTTGGCCTGCAACAGCAATCAAGCCCACCGCGCGCCCTCACCGCGACCGAACTGCAAGGCAAACGCCTGCTGCTGGTGGATGACAACGCCACCGCACGCGAGGTGCTGGGCGACATGGCGCGCCGGCTAGGCCTGGATGTCGAAGCGGCAGAAAGCGGCGAGGCTGCACTGGCCCGCATGCAATCGGCACAGGCCGCAGGGCAGCCTCACCAGATCCTGCTGACCGACTGGAAGATGCCCGGCATGGACGGCATCGCCTTTGCGCGCCATGCCTTGTCCATTCCGCCGGAGCAACGGCCATGCGTGCTGCTGGTCACCGCCTTCGCGCGCGAAGAAGCCCTGAAGGCAGCGGATGGCGTGGGCCTGTCTGGCGTCATCAACAAACCGGTCACGCCCTCTACCTTGCTGGAGACGCTCTCTCGCGTACTGGGCAAGACCAGCGCGGCGCCCATCGTCTCCGGCAACACCAGCCGCGTGCTCAAGCAGGCCCAGCGCCATCTCGCCGGTGCGCGCGTGTTGCTGGTGGAAGACCAACCCATGAACCAGGAGCTCGCCTGCGATCTGTTGCAGCGCGCCGGCCTGAGCGTGGTCACCGCCGCCAACGGCCAGGAGTGCCTCGACAGGCTCGCCGCTGAAGGTCCCTTTGACGGTGTGCTGATGGACTGCCAGATGCCCGTGATGGATGGCTACACCGCCACCGAGCGCATCCGTGCACGCCCCGAATGGCACAGCCTGCCCGTGATCGCCATGACCGCCAGTGCCATGGCCGCGGATCGCGAACGCGTCCTGGGTTGCGGCATGAACGACCACATCACCAAACCCCTGGACCTGGGCCAGATGTTCACCATCATGGCGCGCTGGATCAGCCCAGCCCAGCCTGCCGTGCCCCCCCGACCCGACCAAGCCATGGCCTCGCCCACCGCCACCTCAGCCACACCAGCCATTGACACAGACGCACAACCGGCAGGCCACCTCGGCAGCCTGGACACGGCCGACGGCCTGTCTCGCTGCATGGGCAACATGGACCTGTACCTGCGCCTGCTCAAGGGCTTTGCCAAGACCCAGCACGATTTCGCGGCGCAACTGACGGCCGCACCCGACGAGGAGGCCGCCCTGCTGCTGACTCACACCCTCAAGGGCCTGGCCGGCAATATCGGCGCCACCAGGCTGCTTCAAGACGTCACCCAACTGGAAGCCCTCATGCAGAGCAAGATTGCGGATGAAACGCCTGAACACAACCGCGCCCAGGTGCACGCCCAGCTCGCCAAGACGCTGGACGCCCTGCAAGCCGTGCTGGCCGATATCGACCGTCTCAACAAGCCACGCGCTGACGTGATCGAACAGCAACAAGCCAGCCTGGACGATGAAGCCCTGAGGCCATTCTGGCTGCGCTTGCGCACGCTGATTGAAGACAACGATGCGCAAGCCAGGGAGCTGCTGCACGACCTGCTGCATGCCCGCGCATCACTGCGCCAGCATCCCCAGGTAGGCGAGTTGCAACGCGCCCTGGAACGCTATGACTTCGATCAGGCAGGCAAATCCCTGCAGCGCATCACCGTACAGGCCTGAACCCGGCCATGGCCGGGCCCTCCAGACTCAGTTGACCATCTCGGCCACGGCGCCGCGCTCTTCGGAGTACAGATCCATGATGCGCAAGATCTCGAACTGCTGCTGGAAGAAGCAATCCAGCAAGGTCGGATCAAAGGCCCCGGCACGCTCCTCGGCCATCACGGCCAGAGCCTGCGAGGCGCTCATGGCTTCCTTGTAAGGCCGGCGGTTCATCAAGGCATCGAACACATCGGCGATGGCCACAATGCGGCCAAACAGCGGAATCTGCTCGCCCTTGAGGCCTTGCGGATAACCTGCGCCATCCCAGCGCTCATGGTGGGTCAATGCGATCGTGCGGGCCGTGGCCAGCAACTCGTTGTCATGACGACCGATGATGTCAGCGCCCATCTGGGGATGCTGGCGAATGGCCTTGCGCTCCTCCGGATTGAGCGGACCGGGCTTGAGCAGGATCTGATCGGAGATGCCGATCTTGCCCACATCGTGCATGGCGGCTGTCTGGAACAGCAGTTGCACGGCCTCGGGCCCCAGCCCGGCCTGCTGCGCGATCAGGCGGCAGATGTGGCTCATGCGGATCACATGGTTGCCAGTCTCGTTGTCCTTGAACTCGGCGGCGCGGCCCAGGCGTCGGATGATCTGCTGGCGCGTGGCCACCAGCTCGCTGGTGCGCTGTGCCACCATGCGCTCCAGCTCGCGAGACTGGTCGTACAAGGCCAGGTGCGTGCGCACTCTAGCCTGCACCAGCGGCGGGCTGATGGGCTTGGTGATGTAGTCCACGGCGCCCAGGCTCAGGCCCAGGCTTTCATCTTCGACCGTGCTCATGGCCGTCACGAAGATGATGGGAATGCGGCGGCGATCCGGATTGGCCTTGATGCGGCGGCACACCTCGTGCCCGCTGAGGTCCGGCATCATGATGTCCAGCAAGATGAGATCAGGCGGCTCGTCGGAATACGCGATGGCCAGGGCTTTCTCACCCGATGTGGCCACCTTGATGCGGTAATCCTGCCCCAGCACCTTGGACAGCAATTCGATGTTCTGAGGGGAATCGTCGGCCACCAGAATGGTTGGTCGGCGCAAACCTGAGCTCACTGACATTGACGAAAAACTCCACTGTTCAATTCTTGTTCTTATGTCTGGCACGGCACCCGACACGAACCTGCAAGCGACCAGCGCCTGTCAGGCCGACGGGATCTGACGGGTCATGTTCGCGCGCATGCGCTGGGCCATGACCGAACCCGCAGCCCTCACCACTTCCACGGCCACCGAAGGCACACGGGCGGCCAGCTCTTCAAACCGGGGCAAGCGCAAGGCGTAGATCACACACGGTGTCATCGCCTCGACATTGGCCATGCGCGGCCCATCGGCAAACAGACCCGGCTCGCCACAGATGGAGCCCGGCCGCAGGATCGCAATGCGCGATGCCCCTGGCGTGGCGCCGGTGACGAACACCTGCAGAGAGCCTTGACCGAGGAAGTACACCGTGCGGTCGTGGTCACTCTGCTTGACCAGCAGGTCACCCGATCGCAACTCGTGACGTGTCAAGTACTGACAGAAGGTCCGCCATTGCTGGGGATCCAGACGCGGACGGAATGCATCTTCCGTGTTGAGCGTCTGAATCGCCTGAATCAGTGCTGTGGAATCCATCGGTGCCTCAAGTTCGCTCGCTCAATCGACGCCCTGCAGCGCAAGTTTCTGAATTTAATGCATCAAGGCCTGGCGGTGGGCAGCTTTTGAAGCCAACCGACTGATTTGTTGTCTGGCCATGACGAGCTCAACCCATTTGCAAGATGGACAGTCATACCACGTGAGCGCCCAGCCGCGTCAGGCAGATCACTTGCCAATGCAAAAACGCGTGAATATTTCACCCAAAAGGTCATCGGCCGAGAATGCGCCGGTGATGGTGCCCAGGGCGTTGTGCGCCAGGCGCAGTTCCTCGGCCAGCAGATCCAGGGCACCGTCGCTCAAGGCGGCGTGGGCCTGTGCCATCTCCAGATGCTCACGCGCCAGGCGCAAGGCCTGCACATGGCGCTGGCGGGCGATGAACACGCCCTCCTGGGCCGCCTGCCAGCCGGCAATCTGCAGCAGGGTCTGGCGCAGGGCCTGCAGGCCATCACCCGTGCGCGCCGACAAGGCCAGCAGCGGCCCCTCAGGCTGGGCCTGGGACTGCAGCGCGGAGGGATCCACGGCCACCGCATCCGCCTTGTTGAACACATGCACCACGGGCACGCCTTCAGGCAGGCGCCGGGCGATATCGGCATCTGCCTGGACATAGGCCGGCTCGGCCATGCGGGTCAGGTCATGCAGGAAGAGCACGGCATCGGCCTGCCCGATGGCCTCCCAGCTGCGCGCCATGCCGATGCGCTCGACCTCGTCAGACGCCTCATGGTCGGCGCGCAAGCCGGCGGTATCGATCACGTGCAGGGGCACACCTTCGATCTGAATCGTCTCGCTGACCTTGTCACGGGTGGTGCCCGCGATCGGGGTGACGATGGCCAGCTCCGCCCCGGCCAGGGCATTGAGCAGTGAACTCTTGCCCGCGTTGGGCTGGCCGGCCAGCACCACCTGCAGGCCCTCGCGCAACAAGGCACCCTGGCGGGCCTGCCCCAGCACGCCATCCAGCGTGGCGGCCACCCGGTTCAGCCGCCCACGGGCATCGGCCTTTTCGAGAAAGTCGATTTCCTCTTCCGGGAAGTCCAGCGTCGCTTCGACCAGCATGCGCAAGTTGATCAACTGATCGCGCAAGGCTTCGATCTCTCTGGAAAACACCCCACCCAGGGAGCGCGTGGCCGAGCGGGCGGCCGCTTCCGTGCTGGCGTCAATCAGGTCGGCAATGGCCTCGGCCTGGGCCAGGTCGATCTTGTCATTGAGGAAGGCGCGCTGGGTGAACTCACCCGGCTCGGCCAGGCGCAAGCCGGGCAGGCGGGCGCGCTCGGTCGCCGGGTCCAGCTCGGCCGCCGCCTCCAGGCAGCGCGCCAGCAAGAGCTGCATCACCACCGGGCCACCGTGGCCTTGCAGTTCCAGCACGTCTTCGCCCGTGTAGCTGTGTGGCCCCGGGAAGAAGATCGCCAGACCCTGGTCCAGCGCTTCACCGTGCGCATCCTTGAAGGGCCCGTAAGTGGCCATGCGAGGCTGCAGTTCACGCCCGCACACAGCCTGAATCAGTGGCTGCAGCCCTTTGCCGGACACCCGCACGATGCCCACGGCACCGCGGCCAGAAGCAGTGGCCACAGCCACGATAGGGACATTGCGCTCACGCCAGGACATCGATCCACACCTTCCAAGCTTGCCAAACCCCTCCAAATCGGACGGGGACATTGCCTTGAATCAACAAGTTGCCCCGATTGTCTCTTGTTGGCACCCTCACCTGCGGGAGTTTGGGCACAAACCCCGATGACGCGGGCAGCCCCCGCCCCTAACCTCGCATCGCATTACGGGATGCATTTATGTTGAAGCGTTTTTCAAGCTGGTTGTTTTTGTTTGGCTCGGTGGCGCTCGGTATCTATACCGTGCTGCATTTCAACTTCGAGCCCGACAAGATCTTTACCCACTTCCTGGGCCCCTACTATGTGATCGCCACGGTGATGCAGTACGTGTGGCCCGAGCAGTCCAATGACTTCGAAAAGGGCGAGGTCCTCAACGACTGGCTGCACAACGGCGTGCTGATGGCCATCACCGCCTTCCAGAATTTCTTCATCCACACCCTGGTGGCCTTGACGGGCTCCGGCCTGCTGTTCAAGTACGGCTTGCTGCCTGAGAGCATGGCTGCCCACAACCTGCCCTTCTGGGCGCAGGTCACCATCGCCTACATGACGTTCGACTTCATGTTCTACGTCACCCACCGCATGGGCCACGAGATCGACTTCTTCTGGCGCCTGCACAGCGTGCACCACTGCGCGCACCGCCTGAGCGTGCTCAATGCCAGCCGCGCCCATCCACTTGATCTGATCTGGCGACGCCTGGTCCCCATCTTCGTGACCTTCCAGACCGGCGTCAGCCAGGAAGCCTTCATCCTCAGCGGCGTGATCGGCAGCGTGCTGGCCACCATCACGCACATGAACGTGGCCTTCAGCTTCGGCCCGCTCAACTACATCATCGGCACCAACGAGCAGCACCGCTGGCACCACTCCAACAAAATCGAAGAGGCCAAGAACTACAGCGTCTTCATGCTGTGGGATCACCTGTTCGGTACCTTCGTCTACCGCCCGCAAGGCCAGGTTCGCCCTGCGAAGATGGGTTTGTTCAACGAGCACTACTACCCCGTGCACGCCTACTGGGGTCAGTTCTTCATTCCCTGGAAGTGGAAGAAGATGAAAGCCGACCAATTGGCGCTGGAAGCCCAGCAAGCCGGCGGTCCTGGCCACGCGACAGGGCCGGCCGCAGCCGCCCAGACCACCTCTTCCCCCAGCGGCTCTTTCCCACGTACCGCCTGAGTTCCAGCTTCAGCACTGTTTCTCGTCATCACGCACCGACATGAATGGCTCATGTCGGTGCGTTTGTCTTTTCACGCCCGTGTCACCTTCTGATCCGAATATGGCATCAATGTTGCATTGCACCATTGACATATCGCGACACTGAAAGGATTGCACCATGCTGGACCTCATCAACGACTACCTGCAACTTGGCGTTGAAGCCGGCGCTGACACCTCTTCCGTCTGGCCCCTGACCGTGGCCACTGTGCTGGTGGCGGCCATGATCCTCAAGCGCCAGTCGCGCGATTGACCTCCGCCTCCACCTCACGTCAAAACTGAGACCTTGGGTGTGCACCGCAGCGAAGTAAAGGAGGAGGATCAGGCAAAGCCTGATCCGGGGGACATGAGCGGAGGTGCGTACCCAAGGTCTCAGTTTTTACTCTCCAAACACCCATGAAAAAACCGCCTGGCTGTGAAGCGCAGGCGGTTTTGTCTTGAAGGGGTGTTGAACCTGTTTAGTTCGTGATGCCCAACTGCTTGTTGATCATCCACTGCTGGGCAATCGACAGCACGTTGTTGGTCAGCCAGTACAACACCAGGCCAGCCGGGACGAAGAAGAACATCACACTGAACAGCAGCGGCATGATCCACATCATCTTGGCCTGAATGGGGTCCGGCGGCGTCGGGTTCAACCAGGTCTGCAGCAGGGTGGAGGCCGTCATCAGCGCGGGCAGCACGAAGAACGGATCCTTCACCGACAGGTCGGTGATCCAGCCGATCCAGGGTGCATTGCGGATTTCAACCGACGAGGACAGCACCGAGTACAAGGCGATGAACACCGGGATCTGAATCAGGATGGGCAGGCAGCCGCCGATCGGGTTGACCTTCTCTTCGCGGTAGATCTTCAGCATCTCCTGCTGCATCTTGGCCTGGTCGTCCTTCAGGTTCTCACGCATGGCCTGGATGCGTGGATTGAGGGCCTTCATCTTGCCCATCGAACGGTAGGCACTGGCATTGAGCGGGTAGAACACCGCCTTCAACAGCACCACCAGCGCCACGATCGCCCAACCCCAGTTGCCGAGCAGGCTGTGCAGCTTGTCGAGCAGCCAGAACAGCGGTGCGGCCATGACGTGGGTACAGCCGTAGTCCTTGGTGTACTCCAGGCCAGGAGCCAGCTCTTTGAGCTTGTTCTCTTCCTGAGGGCCAACGAACAGCTTGGCGTCAAAAGACTTGCTTTGCCCTGCGGCGATGTCACCCAAGGGGAACAACATGCCCGTGGCATACAAATTGGTGCCCACCTTCTGAACAAAGAACTCGCGGGCGATCTTGTCGTTTTGCAACCAGGCTGACGCAAAGTGGTGCTGAACCATGGCCACCCAGCCGTTGTCATCCACCTTCTCGAACTCGACCTTGCCTTCTTCAATGCTCTTGAAGTCGGCCTTCTGGTACTTGCCCTTCTCGTTGTAGACCGCCATGCCGGTGTAGGCCACAGGGCCGCCCATGGCTGCCGGTCCTTCGATGGACTTGGGCTCCGAGCCGTCACGTTGCAGCTGCATGTAAAGCTGAGGCTTGATGGCCGCCGCCGAGGCATTGACCACCTCCTGCTTCACATCGATGGCGTAATTGCCACGCTTGAAGGTGTAAATCTTGACCAGTTTGACGCCATTGATGGGCGCAGATTCCAGCTTGACGGCCAGTTCATTGGCGCCATCAGCCAGCGTGCGTTCGGTGCTCAGCACGGTGAACGGCGTCTTGTGCGTGGGCAGCGCACCTTCTGCCGCGTTCGAACCGATCAGGCCGGACTGCGCCACATAAGTGTGCGTGGCCGTCTGGTCCAGCACCACCATATTTTGTTCATGGTTGTCCTGGTCCTGATGCTTGAGCAACTCGACCTTCACCAGGCTGCCGCCCAGCGTGTCGATCGTGGCCTTGACCACATCGGTCGTGATGGTGAGGCGCTCGCTCTGAGCAGGCACCACCGCCGATGCACCAGATGCAGCCTGCGCTGCAGCGACAGGTACACCACCGGCCGAAGCCAGTTGCGTGCTGGCCTGCGGCACGGCGGCATCGGCACCCGAAGCGCCGGGCGCCACCACAGCGCTGGGAGCAGAAGCAGGTTCGAACAAGGAAGGTTGACCGCTGTGACGCAGCCAGCCATCCCACAACATCAGCAGTGAGACGGCAAAGACCGACCACAGCAGGGTGCGACGCAGATCATTCATGAGCGAGTTGAATCCGACGAGGGGTTGCAATAACGGGAAAACAGACGCGGTGCCACATCGGGCACCGGATCATGGCCACCAGGGCAGCCCGGGTGACAACGCAGCAGACGCCTGGCGGCCAGGTAGGAACCGGCGGCCGGACCATGGCGCTCCAGCGCCTGCAGCGCGTAGAGGGAACAAGTAGGGGTGAAACGACAGGCCGATCCCAGCCAGGGGCTGAGAAAGAAACGGTAGCCACGCACCACGCCCATCAGCACCGCATTCACGGCACGACACAGCGCAGCGCGCATCATGCCGCACCTCGGGCGTCGCGGGCGGGCTTGGGCGCAGATTCCGTCGCCGATCGTCCCCCCGCAGATGCGGGCGCAGCCAGGCGCAACCACAGTTCGTCGAGCTCCTGGCGCACCAGCGCTTTCAAGACATCTGAGGCGGCACTGGGAAACAGCTTGCGGTCAAAAGGCGCGCGCAGCCGCACCACCCAACCATCGACTTCCGCACCGTAGCGGCCTTGCGCCAGCACAGCCGGCGCATGACGCCGCAGCGCCTCACGTGCCTGATGGCGCATCAGCGATCGGGTGACCGAACGTTTCGCCTGTTTTTTAGGCAGCACCAGACCCAGGCGCCAGGCCAGCTGGCCGCCTGTTACCCCGTTGGAGGGCAAGTCTGTGACAAAGTCATCCACAAGCATGTTGGTGTCCGCACCCTCGCCTGTTGACAACTTGGCGGATTCCGCCAATTCAGCATCAGCCAGACGTGACAAAACCTGCGGCACACGAGGCAGCAGGTGCAACACGAAGTGGGGCGTGCGCGAAACCGGACGCGAGCCCAAAGCCCTCTGAAAATCAGCCGCTTTCAGACTCGGTGGACGCACGGTATGAGGAGATCGAAGTCGAAACAAAGCCGGGCACGATGAACGTTGACCCGGCTTCATTCACGCCAGCACCAGGTGGATCATGTCTGATCGACACCCAGGCTGGACCATGGCCGACATGCGCGCCACCTGGCTTGCAGCCAGATCACGCACAGCCAGCGTCAGCAGCCTGTATTACAGGGCCAGACGCTTGCGGCCCTTGGCGCGACGCGAGTTGATGACCTTGCGGCCACCCTTGGTCTTCATGCGCACCAGGAAACCATGGGTACGGGCGCGGCGGGTCTTGGAAGGTTGATAAGTGCGTTTCATGATGGTCCTTCATGAGGCCGCAACGCTCAAGATCTCTTCAAGATCTCTCAAGGTAAGCCGCGGCTCAAGTCTTGTGTTTCTAACCTGTTGATGCAATTGCCAACAGGAATCCAGCCGGTACACGACCGGAGAACCCGCGATTACACCAGCTTTTGTCCGTTTGGTCAATGCCCCATGTTTTCGGTCTGCGGGCCAGTTCTCTGTGACGTGTTTTGACCCTGGGTAAAAATCTGTGGATAACCTGTCAATTCCGGGCCCCGGCGCGCTTAGAATTCGCGTCCCAAGGAAGGACTTGTCCACAAATGAGTGCCGCCGAATTGCCTGCATCCGCCCACCTGGCGGCTGCGGCCGCATCTACCTCTCCCGCCGATCTGGCCAGCCTCTGGCAGCGCACCTGCGAGCGCCTGGCCATGGAACTGCCTGAACAGCAGTTCAACACCTGGATCCGCCCCCTGCCACCGGCAGAAGTCATCCACGCCGAGGGCGTGACCTGCGTCAGCGTGCGCGTACCCAACCGCTTTATGCTGGACTGGATCCGCACTCAATACAGCGCCCGCCTGGAAAGCATCCTCACCGAGTTAAACGGCAGCGAAGTCCGTCTGGACATCGCCCAGGCTGCACGCGCCGCCATGCCCATGCAGGCTGGCCCGGCACTGCGCCCACCTGGCAGCATGGCCATGCCCGGTCGTGCCCTGCCGCCCAATGCCCAGTTTGCGCCAAACGCTGGTCAGCCCCTGATGCCACCGCAACAGGCTGCGGCTTATCCACAGTCAACCGGTCATCAAGCAGGCCAGGCCCCCGTGCAAGGTGGCCCGGCCATGGTCACGCTGCCGCAATACCAGGACGCCGCGCCCAACCGTTCGCGCAGCCAGCCTCAGGTCATGGGCCTGAACCCGGCGCTCACGTTTGACAACCTGGTGCCCGGTCGTGCCAACCAGATGGCCCGCACCGCCGCCCTGCACGTGGCGGGTGCACCCGGCCACATGTACAACCCGCTGTTCATCTACGGCGGCGTGGGCCTCGGTAAAACCCACTTGATGAACGCCGTGGGCAATGCCCTGCTGGCCGACAAGCCCGATGCGCGCATCCTGTACCTGCATGCCGAGCAGTTCATCTCCGACGTGGTCAAGAACTACCAGCGCAAAACGTTTGATGAGCTCAAAGCCAAGTACCACCAGCTCGATCTGCTGCTGATCGACGATGTGCAGTTCTTCGCCGGCAAGGACCGCACGCAGGAAGAGTTCTTCAACGCTTTCGAAGCCCTGCTGGCCAAGAAGGCCCACATCATCATGACCAGCGACACCTATCCCAAAGGTCTTGCCAACATCGATGAACGCCTGACCTCGCGCTTTGACTCCGGCCTGACCGTGGCCATCGAGCCACCCGAGCTGGAAATGCGCGTGGCGATTCTGATCAAGAAGGCCGCGCTGGAAGCCATCGACATGCCCGAAGACGTCGCCTTCTTCGTGGCCAAGAACGTGCGTGCCAACGTGCGTGAACTCGAAGGCGCGCTGCGCAAGGTGCTGGCCTTTGCCAAGTTCAGCCACAAGGAGATCACGATCGCCCTGGCGCGTGAAGCCCTGAAAGACCTGCTGTCCATCCAGAACCGCCAGATCAGCGTCGAGAACATCCAGAAGACGGTGGCCGACTTCTACAAGATCAAGGTCGCCGACATGTACAGCAAAAAGCGCCCGGCCTCGATCGCCAAACCGCGCCAGATCGCCATGTACCTGGCCAAGGAACTGACGCAAAAGAGCCTGCCCGAGATCGGCGAGCTCTTTGGTGGCCGCGACCACACCACCGTGCTGCACGCCGTGCGCAAGATCATGGGCGAGCGCGGCAAGGACACCGAGCTCAACCAGCAACTGCACGTGCTGGAGCAAACGCTCAAAGGTTGATCCCGGCTTCGGCCAGATCGGGCAAACAAGAAGGAGGCTTCCAGAGCCTCCTTTTTTTCGCCCTGACTTCTCTTCACATACCTGTATTCCTTTTTAAAGGTGTTAGTCGTAGTAGAGGGCGCCCTTTTCTGTGGACAAGTCCATTTCTATATGGCGAATCAAGCATTTAGCGCAAGGACAAGCCTGTGGACGAGGCGCCTTGGCGACCTGGGGACAACAGACAACAACTTCCCGAAAACGGCCTGCCTTGTGGATAAGAGGGCACTTGTCCTTTTTTTGTTCACACCCTTATCCGAGCCCAACTGCGGCCCTTTTGACGTCTTCCAGCCCTGTTGAGAGGTCCTGACAGTGATCACCACCGCTGTCAAGTCAACAAACTTGTGGACAAAAATTGAACAAGCAGAGGCTTGTCCACAGGGCTTGGGGTATTTCCAGAGTTGTTGTCTGTTGTCCCCATATCGAACAGCAGTACCATCCACAGACTTGTACGAGGCCTAAATCCTTGATGGATCAGGACAAAATAGCGTTGTGCACAGAAAAAGTCGTCCTCTACTACAACGACTAATTTGAAAGACTAAGATGATTGTGTTGAAAGCAGCCCAAGAAAAAGTTCTTGCCGCCCTGCAATCCGTGGCCGGTATCGTCGAAAGACGCCATACCCTGCCCATCTTGGCGAACGTACTTTTGAAGAAGTCGGGCAGCCAGCTGGAGCTGATCACCAGCGACCTGGAAATCCAGATCCGCACCACGGCACAACTCGACGGTGATGAAGGCGACTACGCCACCACCGTTGGCGCCAAAAAGCTTGGCGACATCCTCAAGAGCCTGCCCGGCGATCAGATCGTGTCGCTCACGGCCAATCAGAACAAACTGACCCTGCAAGGTGGCAAGAGCCGCTTCACGCTGCAAACCCTGCCTGCCGAAGATTTCCCCCTGGTTCAGGAAGCCGCCGATTTCGGCCCCGCCTTCAGCGTGCCGCAAAAGACGCTGAAGATGCTGATCAGCCAGGTGCACTTCTCGATGGCCGTGCACGACATCCGTTACTACCTCAACGGCATCCTGTTTGTGGCCGAAGGCAAGACCCTGACCCTGGTGGCCACCGACGGCCACCGTCTGGCCCTGTCGCAAGCCACGCTCGAAGTCGACATGCCCAAGCAGGAAGTCATCCTGCCGCGCAAGACCGTGCTGGAACTGCAGCGCCTGCTCAAGGACGACGGCAAGGCCAAGGAAGGCGAGCCCGAACAAACCATCGAGATGCGTTTTGCCGGCAACCAGGCCAAGTTCACTTTCGGTGGTCTAGAATTCGTGACCAAGCTGGTCGAGGGCAAGTTCCCCGACTACAACCGCGTCATCCCCAAGAACCACAAGAACCACATCACCCTGGGCCGCGCCACCTTGCTGGCCTCGCTGCAACGCGCGGCCATCCTGACGTCTGAAAAGTTCAAGGGCGTGCGCCTGAACTTCGCACCGGGCGTGCTGGGCATTGCCTCGAGTAACGCCGAACAGGAAGAAGCCAAGGAAGAACTCGACATCGATTACGGCGGCGACAGCTTCGAGATCGGTTTCAACGTGGGTTACCTGATGGACGTGCTGGCCAACATGAGCCAGGACATGGTCACCGTGTCGCTGCAGGATTCGAACAGCTCGGCGCTGATCACCAACCCCGAGTACGAAGGCTTCAAGTACGTTGTGATGCCAATGCGGATTTAAGGCCCTGGTCGAAGCCGAGTTCGGCTTCGTCGACCACGCTGATCACCTGGTTGTGGCCCGTGGTCTTGGCCCGCTTGAGGGCTGCACTGGCGCGTGCCATCAGCTCTTCAACGCTGTCTTCACCGCAGTGGAACTCCGATACGCCAACAGATACCGTGGCTTGCCATGTGCTGCTGCCGGCCGAGAAACTCAGGTTCTCGACCTGCTCTCTGATTCGCTCTGCCTTGATCAGGGCGCCATCCAGTGAGCTCTGCGTCAGGATCACGAGGAACTCACCGCCGCCATAGCGGCCGAATCCATCGATGTTGCGCAGCCGGGATTCAATCTCCTTGCTGATGGTGCACAGCATGGTGTCCCCCGCCAGATCGCCATATTGCGCGTTGAGTTGCTGGAAGTTGTCCACGTTCACCAGGGCAATGCTGAAGGTGCTCTTGGCGCGGTTGGCCCTTGAGGCTTCCTTGCTCAGCATGTCCAGCAGATGGCGGCGGTTGTAGCTGCCCGTCAGGCTGTCTCTGATGGCCATGTCGCCGATCTTGAACATGGCGTTGTTCAGGTCTTCCATGGCCTTGTGCAGTTCAGCATTGCGCTTGTGAAGCTTGTCTCGCAGGCGATGGATGTAGCCACCCATCATGGTGATCTCGAACAGCACCACGAAAAAGGCAAAGCTCTGCAGCACTTCCACGGGGCCGTCCAGCACCTGAGGTTTGAAGCGCCACAAGGCTGTCATCAGCACGCCGTAGATCAGAAAGATCAGGCCATTGGCCACCATGAACTGGCGGGTGTTGAGCGCCAGCACGCCAAACATGGATGGCGCCACGGACAGCAGCAGAAACACCGCCCTGACGTGGCCTGAATCCTCGATGTACATGACCCAGGCCGCCGGCAGCACGGACACGACCATTTGCAGGGCCGTCATGCTGGGATCCTTGAACGCCAGGTTGGCGCCCGAATCGATGGTGATCCAGAAGGCCGCGTTGATCACGAAGGTGGCCAGCACAAAGCCTTGCAAGGCCTCCCAGGGCAAGAGCTTCTGGTAGCAGCAAAAGGCGACCACCAGGCATGACATCAGGTAGGACAGGATGGACATGCCCAGCCGCTTCTTGCGCAGACGCTGAGCCCGACGCACTTTGGCTTTCGGGTCTTCTGGCGTTTCGCTTGCGGTTGGTGGTTCAGGCAAATCCATCGCGTGAGGGCGTGGTGGTTCGTCTTCCGTTTTCGAACCGGCTCGCTTGCAACTTGATCTCACAGGTTGAAAAAGCGTGCATTGCTTGGCGCAATCATGGGCGATGGCCTTGCAGATCCCGGTAAACACCTGTTTTCCGCCTGCCGGAAGGGCCCTGGTGCAGGGGGTAGAATGAGGGTCCCGCATTGTCAAATGCCGGGAGATCTGTCCCTATTAGGGGCCATTTTGCGGAACCACATCGCTGGTCCAAACCTTACCAAGCGCTTGTACCCATGACCGACGCCACCACACCCGATCAACAGCCCGACCAGCAGCCTGAACAACCCGTTGCGCAAACCGAGGCCCAGATCGCAGCTGGTTATGGCGAAGGCAGCATCCAGATCCTCGAAGGTCTGGAAGCCGTGCGCAAGCGCCCCGGCATGTACATCGGCGACACGTCCGACGGCACCGGTCTGCACCACCTCGTGTTCGAAGTGGTCGACAACTCCATCGACGAAGCCCTGGCTGGCCACTGCGATGACATCGTCGTCACCATCCACACCGACAACTCGATCTCGGTGACGGACAACGGCCGCGGCATCCCCACCGGCGTGAAGATGGACGACAAGCACGAGCCCAAGCGCTCGGCCGCTGAAATCGCCCTGACCGAACTGCACGCTGGCGGCAAGTTCAACCAGAACAGCTACAAGGTGTCTGGCGGCTTGCACGGCGTGGGTGTGTCCTGCGTGAACGCGCTGTCCAAATGGCTGCGCCTGACGGTGCGCCGCGAAGGCAAGGCGCATCACATCGAATTCCGCAAGGGCATCCCGCAAGACCGCGTGATCGAAATGCGCGATGGCTTCGAGACCAGTCCGATGAAGATCATCGGCGACACCGACAAGCGCGGCACCGAAGTCCACTTCCTGCCCGACACGGACATCTTTGCCCAGAACAACGAGTTCCACTACGACATCCTGGCCAAGCGCCTGCGCGAGCTGAGCTTCCTGAACAACGGCGTCAAGAT
>NZ_JACRAH010000019.1 GCF_016234775.1 Aquabacterium sp. | reverse complement strand
CACGCCCACCTGGCGGGACAGCAGGATGTGTTCACGGGTCTGAGGCATGGGGCCGTCAGCAGCGGAACAAACCAGGATAGCGCCGTCCATCTGAGCAGCGCCGGTGATCATGTTCTTCACATAGTCGGCGTGGCCAGGGCAGTCCACGTGAGCGTAGTGGCGGTTAGCCGTTTCGTACTCAACGTGAGCGGTGTTGATGGTGATACCGCGAGCCTTTTCTTCAGGTGCTGCGTCGATCTGGTCGTAAGCCTTGGCTTCGCCGCCAAACTTCTTCGACAGAACGGTAGCGATAGCAGCCGTCAGGGTGGTCTTACCGTGGTCAACGTGACCGATGGTGCCCACGTTCACGTGCGGCTTGGTCCGTTCGAACTTACCTTTTGCCATGTTTCTCGCTCCTGGCGCCTTGATCGAGGCTTTGAAAAGCTGAAAGAAAAGAAGAGAAGAAAGGGGTGTGTGGTGCCCATGGGCAGGATCGAACTGCCGACCTCCCCCTTACCAAGGGGGTGCTCTACCACTGAGCCACATGGGCATCGACACAGGTTTAAGCTCGCTACCGAACTCAAACCAGTGCCGACCTGACACTTATTACGCCCCGCTCTTCAGCGAAGAACGCGACTGTAGCATGCCGAACGTGTCAGAACCGTGACCTTGGAGCGGGAGACGGGAATCGAACCCGCGTCATTAGCTTGGAAGGCTAAGGTTCTACCATTGAACTACTCCCGCTCGGGAGCCTTCACATGGTCACCAGCCTGCATTGGGCAAACTGGCCAACCTTGATCCGACGTTCAGCATGTACGAATTAGGTTTGCCTGGTGGAGGAGGCTGGATTCGAACCAGCGTACGCGTAAGCGGGCAGATTTACAGTCTGCTGCCTTTAACCACTCGGCCACCCCTCCAGGCAAGCCCAAGACTTTAGCACAGCTTTTTATAACTTGCCAAATCTTTGTGGCTTTTTTGTTGGAAGACGCCATTTCCCCGAAGGTTGGCGACCGTGATCAACGCGACTGCCAGGGCCGCAACCACAGCGCCATGACGATCAGGCAGAGCGAGCCCACCACAGCGGCCTGCATCAGTTGCCACACGATTTGCTGGCTCAGCCAGGGCTTGATGCCCCACCAAGCCGCCATCAGCCACAGGGCGCACACCAGGGCCTGCGGCACGAGGCCCAGCCCCCGCTTCAAGGCCGGCACGCGCAAAAGCAACTGCCCCGTCAGCAGTGTGCCCAGGAGCAGGGCCCACACGATGCCCAACGAGCCCGCCAACCAGGCCAGGGGCGGCAAGGCCAGCGCTTGCAGCAAACTGCCCCTCAGCTCAGCCACGACGGGCCCGCGCGTGTCGCCCTCGGCATAGTGAAAGCGGGCCAACAGGGTATTCCAGCTGGCCAGCACCAGCACGGCCGCATAACCTGCCAGCAGCGGCACCACCACCTCGGCGCCCTGCACCTTGGGGAACAGCAGACTCACCAGGGCCGGCGCGCCCAGCATGAGGCCCAGCGAAGCTGGCAATGACACCACCGTGACGGCCGCCAGCCCCTTGCGCAGCAAGGCCACACGCTCGCTTTCGCTGCGGCTCATCAGGCTCAAGAGCACCTGGTTGAGGCTTTGCAGCGCAATCAGCGGCAGGTTGATGAGCTTGCGCGCGAGGTTGACGGCTGAGACCACCCCCTCGCCCAGATACGAGGCCACGATGCGTTCCAGCAAGGTCAGACCCTGCCCGGCCATGGCGCTGCCCAGCAAGGGCGCCAGCTTGTGCCCCAACTCGGCAAAGGCACCGGCACTGCCACGCAAGGACACCGGCCGCAGACCACTGCGCAAGGCAGACGGCAGCATCACCAGTCCCATGGTCAGGCTACCCGACACAAAGGCCCAGGACAGGGCATCTTCCTGCGCTTGCGGGCCGCACCACCACAGGTACAACATGGCCGGCAGGTTGTAGAGCAAGGAGCCCATGCCCGCGAGCAGGAAGTGCCCGGCCGCCTGACGCGGCACGGCCCACCAGGCCTGCAGCACCAACCCCGGCAGGCTCCACGCCAGGATGTGCAAGGCAGAGACGGTGTGCGCCAGCGGCTCGGTTGCCAGGCCAGGCCCCATGAGGTGCACCAGCCAGGGCGAGCCCAGACTGATCAAGGCGGCCAGGCCAAAGCCCCCCAGGCCCAACACCTGACTGAGTTGACTGAACCAGTGCGCACGTTCGGTCGCGGCACGCTGTTGCCACAAGGTGAGTGCAGACGACGTCAGCAAGCCGGCCGCCAGCATGCTGCGCACCGCCTCTGGAATGAACATCGCGATCACGAAGGCATCGGTACGGGCGCCCGCGCCCCAACTGGCCACCAGCAACCATTCGCGGGCAAAGCCGGCGACCAGACCAGCGAGGGTGACCAGGGTCAACAGGGAGGCGGCGCCGAGCACGTCTGCGGCCGATCAGTGCAACAGGGTGAAGAGGCCCTTGCCTCCCACCTTGTAGTTGAGGCCGCGCACACGCTGGCCCAGCACCTTCGGCCCCTCACCACCCACGATCGTGTAAGGCTCGACGGGCTTGGCCACCACCGTGTTGGCCGCCACCACGGCGCCTTCGCCAATGTGCGCACCAGGCAGCAAGATGACGCGGGTCGTAATCCAGGCGTAGTCCTCGATCACGATGGGGGAGCCGAAGGCCCAGAACTCGGGCGCCTTCATGTCATGGCCGCCAGCAATCATGATGGCGTGCGAGGCCACGGTCACGTGGTTGCCAAAGCGCAATCCCGCGCGGGCGTCGATCTGACAGTGCCAGCCGATGCAAGTGTCTTCGCCAATCTGCAGACCTTCCATGCCCAGCACTTCGGTGTTGCGCCAGATGGTCGAGCCCTTGCCGATCTTCGCGCCACCGATGCGCAACCAGGCCAGCCGAATGGTGTGGCTGGGGATCTTGTTGATCAGCATGTTGTAGACCTGCTCCCAGCCACGGCGCCAGCGGTCCACCAGGGTGGGCCAGTTGATGCCGTACAGAGGTACGAAGCCCGCCGGGATCTCGTCTCTGAGCATCGCGTAGAAGCGCTTGCCCAGCGGATGTTCAATGCGTTTTTCGATGTTGACGTAGGCGATGTAGGTCTGCGTGACGCCGCCTCGGCCGGGCTGCTCGAACGCCACATCGTGGCCACACATCCATTCGAAGGCCTCGGTCAGCGTGGACAGATCGACACCCAGGCGTGGCGCGTACTCGGCCAGACGTTCGCGCAGGTTGTTGCTGTGAAAGATGCGGTGTTTCATGACGATGTGTGTGTCTGTCCCGACTAGATCAGGCCTTCGGTTGCCCGCCTGGCGCGATCACCTGTGGCAATGGGCGCGAGGCCTGCAGGCTGATGGCCATGGTCAGCCAGAAGAAGGAGATCAGGACCTGGGTGAAGCTGAAGTAGTGATCGATGAAGCCCGTCAGCAAGGCGGCCAGCATGGCCCCCACACTGCCCACGCGCAAGGCCATGCTGCCATCCATCCGCGACAGGTCACCCGTCAGACGGACCTCGCGCCACCAGGCCCTGGTCAAGGCCATGAAGAGCAGCATGCCCGGCAGCCCGAGCTTGTACCAGTAGTTGAGCCAGAGATTGGAGATACCGAACAGGCCTGAGCCCGTCGCGGGTGTCTCGATCTTGAAGCCCATGCCCAGTGGGTAACGCTCGACGGCGCGGTGGAAGTTGCGGTATTCATCGAAACGCACGCTGGTGCTGGCGTCCTGAGAGCCTTGCGTCAGAGACATTAGACGCTCACGCGCGGGCGGATAAGCGACCAGCATGGTGGCCGACAGCAAGGCACCGATCACCAATGCACGCCCGGCCAACGGCACGCGGCGGTACGCCAGCCAGATGACCAGCGCAGCCAGGCAAAGCAACGCGCCACGCGAGCCACTGAACACGATGCCGGCAGAGCCCCCCAAGGCCACGAACAGGCACAAGGCTCGGCGCCAGCCCTTTTGCGTGATGCCGTAGAACATGGCCAGCGGCACGGCCAGCAAGAGCGCACCACCGGTGGAGTTGGGGTGCACCCAGGGCGAGGCCATGCGGTCTGCCATGGCGGTGAAGATGTCCAGCAGCGCTTCCGGGTGCGCGTAGTGCAGGCTCGACAGCACCGGGATCATGGCGCGCGCATCATGACTCTTGATGAACACGCCCAGCGACAAGGCCAGCATGGCACTGAAGCCGATGACCAGGCAGTCCATCATGCGCTGGCGCAAGGCTGGTGTGGGCGTGAGCAAGGGCACCAGGAACAGCGTGGAGATGTTGAGCAACCAGCGCAGCCAGTTCACGGGCCCGTTGCCTTCTTCGTGCACCATCAGTTGCCCCGCCACCAGGGGCACGATGCTCCAGGCCATCAGCCTGAGCATGGCGCGCTCGGTCGGGCCGTGCTCGACCGGCGGCATGCGCCCCATCAGCCTTTGCAGCACAACGCCCACCCAGGTCAGCGCCAACAGGGCTTCGGACACGGTCATGCGGATTCCGATGGTGACCGTGGTCCAGGGCACGAAAGGCGCGATCAGGCAGAACAGCAGGAAGCCACGCTCCGGCCTGGCCAGCACCGCCACCGCGACCATCAAGCCCACTACGCCCATGATCAAGGCGGGAGGGCCGGCCAGCAACATCAGGCCGCCAAACAGCAGGCCCGCCAGCACAGGCAGCCAGTTGGCCATGGCGAACGTGGTGCGCAGCTGACTCATGCCAGCTCCTTGAGCAGCTCGTCGACACGGCAGGCATAGGCTGGCAGGTCGTACTGCGTCGCCCACGCACGCAAGGCTTCAGGCGACTCCTGCTCGCCCCGGCCCTGCCGAGCGGCCTGATGCATGAGTTGAACCAGGGTGACGGTATCCCGCGTATCAAAGCGCAGAGCGCCGGGCGGGGTGACCTCATCCAGGGACGAGCCTCGCGCCGTGGCCACAGGTGTGCCGCAAGCAGCCGCCTCGATCACCGGCAAGCCGAAGCCTTCGGCATATGAAGGGTGCCACAAGCGCTCGGCCAGGCGATACCACGCGCCCAGTTGGGCATCGTTGATGCCATGCACAAAACGCACATGCTGCGGCACAGATGACACATCGCGGGGATGACCAATGAGCACCAGCGGGGGAATCAGATCCGGCCACATGTTGCGCGCCTGCTGCCATGCCTCCAGAAACCAGGCGATGTTCTTGCGCGGCTCGCGCGTGCCCACCAGCAACCAGTAACGCTGCGGGGCAAACACGTCTTGCTGCAGCTTCTGCCAAGGATCCAGCGGCACCGCATTGGGCAGAAGGCGAAGCCGCGATTGCGTGGCCGGAAAAAGATCGACCACGGTTTGCGCGGTGTAGGCCGATGGCGTCCAGATGGCATCGGCCAGTTCCATGGCATGGCGGATGCTCCAGCGATCGAACCAGCTGTAGAAAGCAGCCTTGAGGCCAGATTCGTGACGATTGCGATGGGTGATCTGAAAGAGATCATGCAACTGCAGCACCCAGAGCGTGCGCTTGCGCCGCACATCGCTCAGCCCGATGGGCAGGCCCATATTGACCGTGGCGATGTAGACATCCACCGCCAGCCCGCTGATGGCCTCCGGCAGGAAGTCCCGCTCGAAACGGAAACGCTCCTGCGGCCGGTGCAGGCCCTCGACGGGCGAAGGCTTGGCAGGGCAATACGCCCACGTGCGATGCTGGTGGGCGAGCGGTGCGCTCGTGAAAGGCAGGGCTTCGGTATCGGGTCGTTGGCGCAGGGTGTTGTAGAGCGCCAGCGCCTGCCTGCCGATGCCCGAATACGGCGCCGCAGTCAAAGGGCGGAGATCCAGTCCTACGCGCATGCGGACTCCTTCTCGGGCTGGCCTGACAGGGCCTCGTAAGCCCCTTCCAGCTGGCGAGCACAGGCCTGCCAGTCGAAATGCGCAGTAACGTACTCGCGGGCCTTCTCGCCCATCAAGGCCGCGCGCTCAGGTGCGTTCAGCAGGCTGACCACGGCCTGCGCCATGTCCTCGGGGTTGTCAGCCACCAGCGCCTGCTCACCGGGCTGCATCCCCAGGCCAGACAAGCCCTCCGTGGTGCTGACCACGGGCAGGCTGGCCGCCAGGGCCTCCAGCACCTTGAGCTTGGAGCCGCCACCGAATCGCAATGGCGCCAGGAACACAGCCGATTGCGACTGCACGGTGGGCAGGTGATCGACATAACCGCGCCACTCGACGCGGGGATCCGTCCAGCGCTGGCGCCAGGCATCGGGCAAGGCGTGGCCGCACACCACGAAGCGCGCCTGCGGCTGCAATTGCCACAAGCGCGGCCACACGGCCTCCATCACCCACTCCACGGCATCCACATTGGGCGCGTATTCGTAGTTGCCCACAAACAGCACACGCTGGCTGAGCCCATCGGGCTTCACGCTGGCATAGCCCTGGATATCGGCGCCGTTGCTGACCACATGCGGCCTGCGCGCGGTCAGGGCCGACAGCTTGCGGGCGTCGGATTCCGTGACGGCCACCACCAGGCTGGCAAGCGCCATCGCATGCTGCTCCCAACGGCGCGCGCGCCATTGGTCATACCGGGCCAGCGGTCGCGCCCACCAAGGCCACTTGCCATACGTGGCCGCACCCAACTCGGACTCGACGTTGTGCTCGACCAGGATGAAGGGTTGTTGATGCCGGCGCAGCGCGGCCTCGAAGGGCTGCAGGCCATAGCTGTGCTCGATCTGGACCACGTCCCAGCGCTGGCGCTTCAGCCGTTGCTCGAACTGCCGTGTCAGTGCGGGTGCGTAACCGTTGATCGTGGTGAGCAAAGGCAGTGGCGAGAAGGCCGCGCGCCACAAGGTGCGGGGATCCTTCAACGAGCGCCTCGGCAAGACGATCAGCTCTTTCACCCAGGGTGCCAGCGCGGCTTGCACATCGGCATCGGCGGGTGTCTTGGATTGCACCAGCAGCGTGATTTCATGACCGCGTTGCGCCATGGCCTTGAGCAAGTTGTACTGGCGAGCCTTGCCACCGCTGGTGATGGGCCAGGGCAGATAAGGCATGGTCCACAGGATGCGCTGAGGCTTCATGGTCACCACACCAGCATCTGCAGATCGGTGCTGACGTCCAGCACCAGGCCTTTGCCGTCCACCGCCTTCACGTCGCGCTGCGTGCCTGACAAGGGCTGATGCCAGGTGCCCGACTTCACGGCGGGCAAGGTCACGCTCATGGGCTCATGCGCCCAGGCCATCCAGAGCTGCTTGCCATCGGGCCGCTTCCAGTGGATGCTGACCAGGCCTGCGGGCACACCACCGTCGATGCGCATGGGGGCGGCCGCCGGCTCCAGCCGCGGCCCGCCAATGCTCAGGAAGCGTTGCAGCGCGGTGTAGACCGGCTTGGGCTGGCCATTGGCGCGCAGCAGGCCATAACGCTTGTCACGCGGGCCGACGCGAGGGTCATCCAGATCAGCCAGCGTGAACAGGAAGACACGGTCGAAATCCTGTGTGGCCATCAGGGCCAGACGCTTGAGCGTGTGGCCGGCCTGGCCCTCTTCGCCCACCAGCGGCTGCTCTTCTACAGGGCCGTCATAGCTGGACCAGCCCCATTCCGTTGCCCAGATCTGCTTGACGCCATAAGCCCGCAGACCTTTGTTGAGAAAGGGCACGTGGGTGAGCAGGTCGCGCGAGCCATCATCGGCACCTTCAGGCTCGGCCGTGTAGGGGTGATAGCAGGCGATCAGCTTGAGCTGGTAGGCGCCCAGCTTGCCCATGGCATCGAGCATCAGGCCTTCGCGGCCTGCCATCTGGCTATAGTAGGCCATGCCGGCCATGGCGACGGGCTTGTCTGGCACGGCCTGTCGCAAGGCGGCCACGGCGGGCTGCAGCAGACGACCGTAGCTTTGCGGATCGATGCGGGGTTGCCAGAAGGCCGGGATATTGGGCTCGTTCCAGACCTGCCATACATCCACATTGGGATAGCGCCTGGCCAGGGCCTGCATGCGCTGCGCGAACACGGCAGGGTCTTTGGGTGGAAACTTGTCAGAGTAGTCGGCACCGGGCGGCGCAGAGCTGGCAAAACGCGGCGTGCCCACGACATAGGTCAGGCTGTGCAAGCCAGATTGCTTGACCAGGCTCATCATGCGGTCGGTGGCATCAAGCTGCAACTTGCCGGCCTCGGGCTCGATCAGCATCCAGTGCAGGGCCAGGCGCACCCAGTTCAGCCCCAGGGCCTTGAGGCGCTCCACCTGCATGCGAGCCACATCGGGCGCAAACCATTGCAGCTGGGCATTGATGCCCAGAAAGTCCTGCCAGACCACGGGCCGCATGGGCAGGATTTCCAGCGCACGCGGCGTCTTCTTCGGCCACAGAGACCACCCGGCGTTCGCGGCACCGCCCAGCATCAGGCTGGTGGCGCCGAAGGCCAGCGCACCACCAAGGCGCAACTGCTGGCGCCGGGTAGCGGCCGGCAAGCTCATAGGCTTTCCTTTTGCGACCACACCGATGCCGGGCCTGCAGACGACGAGCCCTTGGCACGCGGCGCACGCGCCATGGCACGCTGAAAGTGGCCCACAAAGCGTTGCCCCGTGGTGGGCCAGGCACGTTCGTGCGCCAGCGCACTGGCGCGGTCCGCCCATTGCGACAGGATCTCGGGCTTGAGCAGCACGCCTTCGATCTGCGTGGCCAGCGCGCTCACGTCACCTTGCTTGTAGGACGAGCCGTTACCATGGCTGATCTCTTCGGCAAACGCACGCGCATCGGAGGTGATGGCGCCACGCCCGCAGGCAATCGCCCAGGCCAGTGCGCCACTGGTGCCGCGCATCTGCCCCAGCAGGGCCAGTTTGCGGGACTCGCGGTAGGGCAACATCATCAGGTGGTGGCGTTGCACGAGGAAGGGGATGTCACGCTCGTCGACGTCCAGCTCCCAATCCACGTGCGCAGACAGGCCGCGGCGCTCGACACGGGCACGCAGTTGATCCAGATAACTACCCTGCGCGCCAAAGGCGATATCGGGCGAGGTGCCGCCAGCAATGGTCAGGCGCAGACGCGCAGCGAGTTCAGGCTGTTGCGCCTTGACCTTGCCCATGGCGTCAATGAGATCCTCGATGCCCTTGCCGGCATAGATGAAGCCGAAGTACAGCAGACGGATGGGATCCAGATCGGGCAGAGGCCTGGACGGCAGCGTGAGCGCACCATGGGCGATGACGCTGACGCGATCAGCCGGCAGCTTCATGCGCTTGATCAGACGACCGGCACCGGTCTGCGTCAAGGTGACCAGGCCATCGAGCTGGCGCGCCAGCTTGCGCTCGGCCATCAAGGTGGCCGGATCCGACAACAATGCCACAGCCTGCTTGGCAGGGCGCGGCAGGCCGGACATGCCGTTGACCATGGTCCAGACCCGGTTAACGGGCTTCCAGATCAGGCGCTCCGGGTCATGCACGGTGGCCGACAAGGCCGGCCGATTGGGCAGGCTGGCCAAGGCACACAAGGTCAGGAATTCGCTGTGGCGACCACCGCCCAGCTCGGCATGGACCACGTCCACCCGACGCCAGTCGCGTTCAGCCACCCAGGCGTGTGCGGCAGCCAGGCTATCGATAGGACGTTGCCCCGCAAGCGGGGTCAACACGTCAACCCCTGCCTGATTCAAGGACGTCCGGAAGTGCGCCGCATAGTCGGCAATCCCGGTTTGTTCAGGTGGCAAAGGCGACAACAAGGCCAGACGCATAACGCCCCTCAACGTTGCAGCCAGCGAAGCACTTTAGGTGGAACCTCGAATCGCCGGCGATTGACAATGACGCCATCCACTTTACGGAAGGCGGTGCGCAAGACACCCAGCGCATTGTCCACTACCGGGATGGTGCTGGCGCGGGCTTCCACCACCAGCACGATGAGATTGGCCTGACTCAGTCGCACAAATGCCTCACGGTTGCTGTGCAGGCCAGAGGCCTCCAGCAAGATCACCTCGCCGGGGGCGGGTTTGACCTGATCCGGATTGATGCGCACCGTCAGCTCCTGCGCCTCCAGCAGGGCCTTCAAACGCGATGCGATGAAGCTCACACCTTCACCAGCGCGAGCCGACGCCAGGCCCAGCACGATGCCCTCGCGTGCGATGCGCTCCAGCGGCAAGGTGCCATAGATGCGGTAAAGGCTGGCGTGGAAGTCGTTGTCCGGACCGCCTTCGGTGATGTCCTTGACGGTGGACCACAGCGGCACACCAAAGCGCTCTTCGAAACGGCCGCCATCATGGATGCGCTGATCGAACAGCGAATACAGGTACACCACCATCAGGCCCACCATGGCACCAGCGGGCAGCGCCATGATCAGCATCAGCAGGCTCTTGGGCGAACGGCGCGTGGGGTTGAAGGTGGCTTCCTGAATCTGCGCGATGTTGTTGATGCGCTGGTCATCCAGGGCCTGATCGATGCGGGCTTTTTCGAGGCTGTCCAGGTACAGGCCGCGGCTCTTTTCGGCTACGGACAACACCTGCTCCAGGCGCCCCAACTCAGGCTCTCGCTCCATGACTTTGTGGCGAGCAGCCTCCAGATCGGCTACTTCCTTGTCGAAGGAGGCATACAAGGTGTTGAGCTCCTGCAGGCGCACGGATTTTTCGAGCTGGTTGCGCTCCATGCTCACATTCAACTCGTTGGGCGTGCGCTTCTCGGAACGTTGCACCACGCGGTCCTCATCCTTGAGTTGAGACTCAAGCTGAGCAATGCTGTCGTTGAGCGCCTTGATGGCTGGCGCCGTGTCCTTGAACACACGCAGGGCATCGGCGCGCTGGCGCTTGAGTTCAGCCAGTTGCGCGCTCAACGCCTGCCAGGAAACGCTTTGACTCAGATCCCTCTCGGACACCGACTCCTTGGGCAAGGCACGTGCACGGCCTGCGGCGAAACTGATGCCGTTTTGCAGCGCCGAGCGTTCGGCGTTGATTTCAGCCAGACGGGTGCGCAGATCATTGAGTCGCTTGGTCAGCATGTCCAGGCGCTCTTGCGCGCTGGTGCCGTTGATCTGCTCCAGGCGCGAGCGCAACAAGGACTTGGCCGAGTCGATCTGCTGATCCACCTCCCGAACCTTGCCCTCATAGAACAGCACCAGGCCCTTGCGACCCAGCACGGCCGTGCGCTGATCGGTGTAGACGCGCACCCAGGTTTGCAACACGCGCTGAGCCTGCTGCGGATCATTCCAGGTGAAGCTCAGGTCCATCACGTTGGAGCCCGGCCCGTGTGTGACCTGAAAGCGCGAAGCCAACAACTCCGCCATGACTTCCTCGTCGCTTTGCAACTCGATCAGACCCACCGCCGCAAGGCCCTGCCCCAAGCCTTGCCCAATGGCCTTCTTGACTTTCTTGAGCGCTGCCTTGATCGAACCCAGCACACCCGGCTTGGGCGCCTCGGCATTCAACTCATTGAGGTACAGGCGAGCCACTTCCAGCAGCACGGGCCGCCCGGTAAGCATCTTCTCTTCGTCGACGATGGGGTCGCGCGTGGTGCTTTGCGGATAGACCGTCTGACGATCGCCTGCGTCAATGGGCACCGTCATGTTCTCGCGGCCAGGCTTGACCAGCAAGCGTGCATCCGACACGTACTTGTGCGGCAACAAGAAGGCGCCCAGCACGGCCAACACGACCGTGGTCAGCATGGCCAACTTGAACTCGCGGCGGAAGATGTAGAACAGGCGAATCAGGTCGCGCAGTGAGCGGATGTCAATCATGTCTTGGGCGCGATCAGTTCAAGTTCACATTGCCGGCCACGCCAATGGAGCGCGAGAAGGGCAACAGCTGGTTGATGTACAGATCGATGCCATCGGCCGAACCACCCGCAGCGGATTTCGGCACAAAAACAATGTCACCACGTTGCAGCGAGATGGACGCCCGGCCGGCACCCTGCGTCGCCATCAACACCTGGCTGATGTCAATGAAGAAGACGCGGTAGTGTTCCTTGTCATCCAGGCGCATCAAAGCCAATCGGCCGGGGTCGGCAGACACAGCCAAGCCACCCGCCGCGAACAGTGCCTGCTCCAGGTTCGCCACGGCGTTGACATCCAGCGTAATGGGGCTGCGCACGGCGCCCCCTACAACCACCTTGCCCGTCGGCGACGCCACGATGTTCACGGTGACACCAGGCTCCCGGTAATACACATCCAGCTTGGTGCGCAGATAGGCCGCCAGTTCATCGGGCGTCTTGCCTGCAGCCTCGACCTGGCCGGCATAACGAAACGAGAACGTGCCGTCTGGGCGCACAAGGTAATTCTGGGTCTGGCTGTCGTCCACCAGGTTGCGCAAATCCAGTGAAGCCGAGTCCTGGGCATCCCGCGTGATGCGCAGGGTATCGCCAGGACGGATGCGTGTGGGCACTTTGGGCATGGCGCGCAACTGCTCTGGTGTGACCATGGCCACGTCCAGTGCGTCCCACTGGGGCGTGGGCAGCACGCTCAGCGGGGTACAGGCACACAAGGCCCATGCTGCCAGCAGGCCCATCACCATGCGAACAAGGTAGGTCTTCATGAACAAGGAATCAAAGTCTCGACACCGGCGACGATCCGCCCGCGGCGATGATAAGAGGACACAAGCAATCGGGATACCCGCAGGAAGGCGGGTCACCCCTCATGTTGTGGTTTGCTCAAGCGCCCAGCCTGCGCCGACTGACGCCAGCGCGCCAGGGCAATCGCCATGCGGTAACGCGATGGCCGGCGAAACCAGGGCACGCCGAACTTGGCGAAAAAACGCACCATGCTGCGCAAATGCGTTTTACCGGATGGCGAAAGAATGCCCGCCCCGCTGGCACGCTGATGATCGTGTACCAGTTCGACCTCGGGCACGGCCAACACCCGCCAGCCGTGCGCCCACATGCGCGCGCACAGGTCCACTTCCTCGAAATACAGGAAATAGCCTTCGTCCATGCGACCCACCTGCTCGAAAGCGTGGCGCCGCACGACGAACCCTGTCCCCATCACCCAATCGGCCTCGAAGGGCTCCTCGCGCCATTTGCGAATCAGCAGGTGAGAGCGCTCCAGACGACGCAGTGGCCCCAGCTTCCCCAAAGCCGTACGGCGCGCCACGATATCGGGCAGGGAATAAAAACGACGGGCGGAATACTGCAGCGACCCGTCCGGGTTGATCAGCTTGAGCCCTACCACCCCCAGACGCGGCCGCTGGTCGAACAAGCGGCGCACCACGTCGATCTTGTTGCGCAGGAAGGTCGTATCCGGGTTGAGCACCAGTACCAGATCGGTCTTGAGCACCTGAACGCCCAGATTGACGCCCGCACCAAAGCCACCATTGACCTTGGACAAGACGCGCACGACGCCTTGAGGCAGACTTTGATCCAAACGGGCGCCGGACTGATCTGGGGAGTGGTTGTCCACCACCACGATGTGCTCAGCCTTGGCAATGCCATGCTCCAGCAGCGATGCCACGCACTGCATGGTCAGATCGAAGGTCTGGTAGTTGACGATGACCACACCCAGGCTGCAGTTTGGATCGGGCAAGCCCGTTGGCAGAGATTCAATCATGGCGATGGTCTTTTGGTGAAAGGGCCCGTCCGTCAAAACAAAAAAGGGCGCAGCTACACGCGCCATCGCGTGCCAGCCGCCCCCTCGCCTGTGATTCGCCCGTGCCTGGAATTGACAACCGTTGATTTCTCTTATTTGGGCGCTGCTGTCATTCTCTGGCCGTTTGGGTAAATTGAGGGTGAACCCTTGCCCCCGCGAATGAGCGTTACGTGCAAGTATGGGGTGTCAAATGTGACGCATTGATACATGCTGTTGTGCAGCACGCGTTATTTTGCCAGTCATTTAAACCATCAGGCCAGTGACCAATCCAGGCGCTGGCCTTTTTCCTGCCAGAACGCACTGGCCCTGGCGAAATGCCCATTGCCAACAAAGGGCACGGGAGGGCGCATGGCCGACAGGGGCGAGGGATGGTTGCTTTGCAGGATCAGATGACGTGACGTGTTCGCACCGCCGGCTGCCCCCGCTTGTGCTGCCTGCTCGATCAGCGCCGCTTTCTTCTGGGCGTGCGCACCCCAAAGCATGAAGACCTTGGGGCCGGCATCAGCCGCCACCGCCCTGATCAACTCGTCCGTGAGCGCCTCCCAGCCCCAGCCCGAATGGCTGGCCGCCTCACCGGCCTTGACCGTCAGCACCGTGTTGAGCAGCAGCACCCCACGCTCGGCCCAAGTCTGCAGGCAGCCATGTTCAGGCGCAGGCACACCAGGATCGCGCTGGATTTCCTTGCGGATATTGCGCAGGCTGGGCGGAATGGCCACGCCCTGCCGCACGGAAAACGCCAGGCCATGCGCCTGCCCCGGCCCGTGATACGGATCCTGCCCCAGGATGACCACCTTGATCTGGTCGCGCCGCGTCCATTTCAACGCGGCAAACACATCATCCGGATAGATCGTGTCGCCTGCCGCGCGGGCAGCGTCCACACGCCGGATCAAGGCCTGGCCAGCAGATGTGCCGCGAAATGCGTCGGTGATGCCCCGCCAATCGGCAGGCACCTCGTCAAACAAGGCGCTCAACGGCCGGCTCAGCCCCTGTGACGGCGCCGACTCCCCGGCCCCTTGATCAGGCCCCGAGACGCCCTCAAACAGCCCCTGCTGCTGCGCCACGCGCTTCACACCCGGCTCAGGCAAACAGCGTGGCCAGCGCGACGCCCGGGTCAGGCTGGCGCATGAAGGCCTCGCCAACCAGGAAGGCATGCACATTCGCCTGGCGCATGCGCTGCACATCGGCGGCGCCCAGGATGCCGGATTCGGTGACCAGCAGGCGGTCGGCCGGCACACGATCCAGCAGGCCCAGCGTGGTGTCCAGCGTGACCTCGAAGGTACGCAGGTTGCGGTTGTTGATGCCCACCAGCGGCGTCTTGAGCTTGAGTGCGCGGTCCAGCTCGATGCCATCGTGCACCTCGACCAGCACCGCCATGCCCAGCTCGAACGCACAGGCTTCCAGATCGGCCATCTGCTGGTCATCCAGGCAGGCGGCGATCAGCAAGATGCAGTCGGCGCCCATGGCCCGGGCCTCGTATACCTGGTAGGCGTCCACCATGAAATCCTTGCGCAGCACAGGCAAGGCGCAGGCCGCACGGGCTTCCTGAAGATACGGTGTGCAACCCTGGAAGAACTGGGCATCCGTCAACACGCTCAGGCAAGCCGCGCCGTGGCGGGCATAGCTGGCCGCGATTTCGGCCGGCACGAAATGCTCGCGCAGCACGCCCTTGCTGGGGCTGGCTTTTTTCACTTCGGCGATCACCCCCGCCTGGCCGGCCGCGATCTTGCTGCGCAGGGCGCCCACGAAATCACGCACATCGGCCAGCTCGCGGTTGCGCGCTTCGGCTTCGGCCCGCACGGCACTCAAGGATTTGAGCTGAAGGGCGGCGGCGATTTCTTCGTGCTTGACGGCAACGATCTTGTTGAGGATGTCGGACATGGGCTGAGGTGGGTTCGATCAGGCCTGAATTATCCGCGTTTGGCGTGACCTCAGCGAGACAGACGTGAAAGGCGACCGCTCCCGGCCATTCAGGCGCTTCGTACCCGTCGAATTTCTGCCGATAAGGATAGATCCCCCCGTTCGGGAGTTTGTGCATTGGCGTGGGCCACTTTTCACCGTTGCTGGGCTCGATGGCTGGCGCTCACCCTGTTGAGCCTGCTGGCGGCAAATGCCTGGGCTGACATCGTCAAGCTGGATGACCAGTTCACCAGTCAGCCCATCGGTCGGCATTTGCGCGTACTGGACGACCCGACCGGGAAAATGCGCCTGGCCGATGTCGAAGCGCAGCGCAGCGACAGTCGCTGGGAAGACCGCCACAGCGACAACCTGAACTTCGGCTACAGCCGCTCGGCCCTGTGGCTGCACGGCGAACTGGTCAACGTAGCGAGCGAGCAGCAGGACTGGCTGCTGGGCATGCGCTACCCCTTGCTGGACTACCTGGACATCTACGTGGTGTGGCCTGACGGCCGCGTGCAGCACCACGCCAGTGGCGACCGCCGCCCCTTCCACACCCGCTCGCTGGCAGACCGCAATTTCTACTTCAAGCTGAAGCTGCGGCAAGGCGACCACGTGCAACTGTATGTGCGCGTGCAAGGCCAGGGCTCCTTGCAAGCGCCGCTGGAAGTGAGCACGCCCGCAGCCTACGAACGCCACGCCCATGTCGAACAGTTGCTGCTGGGCATCTACAGTGGCGCCCTGCTGGCCATGCTGGTCTACAACCTGCTGCTGTGCATTTCACTGCGCGACAAGGCCTACCTGCACTACGTGGTCTACATCAGCCTGTTCGGCATGACCCAGTACACGCTCAGCGGCCTGGCCTTTGAAACGCTCTGGCCGAATGCGCCCAACTGGGGCAACCAGGCGGCCCCCATCTTCATGGGCCTGGCGGGTTGGTCATTGGTGCTGTTCAGCCGGCAGTTTCTCGATTTGCGCACGCACTGGCCACGCGCCGATCTGGCCATGCAGGCCTTGCAGTGGTTGTACCTGGCGGCCGTCCCCGAAACCTTTGTCCTGCCCTACGCCATCCCCATCAAGATCGTGACCCTGGCCACCATCGTCACGCCGGTATTGCTGTTGATCATCACGGTGGGCCTGTTGCGCAAAGGGGTGCAACAGGCACGCTACTTCCTGGCCGCGTTCACGGTGCTGTTGCTGGGCGTCTTGCTGACGTCGCTGCACATGTTCGGCATCGTGCAGCGCAACTTCCTGACCGAGTACAGCATGCAGATTGGCTCGATGCTGGAGTTCACCCTCTTGTCGTTTGCACTGGCGCATCGCGTCAAGCTGGCACGCGAAGAATACGAGCGGCTGCAACTGGCGCATGCCACCGAACTGGAGCACCGCGTGCAGGATCGCACCCGCGATCTGGACAAGGCCATGACCGAGCTCACCAAGGCCAACGAACGGCTGCAGGAATTGACCGAGCAGGATGCCCTCACCGGCTTGAAGAACCGCATGTTCCTGTCGGAGCGCATGCCCGAGGTGTGGCGCCAGGCCCAGCGCTGGCACACACCGGTCTCGGTGCTGATGATTGACGTGGACCACTTCAAGCGCGTCAATGACGACCACGGGCACCTGGCGGGCGATGAGGCGCTCAAGCAGGTAGCCGGCGTCATCGCACATGCTGTGCAACGGCCAGGCGACCATGCCTTGCGCTACGGCGGCGAAGAGTTTCTGGTGCTGCTGCCGCAAACCCACACCGTGGGCGCCGCCCACATTGCCGAGACGATCAGGCTGGGCGTGCAGTCACTCGACTTCCGACATGAGGGCAAGCCCATCCCGCTGACCGTGAGCATCGGCCTGGCCAGCGTGGTGCCCACCATCGATCTGCCGCCACAAGCTTTGCTGAACGCCGCAGACCAGTTGCTCTATCAGGCCAAGCAAAACGGGCGCAACCGCTGCGCCCTCAACCCGCAAGCGCTGGCCACGATGCCGCGCAAATCAGGTGCGGCGCACAAGCCGCAGGGGCCCGCCACACCGAGCGAATCGCTCAAGCCGGCTGCTGGGCAGCCAGACCCTGCGTCGTCTGCACGAAGTTGAACAAGGCCTCGCCAGCACGGCCGCTGGCAATCGCATCCCGCGCGCGCTCGATGCCATCGCCCAGCGAATCAGCCACATTGGCCGCATAAAGCGCTGCGCCAGCGTTGAGCAGCACGATGTCACGCGCCGGGCCCGGTTCGTTGTCGAACACGCGCCGCACGATGCCCACCGACATCTCGCGGTTCTGTGCCTTGAGCATGGCGCCATCATGTTCGGCCAGACCGAACTGACCTGGGTTGACGCGGTACTCGCGCACTTCGCCGTTCTTGAGTTCCGCCACCTGGGTATCGCCCGCCAGCGTGATCTCATCGAGGCCATCGCAACCGTGCACGACCATCACGTGGTCGGAGCCCAGGCGCTGCAGCACGCGGGCCATGATGCCCACCAGATCCGGGTGGAACACACCCATGAGCTGATTGGGTGCACCGGCCGGGTTGGTCAAAGGCCCCAGGATGTTGAACAAGGTGCGGATGCCCAACTCCTTGCGAACCGGTGCGGCGTGCTTCATGGCGCCATGGTGGTTGGGCGCAAACATGAAGCCAACATTGGATGCGGCCAGCGACTGCGCCACCTGGTCAGGAGTGAGGTTGATGCAGGCACCCAGGGCTTCGAGCACATCGGCACTGCCCGTGCTGGACGACACGCTGCGACCACCGTGCTTGGCCACGCGGGCACCGGCAGCAGCAGCCACGAACATGGCCGTGGTCGAGATGTTGAAGGTGTGCTGGCCGTCACCACCCGTGCCGCACAAGTCCACCAGGTGCATCTTGTTGGACACGTGCACCGGCGTGGCGAACTCGCGCATCACCTGGGCGGCCGCCGTGATCTCGCCAACTGTTTCCTTCTTCACGCGCAGACCGGTGATGAAGGCGGCCATGGTCACCGGCGACATCTCACCCGTCATGATGCGGCGCATCAGGCCCAGCATCTCGTCGTGGAAGATCTCGCGGTGTTCGATGACGCGTTGCAAGGCCTGTTGATCGGTCAGCTGGGACATGTCGGCCTCCTCGATTACATCTTCAGGAAATTGGCCAGCATGGCGTGGCCATGCTCGGTCAGGATGGATTCAGGGTGGAACTGCACACCTTCGAGCGGCGCGAAGTTCTTGTCCGTCTGTGGGCCCTTGTGGCGCACGCCCATGATCTCGCCGTCGTCCGTCCAGGAGGTGACCTCCAGGCAGTCGGGCAAGGTCTCGCGCTCAATCGCCAGCGAGTGGTAGCGGATCACGGTGAACTGGCGCGGCAGGCCGGCGTACACGCCTTGCTCATCGGTGGTGATGATGCTGGTCTTGCCATGCATCTGTTCGTGCGCGCGGATCACCTTGCCACCCAGGGCCGCACCGATGCTCTGGTGACCCAGGCAGACACCCAGGATGGGCAACTGGCCGGTGAAGCGTTGCAGAGCCGACACGCAGATGCCGGCTTCGGCGGGTGAGCATGGGCCTGGCGAGAGCACGAGGCGATCGGGCTTGAGCGCGGCGATCTCGTCGAGCGTGATCTCGTCATTGCGAAACACCTTGACCTCTTCGCCCAGTTCGCAGAAGTACTGCACCAGGTTGAAGGTGAAGCTGTCGTAGTTATCGATCATGAGCAGCATGGGCACTATCCTGATTCGGGATGTGAGTCATGGGGTGGTCTTGCACCATCCCTCGGAATTCCCCCTCGGAGACCCGTTTTCTTGGCAAAGCGCACCGGGGAGGGGTGCGCGCGCAGGTCATGCAGTGTCAGGTTGGCGTCACCGCCACCAACGTGCGTCAAGGTGAGAAAAATCCGAGGGTTGCTGCATGCGGGTGATTCTACATGGCGTGGCCCCGCCCTGACTGAGGGGGCGCGCCACGGCCTGTGCAGCACAGGCTCATGCCAAGATGCGCGCCATGAAACGCACCACCACATCCGCAGACCAACCCGCACACGCCCTGCTGGGTCTGGAACTGATGCGTTTTGCGTGCGCCGTGTCGGTGCTGCTGTGGCACTACCAGCACTTCTTCTTTCAGGGCGGCGCGCCGGTGGGTTTCGAGACCAGCGCCCAGCCGCTGTATGCCTGGCTCAAGCCTTTTTATGAAGCAGGCTGGCTGGGCGTGCAGGCCTTCTGGGCCTTGTCGGGCTTCATCTTCTTCTGGAAATACGCGCTACCGGTGGCGCAAGGACGAGTCAGCACGCGGCGCTTTGCCGTGCTGCGCTTTTCCCGCCTGTATCCCCTGCACCTGCTGACCTTGCTGATCGTGGCGGCGCTGGGCCTGTGGTACCGGCAACTGCACGGCAGCGACTACGTCTACCAATACAACGACTGGGCGCACTTCGCCTTGCAACTGTTCATGGCCAGCGACTGGCTGGGGCGCAGCGAATGGTCCTTCAATGGCCCGATCTGGAGCATCTCGATCGAGGTGCTGGTCTATGCGCTGTTCTTCGTGCTGTGCAAGCTGGGCCTGACACGCTGGTGGCAGGTACTGGGCCTGATCGGTGCTTCGGGCGTGGTCTACGCGCTCAAGCTGACGGACCATCCCATCGTGCTGTGCGTGTTCTTCTTCTACCTTGGCGCCTTGACCCATCTGGCACATGAAGCCTTGGTCAAACGCCCACGCTGGCAGCAGCATGCGGTGCAGGCCGCCGGGCTGCTGGCCGTGGCCATGGGCACAGCGTTGCTGATGAGCGGCAAGCTGCGCGCCATGTTCTACGTGGCGGTGCTCACGCCGGTGGCGCTGATCGTGCTGCTGGACTGGGTGCAGCCGCGCTCGGCCACGGCCATCCGCTGGCTCAACCGCCTGGGCAACACCACCTACGCCAGCTACCTGCTGCACTTTCCGCTGCAATTGCTGCTGGCCTGCCTGAGCTCCAGCCTGGGCTTTGCCTTGCCCTTGCACGAACCGGCCTGGGTGCTGGTCTATCTGATCGGGGTGTTCGGGCTGGCCACGCTTGTCTATCAGCTCGTTGAAATGCCCGCTCAGACCTGGTTGCGGCAACGCCTGGGCACGCACTGAGGCCTGGCGCAGCGGGCGAGGGGCTCAATAGCGATCCGTCAACCAGCGCGTGGCCTCGTCCACTTCCAGCGGTTTGGCAAACAGAAAACCTTGCAGCACATCGCAACCTGCGCGAACAGCCGCACTGGCGTGCTCCTCGGTCTCGACCCCTTCCGCCACCACATCCAGGCTGAGCACGGAGGCCAGATCGCAAATGGCCTTGACCACGGCGTTGGCCTCCTGATTGGGCATGGGATCGATCAGGCTGCGGTCGATCTTGACCGTGCGCAGCGGCAGGCTGCGCAGCATGTTCAGCGATGAAAAACCGGTGCCGAAGTCGTCCAGCGCCACCTCGACGCCGGCCTTGCGCAACTGGCTGATCTGCTCGTTGGCCTGATCCATGTGCGCCACGGCAGCCGTCTCGGTGATCTCCAGGGTCAGGCAACTCGGTGGCAGCTTGAACTCACCCAGAATCGCCAGAACGGACTCCGGAAAGGTCGCATCCAGCAATTGCAGGGGCGACACGTTGACCGCCACGGGCACCAGATTCAAGCCCTGATCGCGCCAGGCGGCCAACTGCTGGCAAGCCTCCCGCAGGATCAGCGCGCCCAAGGGCACGATCAGGCCATTGCGCTCTGCTGCCGGGATGAAGTCGAGCGGGCTGATGCGCCCGATCCCAGGGCGATCCCAGCGCACCAGGGCCTCGAAGCCCAGCAATTTGCCTGACTTGGCGGCCACCTTGGGCTGATAGACCAGTTTGAACTCGTCGTTCTGCAAGCCGGCTCGCAAAGCCTGTTCGGCACTGAAAAAGGCCACCAGGCCTTGCGCCCCATCTGCGGACGCCCACTGCACGGACGTGCCGGGCAAGCGCTTGGCATCATGCATGGCGGCGTGCGCCACTTGCAGGAAGGCCTCGGCATCCTGGGCAGAGGAGGGATGGCTGGCCACGCCCATGGACACGTCCAGGAAGAAGCGGTGTGCGGGCAGCACCAAAGGCTCTCGCAACATGGCCTTGACCTCCTGGGCTATCCGCTCAGCCACGGTCACCGCATCCTCACATTCAATGAGCACGGCGAACTCATCCTCGCCCATGCGCATCACCTGCGCCTGGTACACGAAGCGTCTGGCCAGATCGGTGCTGAGCACCTTGAGCACATCGTCACCCACACTTTGCCCGTGCGCTTCGTTGAACAACTTGAAGCGGTCCACGTCCATGAGGATCAGCGCGAACGCCGGGCGAGCAGGGTCATCGAACAGTTCGCGCAGGCGCTGCAACAAGGCGCTGCGATTGGGCAGGCCTGTCAGCTCGTCATGCGTGGCCCGCCACAGCAAAGCCTGTGTGGCATCCACGCGCGCCGTGTCATCCGTGACGACAACCTGCAAGGCTGGTGCACCGTCCCACTCCACCTGCCAGGCCTTGAAACGCAGGTGCAGGCGTCGGCCATCGAGCGAGATCCGCTCTCCATGCCATTCGGCCTGCTGAAGCTGGCCGTCCAGCACCCGTCGCGCGATGATCTCGGCGCCCTGACGTTCGGTTTCGGGCACGGTGAGCTCCACCCAGCGCGGCGAAAACACGGGTGGGCTTGGCGTCTCTTTGCGCATGCCGAAAAGCTCTCGGAATGCTGGGTTGGTATAGGCCACCATGCCCTTGCGCACCACGGTCACGCCCTGGGGTGAGCGTTCGGTCAATTCGAAGAAGCGATCATGCAGGCGCTGCACAGCCTGCCCGGTTCGCGTCAGCGCCGCGTACATCAATGACATGCCCAGCAACAGGCGCAGCGCCGCGGCAATCGTGGTCTGCAGCATGGCACCAGGTTCGCCCATCAACACATAGGTGAACTGGTTAAGGCCACAGAGCACGATCAACACCCCGCTGGCCCGTTCGCCCGGGCCCTGCTTGCGCAACCACCAGGCCACTACCAGCCCGATCACCGTGTTCAGCGCCGCAAACCCCAGTTGCGCCCAATGCAGCTCAACCAGGATCAGGCCGACGTGAAACACGAACAGGAAGCCGCCCGTCGCCAGCAATTTCCACCTGTTGAAACGCCTGCCCGACAGATGGATGAAGCCCAGTGACAAGAGGCTGAGGTAGGTGGTGCCCACCAGCACCAGCCCGACCAGACCGATGTGATGCCACATGGGATCGGCGCTGCGTGTGGCCAGATAGGCCAGTGGGTTGAACGTCCAGATCAGGTGCGACAGGCCCAGCAAGGCCGTGAACGTCTGCGCGCGATCCTGCCGCCAGACCAGCAGCAAGGCGACCCCGGTGCCCAGGGTCACAGCCATGTAGATCGCAAAGGTGTAGAGCACGTCGAGCGCTGCGTCCTGAATGAAGGATGAAGCGGTATATCGACGCACCCGCAGGCGCACTGAAATGGGGATATCCCTTGACGACCAGGCCATCAGACCCGATCGCCAAAAGGATCACATCACAGGCCTTGTTCGACCATCTCGGCCGCCCGCACCACGGCGCGGGCCTTGGCCTCGGTCTCTTGCCATTCGAGCTCGGGCACGGAATCGGCCACCACGCCGGCACCTGCCTGCACGTACAGGGTCTGGTCCTTGATGACGCCGGTGCGGATGGCGATGGCCACGTCCATGTCACCCGCAAAGCTCAGGTAGCCCACGGCACCGCCATAGACGCCACGTTGCACAGGCTCCAGCTCGTCGATGATTTCCATCGCGCGGATCTTGGGTGCACCGCTCAAGGTGCCCGCCGGGAAGCTGGCGCGCAGCACGTCCAGACCGGTCATGCCATCTTTCAGCGTGCCTTCGACGTTGCTGACGATGTGCATCACATGCGAATAGCGCTCGATGCCAAAGGCCTCGGTGACCTTGACCGAACCGGTTTTCGCAATGCGGCCGATGTCGTTGCGGGCCAGGTCGATCAGCATGACGTGCTCGGCGCGCTCCTTGGGATCGGCCAGGAGTTCCTTCTCGTTGGCGGCATCCTGCTCGGGCGTGGTGCCACGCGGACGTGTGCCGGCAATCGGGCGGATGGTGACCGTCTCGCCGCCATCCTTGTTCTTCTCCTGGCGCACCAGGATCTCGGGCGACGAACCCACGACATGGTGATCGCCCATGTCGTAGTAATACATATAGGGGCTCGGATTGAGCGAACGCAGTGCACGGTACAGGCTCAGCGGCGAAGCCGTGAAGCGCTTTTGCAGACGCTGGCCGATCACCACCTGCATGCAGTCACCCGCAGCAATGTATTCCTTGCACTTGAGCACGGCCGATTCGAAATCAGCCTTGGCAAAGTGGCGCTCGACAGGGTAGGACTCGCCAGCCGTGATGGGCGGCACCGGCACGACTTCGTTGAGCTGCGCCTGCAATTGCGCAATGCGGGAAACCGCCTTGGCGTAGGCGCCCGGCTGGGAGGGGTCCGCGTACACGATCAGGAAGAGGCGATCGGCCAGGTTGTCGATCACGGCCAGCTCTTCACACTGCAGCAGCAGGATGTCGGGCGTGCCGATGCCACCGGGCTTGTGCGTTTTCGCCAGGCGATGCTCGATGTGGCGCACGGTGTCGTAGCCAAAGTAGCCGGCCAGACCGCCGCAAAAGCGCGGCAGACCTTGAGGCACCGCCACCTTGAAGCGGTGCTGATAGGTGGCGATGAAATCCAGCGGGTTGCCGTCGAACGTTTCCACCACCGTGCCATCACGCACGACCTCAACCTGGCGACCGGTAGCCCGCACCAGCGTGTGTGCCGGCAAGCCCACAAAGGAATAGCGACCAAAGCGCTCGCCGCCCACCACGGACTCCAGCAGGAAGCTCAGCGGCTGCCCCTTGGTGAGCTTGAGGTAGAGCGACAGCGGCGTATCGAGATCGGCCAGGGCCTGGGCGACCAGGGGAATGCGGTTGTGGCCTTCAGCGGCCAGGGCATTGAATGCTTGTTCAGTGATCATGGTTTGGGGACTCCGAGCCCGGCAGCGCCAGCATCAGTCGGCTTTGCGCCACATATGTCATCTTGTGAAACACCCCCTTTAGGAGCGGATCCACCCGTTCTGTTTACGCCCTCTTACCGTTGTGACGTGGAGGGCCCCTTGCCGAGTGAGCGCGCCGCTATGATCGCGACGCACTGAGCGACAAGAAATAGGGAGTCAGCGTCGCCAGGGCCATGCCCCCCGGTCGTGCGAACCTTTGGTCTGTTTGCGCGAGATGAACATCAAAACAGTGTAGCAGGGCGCTCTTGGCGCCAAATGATCAAAACGTACCCCCCTTGAGTGAGCCATGCCTTCAAGGGCAAACCCAGATTGTGATTCGCGTTGAACGAGTAACAATCTCTTACCAGTACAGTTCCTGTTCGGAGCCAATCTGACCTCGACGTCATCCAAGCTTCACACAACAGGACGCCTTATAAGTATTCGTATGTCGTTGACTCTCGCTGCCATGTCCCGTATCGGGCGCCAAGCCCTGGCCACAGCCGGCCTGGCACTCGCGCTGGGGCTGCCCCACGTGGCCCAGGCTCAAAGTGCCGATGTGGTGGGTGTGCATTACCCCCCCACGATCAAGGTCGAAGGCGCCAACCTCACCATCAACGGCAGCGGCATCAGCTACCGCGCCGTGGCCAAGTTGTACACGGTGGGCCTGTATGTGCCCCAGAAAGCCAGCAAGGCCGAAGCCATCTTCGCCACCGGTGGCCCCAAGCAACTGCGCTTCGTGATGCTGCAAGGCATGCGCGTGGACGAACTGGGCAAGGTCATCACCAAGGGCATCGAGAACAACAGCAGCCGCGAAGAATTCTTCAAGCTGATCCCTTCTATCCGCATCATGGGTGAACAGTTCTCGCGCATCAAGCGACTGAACCCCGGCGACGTGTTTTCGATCGAATTCGTGCCCAAGCGCGGCACCATGTTCTTCGTCAACGCCCAACCTGCCGGCCTGCCCCTGGAAGACGCGGGCTTCTTCCCTGCGGTGCTGCGCACCTGGCTGGGCAACCGCCCCGTCACGCAAGATTTGAAGGACGCCCTGCTGGACTACAAGGCGCCGCCTGTGCTGGACGCCCTGCAGTAATCACCCAATCAGCGCACTGAATCAGCCATTGGCCCGCCCTAACACGGCGGGCCAATTTACTTGGTCCAGGCGCGGCACATGGGCCACGGCCGGCACGTCTTGAATGGGATGGCCGTGGTTGTAGCCGTAGGTCACCAACAGGATGTCGCAGCCCGCCGCGCGTGCGGCTTGCGCATCATTGCTGGAGTCGCCCACCATCAAGGTCGCGGCAGGCGTGGTGCCCAAGGCTTCGCAGGTCTTGAGCAAGGGCAATGGATCGGGCTTCTTGCGCTCGAAGGCATCCCCGCCAAACACCTGATCGAAGTAGCCCAGCAGGCCCTTGCGCTCCAGCAACTGTTTGGCAAAGGCCGTGGGTTTGTTCGTCAGGCAGGCCAGTGGCACGCCAAGCTCGCGCAACTGGCGCAGGCCTTCTGGCACGCCGGGAAAGACCTCGGAGTGTTCGCCATTGAGGCGGGGGTAGTGCTCGTGGTAGTGGTGCAGGGCCTGCGGCAAGGCTCCGGTCACGTCGGCATCATCGGGCAACAGGCCCCAGGCGTGGGCCAGACTGCGACGCACCAGATCTTCGGTTCCTTTGCCCACGGTCAGTTCGATGAAGGCGCGGTCCACACGGGCCAACTCGACAGGATGGCAACCCACATCGGTCAAGGTGTGCTGGAGAACGACGACGAAATCTCCCAGGGTGTCAACCATGGTGCCGTCTAGATCGACGATGGCGGCTTGGAATGGCATAGGCGGTTCGTTTGAATAGAGTCCTGAACGGAAGCATAGGGTGGCAAGTGCTTTGACGTCATAGAGGTTTCGATCGGAAATGGCGTTCCAAACCATCACGCACGACAAACCGCGCGCCAGCCACACGTCGCCATCGCGACATAACCCCACACGTGAAAGGCAGTCGCGAATCGTCGCAGAAATCCATTGGCCTTGTTTGGCCTGCCCCTATTCGGCCTCGTGAGGGCATGGTTGGACAGCCCTCACGACGCCCGCAACCAACTCAACATCTGCGCCATCTCCAATTGCTGCTCGGCGGCCATCGCCCTGGCAAAACCACGCACCTGATCCAGCTGCGCGTTCTCGGAGACGAAACGGGCCATCACGACAGCCCCCTGATGATGACGAACCATCAGGGCCAGAAAGGCCGCATCAAAAGCAGCCGGTGATGAGGCGGCCGCCAAGGCCTCCAGCTCTTGTGGCGAGGCCATGCCCGGCATGCCACGACCTTGCGCGCAATTGTCGATGAACTGCTCATACGTGACGTCACGACGGGCAGCACCGGCATAGGCATCGCGCATCCAGCGCATCTCATCGTTGGGCGCCAGGCCCGGCGCCTGCCACAGCAGCAACCAGCCCTGCATGTAGCCGATCTCTTTGAGTTGCTGCGTGACGATGCCTTGTGCCAGCAAACGCACGCGAGGCGAGCCTCGGGTCAGCGCAAGATGTGCCATGGTCAAAGCCTGCTCGTGATGCACGGACATGTCTTGCGCAAATCCCACATCCACCGGGCCTTGCCGCACCAGCACCGTCTCCGCTGTAGTAGCGGTGGATGCGGCCATGGCGCGCGAATCCATCGCATTGCCACGCTGCACAGACCGCGCCATCCAGCTCACGCTGCTGATCACCACCGCGCCCAGTGCGATCATGGTGATCAAGGTCAGCGTCCTGGCTCGCTGGCTTTCAACGGGAAACTGGATAAGCGCCATTGGTGAATCTCAATATCATGAAGCCGTTGTCATTGCATGTCGCCCACAGCTGCCCGTTGACAAACTTGGGGGCGGACGAGCACCAATCCGCCGTCAAGTCAGGCTGCTTGCTTTTGCTGGCCTGAAGCAGCAGCAACGCAGGGTCGGAGATTTTGTTATCGAGGATGGAGCCGAAAGCCGGCGACATGGCATGGTCCGATCCAGGCAACTGCGCGTTCTTGCCCGTTTGGGCGGGCGGATTGAAGTAGGCGATCTCCATGGGCTTGAGCGGGTTGCGGATGTCGAACACGCGAATGCCGGACTGGAAGTAGCCGCACGCCAGCGCGGTCGGGTTCACCTTGCTATCGACGGCGCAATAGTGCGCGTCGTACTTGAAGAGGCCGTTGCCTGCGCCCTCCAGCCTGGCGACATCTGCATGCGCCTTGAGTTGAATCGCCAGGCGGATGTGCGAAACAATGATGGGGTTGGTTTCATCCGAGATATCGATGAAACGGATACCGCCTCCCAGGCTTTGCGCCCCCACCTCGTCAATCGCGATCAGATAGGGTCGCCCCTGGATGGTGACCGGCACGGCTCTTTGCGTGGTGGAGCCGTCTTGCCACGTGATGCGGGCGATCTGCTTGACTCGGGGATTCGAAGCCTTGCGGTATTGAATGTCACTGACGTCAAGGATCACCATGCCGGCGGGAAAGATGCTGGCCAGGTACATGCGCGTACCATCGGCATTGAAGGACATGCCGTGGTTGACAAAGATGGACGAGCCGCCGAAGTAGATGTTCCTGGGCTTGGCGGGATTGCTCACGTCAATTGCACTGAGCGTGCCCCCGGCCAGGCCGGAGGTCCAGTAGGTGTGGCCATCGGGCGACCACTCACCCTCATGAGCCACATTGGTCACCGGCAAGGAGTCACCGGAATCAGCCCCATTGAGCAAGCGGGGATGGGCACAGTCGGTGATGTCATACAGATCGAGCTTGCCCGCACCGATCAGGGTCCCGACGCCCGCGCCAGCCAGCATCGTGCCAGCCTCATTGACCTTGAGCGACTCCCAGGTACCCAACTCGAAGGCGCGTGTGGCCAATGCCCGCACCAGCACAGGCGTGGAAGGGTTGGAGGCATCCACCACCTGCACGCCCGGTGACTTCTTCTTGCCGCGACCAGCTGACGAGGTGGACAGGTAGGCACAGTGCCCGCCCACGTCACTGATGGTGCCCGACCCCTCACCCTGGTATTGCCCAACCAGCTCCAGATTGCAGCGATAGCCTTGCCGGCTGCGGCCATTGAGCCGGTCCTGCAAAGGCACCTGACCTTGCAAACCCGTTTCCGGCAGGGAGCCCGGTCCGCAACGCGCTGGCGCCACGGCCACGTTCAGATCAACAGAAGCATCCTGAGCCGCATGGACCCACGACGTGCATGCGGCAAACAGTGCACAAATGGCAAGAACACGATGAACTCGATGTGCAGTCATGACGGCCCCGTTCATGGAGATGGCCGGCAGGACCTCCCCATCGGCTTGACTTGATTGGCGGCCCATCGTAGGGGGCCGATCCACCCAAGTCACTCACCATCGAGGCCATTCATTTGCCACGATGTGCAACGCTTTCCCTGATGCGAAAACGCCCTGAACCTGTCACGGCCTTGTGCGCAGGCGCAAGTGATCTGCCGCTCGGCAAAAATCAGCCCACCTGCAAAAGTTGAGCTGGCGCTGTTCTGACTCATGAGCCTTTGGTCGTGACATCAACCATGCGCTCCAGCGCTTCGATACGCAGGCGATCTGGCCCGTTGAACTGCGCAGCACGCAGCGCCTGCAGTTGCTCACGTCGGGTCGACTCTGACAGAGTCCCATCGGACAGGATCCGAGCACGCGCCTGCATGTGTTCGCTGACGCGGACGTTCCAGGCAGCCTCCTCCAGGTCCAAGGCCTCCAGCCTGTCTGCGGCGTCCCGGCCAACAAGGTTTTCGCGGATGCGGCGCAACTCGGCTGGCGGCCCACCACGCTTCGTCCACTGAGCGGTGAGCTGATCGAGCGTTTGAACCTGCTCCGCTGCATCCAGTTGTTCGCGCAACTCAGCGGGCAGGCTTTGCCGGATCGCCTGAATGCGAGCGGCCTTCTGAGGCCCCGTGAGGCTGGCATCGGCCATGACGGTCAGCTTGTCCACGGTGTAGTGGTCATAGGCGCGGTCGTCGCCAAAGAAGGCCAGCACGACCTCCGGGCTGAAGCTGGCCGCGCGCAGTCTCTCCAGCGCCAGCAAGCGTTGCGTGAGCGCGGCGACCGCATCGCCACCCGAGGGGCGCCCCATGGCATCGAGTTGCTGAAGGTAGCGCAGATAGCTGTCCAACAAGGCTTGGGCCTGTGTGGCCGCAGCGGGCCGAAGGTGGCTGTTGATGTAGGCACGGATGCGGGCGATCAAGGTCACATCGGTTTGCTCGCCCCGAGTGGACAGGAAGTAGTCGAACAGCTTGCGCACACCGAGCGTGACCACGAGACGGCCTTGCGCATCTTCGCGCAGTTCGCCATCCACTTCGGTTCCTTGCAAAGAAGGTGGCAAGTCCTCCAGCCCGGTATTGAACGCCGGCACATCTTGCGCAGGCGGGGCGTTGCCAGACGCGGCCTTGAACCATGAGGCCACACCGCTTGCGGGATGGGGCTCGTCAGCCAGGGCAGGCCCCTGCGGCGACCGCACTGCCCACAGCAGCCCCATCAAGGTGATGGCCAACACACCACCACCGAGCCACTTCCTGCGCGTGTTCATCGTGTTCACGACCTCGAAACGCCCCGCCACGATCACAGCCCTTGCAGCTTCAAGCGGTTGGCATGCTGGCGGTAGAGCGGCACCGGGTCAAACGAGCCACGCAAGCCGATGGCCTGGTTGACGGCATCGAAGTGGTTCATCGGGTAGTTGTCGCGGATCACGGTGCCCAGGTGGCTGTCGCATTGGCCGACCAGACCATCGTTGGGCTTGCCGAGGAAGGCCAGCGAGGTCAGGCTGGTCATCAGGTCCAGCGGGTCCAGCAGGTTGGTGCTGACCTTGTTGCTGCCCCATGAATAGAAGCTGATGCCATTGGCCTTGGCCGGGCCTTGCCCACAGCGTGTGGCGGGCAAGCCAGCCGGGAAGCGGGCATTGAAGGCATCGGCACCGGCGTTGGAGACCGAACCGATCCAGGCTTCGGTGTCTTGCGGCAGCGAAGGGTCTCCGGCCAGGGTGTCGATGAGCTTGCCCAAGGCGTTGACGAGCGAGGTCACCATCGCTGTGGCAGCCGGGCCACCCAGCTTGCTGGCGCTGGCCGCCAGATCCCCCACGGGCGAGCCGAAGTTCACGCCGTTGACCGTGGTCACCGAGGCCACACGGTCGGGCATGATGCCGGCGGCGTAGCGCACCGTCTGCGCGCCCTGGCTGTGGCCCAGCAGATTGACCTTGGCCGCGCCTGATACCGCCAGGATCTTCTTGAACTGAATGAGGAACTGCTCGCCACGCACATCGCTCGAATGCCATGCAGAGACCTGCGTGGTGTAGACCTTGGCGCCATTGGCCTGCAGGTCCTTGGTGATGCCGTAGAAATAGTCCACGGGGCCGATGTGATCGAAGCCGGTGGTGCCGTGTGCCAGCACGAAGGGATAGCGTGTGGCGGCATAAGTTGATGCGGCTTGCGCCTGGCACGCCGCGACGAGCGACATGGCGATGGCGGACGCGATGCGCGCGGCCTTGAATGAGGTGTGGGTCATGATGGGTCCTGTGTGCTTGAGTTGATCGAGACTCGATGGGCTCGATTCTTCTCAGGCTGCACAGGCCCGTCTTTCAATGCGGCGCGCCGACTTTGCGACGGGGCGCAAAGCGCGGGTTTGTCCCGCCCTGGCGCCTCAACCTGCCTTGCCCAACAGGCTCGGATTGAGTTGATAGAGCCGCTCCTGCGCAGGCGTGAAGACCCGTGTACAGGCGTTGTAGCGGTAGTTGTTGAGCGAGCAATACGTACTGCGCGGGTAATACGCCTGGGACCAGGCGGCCAGTGCTGCCGTGTCATCGGCATGGCCCGTGTACGCGGTCGGTGACGCCGCAAAGCCGGCAGAAGCCCACATATAGCGGATCAACAGCAACTCATTGGGCGAAGCATGCTTCAACCAGTTCGCAGCAGGCAAGCCATCAGGCCCCACAGGGGCGCTGCTGCCGGAACTCAACACCAGGGTCACATCGCCATTGGCATCGGTCTTCACAGCCGTGTCCCTGATGCAGCCGGTGACATACAGGCTCAGCGTGTTGTTCAGGCAGATGGACCAGTACCGAACCTGCCGGGCACTTTCGGCCGCAGGCATCATGGCCTCGCCGCGATCCGGGTCAGCCACCGTGGCCGCCTTGAAGCGCGTGACCAGCACCTGGCCTCTGGCGGGATGGATACCGCCCACGAAGTAACGTGTGGCCGCGTTGTCAAAGCCACTGAAGTTGGGCAGCTTGCTCAAGGTGGCTTGCCAAAGGGTCGATGCGATGGGCGCTTCGGCCGCATTGATCATGCCGCGCAGATTGGTCTGCAAACCAGCATTGGCCTGCCAGCGGACGGGATCAGCCCACAGCGGCGCGGGCAGGTTCTTGACCAATGACAAGAACGGTGCAGCCACGTCGGCCAGCGCTTCAACGCCCGCCATGGTTTTTCCCAGCAAGGTGGAGGCTTGCGTGTCCTTGAAGATCTGATCGCTGCTGGTGAAGTGTGGCAGGGCCGTGTCATCCACCACATACACGATCTCGGGCAAAGCCACCTGTCCACGCGCCACCCAGTTGGTGGCCTTCATGTCAGACGGCACCACCGAGCCGTTCGGCCTCAGGTTGGGATAGACACGGTAGGCCAGCAAGGCGACCGGCACCTTGCCCGAACCCAGAGCTTCGTCACTGATGACCAACTGTCCTTTGGGCAAGCTCACCTCCGCGCCCACCTGATGCAGCGTGGCCGTGTACTGATGGGATGTCGCACGGGCGTAGCGCCCGGACTGGCGGATCCAGTTCACGCTGCCCGGGTTGGCCTGGTAATCCTCATCCACCAGCACACCCATGCGATCGCCCCGGATGGTGTAGGTCTGCAAGGACGAGAAGCGGGCGTCCGGCATCTGCCCGCGCACCTCCCAATGCGCCCCTTGCCCTTTCAAGGATGGCAGGCCGGTGACCCAGTAATTGGCGTTCGTATCCGGGTAGAAGGTGGCTTGCGAAGCCGAGCTGTCGAACTGGCTATCCCAGGCCTTGCCGGCACCGGCACAGTTGCCCAGCGAGATCTCCAACTTGCCGGTTTGCGCGTTGCGCGTTGGCGTGGTGGCCGCAGGGGTACAGGCGTGGCCAGCCTGATGTGCCGCACCCAGGCACAAGGCCGCGAGCACGGGCGCCAGGCCTGCTGACACCCAAGGCTTCAGTTGATGGATGTACATGACGCGGCCCCTCAGCGTGCGGCTGGCAGGTAAACCGCACCGTCGAACGACCCGTAGATCAGACCACCATCACCCGTGAGCTGCGTGGCCGCATAGAAGCTGTTGTAGCGCGGCAGCATGCCGATGAGCTTGCGGAAGTGGTCGCCACCGGTGCGCCAGTCCAGCGACTCGATGGTCCACATGCCCAGATACGCACCCACGCAATAGAAGCGCTGGCTGGGCTCGCTGACCGTGGGGATGGCGTTGGGGCAACTGACCTTCGTGTTGACCCAGGCGCTGCGCAACTGGCGTGCGGCCGTGTCCCAGGTGAACTTCTGCACGCCCCAGGGCTGCACCTTGGTTGTGCCGCTCATCAGCACGATCGCGCCGTTCATGGCCTGGTCAATCAGGGCCACGCCCGTGCCACCGCTGAGCAGGGATGTGTTGCGGTAATCGTTGCTGACCACCACCGCGCCATAACCGCTCACCACCACCGACTGCTCGGACTTGGTCGCCGTGCGCTTGGGGTCACCAAAGTTGACCGGCATCTCGGCAGCCATGCGCAGGCTCTTGCCTGGTGCGATGGGCTTCCAGTCTGCGGGGATGCGGTCCGCCCAGAACAGCACAATGTTGGCCACATTGGCGCCATCGGTGATGACCACGAAGCGCTGCTCACCCGATCCCATGATGGTGGGCGTGGAGCCTGAACCGGCCCCCAGCCGCCCACCGCCCGTGCCGGCCGAGCCGCCGTTGTACTCGGCCCGCCAGGCGCCCGTGGCCTCGTCGAGCGACAACTGGCGGCCTGTCCATTGCACGCGGTACATGGCCTTGGAGGTGACGATGTAGATGCCACCTTGCTCATCGGCCGCGATCGAGTTGGACACCTCTTCATCGCCCGCACCCAGCACCACGGTTTGCAGCCCGGTGAAATCGCGGTTGACCACACCGGCCACGCCCTTGCGGGTCACGAAGGCCAGGCGCCCATCCCACATCAGATTGAGCCCCACCACCGCATCGTCGCTGGTGGTCACGGAAGCCGGCAGGGTCAACTGGCGCGCCAGCACGATCGGCGAATCAAGCTGTCCCGCCACGGCATCCTTGTAGGCCAGCAAGGACGTGCCCCGCACGGTGTAGAACACATTGTCCTTGTCCACCAGCGTATAGGCGCCTGAAGTGGGGCTGCCCAGGTTGCTCAAGGTGTTGCCAGGCTTGGCCAGCGAGGCCAGCTTCTTGAGCTTGCCATTGACCACGGCCAGCTTGTAGACATCCGAGATGTTCGAGCCCCAGTACACACGGTTGCCATCCGGGTACTGGGGTGACATGGCCTGCGTGATGTTGATGTAGCCCGTGGCCACATATTGCGGCGCACCCAGCTGGGCTGCGCTTTGCGGGCCGGGGTAGACGCTGGAATCGGGCGCGCCAGGCTGGCTGTGGGTCATGGGCCAGGGTGAGTCGGCCAACCAGGGATTGGGATTGGGGTTGGGCTCGGCCGCGACGGCCAGGCCACTGGCGGCCGCACACACGGAGACGATCAGACGACGGTTCAAAGACATGGCACTTCCTCGGCAAGGGTTCTGTTGGTGACACGCACGGGCTGCGTGCTGCTGGTGTCCATTGGCGCATGGGGCGCCCCAACACGGAAGTGACCGGATGCGCCACGCCGCACCGGTCAAACCCTCAGGTCATCCTTCGTCGCTACCGTCTTGCACCTGCTTGCGATACTGGGATGGCGTCAGGCCCGTCCAGCGCCGAAAGGCCCGCATGAAGGCACGCGGATCGGCAAAGCCGGTGAGCAAGGCGATCTCGAACAAGGGGCGCGCTGCCTGCTGCAGTTCCCGGCAAGCCACCATCTGGCGCGCCTCGTCAGACACCTGGCTCCAGCTGCTGCCCTCGTCCATCAGGCGGCGCTGCAAGGTGCGCACACTGATGTGCAACTGCGCGGCGATGTCGGCCGCATCGGGTTTGCCAAAGGCCATGCGCTGCATGAACAGGATGGCCACCCGGCGCGGAAAGTCACCGTGAGACAGGGTGCTTTGCTCGTAACGCTCGGCCTGGGCGCGGTAGTAGGCCAGCATGCGCTCGTCCTGCCCGGGTACCGCCTTGTGCAACTGCGGCCCGCCAAAGGTCAGCATGGTGCGATCGGCCTCGAATTTGAGGGGCAGCTTGTAGATCTCGGCATAACGCGCCTGATCGAAGCGCGGCGCATGCGCATACTGCACGCTGCAATCGATGCTGATGCCGGTCAGGGCCTTGAGCTGGCGCAGCCACTGCACCATGAACCACACAGCCATCTCGATCTGGTGAAAAGACACGAAGACACGGCTGTCAGGCACCACCCGCATGCGCAGGCGATCACCGTCGTCCGCCAGTTCATAGCTCACCGCGTCGCTGGCGATGGAGGAGTAGCGACAGATCATGCGCACCATGTCGGCCGGCGTGGCGCAACAGCTCACCAACGCGAACAGCACCGAGGATCCCTCGTGCGTCACCTGCTCGGGCTGCATGTAGATGAAGGCAGGATCAGCCGCCACCCGCTCCACGGCCATGTACACCTGCGACACCAGCTCCAGCGGCAGGCGCTCGCCTTCCAGATGCAAGGGATTGGCGATGCGCTGGGCGGCACACAGCTCATCCAGGTCGATGCCGAACCCGGCCATGGCATCGGCCGTGGCCTGAAAAAACCTTCGGTCCACGCTGGGGGTTCGCAACATCTTCATGGCAGGCCGATCAGTTTCGCATGGGTGGCTGCATCACGGAAGTGTTCAAATGCGCCAGCCAGGGGGTACCTTACACTGCCGCCCTATCCCACCAGGCACCCCATGAGCGCAGACACCCACCTTCACTGGACCCAGCAAGACGGCAGTCTGGCCAGCGCCCTGTGGCGCTCGGAGGCCGCCGTGCCCGCGCCCCAACGCGTGTTACTGGTGGACGACACCACGCCCGCCGACAAGGCCTACAAGCTCGCCTGCGAAGGCACTGGTCTGCTGTGGACGGGTGACTTCCAGAACGCGCGCCATTTGCTGCAAGCGCTCACGCGTCGGCTCGACAAGGCCGCCGCACCCAAGCGCGGCGCTGCCAACAAGCGCGACGAGCCACCCAATGCAGGCCTGGCCTTTCACCAGCATCGCCAACGCCTGGCGCACCGCGCCCGCATCCTGGGTATGCTGCTGATTCCCTTCAACGCCGACCACACCATCCCCCTGCGCCGTGCGCCGGACGTGCAACAAGCGTGCCTGGAAGGCTACGGGCCAGGCACCGAAGCCTACGTGACCTCCTTGCGCGAACTGCTGGGCTTGATCGGCGCGCACGAATGGCGCAAGAAGGGCGTGGCGATCGAGGCCCTCAAGGGCAAGGGATCCGGCCGCATTCATGCGCACTATGGTGTGTTCTCACCCGTGCGAGGCGAGTATGTCGACCTGGTCCAGCAGGCGCCTTTGCCCGCAGGCATCCAGGAGGCGGTCGATGTCGGCACAGGCTCTGGTGTGCTCGCCGCCGTGCTGGCCTCACGCGGCATCGCCAGGATCACCGCCACCGATCAGGACGCCCGCGCCCTGGCCTGCGCCCAGGAGAACCTGCACCGCCTCAAGCTGGACAAGCAGGTCAAGGTGATCGAGGCTGACCTGTTTCCACCAGGCCAGGCGCCTTTGATCGTTTGCAACCCACCTTGGCTGCCGGCTCGCCCCAGCTCGCCCATCGAGTACGCGGTGTACGACCCCGACAGCCGCATGCTGCGCGGCTTCCTGGCTGGTTTAAAGGCCCACCTGACGCCCGGTGGCGAAGGCTGGCTGATCATGTCCGATCTGGCCGAGCACCTGGGCCTGCGCGGCCCGGACGAGCTGCAAAGCTGGATACGCGGCGCCGGCCTGCAAGTGGTGGGCAAGCTGGATGCCCGGCCTCGTCACCCCAAGGCGCAGGACGCCAACGATCCGCTGCACCGCGCGCGTGCCGCAGAGATCACCTCGCTGTGGCGCCTCGCCGCGGCCTGATCATCGACCACAGACATGGCACCCAAGCTGGTTCACTGCACGCCCGAGCGCCACGCGCAGGCCATCCTGGACATCCTCAACGAGGCCATCGTCCACACCACGGCCTTGTACGACTACCAGCCGCGCACGGCCGAACAGATGCAGCAATGGTTTGCCACCAAACAGCAAGGTGGCTATCCGGTTCTGGGCCTGGAAGATGAGGCCGGGGCGCTGCTGGGCTTTGCGAGCTATGGCAGCTTTCGCAACTGGCCGGCGTACAAGTACAGCGTCGAGCATTCGGTCTATGTGCACAAGGCCCATCGCGGCCAGAGGCTGGGCCACGTGCTGATGCAGGCACTGATCGAACACGCCCGGCAACAAGGCGCACACACCTTGATCGGCGTGATCGACAGTGCCAATGAAGGCAGCAAACGCTTTCACGTCGAGCTGGGCTTTTCGCATAGCGGCACGCTCAGGCAAGCCGGCTTCAAGTTCGGCCGCTGGCTGGACATCGACTTCTATCAACTGATCCTCGATACGCCAGCCCGCCCCATCGACGGCTGAGGTGCGCACGCACTGTTCCGGGCTCAGAGAAAACCCCCGCCGCAGCCAAACCGCGGGCAGGGCGATGACGCGAATCCGCCCCTGCGTGCCATGCATGACGCGATAACCCGAGCATGTCAGGTGCATGCCCTTCTCGATAATTGATTTGTTATTGCCGCTAGCAAATCGCCCCGTCTTGAAGTCCTTGCCATGCCCAGCCAGCATTCCACCGCCACGGCGAGCCATGCCGATACAACCACGGCCAAATCCGATCGCCGCTATGGTGGCCTGTCAGCGCAGGAGCGCATGCATCAACGCCGCGAAAAGCTGCTGAGCGCAGCGATTCAGGTCTTTGGCACCCTGGGCCTGCGCAAGGTCACCATCCGCGACATCTGCCATGAAGCCCGGCTGGCCGAACGCTACTTTGCGGAACACTTCAGCAGCGCGGCCGATGCTTATGAAGCGGCCTTCAAGCTGCTCAGCAAACAGGCGCTCGCCGCCACGGGCTCCGCCATGGCCCAGACCGCCCTCGACACCAGGATGCTGGCCCAGGCCGGCCTGCGCGCCTTTCTGCATTTCGTGCAGGAAGACCCCCGCCGAGCCCAGATCTTGCTGGTCGACGCGTCCAGTTACTGGCGCCACGTCACGATCCGCAGCAACCCCGAACTCAATCAGCAAGCCCAGGCCATGGCCCATCTGGCCGGGTTGATCTATCCGAAACTGCCCGCCCACATCGAGCTGGAAATCATTGGTGCGGCCTTGATCGGCTCGTCCCTGCAGGCCTGCCTGATCTGGGTACAAAACGGCTTTCGCCAGCCGATCGACCAGGTGGTCGAGCACCTGATGTTCATCTGGGATGGGCTGGACCGCTGGTTTCAGGCCGAGATCAAGGCTGCCTGATTTGCCGCAAAGTGCCTGGTCACCCGGCACTGAAACCCCTTCAGTTGGCGCGGTTTTCGTCCGAAATCCGACCACAGGCCTGCCCGCCGCACGTCCGCACGATGGCACCGTGAAAGACGTCACACTTTGGGCGATCGGGCCTGCAACCACGAAGGTGCGCGCACGATGGACCATTCAGACACACGACAACTTGCTACTTCGTCCGAGGGGCCTGCGCCAGCGCATGACGAGGTGCTCTACAAGAACGAGCGCACGCTGATCACCCGGCGCAAGACAGCGCAAGGCCCGATCGTGATCAAACAGGCATTGGGTGCCGATGCCCAGACCCGCCTGCGTCACGAAGCCTCGATTCTGGAGCGACTCACCTCGGTCCCCGGTGTGGTCAAACTCTTACCGGATCAGACGGCGGGCGCATTGGTTTTTCATGACGAGGGTGGCATCCCCCTGGCTCAGCTGCTGCTGACTGAAAAGCTCACCGTCGACGCCATCGTCCGCCTCGCCTGGGCGCTGAGCCACACCCTGGCGGCCATGCACCGCGTCGGCGTCATCCACAAAGACATCAACCCCGCCAACATCTTGCTGGTGGGCGCCGAGCGTCGACCCGTACTGATCGATTTCAACATCGCCAGTTGCTTTGCCCAGGAGCGCCTGGGCTTTGTGCACCAGAACCACATTGCCGGCACCCTGGCCTATATGGCGCCCGAGCAGACCGGCCGCACTGGCCGCGCTGTGGACCAACGCTCGGACCTGTATGCCCTGGGCGTGACCCTTTATGAACTGACCGTTGGCCACAAGCCATTTGAGAGTGACGACCTGCTGGAGCTGATCCACGACCACCTCGTCCGCCAACCCCTGGCCCCTGCGCTGGCTCGCCCCGGCGTGCCGCTGGCGCTGTCAGACATCATCATGCGCCTGCTGGAAAAGGAAGCCGACCAGCGTTACCAGAGCGCCGAAGGCCTGTGCCACGACCTGGTGCGCTTACGTGAACGACTCGATCAGGATCAGCCCGCGCAGAGCTTCCCGCTTGGCCAGGATGACTTCCCGCTGCGCCTGTCACCACCGTCGGCGCTGATCGGCCGCACCGAAGAAATCGCGAGTCTGCAAGAGGCCATTGATGGTGCGGCGCGCGGTGAAGGGCGAGCGCTGTTGATCTCTGGCGCACCCGGCGTAGGCAAGAGCGCCCTGATCAACGAACTGCAACCCATGGTGACAGCGCGCCGTGGCTGGTTCGTGACGGGCAAGTTCGAACAATACCAACGCGACACCACCTCGGCCTTTGTGCAGGCTTTGCGCGCTTTGGGCAGACTGCTGCTGGCCGAGCCCCAGGCCACCCTGGAACGCCACCGCATGCGCATCCTGAAGGCCCTGGGCGCCAATGCCGGCCTGGGCCCCTCGCTGCTGCCCGAGTTCGCCGTATTGCTGGGCAAACTGCCCAGGATCAAGGTGGACGACCCGGTTGAAGCCGAAAGCCGCATGATCCAGGCCACAGTCGACATGCTCAAGAGCGTGGTGTCACCCGAACAGCCCCTGGTACTGGTCGTGGACGACCTGCAATGGGCGCCAGCCGTGTCGCTGCGCTTCATGGACGCGCTGATGACCCATGACAAAGAGCTGCAAGGCCTGCTCATCGTTGGCGCCTACCGAGGCAATGAAGTAGATGCCGCGCACCCACTGTCCGCCATGCTGGCGCGCTGGGCCAAGCTGGGTGTTGCCCCCCCCATCATGGAGCTGGGCAACCTGCCCGATCAGGACTTGGGCCAGTTGATTGGCAACATGCTGCGCCTGCCTGATCGCGATGCCCGCCGCCTGGGCGCCACCTTGTACGAACGCACGCAAGGCAACCCCTACGACACGGTCGAACTCATCAACGCCTTGCGCCATGACGGCCTGTTGACGCCTGCTCAAGGCAACTGGCACTGGAACGATGCCGCCATCCGCCAGTTCGTGGGCGACTGCGATGTGGTGGGCCTGCTGGGCCGCCGCATTGACCGCCTCCCCCAACCTGCGCACGAACTGCTGGAAATCCTGGCCTGCCTGGGCGGCGAAGTCACGACCAGTCTGCTGTCGCTGGCAAGTGGGCGAGACATGGACCTCATGGAGCGCCAACTGGCGCCGGCACTGGAAGACGGCCTGATCGTGGCCCACAACAGCCACGAAAACCAGATCCGCTTCCGGCACGACCGTGTGCAACAAGCCACGCACGAACGCATGCTGGATCAGAGCAGTCAGTCGCGAGTCCGGCTGGCGCTGGCGCGCCGCCTCGCTGCACACCCCAAGCTGTCAGCCCTGGCCGCCAAGCAGTATCTGCCCGCGCACGAAGCCATTGATGACCCCGTTGAATGCCACCGGGTGATCGAGCTGTTCCAGGAAGCGTCCGCTATCAACCGCGTCATCAACTACGACCTGTGCGAGCGCTTCCTGTCTGCTGCCATCCACCTGATGTCGCGCATCGACTTGAACGCAGCCGACCGAGAACGCCTGTTCAAGCTGCAAGCCGATCGCCACGCTGCGCTGTATGGGCTGGGTCGGCTGGACGAGGCTGACCAGGTTTATGACGCCCTCGTGGCCAGCCAACCGGCCCCCATGGCGCTCGTGGACATGGCCACCGTGCAAATCGCCAGCCTGAGCAACCGCAGCCGCCACAAGGACGCCGTGGCGCTGGGTCTGGGGCTTCTCAAGGAGCTGGGCCTGGCGCAACCCGAGGACATCAAGACGTCCATTGGCATGAGCCTGTTCAAGATGGCCACCTGGATCGCCAGCCCCGACAAAGAGCAAGACCTCACGCGCGCCGAAGTGACGGACCCGCTCATCCTGGCCATGGCCAAGGTACTGAGCAAGACCCAAGTGGCAGCCTACTTCTGCGCGGCCAAGATTGGCTCCTGGCTGACCATGGAAAGTCATCGTTTGTGGGTAGAGCACGGTCCCTGTCCAGCGTTGATGATGACCTTGAGCTCCACCCCCATACAGCTCATGGCCATCGCGGAGGACTATGAAGGCGCCTACACGCTCAGCCGCCATCTGCTGAAAGTAGGCGAAGCCCGGCACTATGAACCGGCCACTTCAGTGACGCGCTTCTTGCACGCCTTTTGGGTATCGCACTGGTACGAGCCGCTTGAAGAAGCCGTGCCAATGATTCGCAAAGCGCGCGAAGGACTGTTCCAGGCCGGAGACTTTCAATATGGCATGTTCACGTACGGTTTGTGGACCACGCTGTTTGAAATCTCACCCAGTATCGATGGCTGCCTGGATGAAATCAAGGCCGCATTCGGGGCAGCTGCCCGGCTGGGCGACCACAACTTCCTGCAAATGCACCGCCCGGCTTACCAGCTATACAAAGCCTTGCATGGCGACATGCCACCCGACAGCACGCCGGGCTCCTTCAATGACGCGGAGTTTGATGAAGCCACTCACGAGGCCTCTATCTCGGCCCCACCCATTGCCGGCTCGTACTTCCACGTGGGGCGCGCCCTGTCTGCAGCCATCTTTCACGATGAAGCCAAGCTGTACCAACACGCCTGCGCGGCGATGCCGCTCCTGCCTCGGGCCATCGGCAACCACATCTATTCGCGCACGCATCTCTTTTATGCGCTGGCCCTGGCCCAACGGCTGCAGAGCTTGAGTGCGGACTCGGAGGAGCGCCTCCCTTTGCTGGCCGATCTGGACAAGTCGCTGAAGTGGCTCAAGCGCCGTGCCAAGGACGCACCGGCCAACTTCCACCACCTGCACCTGTGGCTGGATGCCGAACGCGCCTGGGCCGTTGGTGAGCACTGGGCGGCCACCACGGGTTTCAACAACGCCATGAACGCGGCTGCCGAGCGCACCCGTCCCTGGCACCGCGCCCTGATCACCGAGCGTGCCGCCCGCTTCCATCTCAGCCAGGGCATGGAAGCCACCGGCAGGCCATTGATACACGCGGCACAGGATCTGTATGCCGCCTGGGGCGCCAAGGCCAAGGTGGCCCAGATGGCCGACGAGTTCAGCTTCCTGCGCAGCCGCACAGCCCGCAAATCCAGCGCAGGCAGCCGCAGCACCATCGTCTCCACCGACATGGTCGACGTGATGTCCGTGCTGCGCGCATCACAGGCCCTGAGCTCCGAGACCAGCCTGGACAAGCTCAACAAGCGCGTCAGCAAAGTGCTGGGCGCCATGACCGGCGCGGCCTCCGTGACGATGGCTGTGAGGTCTGACGAAGGCGATGCCTGGCAAGTCTTTGCGCATGAGGGTGACAAGACCACCAAGCTCAGCCTGGACGCAGCGGCCCAGCACCGTCAGTTGCCCCTGTCGGTGTTCCAGTATGCCGAGCGCATGCGCGAGCCGCTGCTGCTGGCCGAAGCCACCAAAGACGAACGCTTCAGCCGTGACCCGTACTTCGACGGCGTCAAACAGTGCTCGATGTTGCTGCTGCCCGTGATCAGCCAGGGCGAGCTCAAAGCCATGCTGCTGCTGGAAAACCGCCTCAGCCGCAGCGCCTTTTCTTCAGACCGTCTGGACGCCGTGTCCCTGATCGCCGGGCAACTCTCGGTGTCGCTGGACAACGCCCTCTTGTATGCCTCGCTGGAAGAAAAAGTAGCGGCCCGCACCGCCGAACTGGAAGAGGCCAACAAGCGGCTGGAGCTATTGAGCTCGACAGATGCCCTCACGGGGGTGTCCAACCGCCGCAAGTTCAACGAAGCGCTGGATGCCGAGTGGTTGCGCGCCAAGCGCACGAAATCCCCCGTCGGCCTGGTCATGATCGACATCGATCACTTCAAGCTCTACAACGACCATTACGGCCATCAGGGGGGCGATACCTGCCTGCAACTGGTGGCGAGCCTCATGCGCACGGGCCTGCGCGCGGGGTCAGATCTGATCGCGCGCTATGGTGGCGAAGAGTTCGTGCTGCTGCTGCCCAACACGGATCTGAACGGTACCTTTGTCGTGGCCGAGCGCGTGCGGGCGGCGATCGAAGCCCGCCGCGAACCCCACGCCAAATCCACGTTCGGGATCGTGACCATCAGCGTGGGAATCACTTCATTTGTACCCACGCAGGACACCAGACCCACCCAGTTCATCGAAGTCGCCGATCAGGCTTTGTACGAAGCCAAACGCGGGGGGCGAAATCGGGTAGTACGTTCAAGTTGAGGCGCACTCGGATTGAGGTCAAAAAAAAACCGATCGACACGGGTCGACCGGTTTGATATTCGCTGCGGGTACATAGCCCGCCGCTTTTCCTCCCCTGCAATCCCGCGTTGTGCCTCGCGGTGATGACAGCGTTTTTCCCCTATTGTTTTTGTAGTTCTCCACCCTCGGTATGCCTTGAAGGCATCGGCGTGTCGTGTTGAGTGCCCGCCGTTGATAAGGAAGAACTATACGGATTTACCGGACAAATGGCGCCCCCCCTTAGGAGGGCACTATGTAAGCAAACGCAAGCCATGGGTGTCACGATGGGCTAGCATGGACGCCCGTACCAACAAGGCCAAACATGACCACCACACAGGGCGAACTTCGCCGCGTGCACCGTTGAAAACCCCACCCAGACTGCAGCCCCTGCTGGAAGAAGGCCTGATCGACTCGGTCGTTCGCCAGCTCATGAGTGGCAAGGAGGCGATGGTGTTCGTCGTGCGCATTGGCGACGAAACCCGCTGCGCCAAGATCTACAAGGAAGCCACGCAACGCAGCTTCCGCCAGGCGGTGGACTACACCGAAAACCGCAAGACCAAGAACTCGCGTGAAGCCCGTGCCATGGCCAAGGGCACCAAGTTCGGCCGCCAGGCGCAGGAAGCGGCCTGGCAAAGCGCCGAGGTCGATGCCTTGTACCGGCTGGCCGCGGCCGGCGTGCGGGTGCCCAAGCCCTACAACTTCCTCGATGGCGTCTTGCTGATGGAGCTCGTGGCGGATGAACACGGCGATGCGGCCCCGCGACTCAACGACGTGCTCTTCACCGCGGAAGAAGCGCGCGCCCATCATCAAACCCTGTTGATGGAAGTCGTCCGCATGCTGTGCGCGGGCATCGTGCATGGCGACCTGTCGGAGTTCAACATCCTGATGGCCGCCGATGGCCCCGTCATCATCGACCTGCCGCAGGCGGTGGACGCAGCCGGGAACAACCACGCCCAACGCATGCTGCTGCGCGATGTCGAGAACCTGCGCAACTTCTTTGGCGGCTTCGCACCTGATCTGCTGAACAGCCACTACGGCCCCGAGATCTGGGCCCTGTACGAACAAGGGCTGCTGAGCACCGACACCGTGCTCACCGGCCAGTTCAAGCGCCAGCACAAGGCTGTAGACCTGGAAGGCGTGATGCGCGAGATCGACGATGCGGTGGATGAGGAACACGCCCGGCGACTTCGCATGCAGCAAGGCTGAAAAGCGGATAGGATGGCTGCGGGCCGCACCCCATCGTGCGGTCACGTCGCTCGGACGGTTCCGGGCGCTCACGTGAAAGACTCTCAGCATGTCCTCTCAAGCAGGCAAGCGCCGCTTTGCGCGCATCGATCGCCTCCCCCCCTACGTCTTCAACATCACGGCAGAACTCAAGCTGGCCGCCCGCAGGCGTGGGGAAGACATCATCGACATGAGCATGGGCAACCCCGACGGGGCCACACCACCGCACATCGTCGCCAAGCTCACCGAGGTGGCCCAGCGGCCCGATACTCACGGCTACTCGGCCTCCAAGGGTATCCCGCGTTTGCGCCGCGCCATCTCACACTGGTACAAGGACCGCTACCAGGTCGACATTGATCCGGACAAGGAAGCCATCGTCACCATCGGGTCGAAAGAAGGCCTGGCCCACCTGATGCTGGCCACGCTGGACCGCGGCGACACCGTGCTCGTGCCGGACCCTTCGTACCCCATCCACATCTATGGCGCCGTGATTGCCGGGGCCGACATCCGCTCGGTGCCGCTGGTGCCTGGTGTGGACTTCTTTGCCGAGCTGGAAAAGGCCATCCGCGGCAGTTACCCCAAGCCCAAGATGATGGTGCTGGGCTTCCCCTCCAACCCCACAGCGCAATGCGTGGAGCTGGACTTCTTCGAGCGCGTGGTGGCCCTGGCCAAAAAGCACGACATCTTCGTGGTGCATGACCTGGCCTATGCCGACATCGTGTTCGACGGCTGGAAGGCGCCGTCCATCATGCAGGTGCCTGGCGCCAAGGACATCGCCGTCGAGTTCTTCACCCTCAGCAAGAGCTACAACATGGCCGGCTGGCGCATTGGCTTCATGGTGGGCAACCCCGATCTGGTGGCCGCGCTGGCCCGCATCAAGAGCTACCACGACTACGGCACCTTCACGCCCTTGCAGGTAGCCGCCATTGCGGCGCTGGAAGGTGATCAGCAATGTGTGCACGAGATCTGCGCCAAATACCAGAGCCGCCGCGACGTGCTGGTCAAAGGCTTGCGTGAGGCGGGCTGGAATGTCGAATGCCCCAAGGCCTCGATGTACATCTGGGCGAAGATCCCCGATCACTACCAGGATCTGGGCTCGCTGGAGTTCGCGCGGCAATTGCTGGAGAAAGCCAAGGTGTGCGTGTCGCCCGGCATCGGCTTTGGTGACCATGGCGATGACCACGTGCGCTTTGCCCTCATCGAGAACGAACCCCGCATCCGGCAAGCGGTGCGGGGCATCAAGGCGATGTTCAAGGCGGATGGTGTGATCTCAGGCTGATGGCCGCCACTCAAGCGGGTTCGATGCCCAGTGTGGGGTCACGTCAAAATGGCGCGCGCCGTACGGGATGCGGTACCCCATGCTTGTCCATGTGCGCCTCCTCCACATGCCAGGCGCGTACCCCGTCGCGGCCCACATCCATCCACAGCAACCAGCCCGTGTTGTTCTCTGGCGCGGAAAAGCCATCGAACACGAAATTCCCCAGGCTGTAGATGATGGGCTTGCCACGGTAGACCTCGGTGTCCTGCACCACATGCGGATGGGCGCCCACCACGGCATCGGCGCCGGCGTCGATCATCAACCGGGCAAGTTGCCGCTGCCGGTCATTGGCGCGGGGCTCGTGTTCCTGGCCCCAATGCATGAAGGGGATGACGATATCGGCTTGCGTGCGCGCCTGGCGAATGTCATGGGCCACCTGCTCGTCTTCCGACCAGGCGACGCCGGGCAGTTGATCACCGGCCTCGAACAGGCGCGGGAAGAACTCGTCATAGGCCAGCACGGCGATCTTCACACCCTTGCGTTCGATGATGACGGCGCGATGCGCCTCGCGCAGGTTGAGGCCGCCGCCCACGTAAGGTAAGTGCGCACGCTGCAAACGCGTCAGCATCTCGGCAAAGGCTGCTTTTCCGAAATCACCCGAGTGGTTGTTGGCGATCGACACCAGGTCCACATGCCGCTTGAGCAAAGGCAACACACGAGGATGCGCCCTGAACGTCCAGGGCTTGTCCAGGGCCTTGCCACCCGACGCCACCACACACTCCAGGTTGGCGATACGCACATCGGCCTGAGCGAGCCTCGATGCAAAGGGCTTGAAGGGATCGCCACCGCGGGCAATCACGCGCCCCGGCCCGTCGGCCAGCATCACGTCACCCATCCAGGCGATGCGCACCTGCGGCGACGTGGTCTGGGCATGGCTCAACGAGCAGATGGCCAGCCAGGCCCACAAGCACACTGACCGCCACGCTGGCCTCATGGCGCAAGCTCCTTGGCCACCACGGCCTGCAAGGCACAACCGTAGCGCAACTCGCGCCCCAGATAACTGGCGTAGACATGGTTCCAACCCGTCAAGGCCGGCAACACCGTGGCAGCGGGAAATGGCGCCTGATGGCGCACCTGGTGGACGATCACAGGCGCATCCCCCAAACCCAACTCATAAACCGTGAGGGTGATGTGATCGATGCGTTCCGGGCGTCCCAGCACCACCGCCCTGAAGCGAAAGCGGTCCTCAAATTCGACTGTCTGCGCCACATAGGGATCGGCGGAAGCCGACTGGCGCAACACGCGTGTTTCACTGGCGTAGCGCACCTCGCATACCAAGGCAGACGACGTGGTGGCAACGGGTCCGGCAGTGGCTTGCTCAGCCGCGGCGCACGAGGCGTGGACCAATTGCAAACTGGCCGCCAGGCTCAAAGCGCCCAGAGGCCAGTGTCTGCACATGACAGAAGGGGGTGAGGGTTGTTCAGCCACGGCGCCAGTGTAGCGCCGCACGGAAGCCCCCAAATCAGCGCTGCGCCACCCGCGCCATCGCCTGATCACCAGCCAGGCCACCGATGCCGGACGAACCTGCACCCGTTGTCTTGCCAGAAGTCTTGGCGCCACCGCACTTCACGAAGTTGTAGTCACCTTCATTGACCGTGCGGGTCTCCATCCAGTAGCGCCAGGTCGACTTCGGCCAGATGGCGAAGTTGATGCCGTCCGCGGTCTGGTACCAGCTCTTGCAGCCGGAGCTCCACACGGTGCCCTTGAGCGCATCGCTCATCTCACCGAGAAAGCGAACCATGGCCTGGGGCTTGACGTCGATGTAGTCCACGCCCTTTTCCTTGACCTTCTTCATGCACTGGATGATGTACTCGGCTTGCGCTTCGATCATGAAGATGATGGAGTTGTGGCCCAGGCCGGTGTGCGGGCCAACCAGCTGGTACATGTTCGGGTAGTTGGCCGTGGTGATGCCCAGGTAGGACGTGGGGCTGACCTTCCAGTCTTCCTGCACGGTGTGGCCATTGAGGCCGCGCATCTCGAAGCTCTTCATGTAGATACGGGGGTCCACGATGAAGCCGGTGCCCAGGATGATGCAGTCCAGCGCACGCTCCTTGCCATCACGGGTGATGATGCCGTTGGGCGTGATTTCCTTGATGCCGTCGGTCACCAGTTCCACGTTCTGGCGGTTGAAGGTCGGGTACCACTTGTTGGAGATCAGGATGCGCTTGCAACCCAGGGTGTAGTCAGGCGTGAGCTTCTTGACCAGTGCGGGATCTTTCACCTGGTAGGAGATGAACTTCTTGAGCAGGCCTTCACCGATGCGGGCCATCCAGGGGTTCAGGATGGGCCACACGCGCGATTCGTTGGTCCAGTACAGGCGCCAGCGATGCAGCGTGCGCGAGAAGGGAATGGCCTTGAAGGTCCACTTGCGGAAAGCCGAGTAGCTGCGCTCGTCACGCGGGATCACCCACGCCGGTGTGCGCTGGAACACGTGCAGCTTGCCGACCTTCGGTGCGATCTCGGGCACGTACTGGATGGCCGAGCCGCCCGTACCGATGGAGGCCACCTTCTTGCCGGTCAGGTCATAGCTGTGGTCCCAATCGGCCGAGTGCATGACCTTACCCTTGAAGTCCTTCAAGCCCTTGATGTCAGGGATGGCCGGCACATGCAGCGGGCCGGAAGCCAGCACCCAGTGGCGCGCCATGATGGTTTCACCACCCACGGTCTTGATGACCCACTTGCCCGTGCCTTCGTTGAACACGGCGCTGACCACCTCCTGGTTGAAGTGGATGTGCGGGCGCAGGTTGTACTTCTTGACGGTGTCCAGGATGTACTGCTGGATTTCGTTCCAGGGGGCGTAGCGCTTGGTCCAGTCCGCCTTGGTCTCGAACGAGTACGAGTACATGTGGGACTGCACGTCACAAGCGGCGCCGGGGTAGTGGTTGTCGCGCCAGGCGCCGCCCACTTCGCTCTTCTTTTCCAGAATCAGGAAGTCATTGATGCCGTTCTTTTGCAGCTGGATGGCCATGCAGATGCCACCGAAGCCGGCGCCAGCGATGGCGACCTCCACCTCGCGGACGGGGGAAGAAGAAACGTTTTGATCTGTCATGGCGGCACCTTTGGTGAATAGGTTTGTGGGTGCGTCGACTCGGTCTCCCTCTTTGGATCCGAGACGACTTGTCTCCGAGCGCATGGCCATGTTGCGTCAGCAGCCCTCAAATCACCATGTTCGGTTGCGACGAGAAATTGATCGTTTCGGCCATTTGACCGCTGGCAGTGCCCCTCCAGCGGCACTAATTGACAAATATCAAACTCGGCGCCTGGCCGGTTCGAGGTGCGCTCCACCTGAACACCGTGGATCGGACCATGATAAATTCGGCTACTGATTGATTTTTTCGGCCAAGCCGCCGCTTGCCCACCCCGACACCGCATGACCACCCGCTCCATCCTGGGTTTGATCTACATGGTCCAGGGCCTCAAACAACTGGGCGAGGACCCGGAGCCCGTGCTGCAACGCCACGGCTTGTCGTCCGACAAGCTGGACCCGACGACCCGCATCGAGCGCGCCCGCGAACTGCGCATCTACGCCGAGTGGGCCGAAACCCTGCACGACCCGCTGATCGGCTTGAAGATGGGCAGCTTCTTCGGCCTGGCCGGCTACGGCCCCCTGGTCATGCTGCTGATGACCTGCGCCACCGCCTACGAGGCCCTGCAGACCGGCATCCGCTACCAGCGCCTGACTTATCTATATGGCACGCTGCGGCTGGAACCCGGCGAGCGCATGAGCGCCCTCATCCTGGATCCGATGATGATGGGGCCCAAGGCCTTTCGCTTTCGGGTGGATGGCGAGGCCTCGGGCACCTACAAGATGGTGCGCGACATGCAGGCCACCATGGGCCTGAACCTGCGCGCCGAGCGCCTGGACATGCCCTACCCCAAGCCGCCCGAGGCCGCCGCCTATGAAGAGCACTTTGGCTGCCCGGTGCGTTGGGGCGAGCACGAAGTGCGCTTCTGGCTGCGCAACGAGTACCTGCAGATCAAGCTGCCCACGGCCGATCCGAACGCGCACGCCATGTACCGCACCATGTGCGACCAGCAGCTCAAGGTGCAGGAAGCCACCACAGCCTCGCTGGCCGACCGGGTGCTCAATCACCTGGGCATGTTCAATGGGCATTTCCCGTCAGCTGAGGAAGTGGCCAAGTCGTTCGACATGTCCGAGCGCAGCCTGCGCCGCCAGCTCAGCGAAGACGGCCGCAGCTTCCGCGACCTGCTGGCCGACGCCCGCTACGCCAAGGCACGCTACCTGCTCAAGAACACCAGGCTGCCGATTGAAGACATCGCCGCCCAGATCGGCTATGCCGAATCCGCGGCCTTCATCCACGCCTTTCGGCGCTGGGCAGGGGCCACGCCCGGTGAATTCCGGGACCAGTGAGCCGGCCAGCCGACGCGGCGGAACTGCATCCCGCCCGTCTGGTGTCACATGATCATGTGTCATCCCAGGTCGTCACAAGTTTCTATGATCGTTCCAACACAGGCCGGCACCGCCACTTTCAGCCGACCTGACATGGAGGATCAACATGCAAATCCGATTTCTCGCTGGCACGCTGCTGAGTCTGGCCCTGGCCAGCGCCCAAGCCGTCGTGATCGACTTCAACGGCATCAACGTTGGCAACACGACCAACCCGACGGTCACCGTCCCCAAGCCCTATGTGGAAGACGGATTTGAGCTGACGACCTTCTCCGGCTCCCCCTACACCCACTATGCAGGCGGCACCATCTATGCGCTGACACCGGCCAACACCACGCATTGGTCGGGCTCACCCTCGGTGTATTCCGGCGTCATCACCAACTACGGCAGCGGTTTCTCGCTGAAACGCACCGACAACGGCGTTTTCGACCTGATCAGCATGGATGCCGCGCCCTTCAGCTCGGCCGGTGGCTACCGCAACTTCACGGTATTTGGCTACCCGGCCACGGGCGGCGGCTATGTGCGCCAGGACTTCGTGCTGGATGCCACCTGGGCCTCCCTCGAGACGCTCACGCTCGACAGCCGCTTCAAGAACCTCACCATGATCCAGTTCAGCTCGGTCTACGCCCAGGTTGACAACATCCAGCTGCATTTGCCTGGAGAAGGCGCGACCCTGCCGACCGGCCCCACCACGCCAGCGGTGCCGGAACCCGAATCCTGGGCCATGCTGGCCGCCGGCCTGCTGGTCACCCTCACGATCGGCCGACGCCGCAAGGCCTGACACCGGGTGGCAACTGCGCGCAGCCCTGCAGACGCGGGGATGCCGCACCCGATGCAGCTGATTAGAGTGGCGGCATGAACCTGGATCGCATTCTGCTGGTCGAAGACGACGAGGCCACGCGCCACTGGCTTTTGTCGCAACTCGAAAGGCAGCACACTGACGTGCACGCCTGCGTGAACGTGTCGGAAGCGATAGCGTGGCTGGACCAGCAAGCCGCCGACATCGTCCTGACCGACCTTGGCTTGCCCGACGGATCGGGCATCGACGTGATCCGCCACGCCCTGCGGCGGCACCCTCGCTGTGAAGTGCTGGTGATCAGCATCTTTGGCGATGAGGGCCATGTGCTGTCGGCCATCGAGGCCGGCGCCAGTGGCTACCTGCTCAAGGACCTGAGCACGGACAGCCTGGGCGAGCAACTGCAGCATCTGAAGGAAGGCGGCTCGCCACTGAGCCCGCAGATCGCACGAACGCTGGTGAAACGACAGCGCCAGATGGCCCCAGCCCCAGAGGCCGGCCACACCGCGCACACCGACGGCATGGCGCTCACCAGCCGCGAGCAGGAGTTGCTGGCGCTGATCGCCAAGGGCTTCAGCTACCAGGAATCGGCGGATCTGTTGTCGGTATCGGCCAACACAGTGCGCACCTACATCAAGCGCATCTACCAGAAGCTGTCTGTCAACTCGCGCGCCGAGGCGGTCTACGAATTCAACCAACGACAAGTCCAGCTCGGGCTGTCGCCCCTGCGGTGAGGTACCGCGGCCTCGGCCTGTGGGCATGGGGGGCCTTCCTGGTCTTGAGCCTGCTGACCGGCTGCAGCCTGCCTCCCCCCTCGGGCGATCAGATTCAGGCACTCAACCAGGGTGAGGTACTGACACTGCCCAGCCAACACCAGGGTGCGCTCACTCCCGCCGACATCCCTGCGCCCCCAGCGCCTGGCGATCCGCGCTGGCAAGCCGTCAGCCTGCCTGATGCCTGGGACACACGGCGTCCCGACCTGCAGGGCTACGCCTGGTACCGTCTGCGCTGGGCACCCGCCATGGCGCCGGCTGCCGGCCAGCCGCTGTCGATCTACCTGCCCTATGCCAGCATGAATGCCCAGCTCTGGGTCAACGGCCAGTTGCTGGGCCAGCACGGTCGGATGCACGAGCCCGTCACGCGGCATTTCTATACGCCGCTGCTGTTCGACCTGCCCCACGGCGTCCTGCGGCCAGACGGTCAAGCCAACGAGGTACTGGTGCTGCTCATGGGCTACCGCGCCTACCGCAGCGGCCTCGATGCCGTGTACGTCGGTGAGGCCGATGCCTTGCAAGCCGCCTGGCGCCATCGGCATTTCTGGCAGAACACCGGCACCCTGATCACCTCCATCATCGTGCTGACCGTGGCCGTGTATGGCGCGGCCCTGTGGTGGCGGCTGGGTCGCGAACCCATGTTCGGCTGGTTCACCGTGGCCGCTACCGTGTGGGGCGTGCGCAACCTCAACTTCGTGGCCACGGAGCTGCCCTTCGGCCTGCACTGGGACAACATCGCCTGGAGCCGCCTGTCCGTCAGCGGCGCCACCGTGTTCATTGGCCTGCTGGCCCTGTTCACACTGAGCTACAGCCGGTGGGTGCTGAGCAAGGATCGCCTGCCGCGCTGGCAGCAGGCCATCCCGCTGGCTTATGTGGCGTTCAGCGTGATCGCCTTCGGCGTGCAGGACGACACAGGCGGCATGCGCGTGTGGTTCAAACCCCTGGGCGCGGGGGGGCTGCTGCTGACCCTGTGGAGCCAATGGCACCTCCTGTTCACGGCCTGGCGAGTACGGGCCAAACAGGTCTGGGCGGTCGCCATCTCGGGGCTGGCCTATCTCGCCTTGATCTGCAATGACCTGCTGGTCGCCAACGATCTGGAAGGCCTGGGCCGGCTCTTCCTGCGCCAATACGCCGCCGTACCGCTGTTCCTGTCCATCACCCTGGTCTGGACCCATCGCTACTGGCAGGCTCTGCAGCAGGCCGAAACCCTGTCCGGCCAGCTACAGCGTGAAGTGGACGCCCAGCGTGCCGAACTGGAGGCCAGCTTTCAAAAGCTCGTCAAGGCAGAACGAGAACAAGCACTGGCGCAGGAACGCGAACGCCTGGTCAGTGACCTGCACGACGGCCTGGGCCTGCATCTGCTCACCGCCATGAACATGGCCAGACGCGAAGGGCCGGCCAAGCAGCCACTGGCCGACACGCTCCAGGATTGCCTGGACGACCTGCGCGTGGCCATTGATTCGCTGAGCAATCTGGAAGACCGCGATCCCGTCCTGCTGCTGGGCAGCCTGCGCTTTCGGCTCCAGCCTCGGCTGGCGGCTGCAGGCGTGCAGCTCGACTGGCAGGTCGGCGGCGAGATCCCGCCTCAGCCCTGGCTGGACGCTTCGCGCGCCCTGCACCTGCTGCGCCTGATCCAGGAAGCCTTGACCAACGCCGTGCGACACGGCCAGGCCAGCCGCATCCTGCTGCGCATCGAGTCCACGCCCGAACAGGCGGTGCGCATCAGCGTCGTCGACAACGGTGTCGGCTTGCCCTTGTCGCGTACCGAGCAACCCGGGCATGGGCTCAGCAACATGCACAAACGTGCCCAGGCATTGGGCGCCACGCTGGAGATCCTGAACGAAGCACAGGGTGGCACACACGTGCGCCTGACACTGGACGCGCCGCAGAGGGTATAAACACACCCTTTTGCAGTCTGTCCGGATCCCTCATGAGTTATTGCGCCATCGACTTCGGCACTTCCAACTCGGCCATCGCCATCGCACGCCCCGCTACCGACGGCCTGGGCGCCGGCATGCGCCTGGTGCCCCTGGAGGGCGAGCACCTGACCATGCCCACGGCGGTTTTCTACTGCACGGATGCCGACGACCTGCCTGCCAACACCTGGCGCGGCAGCACCTTTGACGACAACCTGCCGCGCACCTTCGGTCGTGCCGCCGTGCAGGCCTACATCGACGGCTACGAAGGCCGCCTGATGCGCTCCATGAAGAGCATCCTGGGCACCGCCCTCGTGGACCAGACCACCGAAGTGGGCCACGGCTTTGGCGTGAAGTACCTCGACGTCATCACCGGCTACCTGCGCCACCTGCGCAGCCTGGCCGAAAAGGCCGGCCAGCAGGCGCTGGACGACGTGGTCATGGGTCGCCCGGTTTTCTTCGTGGATGACGATGCCGAGCGGGATGCCGCGGCGCAAGCCTCGCTGGAAGCCGCAGCACGGGCGGTCGGCTTCAAGAACGTGTCCTTCCAGTTCGAACCGATTGCCGCGGCCTTCGACTACGAACAGCAAGCCACCAAGGAAGAACTGGTCCTGGTGGCCGACATCGGCGGTGGCACCTCCGACTTCTCCGTGGTGCGCGTGGGCCCGCAGCGCGCCCAGCGCCTGGACCGCCGCGAAGACATCCTGGCCAGCCACGGCGTGCACATCGCCGGCACCGACTTCGACCGCCACATCTCGCTGGCCAGCGTCATGCCCCCCATGGGCTACGGTGGCTTCGGCCCCAGCGTCAAGGGCGCCGACCCGCGCCCCGTGCCCAGCCGCGTCTACTTCGACCTGACCACCTGGCACCTGATCAACACGGTCTACCAGCCACAGCGCACGGCCGAGCTGCGCGCCATGGCGGATTTCTACGGCGACCCGGTCCAGCACCAGCGCCTAATGAAAGTCGTGCTGGACCGCCTGGGCCACGCCCTGGTGGGCCGCGCCGAAGCCGCCAAGATCGCCGTGTCACAAGGCGGTGACACCGACATCGATCTGCAACTGATCGAAAAGGGCCTGCACAGCCCCTTGAGCGCGGCCCAGGTGGACAAGGCCCTGGGCGCCGATCTGGGCCGCATCGTGGCCTGCGCGCAAGACACGGTGAAGTTGGCCGGCGTGGCCCTGAGCGACATCAACGCGCTGTACTTCACCGGGGGCTCCACCGGGCTGAAGCTGCTGACGGATCAGTTGGAAGCCGCCTTCCCGAATGCCAAGGCCGTGCGTGGTGACCGCCTGGCCTCGGTGGCCACCGGCCTGGGCCTGCATGCCGGGCGCCTGTACGGCCAGACCAAGCCCTGAGCAAGGTCAGGCCGAACGGCTGCGGCCGGCGCCGCCTCGGCCAAATGCCAGCCAGACCATGCCGTGGGCAGCCAGGCCGATGCCCCATCCCCAGGCCACGATGCTGGCCCAGTCAAACTGGGAGGTCGAGGCATTGATACGCCACAGGCCCACCATCACCATCACGTACACCATCGCGTGAATGGCGAAACTCAATTGCAGCAACTTGCTACCCCCTTTACTGCCTGCGGCCATGCCGTGTCTCCAACCGTTGATGAAAAAGAGCCGTCATATTGAATGTTTGACGTTCAGATGACTTGCCTGCGCGCGCCAGTGACTTGACCCACGGCACCGCCTGCGTCACCCAAAGGCTTTCGCATCTGGTTACAGCCTCGTGCGCCAACTAGGTGCAAGCCCGAGGAACAGATTCGGACATCGCTGGTCAGAATGGCCCAGGCCATATTTGTGACTTCCATCACAGTTTTCTCGGTTCGCCCCGTCACCCACTGATTCAGGCGCGCCAGGCAATGGCACGCATCACCGGCGTCACGGTGACCTGAACAGTTCCAAAGCGTACCGAGGAGACAAACCATGGCCCTGAGCCGCCTTTCATCCAGCTTGCTGATCCTGCTGGCCACCAGCACCGTGCTCACCGCGTGTGACCTCAACAACGATGACAGTGAACCGCAAGCGGGAAGCAGCTCGGTTCTCACGCCCGGCACCAGCAGCTACCTGACGGGCGTGCGCAACGCCCTGGCCGGAGAAACTGTCACGGCAGAGCTCGCCCTGGTTGATGACGTCACCGGCACCGAAGTCATGGCCACCCCGATCGATCCATACACCAACCCCAAGCTGGCACAGGCCTTCACCGTCTCAGCCGATGGCAAGAGCTACGTGGCCGGGCGGCAAACCGCGGCCTACTACATCTACCAGCGCAAGCTCTATGAAATCTCGCTGGAACACGTCAGCAACGAACTGAGCCAGCCCACGGCCCGCCAGGTGTCTTCCGAAACGCAGGCCTGCGAGTTGCGTGGCGTCGTCGAGACCGATGCCACCGCCCGCACCAGCTTGCTGAGCTACACCAACGCCGGCCCGGATGGCGATTGCAGCACGCTGGCTGACAATCAAGCCAGAACCGCGCTCTCGTCAAGTTCCGACACCACAGCGTCCGCGCAAGCCTTCATTGATGTCCAGCGCGACAGCACCGGCGCCATCGCCCGCGTACTCAGCCTGGATGCCGACAACAAACTGACCATCACCGCCCGCAGCACCTCGGAGAGCACCGCCGTGATCAATGGCGACGTGCTTCCCGGTACATCCGTTGCCGTCTTCGGCAAGGTGGCCGGCAGCACGGACAAGGTGTACCTGCGCATCGGCAACGATGTACGCAGCCTGAACTGGGCGACCGCCTCGCTGGACACCACCAAGCTGGCCTCACTCAATCTGGTTCAGCCACCTTTCGTGCACACAGATGACGAGGCCACGTATTTCGCGGACATCCGGCTTGCCAGCACGGTGGCCGTGGCTGCTGCGGTACCCAGCGTCACGCCAGTGGAATCGATCGAGCTGATGCTGTGGCGCATCAAACCCGGCCAGGCGACTGCGGAAGAGGTCACCCGATTGGCACTTGGCACCGCAGACCAGATGCCCGAAATCGCCGGCCACGCCATGACGCCCAGCTCGCTGGCCGTGGTGATTCGCCGTGATGGCGCTGACACCCTGACCATCGTCAAGAAGGCCGACAAGAGCCAGCGCCCGATCGTGTTGAGCGGCCCGACCCTGCACGTGGACACCCTGGCTCACGCTGGCGACATCCTCCTGGTCAGCCAGCAACTGGTCACGGGCGAGGATGCCGTGTCCCTGTCTCGCATCGAGCTGGCCAACAACGATGCCATCACGCTGCTGAGTTCGGATGCCAGCCTGGTGACGGTCATCAACAGCGCGAGCCGTACACTGGCAGGTGAGGCCGACCACAGCCATCTGGTCTGGAAAGAAGGCAGCAACGTGCGGAGCCACGCACTGAGCAGCAACACCACCCTGACCATCGCCGACAACAGCACGCTGAGCGGCTGGGACAGCGGCACGCTGACGGCCAGCGTCTCCAACCTGACCCAAGGCCTGCTGCGTGGCATCAGCACGCTCAATGAGAACGCTGAAACGCTGTGGCTGTTCAATGCCAACAAGGCCGCCGCCATCACGCCACGGTGAAGCTCAGGCAGATGTAGTCTCAGGCATGGCGCACCGCCATGGCAAATGCGTTCTTGCCTGAGTGCTTGACGGCGTACATGGCCTCATCAGCTACAGCCATCAGCTGCTTGCGGTGATGGGCATGAAGGGGGTAGCAGGCCATGCCCACGCTGCCCCCCAGGTGGGCTTGTTGCCCATCTTCCAGCACAAAGGGCTGGCACAGCCCCGCCACGATCTCGCTGGCGATCTCCATCAGCACCTTGTCGCCAGGCCCCACGCCATACAGGACGGCCACGAACTCGTCACCGCCCACACGGGCCAGCACATCCGATGATCGCCGCATGGCCTGCCTGAGGCGGCTGGCGCATTGCACCAGCACCTGATCACCCGCCTTGTGGCCCATGGTGTCGTTCACGCGCTTGAACCCATCCAGGTCCACATACAACAGGCTGACCGGCACCCGGAAACGCGCGGCTTCGTCGAGGAAGTGATCGATCGCAGCATCACAGGCTGCACGGTTCTTCAGCCCGGTCAGGCTGTCGTGCTCAGCCTGTCTCAAGGCGGCCAGTTCGGCACGCTTGCGCTCGGTGATGTCATACATCACACCTTCGGCACGACGTGCCGCCCGCTGCACGGAAAACAGGCAATGCACCCAGCGCACACCATCACGATGGTGTTTGACTTCCAGGTCATGCGTCACGGTATCGCCAGCGGCCATGGCCTCTTCGATCAGGCCGGTGGCCAGTTCTGGATGCACGAACACCTGCTTGAGAAAATCCGTGCCGCTGAGTTGCGCCATGTCTTGCGTGTCCATACCCAGAATGCGCAACACGGTTGGATTGCAGTTGATCAGCTGACCCGTAGGCCCAAGCACGAAGATGCCGGCGCTGCTGGAGTCAAAGATCTGCCGATACTGCGCCTCCATGCGCTCGACTTCGGCGCGCAGTTCACGCTCCTTGTGCAGCGCCTCCTGATTGGTGCGCAACAAGGCGTTCGCCCCTTCGACGAGGGAGCCGATTTCATCAAACTGGTGAATGGCGGCCACCGACAACTGTTCGGTCGTGCCGGGCTTCATGCGCCGCAGGGCCCCCGCCAACTTCACGATGGGCCGCGAAACGATGCGATCCCCCAGCGCATAGATCAACCAGGCCAGCATGGCGCTGTGCAGCACGAACATGATGGACAGCGTGGTCGCCTCCTCGCGTGCGGCTGCCTGCATGTGATCGCTGTCAGCCATGACGACGATCTCGCCAACCGACTCGTGCTTGTCAAACGGTGAGATCAAACGATGACGGATCGCCCCCAGGCTGGTGGCGCCTTGTGCGCCCGGGTTGTCCTTGTAGACCAGGACGGTGCCTTGCGGATCGCGGGCCTCCACGCGGGCCACCAACTGGTGCTGCGCCATGCCGTCAACCAGCTCCTGCAACAAGACCTTGTCCTGTGCGTAGGCGCCGATTGCCGCCGATCGGTCGATGGCCTTGATCAGGCCATTGAGTGTGGCGCGGCTGCTGCCCAGCGCATGGTCATAGCTTCGCAGGTAGGCCACGGTACCCGTGACCAGCATGGACACCAGCGTGGCCACCGCCACCAGCGCCAGGAACCTGAACTGCAAGCCCTTGAAGTTCATCATGGTGGCTCAGTGCCCGTCCTTCATGACCAGCACCACGCGCACATTCCTGTCCTGAGGCTCATGGCCTACATAGCCAATGGCACCGGGATTGCGCTTGACCACATCCAGGATTTCCTGCTCGCTGCCAAATGCCTGTGGCGGCATCACCTGGCCCGAGAACATGAGGCGCGCCCAATAGCTGTTGATCTGAGCCTGGGTCATGCCGGTCATCTGGCGGTAGAAATCGGCCCGCACACTGCTGTCCCTGGGCAGGTCACAGACAAAGACGTGATCGCCATTGGCGTAGAGCCGCGTGCGCCCCATGAACAGGTCGACCGTCTCCTTGTTCGTCAGGCTGCGAACCGGATTGGCAGCGTTCACGATCACGAAAATATCCGCAGCAGCGTGTGCGGATGACAAGGCCATCCACATCACCAGCAGGAAGCGTCCAAGCGTGGGCATCATGTAGTGACCACCTCAGAACACGAAATCCAGACCGCCAGACCAGACTCTGGGCTTGCTGGCCTGTTGATCGTCACCGATCCAGAGGGCGCCACCATTGGGCGCGACCCAGAACTGATCGAACTGGAGCTTGAGTGCCAATTGCGGATGAACATCCCAGCGGGCGCCCATCGACCATGAACGCTGATCCACCCGCGCACCGTTGGCCAGCGTGGCTGCGGCGATGCCCAGTGCCTGTGCCTCGGGCCCTAAGGCCTGCCAGTTCGGGATGGCCTGCGCATCAAAACTCGAGACGCTCTTGCCCACCATGCCGTAGAGCGTCAGATCGCCAAACCGGTGTCCCACAGACGCGTAGGCCGATCTGGCTGCACGCGTACCGGTGTCCATGTCGACCTGACTGAACTCGGCGCTGATCAACCAGTTATCACGCTCGTAGTTGACGCCAATTTCATAGAAGTTCGCCGATCTGGCCGTCAGATCGGCACGCTTGGCGAGTTCGTTCGCCTGCCGCGCCACCTCAGGGTAAGGCGAGGCCGCCAGCTGTCGAAGGCTTTCCAGGGCCATGCTGGCCCGTGGCGACATGTCCGCGCTCACTCGGGCCTTGGCCACGGTGGCCCGCAACAACAAGCCATCGTTCTCGCGCGAGACCACCAGGCCGATGGCCGGCGTGATCTTGAAGTTATAGAGTTCACCAGGATTGATCGACAGGATCCCCTGTGTGGTCGAATTGCCTGCGAAGCCTTTGAGCTTCCACCTGGCATCCCCGCTTTGCACCGTCCAGGTCGCGTCCACGCCATCCATCGTGTAGAGCGGCAGAGCGATGTAGAAGTCCGAGTTGGGGCGAATCCAGGGGTAGGCGAACCCCACGCTGCCGACGTCTGACAGCAGGAAAATGTCCGTATTGGTCCGGCCAACACGGATCGTCCAGTCATCGCGCGGCCGGTAGGAGGCAAACAACCACTCCAGCGCCCCGTCAGCCGGGCTGTCCGGCAAGCGCTTCTTGATCACCACCTGCGACACCAGCTCCAGATCAGGGCGGGCGTCATAGTGCAGCTGCAAGCCCAACCGGGAGTCCGTGGCGAACGAATTCGTGTGTGCCTGCGTCTGCTGGGAAATATCGCGCCGCAGGGACTGATCCCCCACCGACAAGGTTCGGGTCAGCGCCAGGCTGCCGAACCCGTTGAGACGCACAGGCCCAAGGTCAGGCGCGGTCTCGGCGGCGACGCTGGTGGCCCAGATCACGGCAAGCCACACGAGCCACCGACAGGCCCGGGCCCAGGAGCGGATGAAGGGTATGACGGTCATCAGGCCATGATGCACACACCTGCTGCAAGTGGCCAGCGAATAAATGGGCAGTTGGCGGCTACTTCCACTCTTCTTCGGACTTGGTCGTGCACTCCGGATCGCTGGGGTTCACATGGCACCGGATGCGTTTGATCACCTTCAGGCCGCGCTTGTCATAAAAACCCTGCTGGGCCAGCGCAATGCGGGACTCCCGCAGCATCAGCGTGTACTTGTAGGCATCTTCCGCGTTGATCTCGATCCATTGGGCCGGCGGAATGGACGCGTCCCCCGTGCGAATGAGCTGCAGCATGCGATCGAACTGGCCCAGCCAGTAGGCGCGGGACCACTCACCAAAGCCTTCCGGAAAGCGCCCCCGCTTGAAGACCATCTGGTAGGACGCGATCATGATGGGAAAGCGCCCAACGCCCCCTTTGGAACCCAGGCCCCTGTACAGCTCCAGCGGCTTGTAGGCCAGCGTGGGCAAGGCAATCATGTCCACCAGGCCGTTGTTGAACTTGGTGTGCACATTGCTCACGTCGGCCGATACGGGCTGCGCGCCAATACGCTGGATCATCACGGCCTGCGCCTTGTCGTAGTCAAACGCCGCGATGCGCTTGCCTGCCAGGGCTTCCACCGAATTGATGCGCCGATCATTGACAAACGGATAGGCTGGCCCGATGGGCAGGATGCCACCCACCTCATACTCACCCTGCACCATCAGCCTGGAGACCAGTGGGGAAGGCGTCGAGTAGGTCTGAATCAACTTGCGCAGCACCTCATACGAGGCGTTCATGTCGATGGCGCCATGGCGCACGATGGTGGTAGCGCCAAAGGAATCGATCGATGCGGCCGCCGCATTGAACTGCCGCGTGCGAAACGCCGTGGCGATGAAAGCATCGCAATTGCCGGTGCGGAAGTCTTCCGTGGCGACAGCCTCGCTGGTGTAAGCCTTTAGCTCCACGTCCACGCCATAGCGCTGCATGGCCAGGGCGTAGTCCTTGGACATGCCGTAAGCATCCCCGGACGTGCCCAGGAAATCAAAAACGCAGAACTTCTGCCCCGCCTGCACGGCCCCGGCACCCCAAACCAGGGCCGATGCCGCCAAAAGACTCTTGATACCGCCTCGCATGCCTGACTCCCTGCGTGGTTCACACGCCCGATGCTGCGCAAAAAAGGAAGCCAGAATTATTGGCGCTCGTTAAACAAACACCAAGCGCCACGCCCCTCTCATTCAGGGGTTCGCACCACAATGTTCAACACGCGCAAGGGATCATCCGGACACAAAAGACGACCCATCCGACCCGTTTTACTTCCAATCCTCTTCGGATCTGGTCTGGCATTCTGGATCGCCGGGGTTCACATGGCAACGAATGCGCTTGATCACCTTGAGACCGCGCTTGTCATACAGCCCTTGCTGCGCCAATTGCACGCGTGATTCGCGCAGCATCAAGGTGTACTTGACGGCATCTTCGGGTTCGATGTCGATCCAGGCCATGGGCGGGATGGTCGAATCCGCCGTGCGGATGATCTGCAGCACGCGGTCGAACTGGCTCATCCAGAACTCGCGCGACTTTTCGCCGTAGCCATCAGGAAAGCGATCGCGCTTGAAAATCATCTGGTAGGACACGATCAGCAGCGGAAAGCGCGTGACGCCGCCTTTGCTGCCCATGCCCTTTTGCAATTCCAGCGGCTTGTAAGCCATGGTGGGCGCGGCCATCATGTCAAGCTGACCGTTGTTGAACTTGATGTGGAAGTTCGAGATGTCGGTGGACACCGGCACCGCGTTGATGCGCTGGATCATCGCGGCCTGAGCCTTGTCGTAGTCAAAGGCCGAGATGCGTTTGCCGGCCAGCGCTTCAACGGAGCTGAGCGCGCGGTTGTTCACAAACGGATAGGCCGCACCGGCTGGCGCGATGCCGCCCACCTCATAGTTGCCATTGGTCATCAGTTTGGTGACCTGAGGCGAGGGCGCGGCGTAGGTCTGAATCAGCTTGCGCAAGACCTCGTATGTGCCATGCATGTCCACCTTGCCGTTGCGCAAGATGGTGGTCGAACCCAGCGAGTCGATCGAAGCTGCTACCGAGTTGAACTGGCGCGTGCGAAAGGCCGTGGCCACCATGGCATCGCAATTGCCGTTCTTGAACTCTTCCGTGGCCTGGGCCTCGTTGTTGAAGCCCTTCAACTCCAGATCCACGCCATGGCGCTGCATGGCCACGGCGTAATCCTTCGTCAGGTTGTAGAGATCACCCGCTGCGCCCAGAAAGTCAAACACGCAGAACTTCTGCCCGGCCTGGGCCTGGCTGACACATGTGACCAACGCACAGATGGCGACGGCTTGAGCGAGTTTGCGTGAGGGTTTCATATTCCAGAATCCGGACATTGGAGGTGGCAGACAGCATTTTCATGTCGCAAACGCATCCTCCCACAGCCCCTCAGGCAAGGGATGTAACGGATTGCGTGCAGATCGATAATCGTGGTTTAGATCAACGTTGGCCGTGACATGACGACAACAAATACAACAACAGGGATGAAGATCGGGCCAACATGGCTGGGCTGCACCATGCTCGTGGCGGCACTGCTACTGAGCGCATGCGGCGCGGGAGATGGCCGGGATGACAATCAGGCAAGCCCGAACTCCCTGGCAGCCAACCCCGCGAATGCGGCCTACCAAGTGGCGCTGGCCTACGCCACCCCGCTGGATGACCCCTGGCGCGGCGACCAGCCCCAGGAGATCAAGGTCATCTCCCCGCAAACCGGGCAGGTGGTGTGGTCACTCGCATCGGAAACCCTGTCTGTCGCCCTGTCCACATCCATGACGGTCAATGCCGATGGTGTACCGATCAGCCAGGGCCCTGCACAAAGACTGTTCTACATTGACCAAGGCGTGGTCCAGACCCTGTCCCTGCAAGGTGACACGACGCCACGCCCCAGGCAGCTGAGCCAGACCAGCGCGGCTTGCCGGATCGAGCGCGTGATCAACAGCGATACCAGTGGCGACGTGGCCTGGCTCCTGGTGTCGCTGCCCGGTGCCAACGGCCAATGCGACGGCATGAATGCCAGCGACACGGACGACGTGCCCGTGCTGATCGGTTCCTGGCAAACCGCATCCGAGCCCCCTGTCCGCATTGACTTTTATCCTCACTGGATGCTGGGCCCCCGCTATACGCCACAGGGGCAGCTCACCGGCCTGTTGCTGTCTACCCCCAGCGGCATCACCTTCATCCAGGCAGACGGCGGTCGCCGCAGCATCGACGACCCCAGCCTGTTCGGTGCGCGCCTGCTGGGCCAGGTGCCCGGCAAGGTGGATCAGGCCTATGTCAAGATCGAGCAGGCCATCCATGTCCTCGACTGGTCCGATGGCCGGATTGCGTTGAGCACCGCACCCGCAGCCCGCTTGACCAATACAAACCCCTCCGCGCCGCGGGTAGCCTGGGCGCATGAAACCGGTCTGTACTTCATCGTCGATGGCCGACTGTGGCAACTGGACGGGCAACACCGCGCCCAGGCCGTGGCCACACCGCCCGACCTGGACGAATCCAGGCTGGGCGACGACGTGGCCGTCAGTACGCCGCAGGAGTTGTTGTTCGTGCAAGATGTGCCCGGCTCACCGGGCAAGACCCAAGTCAGAGCCTTGTCCAGAACAACCGGCGCGGCGTACACGCTGTTTGAATCCGTTCAGGCCAACCAGCCCGATCCCATTGTGCTCACGCTCGGGCGGGTTGCCCTGATTCTGCAAGCGGAAGACATGAGCGAGACCCGCTGGACGATCGCGCGAGCAGATCTGTCCAGCCAGCAGACGGCCCAGGTGGTCGCCCGCGGCGTGAGCATCCTGCACGCCTTGCTCACATCCCAGACTCATGGCGGAATGACGCACATGGTGTGGTGTCAGGCCAATGCCGGTGCCCAATGCCCGGTTGCCAGCCTGGTGAGCTACAACGTCGAACAAAACCTGGCCCGACCACTTGCCACCAGCCAATTGGCACGAGAGCAAGGCGTCTGGTCCATCCTGAACATCAGCCAGATCGAGCACACCGGCGCCCCCGTTTTCACCTCCTACACCCCGCTTCAGGGCGGCGGACATCAACGCCGGACCTGGCAGTTCAATCCTGACGGGCAAGGCTCACTCAAGCTGGTGCAAGACCTGCCTCGGTGAGGTGGCACACGTGCGCCATGCCCACCGCATGGCGCTTCACAGCTTGATCAGGCGCGCCAGCGCGTTCTCCAGCGTGGCCGCCGATTTGGCAAAGCAGAAGCGGATCACCCCATGGTCATCGCCATTGGGGTAGAAGGCTGATACGGGGATGGCCGCCACACCATGTTCGCGCGTGAGGCGCTCCACAAAGGCACGATCACCCTCGTTGCTGATGGCGCCGTACTTCACGCACTGGAAATAGGTGCCCTGGCAAGGCAGCAACTCGAAGCGTGAGCCGGCAAGGGCCTGGCGGAAGATGTCCCGCTTGCCTTGGTACAACGCCTTGAGCTGCTCGTACCAACCGGGCCGCTTCATGAACTCGGCGAGCGCGTATTGCGAGGGCGCATGCACCGTGAACACGATGAACTGGTGCGCTTTGCGGAACTCAGCCATCAACTCGCGCGGTGCCAGGCAGTAGGCAATCTTCCAACCGGTGATGTGATAGGTCTTGCCAAAGCTGGAGACCACGAAGCTGCGCTCAGCCAGGCCCGGATAGCGCAACACGCTTTCATGGCGGGCCTGGTCGAACACCATGTGCTCATAGACCTCGTCGCTGACGATGACGATGTCGGTGTCCTTGACCAGGGCTTCGAGTGCGGCCATGTCATCGGCGGTCCACACCGTGCCCGTCGGGTTGTGCGGCGAGTTGATGATGATCATGCGCGTGCGCGCGGTGATCAGCGCCTTGACCTTGGTCCAATCCGGGCGATAGTCGGGCAGTGTCAGATCGACATACACGACCTTGCCACCTTGCAACTCGATGGACGGGCCGTAGCTGTCGTACACCGGCGTGAACACGATGACCTCATCACCCGGGTGCACCATGGCGGCCACGGCCGTGAAGAGGGCCTGCGTGGCACCGGCCGTCACCGTGATCTCATGCGCCACATCGTAGGTGGCACCGTACAGCGCCTGCACCTTGGCGGCAATGGCCTCGCGCAACACCGGCGCACCGGTCATGGGGGCGTACTGGTTGTGCCCAGCCTGGGTGGCCTCGTTCAACAGCGCCAGCAAGTCGGCCGGTGCGTCGAAGTCAGGAAAGCCCTGCGACAGGTTGATCGCGCCATGCTGCTGAGACAGCGCGGACATCACGGTGAAGATCGTGGTGCCGACGTGGGGCAGGCGGGACTGAATGGGGCGGAGGAAGCTGGGCATGGCATAAGCATAGCGTCAGTGCGTTTTGAGTGGATATCCTCCCGCGCACCATGCCATCACTGGCACTCAATTGATGGTTAACAGTGGCTACGCAACGACCTGTTATTGGCAAGTCCTGCGCCCGGAATGGGCGCGACGAGAATCGCCTCGTTTGTTGGCGTGCCACGCGTCAAGTTTCAACCCACGCGCCATGATGGGCGCGACCAACAAAGTGCGGGAGGTTGGCCGGTTCTGTGTAGTTTCAACCCACGCGCCCGTGATGGGCGCGACCTCATAACAGCATTGGTCCGACGTTACTTTGTCATCGTTTCAACCCACGCGCCCGTGATGGGCGCGACCCATGAATTGAAATGTCCGTCACTTGCAAACGCCGTTTCAACCCACGCGCCCGTGATGGGCGCGACGGTGGCGGCAACGGATGCGCGGATGTCGGCCAGGGCGTTTCAACCCACGCGCCCGTGATGGGCGCGACGCACCAGCATGCGCAGGCAGATATCAACGACAACGTTTCAACCCACGCGCCCGTGATGGGCGCGACGTGTAGCCGTTCAAGCGATACACAAGGCCCTGACCGTTTCAACCCACGCGCCCGTGATGGGCGCGACGAACTTCGGCGATGCGCTTGTGATGCTGATGTTGGGGTTTCAACCCACGCGCCCGTGATGGGCGCGACTCGATGCCATGTGCAAGCGCTTTGCGCTGATCGAGTTTCAACCCACGCGCCCGTGATGGGCGCGACGTGTATCAAATGTCGGGCGGAAAGGCCATCGCATGTTTCAACCCACGCGCCCGTGATGGGCGCGACCATTGCCAGCCGTGTGCATTCAGCCGCGGAGAACTGTTTCAACCCACGCGCCCGTGATGGGCGCGACGCTTGAGGAGCGTGTTGTGCCATGGTGTCAAAGCCGTTTCAACCCACGCGCCCGTGATGGGCGCGACGGGGTGGACGGTTGCCACAGGCGGCGCCAAAGCGTTTCAACCCACGCGCCCGTGATGGGCGCGACGTCGAGCTGGACACATAGCGGCCAGCTCAGCATCAGTTTCAACCCACGCGCCCGTGATGGGCGCGACTCGTGCGGCGCCATGGCTTGATGACATGGCCGACGTTTCAACCCACGCGCCCGTGATGGGCGCGACGCAAACCTTTCCGCTGCCACGCACCAATGGATGGGTTTCAACCCACGCGCCCGTGATGGGCGCGACAAGACATGGTGCCCGTGGCGCTGGAGATCCTGCAAGTTTCAACCCACGCGCCCGTGATGGGCGCGACTGGCGTCGTCCAGGCGGGCATCAGACACCACCTCGTTTCAACCCACGCGCCCGTGATGGGCGCGACCCTAGCGCGCCATCGGCACCCGTGCTCGCGTAGGTGTTTCAACCCACGCGCCCGTGATGGGCGCGACCTCGCAAAACGAGTTTGGCATCGACAACCCGCTGTTTCAACCCACGCGCCCGTGATGGGCGCGACGTTGAGCCCACGACCGCGCCCGTGACCCTCTTGATGTTTCAACCCACGCGCCCGTGATGGGCGCGACCATCAACGATTGATGTTCTTGACTTCGCTACGGCTGTTTCAACCCACGCGCCCGTGATGGGCGCGACTGTACGGAGGCTGACCATGATGGACCTCGGTTTGAGTTTCAACCCACGCGCCCGTGATGGGCGCGACTTCCGCGTCTTCCTCGATGCCGGTGATCCGCACAGGTTTCAACCCACGCGCCCGTGATGGGCGCGACTCGATGGTGGGGTTCGTAGTGGCGGGGTATCGCGTCGTTTCAACCCACGCGCCCGTGATGGGCGCGACTCTGGAGGCCCAGCGCCTGCAGGCCGATCTGGGCGTGTTTCAACCCACGCGCCCGTGATGGGCGCGACTGCGTACTTATAAACCATTGCCCCAACGGCAAAAAGGATCCGCATCTGCGAACCCCTTTTCTCAATACCCAGAATCAAACAACCGATCGGTTCCGGTCTGCCGATTCCCATAAAAATCAATATGTTAAAGAGCCGCGAACTGCCCAAAGCATCCCCAACCACTTGAGGTTCGCAAAAGCATCAAAGAATCAGGGGCGCATTGAGGTCGAGCACAGCCTTCGCCCCGACATGCTCCACCTTGTTCTGCCAGTTCTTGCCGAGGTAGTAAAAGCGCAAGCTGTCCGTTGTCGGCTCCATGATCGACATCAGCTCAACCTTTAACTGTACCCACCGCGCTGGCTCCAGCTCAATCTCAAACACCGAAAACTGCACCCTCTGCCCGAGGTTCAGGCAAGCTTTCGCGATCCGTCGCAAGCGCCTGGCACCCGCTTTGTCTTGGGTGCTCACGTCGTAGCTGACCAAAACCATCATGCGCCGACCTCACTTCCACAAAAACGGCGGATAGCCATCAATGTCGCCACGCAGGTGCCTGGCCATCAACTGCGCCTGAAGAAATGGGAACAGCCCGATGGGTGCCTTCTCATCTAGGAAGACGTGTCGAAGCTCTTCGCGCTTGCGCTCCTGATAGGCGGTCAGCACGACCTTGCGCGAGTCTTCCTTCAACAGCACGGCCCCGTTGTCCATGGTCTGGAAGTCCTTGGATGTGAGCTGCTTCAAATTGATGAGCGACAGCGCCAACCTGTCCGCCAGCAGGGGCCGGAACTCTTCCAGCAGATCCAGCGCCAGGCTGGGGCGCCCTGGGCGGTCGCGGTGCAGGAAGCCCACCGAGGGATCCAGCCCCACGCTTTCCAAGGCCGATCTGCAGTCATGCGTGATCAAGGTGTACAGGAAGGACAGCAAGGCATTGACCGCATCCATCGGCGGCCTGCGGCTGCGCCCTTTGAAACGCATGGCGGTCTCGTTGCTGCGGATCAGGTGGTCAAACACACCAAAGTAGCTCTGTGCTGCCTCGCCTTCCAGCCCGCGCAGCACGTCGAGTGTGGTTTCGCTCTGCACCTTGTCCATGATGCGATCCAGGCGTTTGTGCGCGTGAGTGAGCGCTGCCTTGTCATCGTCTGTGAGCTTGTCGGCATGGTCCCGCAAGCCTCGCCCCAGAACCGCCCGCTGGTTGTGCAGCTTGCCCACCAGGATGTTCTGCACGATCTGCGCACAGCGGGTGGGGTCATCCGTGCGGCGGTATTGCTCTCGCCGCAACAACACATTGCCCGATACGGGCCCTTCAACCCTGGCCTGAAATCGCCCATGCATCGACAGATAAGACACGGTGATGCCTTGCTCTGCGCAATAGCCCATCAAGGGTGGCGACACCATCACACGCCCGAGGCAAACAAGCCCCTCCAACATGTGAACAGGCAAGCGCGCACGGGTTTCGCCGTCCACGTCCATGACGATGTTGGCGCCGTCCTTGTGCAACCAGGCACCTTCGGTCGTCACGTATAAGGTGTTGAGTTGCCGCCGCATGGCTCATTCGCCTTTCAGTTGCGCACGCAACCAGTGCTGCACAGATTCGCCCCTGTGGAGCAAGCGCGGCTGACACAGGTCGAGCAGGGAACAGTTGTCGCAGAGCTTGGCCGAGTACGTGGCCGAAGGCGTATGGCCGCTTGCCACCATGGCCCGTGTGGCTTCGATGGTCTCGCAAGTTAAGGCCCGCAAGGCCACATCGAAGAGCACCACGGTGCGTCTGCGCGTTTCACCATAGTACAGCGCCCCTTCGGGGATCTGGCAGCTCAACATGTGCTCCAGGCACAAGGCCTGGGCACACAGTTGCACTTCGTCGGCTTGATGCGCCTTGGGCCGCCCGCGCTTGTATTCCACTGGGTAAGGGCGCTCTGCGGCGTCGTCCCCCATATGGAACTCGACCACATCGGCCACCCCTGTGATTCCCAACAGCGGCTGGGCCAGGGGCATGGCCGTGACGGTGCGAACGCCTTTACGGTGCTCCATCTTGGGCTTGTCGGCTTTGTCGTGAAGCAAGCGACCTTCAGCGGTGTGCTGGCTTTCTGCCCACAACTGCTCTACATGGATCAGCGCGCATTGCCTGGGGCAATACAGGTAATGCTGCAAGGCTGACAGGGGGATCAGTGCATCGTCATCCATGCCCATATTCCCCCTTGCCGCTTCACACCTTGATCACAGCAGTTCGTGCAGGGTGACGCCCGACGGCAGCGCATCGCGCTTGACCGACACCTTGTAGTCAGTGAATGCACGCGCCGGGCCATCCGCCTCGGTCGTTAGCCGATCCACCTCAACCAACTCGAAGAGCTTGTGAGCCGGGGCGTTGCCCATGGCGCTTTCGTGCTCGAACACGAAGAGCTTGCGGGATGCCATCTCGCCACGCGCTGCCGAGCGGTCGTGCTCGAACATGTTGACGAGCGATTGCCACAGCAGGCTCAGGTCACTGTCAGAAAAGCCTGTGCGCTCGGCCAGCTTGGCCGACACAAAGCCATGTACGCGGTACAGGCCATAGGGGATGATGTGCTTGCGGCCCATCGTGCGGTTGTCGCCGCTTTGGTCATCAGCTTCTTTTTGCGTGGTCACGGCCATGCGGGTGATGGACACCTCGATGGGCACGACCGGGTCAATGGATGTGGCGAAAGCCAGTTGCACGGGCCCACGCACCTGACCAGCATTCACGCCCGTGGTCATGACAGCGCCAAACGCGCGGATGTCAAAGAAGTTGCTGCACATCCAGGCGGTCAGCTCACGCGCCTTGGCCTCGTCTTTGGGCAGCTTCTTGAGTTCGTCTGCTGTCTCCTTTTCCAGGCCCACAGCCTTGCGCCCGATGGCGTGCTGGTTGTTCAACACGGCCTTTTCCTGCATGTAGATCGCGAAGCCTGCGTTGTCGCCTTTGTCCAGCGTCACGTAGTTGCGGATCTTACGTTTGAGGCACACGTCCGTCACGAGGCCCTTGTTGGTTTCGGGATCCAGGCGCGGCAGGTTGCCCGCATCCGGGTCGCCATTGGGGTTGCCATTGGTGACGTCAAACAGAAAGACGAATTCGTGGCGGTGTGTGATCGCGCTCATTGGGCGCCTCCTTGCTTGTGGGTGTCGTTGCTGCCGTTCGAGGTGGCATCAGCCTTGTCTGCCCTCTGGAAACGAGCCTGAGCCTGGTGGTAGTAGCCAATCGCAAACCGGCCTTGGTCCTGCATGCCCAGGTGCTTGGGGAACTCGCCGGGCAGCTTGTCGATGACCTCCTGGATGTCGCGCTCGATGTTGATGGCGGCACCGGGCTTGTCTTTGCGGATGCGGCTCATGTGGTTCTGCGTGTTGCGCAGCAAGAACGGGAAGACCAGGGCAGGTGTGGCCGATGCCGAGCCGTAGTAACGGTCACGGATGGTGGCGTTGACCTGGCTGCCCAGTGCCAGGCGCTGGGCGCCTTCAAGCACCGCGAACAATCGCCCGAGCAGGTAGCCCGAGTTGGTGGAATGCACATCAAGACTCACAGGAACCTCCTTGTCTGGAACATTGGAATGGGACAGCCGCAGATCGCGGTTCAGCACCGCCTTGCACAGTGCCGCCCGCACGCCGCTGATGTCGCCGTCAGAACGCATGCGCATGACGACATTGGTCAGCAGGCTTTGGGGGTAGCGGCCACCGGTCAGGATGGCGCGCATCAGCTCACCGGCGAGCAGGGGCGGTACGTCGTCAGCCTTGGCTTTGGGCGGGTCGCCACGCGAGGGTGCTGTGGCCAGCGTCAAGCGCCAGACGCTGGGAGCGGTCTTCCACGGTGAGGGCTCCAGATTCAGATCCTGGGCGTGCTGGCGCAGGCGTTGAACCAGATCCCCCAAGGTGTCGCACAACCAGTAGCGGATAGACAAGCGTGATGCATTGGGTGCCAGGCCCAGCACGAACATGCGAGTGCCTTCGTCCAACTTGGGGTCCAGCTCGGCCAGCGGGCAACCTTTGGCCACGATCTCCATGGCATGGCGGATCTTCTCGGCTTCCTGCCCCTCGTCGCTTTTGCTGTCGGGGTTCAACAGCATGGCAAGCAGGTCTTCGTTGCTTTGGGCCTGCTCCGGATCTTGTGCTTCAGCCCAGAACACCACCGAGGCGTCTCCCACCGATAGGCGTTGGCGATTGTGTGGGTCACGCCGCAGCAAGTGGTTGAGCACCGTCGTGTAGGCGAAGGCAGCTTGCTCCGACACGGGGGCGTTGTCGCCCTGGCTCTTGCCGTAGGAGTTGAATGCCTCCAGGTTGAACGAGACGATGGACGCGCCAGAGCTTTGCGCCCCATTCACGCCTTTAATGGCCGGGTGCAAGCGAGCCACGTCGGCCAGCTCGCCCGAGACCAGGCAGCGCTGTGTGCTGGATGCCGACGCGCTAGCCTCTGCCGCCGGGCCCAACAGCCGCGCACGCACAGTTTGGGCTGCTGGGCGTTGATGCAGGTACTGTCGTTCGCCATCCAGCTTGAAGATGACGTTGGTGTCCAGCATGTCTGCCGTGAAGGGGGCAGAGGCGAAGCGTTCGGGCGTCCACTTGCTCAGGAACTTCAACAAGGCCATCAGCCCGGGGTCTGTGTCGCCGGCCAGGGCTTGGGCGTGAAAGGCTTTGAAAGCCTCGTGCTCTTCTGCCGTGCGTTTGCTGCTGGCGCTGACGCCCAGCACGTAGCTGGTCTTGTCCCACAAGAAGTTCGACTTGATGCCCGATGTGCGCTTTTCTGGCTGTGGCACGCTCATGCTTTGGGGCACGGGCTTCTTGCCGCTGGTGTCCAGCAGCGACTGCACATCCACCGGGTCGCCATCGGCTGTCAGCACGATGGCATAGCTGATCTTCTCGGGGCTGTAGCCGTAGGGAGACAGCCCGGGCTCGTCGCGCTCGATCAGCCGCTGGTATTGGTGCGCAAGGGCTTCGAGGATCATGACTTCACCTCGTCGCTGTGCCAGGGCGGCACGTCGATGACGCCATCTTGCATGTGAGCACGGAAGAAGCGCGGGGTGTTGCCCTGGTCAAAGTCGATGTCGTGCAGCATCCAGCCCAGGTCACGTGCGCCGGTCAATGCGGCATCGGCCTGCGGCATGGGCTCGTCGCCCTCCACCAGGCTGAAATGCGCCGGGAACTCACGCACGCCAAAACAGGGCATCTGGAAGCACTGGCCCTTGCGTGCGCGGCGGTTGAAGATGTCTAGGTGTTTGCCCACTGAATCATCTTCGCCCGCCTTGAGCGTGAGTTCAAAGTGAGCCTCAATCACATAGGCCACATCGCGCAAGACGGTGGCGGCGCGTTGCTGGCGGTCTTCATCGACCAGGAGCCACAAGCCATCGGTGGTGCCTGCCTTCATGGCCTTGGTCACTGCACCCGGTGGCAGTTTGCTGCCGACCTCATTGCGGCGGATGGACTCAAAGCGGATGGGCTTGAGCACATGGATGCGGTCGATGTGCCAGCGGATGGCCGGTTTCCAGTGGATGGCATCGAGGATGCCCCGCGCAGCGGATGGTGTCATTGCGTCGTAAGAAACGCGCTCGACTTTCATCTCGGGGCGTGTGAAGCACGCACGATCACCCCAGACATGCAAACGAATGCCAAATGCCACATGGCCTCCCTTGAATTTTTATGCCACGCGAATGATGGTAAAGGACTTCAGATCACCAAGGCTGAAGAAGCGATGAAAACGGGGTTGTCCCATGACAAACCTACATCACGCTCATACAAGCTCTCATTGGCCAAGACCATGAACTGATCACCCCACTTTTCCGGACGGACCGCCCCGATGGCACCCGCCTTGCGCAAGGCCTCAAAGCCGTGCCTGGGCACCTGCACCAGATACCGCTGCAGGCGGCGGCTGATGCCTTGCAGGCCGTCTACGAATTGCAGGTCACGGATGGCATCCCTGGCCTCATCGTCAAATGGAATGATCACCGGCATCTGCACGCTGTCGATCATTTTGAATTTCTCAGCCAGAGTATCCATGGGCAGACTTTGAATCTTGGCGCCCTTGAGCAACCCAAGTAGTCCCCAGTAGTCCAGTGCATTGCCCCCCTTCTGCCAATAGAGCTGCTTGAAGTAGCGCTCGATGGCCACTGGGTCCAGCGGGTCGCCTTGGTGGTTCCTCAACACCTCGCGGGTCACGTCGGCAAACTGGCGCAGTTCAGGCGGGGCCTTCCAGTCTTCGTTGGCATTGGCAAAGATGCGCACTTCACTGTCCTTCGCAGCCCAGCGACCCTCGCGGTTGCAGCGCCCTGCGGCTTGGGCGATGGAATCAAGCCCCGCTTCGGCCCGGTAGACCGTGGGGAAAGCAACGTCTACGCCCGCCTCAATCAACGCTGTGGACACCAACCGGCAAGGCTGCCCTTGCTTCAAGGCTTCTCGCGCGGTGGCCAGTACCTGGCTGCGGTGCGCCGCGCACATGAGGGTGGTCAGGTGGTAGGTACCGCTCAGGTCAGCCATGCCCTGGTACAAGGCCCGCGCATGGCGGCGGTTGTTGACGATGCACAGCACCTGTTCGCGCTCGCGCAACTGGCTCAGCAAGTCCGCGTCGTCCAGCGCACCGACGTGCTTGACCGTGACGCGCTTGAGTTGCTCGAAGAGCTTGGCAGGCTCGGGCGCCAGCTCACGCACGTTTTCAAGGCCGCCTTCAAAGCCTTCGACGCCCGCTGCCACATCGGGTGCCTTCAACGCGGGTTGGGTGGCCGTGCACAGCACCACGCTGCTGCGGTAGTTGCGCGCCAGTTCATCCAAGGCGGCCACGCAGGGGCGCAGCACCTTCAACGGCATGGTTTGCGCTTCATCCAGGATCACCACGCTGTTGGCGATGTGGTGCAGCTTGCGGCATTTGGATGGGCGGTCTGCAAATAAGCTCTCAAAGAACTGCACCGCCGTGGTGACGATGATGGGTGCACCCCAGTTCTCCATGGCCAGGCGCACCTTGTCCCGGGCTTCTTTGCTGTCGCGCGGGTCATCCGCAAAGGCGCTGTGGTGCTCCAGCACGGCGGATTCGCCCCAAGGGCCGAGCGCCTGACGGAACACCGCAGCGTTTTGCTCCACGATGCTGGTGAAGGGGATCACGAAGATCACCCGCTGTTGGCCGTGGCGGATGGCGTGGTCCAGCGCAAAGGCCAGCGAGGCCAAGGTCTTGCCGCCACCTGTGGGCACGGTGAGCGAGAACAGGCCAGGCCTCAAGTCGGCCTGAGCGCGTACATGCTGGAGGATCTCGGCGCGGATCTGGTTGACCGGCTTGTCTGCGCGAAACCCGACCAGGTGCAGATCCAGCGCGGCCTTCAGGTCGGTCAGCGTGGGCCCGGTGCCAGATTCAGGCCGCAACGTGGGGCGGCCTTCCACGCAGTTGTAGAAGGCTTCCGTGTCCAGAAAGTCGGCGTCCACCAAGCATGAGAACAGCATGCGCACCAGAAAAGCCATCTGGAACATGCCTCGCTCGGGGTGGGGCTTGATGAAGCTGGGCATGGGCAAGGCCGCAGGCACTGGCAGTTCGTCTTGCCATTGCGGATGCAGCTTCGGCAACTCCGCAGCCAGGCGCTCTTGCAGGCTGGTGCGACGGCCTTCGCCATTGCCGTTCGCCAAGCCTGCGTGGTGCCCGGCAATGGCGTAGGCCAGCAGGTAGCCCAAGGACGGGTAGCGTTCCAATGCGATGCGGGCGCCCCAGGTCGAATGATCGACTTTTTCGGGGCTGCCCTTCAATCTGGATTGAAACTCATTCGTGTACTTGCCCAAGTCATGCAAGAGCCCTGCACAAGCGGCCAGTTGCTCGCCGCCAAAGGCTTGGGCGAAGCCTGCGGCCAAATCGCCTACGGCCATGAGGTGTTCAGAGAGGCCTTGCCAAGACGAAGGGGGGCGCCCTTCTACCGAGTGTGCGAAGTAGGCGAAATGACCCGACTCTTTCGACGTCGTGTGCAGCGTTGGATGATCCGGCACTGGCGCTTCCTGATAGCTGTTTGGCTACATTCTTGCGGATCTCACTGCCTGTTCCGGGTGAATGCCTCAACTTCTGCCGCAATCTCCTCTGGCGTCGTCCTCAAAACGGCGATCTGCTCCTGGTGCAAGACGGCCAGGAACTCCGCCCGAGACATCTCCGCCATGTGCGCAGCGCAGCCCAGCGAAACAAGTTCAGCATCAAAGAGCCGAATTGCTTCTTGAAGCTTGGGATCGTAGCGATGTGAGGCTTCACTCATTCACGTCTCCAATGCCTGTGTGATGCTGGAATGAAGTGCTTCGGGCTACTGGTGTTTTTCGGACCCTCACCCCTACGCCGCAATCTCCCGCAAGGCCCGCACGTAGTTGGCCACTGGCTGCCCGCCGGAGATCAGATGCCGCTGGTTGATCACCACAGCAGGCACAGAACGGATGCCCGCTTCGGCCACCATGGCTTCGGCTTCCTGCACCTCTTCGGTATAGCGTCCGTCGTTCAAAACGCCTTCGGCTTCGTTCAAATCCAGCCCGGCCTGGCCCACGCAGGCCAGCAGCACCGCGCGGTCGTCCATGGCCTGGCTGTCCGTGTGGCAGGCCTTGAGCAGCAACTGTTTGAGCAAGAGCTGCGGGGCCGTGCCTTGCAGGCCGGCCCAGTGCAGCAGCCGGTGGGCATGCAAGGTGTTGTAGATGCGGCCACGGCCGCCGCTGTGGAAGGCAAAGCCCACCTCGGCACCGCGCTGACGGATGGTGTCCCGAATCTGGGCTTGCTGTTCAGCCGTGCTGCCGTACTTCTGCGTCAGATGCTCGGTGATGTCCTGTCCGCCCGGCGGCATGTCGGGGTTCAGCTCGAAGGGCAGGAAGGTGAGTGTGGCGGTCACCTCGCCATTGAGCTCCTGCATGGCCTTGAGCAGGCCGTTGAGGCCGATCGCGCACCAGGGACAGGAGACGTCGGAGATGAAGTCGATGTGCAGCGTGCTCATGGGGGTCACTTCGCCAGCTCTTCCCGCATCGCGTCGATCACGGCCTTGTAGCTGGGCTGGCCAAAGATGGCGCTGCCGGCCACGAAGGTGTCCACACCGGCGTCGGCCACGCGGCGGATGTTGTCCACCTTGATGCCGCCATCGATTTCCAGGCGGATATCGCGGCCGGAGGCATCGATGATCTTGCGCACCTTCTCGGCCTTGCGCAGTGCGCTGTCGATGAAGCTCTGGCCACCGAAGCCGGGGTTCACGCTCATCAGCAGCACCACATCGACCTTGTCGATCACCCACTCCAGCACGTCAATGGGCATGGCCGGGTTGAACACCAGGCCAGCCTGGCAGCCTTCGGCCTTGATCAACTGCAGGGTGCGGTCCACGTGAGCGCTGGCATCGGGGTGGAAGGTGATGATGTCGGCACCGGACTTGGCAAAGGCCTGGGCCAGGGCGTCCACGGGCTGCACCATCAGGTGCACATCGATGGGCACCTTGGTGCCGTCGGCCTTGACCGAGTGCTTGCGCAGCGCCTGGCACACCATGGGCCCGAAGGTCAGGTTGGGCACGTAGTGGTTGTCCATCACGTCAAAGTGGATCCAGTCCGCGCCAGCGTCGATCACGTTGCGAACCTCTTCACCCAGGCGGGCGAAATCGGCGGACAGGATGCTGGGGGCGATGCGGAAGGTACGCGACATGAAGGGTGCCTTGTGTCAGTTGGTGGGCAGGGGCCAAGCCGTGATTCTATTGACTCCCGCCCGCCCCAGGCCAGGCAGGGTCAGCCCCAGGTCCAATGCGTGGCCGGGTAGAACAGATACTGCACCACAGCCAAGGTGAACCAGTACGGTATCTCCCAGGTTTCTGCCAGAGGCTGAATGCGCTTGAAGGCGCCCCAGGCATGCACGCCGGTATTGGCCAGGAAGATCATGATGTTCAGGTTGTAGAGCAGCGGCCACAAAGAGGGGTGATTCAACGCCATCAGGGTTGCCACAGACAAGGCGCAGGTGACCATGCCCAACGTGCGGCCGAAGTAGATGGCCAGGTGATCGTCCGGGGTCGAGGCCCAGCCCAGCATGCTGGCCCAGCGCAAGGGCCACAGCAACATGGGCAAGCCGAACAGCAGCAGGGCCGCCCACGCAAACCACATCAGACACGGGCCTGCGTGAGCCCCCCACATGCCCAGACCTGTGTCAAACAACGCCACGCTCATCTTCGCTTCCTCTTGAATGGTTGATAAATGCAGGCATCATCGGCATGGATTGAACGAGCGTCATTAACAATGGATAAGCAGGGATTGCATTGCGCCGCCGTGTTGCGTGCGCTGGCAGGTCAAGAGGTGGTGATGCCCACCGATACGCTGGCGCACGTTCGCATCGTGTCGCTGGTCAAAGACGACGTCTTGTTCGAGATGGGGCAGGCCCATCCTTATCTGTACGTGATCCGGCAAGGTTGCGTGAAGCTGATCTACCGCACCGCACAAGGCGACGAGTGGGTACAGGACTTCATGGCCGAAGGCGCCTTTTTCGGCAGCGTAACGGCCATGTCGCCTGGCGGTGTGTGCAGCTATGCCTGCGAAGCGATCGAGCCCTGCGAGCTGGAGCGCCTGGACTACGACTGGATCGAGCGCACCGCGCAAGCCGACCCGGTATGGCGCACGGCCTTGCTCAATGGCTGGAAGGATTACGCCATCCGCAAGGAGTGGCGTGAGCACGATCTGCTGACACTCAGCCCCGAGCAGCGCTACACGGCCTTCATGGCGCGGGATGGCGATCTGGCACGACGCGTACCGCAGAAAGACCTGGCCCGCTATTTGGGCATCACACCGGTTTCATTGAGCCGGATTCGATCACGCGCCTGTGCCGCGCGTGGGTGAGGCGGCCTGCCTCTGGCGGCACTAAATCACCGTCCCAGGCGGGGTGATTGGGGAAAACACGTGCAACCCACAGGCAGGGGGCAAGCGTTAATAAGGGCATGACACGCCCTGCCATCTTTTCGCTGTGGAAACAGGTCCTGCTGACCGTGGCCCTGCTGTTCCCACTGTGGGCCAAGGCCGATCAGTCTGTCTGGACACTGGCAGGTGACGATCAGGGCATTGCCATTTACACGCGCAAGCTGCCTGGCAACACCTATAAAGACTTCAAGGGCATGATGCAAATCGATGCCCCCATGAAGCAGGTGGTGGCCACACTGGCCGATGTGACCACCATGCACGAGTGGTTCTTTCTGCTGCGCGAGGCACGCTTCATTGCAGGCCCCAAGCCCGGCGAAACCTTTGTCTACATGGCCATCAACGGCATCTGGCCGGTTAGCGCCCGTGATGTGGTCGCGCAAGTGACAGTCAGGCAAGACCCGAACACGCATGTCATTCATGTGGACGTGCAAAGCCGCGGTGGCGTCCTGCCACCCCAAGCCGGCTATGTGCGCATGCCACGCATGATCTCGTCGTGGACGCTGCGCCCGCTGTCTCCCACCAAGACCGCCATCGAACTGGAAGGTCATGGCGACCCGGGCGGCATGATCCCCATGTCGCTGGCCAATATGGTGGTGACCACCGTGCCGCGCCAGTCCATGGAGAAGATGCGGGCCTATGTGATGCGCGCCAACTACACCGATCCGGAACAGTTGTATGCCCGCAGCCCACCCCTGCGTGATCTGGGCAAGCGGCTGGTGTTTCCTGAGTCCTGATGCTGATGCTGCGGTGATGCGCGGTGCCAGTCAGCTGATCAACACAGCGCGGAAATCATTCACATTGGTGAAGGTCGGCCCCGTCAGGATCTGATCACCCAAGGCCGCAAAGAAGCGCCCTGAATCGTGCGCTTGCAGCATGGCACGGGCATCGAGCCCCATCGCGTGCGCTCGCTGCAGGGTATCCGGCCCGATCAGCGCACCTGCGGCCTCGCTCATGCCATCGATGCCATCGGTGTCGGCCGCCAGCATCCAGATGCCTGATGCACCCTGCAGTGCCAGCGCCGCGCTGAGCAGCAGTTCCGAGCAACGCCCGCCACTGCCCTCAGCCACGGCCTGTTCATCCAGCGTGACGGTGGCCTCTCCGCCAGAAAGCAGCACGCAAGGCCCTTGAAAGGGCTGTTGATGACGCGCCACCTGCATGGCCAGGGCCGCATGCAACTTGCCCACGTCACGCGCCTCACCCTCCATCCGATCGCTCAGGATGTGCGCCTGCCATCCAGCTTCACGCGCCGTGCGTGCGGCGGCCTCCAGCATGTCCTGCGGTGTGGCGATGAGGTGGGCGCTGTGCCGCATGAAGGCCTCGTCGCCAGGCTTGAGGGATTCCAGCTCGCCCGCTGTCAGTTGCGCCATCACGGGCGGCGGCAAGGTCAGACCGTGCTGCGCGACGATGCGCAGGGTGTCTGCACAGCTCGTGGGATCGGGCACGGTGGGCCCGCTGGCGATGTCTTCCAGGCGATCACCCGGCACATCGGAGATGGCCAGCGTCAACAGCCTGGCCGGCCGGCACAGGCGCGCCAGACGGCCCCCCTTGATGGCCGACAGGTGGCGGCGCACGGTGTTCATCTCGGTGATACCGGCACCGCAACGCAGGAGTTGTCGATGCAGGTTCTGTTCGTCCTGCAGCGTCCAGCCCGGGATGGGCGCGGTAAGCAGCGCGGAGCCTCCGCCCGAGATCAGCGCGATCACCAGGTCATCCTCGGTCAAGCCCGCCAGCGCCCCCATGAGGTGCTGCGTGCCCAGGAGGCCCGCGCCATCGGGCACGGGATGGGCCGCCTCCACAACGGCAATGCGCTCAGGCCCTGATGCCTCACGCGGCGGTACATGGCCATAGCGCGTGATCACGACGCCACTGAGCGGCTTGTCAGCCGGCCAGCGTGCATCCAGTGCGCGGGCCATGGCACCCGAGGCTTTGCCCGCCCCGATCACCACGGTGCGCCCCTTGGGGGGATCAGGCAGATGGGCCGGCAAGACCAAGGCGGGCTGCGCACGCTGCACGGCCACCTCGTACAGGCGGCGCAGCAAAGCGGCTTCGCTGGCGTTGTTCATGCGGACGCCCCGCGCCGGGCCACGTGCTCGGCGATCAACTCGACCAGGCGGGCAGCCAGGCGTTGCTGAGCGGCTTCACTGGCCCAGGCCACATGCGGCGTCAGCAGCAGGTTGGGGATGTCTGGCGCCAGCAAGGGATGCGTGGCGGGTGGTGGCTCCACCTCCAGTACGTCAATGGCGGCTCCGGCCAACTTGTGTGCACGCAAGGCCTCGGCCAACGCGACAGAATCGAGCAAGGCACCCCGCCCGGTGTTGATCAGCACGGCATCAGGTTTCATCAGGGCCAGGCGACGTGCGTCGATCAGGCCGCGCGTGTCGGGCGTCAGCGGCACGTGCAGGCTCACGGCATCGCACTCGCTCAGCAAGGTGTCCAGCGGGCGCTCGTCCGGGGCCATGGGGCGCCCAGGGCGGTGCGCAAACAGCACCCGCATGCCCAGGCCCCGGGCCATGTGCGCCGTGGCCTGCCCGATGGCACCACGCCCCACCATGCCCAAGGTGGAGCCGGCTACGGGCTTGATGCGAGGCCCGTGCCAGCAGAAGTGCGGTGAGGCCGCCCAGCGCCCATCGACAGCGGCACGGCTGTAGTCATGCAAGTGATGCCGCAAGGCCAGCAAGGTGGCCATCACATGCTCGGCCACGGCATCGCTCCCATACCCAGGCACGTTGTGCACCGACATGCCCAGTTCGTTGGCTGCAGCCAGGTCCACGTTGTCCATGCCTGCTGCTGCAATGCAGATGCGCTGAAGCCTGGGGGCCTGGCTCAGCAGCTCTCGGCTCAAACGCACCTTGTTGACCACCACCACTTCGGCATCGACGATGCGTGTTTGCACCTCGGCGGGCGACGTGAATGGGTAAGCACGGTAATCGATCAGGGCAGACAAGCCCGCATCGAACGGCAAGCCGCATGGCAAGGTGCCTGCATCCAGAAACACAACCTGACAGACGAGGGACGGGCTCATGGACGGGCGCTCACTTGGCGTAGGCATACAAGGGCTGGCCCTTGTCCACCACATGCACAGTCGCGCCTCGCAGCGGGTAAGCCACCACCACGGCGGCGAGCCATTTTGAAGCGGAATGGATGCTCATGACGGCGCGCTCCTGCATGAAGAAATCTGGGGAACAACTGTACAAGAGGCCGCGCTGGAAAAATGCGATGATCGCCGCCTGAACAGGCAAGCAAGGAGCCCCCATGAAAGCCATCTGGAACGGCGTGACCGTTGCCGAAAGCGACGACATCGTCACCCTCGAAGGCAACCACTACTTCCCCGAGACCTCGCTCAAGCGTGAGTACACCACCTTCAGCAACCACCGCACCAGTTGCGTGTGGAAGGGCCAGGCCCACTACATGAGCCTGCTGGCCAATGGCGATATGAAGCCTGATGCGGTGTGGTTCTACCCTGAGCCCACGGAAGGTGCTCAGGAGATCAAAGGCCGCGTGGCGTTTGCGGCCGGGGTGGATATCGTCGAGTAAGGGCTCAAACGACCATGAGCAGGGGAATATCCGGCAGGTTGCGCCCCACCGCCCCGACGTCGTCATGGGCTTGCAGCGCCTGGATCACCAGCGGCAAAGGTTCAGCCCAGATTTCGGGCAGATCTCGTTCCTGGGCATCCTGCAAGGCAAAGGCGAGTGATTCGCGCGGCGGCGTGAACTGCGCATGGACGCCCGGCTTGTTGCCACGGGCATCCACGCGGTACCAACCAAACTCAGGCAGGTAGACGGCATTGAGGCCGTGCAGGCAATAGGGTGCACCGCCACCATCGCCCACCGACAAGCGCTGATAGCACAGGCCGGTTGGAACCCCATTGGCCCGCAGCAGCGCAGCCAGCAGGTGGCTCTTGGCGTAGCAATAGCCGGTTTGGTGCAGCAGAACGTCGGAGGCCTTGCAGGTGACCGGGTTCAGCTTGAAATCACCACTGTGCCGAATCTCGTCGCGCACGAACTCGAAGCAACGTTGAACGAGCGCCAGCGTTGACGAAGCGCCCTCCAGACCTTGCGCCACGTCGCGAGCTTGAGCGGCCACCAGCGGATGGTCAAAATCGATGTAGGCGCTGGAGGCAAGGTAGGCGTGCATGGTGAGGCAGGATTAAACACGCCCTTGTCACCCATGGCAACGCCCATTTCTTGTGGTCAATACCCGCTCGTGCTCTGCGCCATCAGCCAGGGCAGAGACATGTACTTGCGTTGCCGCGCCACACATTTGCGCGCCACGGCGGGGTCGTTCACGCTCTTGTCCACGGCGTAGGCCACCCACTCGGCATAGCTGTCGGTCAACTCCAGCGTGGAATAGCCTTGCTGGTTGCTGTTGAAGTACTGGATGTGCGGGTTGTTCAAGCGCACAGCCGGCGCGGCCAGGCCTTGCATCAACAGGGTGCGTTGCTGGGCGTCCAGCTTGCTGCCGATCATCTCGCCCAGATTGGACGACGTGATCGACGGGGTCATGAATTCAGCGCCCACCAGGTTGCCGAAGTCCAGCGGGTTGAGGCTGCCGTAGTCATGCTTGACGTTGCTGGCCATGTAGGTGTGCAGGTCGCCCGTGACCACCAGGTAGTTGCGTACCTTGGCTTCACGCAAGGCACCCGTCAGGGCGCGGCGCTCGGCGTTGAAGCCGTCCCAGGCATCCACGTTCAGTGGCGTGATCTGCGCGCCCAGGAAGGTGATGGACAAGCGCCCGAGGAAGGTCTGGTTGCCCATGAGCTTCCAGGTCGCCTTCGATTGCGTGAGCCCTTCAACCAACCAGTTGTGCTGCTTGCCACCCAGCAAGGTCTGCTCGGGGCTGTTGTACTTGGTGCAACCCAGTGGTACATAGCGTTGCAGGGCATCGCCTTCGCCGCAGGCATGGGCACTGCGGTAGCTGCGGTTCTCGATCATGAAGAGATCAAGGAAGCTGCCAAAGGCAAAGCGCCTGTACACCGTCAAGGCCTCGTGGGGGTGCGTGGCCAGCGGGTTGTAGGCCACACGGGCGGGTACGTATTCGGTCCAGGCACGCTGTGAGTCGAGCTTGAGTTGCTTGAGCAGCGCAGGGCTGTTGCCGTATTTCGGATCCTTGGTGTAGGGGTGGTCAGGCGCCCCCAGGGTGTCACGGGCATAGTCCCAATAGCTGTCATTGGCCGTTTCATGGTCATCGGGCACACAGATGAAGGTGTGCTTTTCCATGGCCGCCTGCAATTGGGGATCGCTGCGGTAACGTCGGTAGATGAAGCGGTAGTCCTGGAGATCCAGGGCCACGGTGCCGCCCGAGGGCAGGATCATGGTGCGATCGGCAAAAGGCAGGCTCTGGAAACGTGGGTCACCGGCGGTCTCGTAGATGAAGTCACCCAGGTGCAGCACGAAGTCCAGGCTGTCATCCTTGGCCACATGGCTCAAGGCACCGTAGTAGCCGTTGGTGTAATCCTGGCAGGTCAGCAGGCCGAACTTCAGGTGCTTGAGCGCGCTGCCAGCAGACGACAGGGTGCGGCAGCGGCCCGTGCGGCTGAGCGTGCGGTCGTAAATGAAGCGGTAAAAGTAAGGCCCCCCTGAATGAGTGGCAGGCAACTGGCCATCCAGGTCGATCTTGATCGTGTGGTCGCGTTCGGGGCTGATGTCCTGCGGTGCAATCTGCGCTTGCAGCAACATGGTCTGGAAGCCGGCATCCAGCGCCACCTGCAGGTAAAGCGGTTCATTGGGCCTGATGGCATCGGGGTTGAGGTGGGTCCACAGGATCACGCCCGTGAGGCTGGGATCGGCTGAAGACACGGACAGATCGAAGACACGGGCCGAATCGGTGCGCATGCCCGTGGTGTCCAGCGGCACATTGCCCAGACCCGACCAACTGGTGGCCTGAGCCTGCCAGGTCACCATCAAACCACCACTCAGGGCACCCAGCGCGGACAGAAAGCTACGACGATCCATACATCACTCCCGACAACAGACGCACAGTAAACAAGACAGTGCATGCTGCCGCCAATGGGTGACATCCCCATGACTTGCTGGGGTATCCGCCACGCATGTTGTCGTCATTTGCCTAGAATGGGCCGCATGAGCCAAGCCCAATTTTCGTGCGCCGTGGCGCCGCAGTACCTGGAAGACCAGAGCAACCCCGCGCGCCACGAATACGTGTTCGCCTACACGGTCACCATCGTCAACTCGGGCACCGTTGCGGCGCAGTTGATCGGTCGGCACTGGGTGATCACGGACGCCACCGGCAAGACCGAAGAGGTGCGCGGCCTGGGCGTGGTGGGCAACCAGCCCATGCTCAAGCCAGGCGAGCGCTTCGAATACACCAGCTGGACGCGCATGGACACCCCACATGGCATCATGCACGGCACTTACTTCTGCATGACTGAAGATGCACGCTGGTTCGAAGCCACCATACCGGCCTTCACCCTGGCGCGATCGCAGTCTCTGCACTGATGCCCTTGCTGCCGAGCCGATGACATCGGCTCAAACGTCAACCCTGTCGGCCTTGGCAAGCTTGTCTGGACCACGCCTGGGCATCACCCCTTGCGCTATGTGTTGCCACCTCGATCCACATCGCGATCATCCCTTGGCAGCTCACCTCGATGGCGCCCGGCAAACATCGTCCACCAGACCACGAACACCAGGACAGCCAAGGCGCCCACCGCTTCCAGCACAATCAACCACATGAGTTTCTGTCCGTTTCCGAATTGGCGTGTCGATGTGATGACACGCGGTCATGCCCGTGCCCTGATCACCGGACTGATTGTAGGCAGCCTCAGCGGCTGCGGCATGCTGCCCTGGGTTCACACCAGGGGCAGCGGTGCCCCCATTGTCTCCATTGCTCAGCCGCCCGCACCCGGTACCGTGCAGCCCCAACCCGATGGCGCTGGCGGCCTGCTGCGCCCCAAGGCCCACTGGATGCCCGCGCAATGGACCGATCTGCCCGGCTGGAACAACGACCGCATCAGCGACTGGTGGCCCGCCTTGTGGAAGAGCTGCCAGAAGCCCGCATCCGCCTGGACTCAGGTATGCGCCGAGGTCAAGAAGCTGGGCGCCAGTTGGGCGCAGCAGGTGGACGATGGCTTCGTGCGCCAGTGGGTGCAAAGCCAGTTGCAACCCTGGCGCGTGACCACACTGGAAGGCGGCAGCACCGGGCTGATGACGGGCTACTTCGAACCCCTGCTGGAAGGCCGACGCCAGCCCGATGCACGCTTTCAGTACCCGCTGCACCGCGCCCCGGCGGATCTGGGGCAGCGCAAGCCCTATTTCAGCCGCACGGAACTGGAGACCTCGCCCGATGGCAAGGCCGCCGTGGCGGGCCGTGAGGTGGTCTACCTGGCCGACCCGCTGGACGTGTTGCTGATCCAGGTTCAAGGCTCCGGCCGCGTCCGCCTGCTTGATGAACTCACGGCGCAAAACCAGCCACGCATCGTGCGCCTGGCCTTTGCCGGCCACAACGACCAGCCCTATCAATCCGTGGCCCGCTGGCTGGTGGACCAGGGCGCATTCTCGCTGGAGCAGGCCTCCTGGCCCGCGATTCGCAACTGGGCACAGGCCAACCCGGCCCGCATCCCGGAGATGATGCGCGCCAATCCCCGTGTGGTGTTCTTCCGCGAGGAGGCACTGACTGATCCGGAGTCGGGGCCGCTGGGCGCGCAGGGCGTGCCGCTCACGCCGGGACGCTCGGTGGCCGTGGACCGCGACAGCATTCCCCTGGGCACACCGATGTGGCTGGACTCCACCGTGCCTCAAGCCTGGTCGGCCATACCACCTGCACCGCAGCCCCTGCAAAGGCTGGTGATGGCACAGGACACCGGCGGCGCCATCATTGGCGCGGTACGGGCTGACTTCTTCTGGGGTTGGGGTGACGAGGCCCTGGCGCAGGCTGGGCGCACCAAACAGCCCTTGTCCGTCTGGGTGCTGTGGCCGCGAGCCAGGCTCTGAGCAGGCCATTTGGCGCGCCAAACTGCGCGCCAAATGGCTGTTTCATGAGGCGATAAGCGGGAGCCATCCCTGGCAAAGTGGGGCGTCACCATAGCGTGCGCGACGCCCATGCAACTGCTCTCCTCCTTCTTCGCCTGGGGACTGGACCCTGGCATGCTGCTGTACGGCAGCCATGACCCCTGGCTGGTCACCCTCGCCGTGGCCGTGGCGGTGTTTTCATCGACCATGGCCCTGCAGGCCGCCTCCCAGGCCAGCAACATGCCCACCCAGGGCATGCGCCACCTGACCTTGCTGGCCGGCGCCATGTCGCTGGGCGGCGGCGTGTGGGCGATGCACTTCATTGGCATGCTGTCGTTCAAGCTGTGCACGCCCGTGCATTACAACGGCCAGATCACTGCCTTGTCCATTCTGCCCAGCGTGGCGGCCTCATGGGTGGCACTGGACCTCCTGAGTCGCGAACGGGTATCACGCCTTCAACTCGCGCTGGGCGGGCTGTTGATGGGCGCCGGCATCGGTGCCATGCACTACATGGGCATGGCCGCACTGGAGATGGCCGCCGTCCTGCGCTATGACCCGTGGATGTTCGCACTGTCCATCGTGGTGGCCGTGGCGCTGGCCGTGCTGGCCTTGTGGGTGCGCTTCGGGGTGGAGGCGTCCACCATGGGCAAGCTGCCGGGCTTCGCAAAATCTCTGATCAGCGGCAGCGTCATGGGCGTGGCGATCTCCGGCATGCACTTCACCGGCATGGCGGCCGCGCGCTTCATCGGCAAGCCTCAACCCAATTTCAAGGATTCGCTGCAGGATCCCGTCACCATTGCGCTGTCGATCACATTGGTGTCCATGATCGCGACGGTGCTGGTGGCCGGCGCCACAGGCCTGTCGCGCTACCGCCAGCTGGTGGAGCGACTGCAAAAGAAGGGTGCTCGGCTGCGCGCCATTTCCAACTCCTCGCTGGACGGCATCATCGTGTTCGACAGCCACGGCATCGTCGAGGACTTCAACCCCGGTGCCCAACGCATCTACGGCTGGGAACCGCACGAGATCATCGGGCAAAGCGTGACCAGGCTGATGCCGCCAGCCGTGCGTGACCTGGCGGGTGACTTCCAGAGCTTCCTGGCACGCACGGCCGACTTCATGGACGAAGAGCGTGACACCGAGGGCTACCACCGCGACCAGCGCGTCATCCCCATCCGACTGGTGATCGCCCGCATGCCGATCGCCGGTTCGGAGCTGTACGTGGCTTTCGTGTCCGACATCACCGAGCGGATGCGCATGGCCCGCGAACTGCAGGACAGCGAAGAACAGTTCCGCACACTGATCGCCAACATCCCCGGCATCTCCTATCGCTGCCGCATGGAGCCGGGCTGGCCCATGGTGTTCATCAGCGATGCCGTGGAGCAGATCACCGGCTTCCCCGCGGGTGACTTTCTGGGGCCCATGGCCTCCATCCGCTTCGCCGATCTGGTGCCCGAAGAAGACGTCAGACACGTGGCATCCGTGGTGCGCGAATCGCTCTCCAGCAGCCGGCACTTCGTGCTGGAGTTCCAGCTGCGCCATCGCGATGGCAGCATGCGCTGGATGTGGGGCAACGGCAGCGTGGTGCGCAGCAAGGACAACAAGGTCGAGTGGATCGACGGCGTGCTGCTGGACATCACCGAACGGCGTCACATGGAGGAAGACCTGCGCCTGGCCAAGGAACGCGCCGAAGCCGCAGCGTCTGCCCGAAGCACCTTCCTGGCCAACATGAGCCACGAAATCCGCACCCCGATGAACGCCATCATCGGCTTCACCGACCTGGTGCTGTCGGGCGAGCTGCACGGCGAGCAACGCAAGCGCCTGGAGACGGTGCACAAATCGGCGCGCAGCCTGCTGCACCTGCTCAACGACATCCTCGACACCTCCAAGCTGGAGCACGGCGCCCTGGAGCTCGAAGAGCTCGACTTCTCGTTACCCGATCTGGTGGAGCAGCTGTGCGCAGAGCAATCCATACACGCCAGTCGCAAGCACCTCACGCTGCATTGCGAGATCGACAGCCAGGTAGGCGAGCACGTCAAGGGCGATCCGCACCGGCTGCGCCAGATCCTGCTCAACCTGGTGGGCAACGCCATCAAGTTCACGGAGAAGGGCAGCGTGACAGTGTCCGTCCAGCGTGAAGCCGAAGGCGTGCACTTCATGGTCAAGGACACCGGCATCGGCATCGCGCAGGACCGTCTGCCTCACATCTTCGATGCCTTCACGCAGGCCGACGCCTCCATGAGCCGCCGCTTTGGCGGCACGGGCCTGGGCACCACCATCAGCAAGCAACTGACCGAATTGATGCACGGCCGGATCTGGGCCACCAGTGAGCCCGGTCATGGCAGCGTCTTCCACGTGCTCATTCCCATGGCGCAGGGCGACGCAGACAACGCACGGCGCCTGACCAACTCCACGCAGGCCATGCGCCTGTCGCCCATGCGCATCCTCGCCGTGGACGATGTGGCCCAGAACCTCGAACTGCTCACACAGTTGCTCGGCCAGCAAGGCCATACCGTGGTGACGGCAAACAACGGCGAACAGGCGCTGGCTTGCGCTGGCGAAGCCAGTTTCGACATCATCCTGATGGACGTACAGATGCCCGTGATGGACGGCCTGACCGCCAGCCGCGAACTGCGCCAGCGAGAGATCAGCCAAGGCAAACACCGCACGCCGATGCTGGCCCTCTCTGCCAGTGTGCAGATGGAAGACCGGCACGCGGCCATTGAAGCGGGCATGGATGGCTTTGCCACCAAACCCATCGAGATGGCCGACTTGATGGCCGAGATGGCCCGCGTAACCGGTCAGGCCCTGCTGCCAGCACACGACGCCGCGCAGGCCCCCTTGGATGCCCAGGTCAACAACGCGATCATCGATCTGCAACGTGGCCTGCGCCGTTGGCAGGCCTGGGCGCCTTATGCACAGGCCCTGCAACGTTTTGCGCGCGAACAAACCGACTGGCTGGCCAGCCAGTCCCTGCTCAGCCCGCCCCAAGGTGAAGCGGCCTTCAAGGAAGCCCACCGCCTCAAGGGCGTAGCGGCCACGCTGGGCCTGGTTCAGCTTGAACAACGGGCGGCCGAGCTGGAATCCCTGGCGCGTGAGCGCACCGGTGCACTCACCGACACCAGCCAGCCGTGGCAAGCGCTGCTGGAGGCACTGAACGCCGCACTGAGCGAGATCACGCAACTGGCGGCACAACTGACGCCACCATCCGACGAGGCCAACGCACCCAAGGCGCCCGCCATGGCCCCGGACACCCTGCACCGCAAGCTCCAGCAATTGCAGACGGCCTTCCGCCGTGGCGAGTGCCTGGACAACATCCTGGAGGAGGTTCGTCAGGCCGCCCCCACCTATCTGGGCCACCACGACGTGCTGGCCCTGACGGAAGCGGTGGACCTGTTCGATTTCGACACCGCTGCTGCCTGCGCCGAGCGCATGGCCCACAGCCTGGCCAATATGGAGAGCCACGATGCCCCACTCTGACCGCGAAGTTCGCCCCTGCATCCTGATCGTGGACGACGAGCCCACCAACCTTCAGGTGCTGCGCCAGATCCTGCAGGATGACTACCGCCTGCTGTTCGCCCGCGATGGCCACAAGGCCCTGGAGCTGGCGGGCACCGAGAAGCCCCAGCTCATCTTGCTCGACGTGATGATGCCCGGCCTGACCGGCCACGACACCTGCAAGGCGCTCAAGCAGAACCCCGCCACCGCGCACATCCCGGTGATCTTCGTGACCGCCTTGTCCGATGTTGACGACGAGACCCGGGGCTTCGAGTTCGGTGCGGTGGACTACATCACCAAACCGGTGAGCCCGCCCATCGTCCGGGCGCGGGTGCGCAACCACCTGTCGCTGGTGCGCATAGATGAACTGCGTGAAAGCCGCATGCAGATCATCCAGCGCCTGGGGCTGGCCGCCGAATACAAGGACAACGAGACCGGCCTGCACGTGATCCGCATGAGCCACTATTCGCAGGTGATTGCGCTGGCCGCCGGCTGGACGCCAGCTTCGGCCGAAGAACTGCTGACAGCAGCCCCCATGCACGACATCGGCAAGATCGGCATCCCCGACAGCATCCTGCTCAAACCGGGCCCGCTCACGCCAGAAGAGTGGGCGGTGATGAAACGCCACCCCGTCATCGGCGCGGAGATCATCGGCGAGCACAGCTCGTCCCTGCTGCGTCTGGCGCGCCAGATCGCGCTGTGCCATCACGAAAAGTGGGACGGCTCAGGCTATCCGAATGGCCTCAAGGGCGAAGACATCCCCATTGAAGCCCGCATCGTGGCTGTGGCCGACGTGTTCGATGCGCTCACCACCGAACGCCCTTACAAGAAAGCCTGGACGGTGGAAGCCGCGCTGGAGGTGCTGCACAAGGATGCGGGCAAGCACTTCGACCCCAAGCTCGTGGTCTTGTTCGACAGCGTGCTGCCCCAGGTTCTGGAGATCAAGGAACGCTGGGCCGAGCACACCAAGGACAAGGCAGTGGCCGATCCCGTCCCGGTTGCATCGGCCACGCAGGCTGCTCAGTAAGTTTTGTAAGGCAGGAACTTGCCCGACATGACGATGCTGACGCGATCACCGGCCGCGTTGGGTTCACGCTGCAGATCCATCTTGAAATCGATGGCGCTCATGATGCCGTCGCCGAACTCTTCGTGGATCAGCGCCTTGAAGGTGGTGCCGTACACGCTGATCAGCTCGTAGAAGCGGTAGATCAGGGGGTCGGTGGGCACCGAGGTGGGCAAAGAGCCCTTGTAAGGCACCTCCTGCAGCCACAGACGGGCCTCATGGGGCAGCTCGAAGATGTCGCCGATGATGGCAGCCTGCTCGGCCGTCAAGGTCATCTGGCCCAGGCAAGCGGCGGTCACCCACTCCTTGCTCAGACCCACCTTGGTGGCCACATCGGCCCACTTCAGGCCTTTTTTGACCTTGGCCTGCACGATCAGGTCGGTCACGTCTTCTCGGTTCATGCTCAGCTCCGTTGGGTTGAATGGAGCTCAGTCATGAGCAAGGAGCGTACCGGATGAGGCCCGGAGTGCACCGGTATCCGGCAAATGGCGTATCAGACCTGGAAGGTCTTTTTCAGCTGCACAGCCAGTTCGGCGTGCAGCTCGGCGGCTTCGGGCATGAAGCGCCCCATGTTGATGAAGTCATGGATCACGCCGGGCCATTGGCGCACTTCCACGGGCACACCCGCATCACGCAACTTCTGCGCGTAATGATGGCCCTCATCGGTGAGAGCATCGCACTCGGCCAGGCCGATCCAGGCAGGCGCCACGCCGCTGTGATCGGGCGCGTGCAGCGGCTCGCGGTGCCAGTCGTGCGTCAGGCCATCGCCCCGCGTTTGCGCCTCGAACCAGGCCATCAGTTCGGCGCTCAGCAGGGTGTCGCGAGAAAAGGCCTTGAACGACTCGGTCATGGTGCGCGTCTGTACCGAGGGGTAGATCAGCGCCTGCAAGGCCAGCGGAATGCCAGCATCTCGCGCCATCAGGGCCACGCTGGCCGACAGGGTGCCACCGGCACTGTCACCGCTCACAGCCAGGCGGCGGCCGTCCAGCCCAAGGGTATGAGCATGTTCAGCCAGCCATTGCAGGGCGGCCCAGGCATCCTGCAGGCCAGCGGGGTATTTGTGCTCGGGTGAGAGCCGGTAGTTCACCGCCACCACGGCAGCACCACTTTGTTTGGCCACATTGCGACACATGGATTCGCAGGTGTCGATGTCACCGATCACGAAACCGCCACCGTGCAGATAAAGCAGCACGGGCAGACCGGGCTCATGGCTGTCTGCCCACAGGCGGGCCTGCATGCCCCCCACCGGCCCCGGGATGGCGAAGTCGTGCACGCGGGCCACCTGGGCGCGGGGCAACTCCATCGCGCCCACCGAGGCCTTGTAGGCCTGACGTGCCTGCTCGATGGGCAGGGTGTAGATGGGCGGGAAGTTCGCGCGCTTGACGTTGTCAAGCAGGGCCTTGGTCAGCGCCGAAAAACGCGCGGCATGCGGGTTGGGGGAATCGTCAGCCATGAACTTGTCTCCGTACAACAGTGCTGTTTTGGTGTGAACGCCCAATCTAGCAGGCTTGGGGCCAAGGCGCAGATCAAGGCGCGGTGACGCGAATCTCCAGCTGTTCGGACTGGCTGTCGTCCAGATCACGGGTAGACAGGCTGCCCGACTGGCGCCGCTGCACCTGGCCACCGCTGCGCGCCACCACCACCCACTCGCCCAGCGACACCGTCAAGGTGCTGCCCACCTCGATGCGGCGCGTCTGGCCATCAGGTTCGAGTTGGCCGCCGTAGGCGCCTCCCATGCCACCGGTGCCGCCCAGTTGGGCCGGCTGGCGCGCCTGCGCCTCGATCTCGACCGTCACGGGTGCGCGCCCACCAGGCCAGCGGGGCCGCACATTCAGCCCCTGCCCCATGTCGATCCACACGGTCTGCGGCACCACATTGACCGGATAGCCGGCGCCCGAGGCACTACCTTGCTGCGACGCAGGGCCATAGGAGCCCATCGAACCGCCCGCCGTGGCACTGCCTGTCCAGGCCCACTGCCACACCGTGTAGGGCTGGCTGCGCCCCACATACAACTTGGCCCGCCCGCCATTGAGCACCTGCACCTGCTGCACGGTGTTCGTCTGCGACTCGGTCTGGTAGCGCTCCGTGCCGATGCTGGTACGCCCCACCACACCGCCCCGGCTGTCCACAATGATCTGGCCCGTGCGCACGCCCACGTTGCTTTGCTGCGTATGGCCCTGGCCGCTCATGCGCCACTCGACGATCAGGTTGCGCTGCGGCAAGCCCTCATCGCGCCCGCCGGCCCAGGCCACTGGCCAGAGCACGGCGAACAGACCAGACGCCAGAAGGGTCTTTCCAGTGCATGAGATTTTCATCGTGACATCCTTCACGCCAACAGCCGCCACCCTAAGCGCACAACAGCACGTACACCGTGCCTTATTTCCATCGCTCGAAAAATATCCGATCGGCGATGCTCAAGTCATGCCCGAAAGGGTCGATATGCGAACAATCTGCCACAAACCCGTTGCGATCAGGCGCGGGATGACGGGCAGACCGTCCTGGCTTTAATCGAGATGGAGGCTGGCAAACATGCAGCTCGAAGCACTGTTCAAGCAACCCCAGGCCCTTCCGGCCGTCCCCAAAATCGTTCACGAGCTGATTGACAGCTTCAACAGTGACGATGTGTCGATCGACGAGATCGCCAAGAAGCTGGCGGCCGATCCGGTGCTGTCCGCGCGCTTGCTGCGCCTGGCCAACTCGGCTTACTACCATGTCTCACGCAGCGTGGGCACTGTCAACGACGCCTTGTCGATGCTGGGCTTCGTCACCGTGCGCACCCTGGTGATCAGCTCAGGCCTGACTGGCGGCTACAAATCCATGCCCGGCATGGACCTGTCGCAATTCTGGCGCTACAGCCTGCACACGGCTGCCGTGGCCGGCTGGCTGGCCAAGAAAACCGGCGTCAATGGCGACCAGGCCTTCACCGTGGGCCTGATGCACGCCATCGGCCAGTTGGTGATGCACGCCGGCATGCCCGAGCAGATGCTGCACCTGGACAAGCTGGCCTCGCCGATGGACCCCCGTCGCATCGACATGGAAACCACGTCGTTTGGCTACAGCTTCGCCAATGTCGGCGCCGAGCTGGCCCGCCAATGGCGCTTCCCCGTCACCTTTGGCGATGCCATCAACAAGTTCCCGAACCCGCTGGCCGAGCCGTTTGATCCAGCGGCCGGCGTGATCCATCTGGCCGTATGGCGCGCCCGGGCCGAACACAACCAGTTGAGCGAAGACGAGCTGGCTGGCACCATCCCTGCCGATGTCTGCAAGAAGCTGGGCCTCAAGCCCGACGACATCCTCAAGGGCATGCCCCCCATGAGCGAGCTGTGCGAAGGCCTGGAGGCCATGCTCGGCTGACCTGATGGCGAACCCCGGTCAGATCGACAGGGGATCCACATCCACCGCCCAGCGGATCAAACCGCTGCGGCGGTTTTGTTTTGCCAGGTCCAGCCAGACGTGCTGGCACTGCCCCAGGAAGCGCTGCAAGGCCGGCCGCATGGGCGACTCGATCATCAACTGCGCACGCTCCACATTGGCCACGCGCTGAACCGGGGTGGGCACGGGCGGGTACAAGGTGATGCCACCGATGTCGTCGGCCAGGTGCTGCACAGCCTGTACGGCGGCGTGGAGGAAGTCCTGCGCGGCCTGCTGGGTCTTGCCTTCTGCACGCAGCATGGCCAGGCTGGCATAGGGCGGCAGGCCGGCCATCTCGCGTTCCTTGAGTTGCTGCGCGGCGAAATCGGCGTAGTCATAGCGGCGCAAGGCCTGATACAGCGCGTGCATGGGGTGCCAGGTCTGGACCCACATCTCGCTGTGCCCGGCCACATCGGCATCGCGCCCGGCCCGGCCCGCCGCCTGCAAGAGCAAGGCGAACTGGCGCTCGGCGGCGCGGAAATCGCTGGCGAACAGGGCTGAATCGGGGTTCACGGCAGCCACCAGCGTGATGCGGCGGAAGTCATGCCCCTTGGCCACCATCTGCGTGCCCACCAGCACATCCACCTCGCCGGCGTGCACGTTGGCCAGGCGTTCTTCCAGGGCGCCCTTGTGTTTGGTCACATCGGCATCGATGCGGCCCAGGCGGGCCTGCGGCAAGGCTTCGGCCAGTTGCTCTTCCAGGCGCTCGGTGCCCCGGCCCACGGGGTGGATGTCGGTGTTGCCGCAATCGGGGCAGGCACGCGGCACGCGTTCGGTGAAGCCACAGTGGTGACAACGCAAGGTGCGGTCGACCTTGTGGAACACGCGCCAGGCGCTGCAATGCGGGCAGCCACTCTTCCAGCCGCAATCGCTGCAATGCAGGACCGGGGCATAACCCCGGCGGTTGAGCAGCACCAGGCTTTGCTCGCCTTGCTCGACGCGCTGGGCAATGGCGTCCAGCAACTCTTGCGCAACAGGGGGAGGCTCCTGCCCGCGCAACTGCTTGGGTGCACGCGACAGATCAAGTATGCGCACGCGCGGCATGTCGCCATCGCCCACCCGCGCAGGCATGGCCAGGCGCACGTAGCGGCCTGTGCCGCCTTCTGATTCAGGCTGGGCGTTGAACCAGCTCTCCAGGCTCGGGGTGGCCGAGCCCAGGATCACCGGCACCTTTTCCAGCCGCGCCCGGTACACGGCCAGATCGCGGGCAGAGTAACGCGCGCCATCCTGCTGCTTGTAGCTGGGGTCATGTTCTTCGTCGACCACGATCAGGCCCAGGCGCGGCAGCGGCGTGAACACGGACAAGCGCGTGCCCAGGATCAGATCGGCATGGCCATAGTGCGCCATCAACCAGTTGCGCAAGCGCTGGGCCGGCGTCAGCGCGCTGTGCAAGGACACGATGCGCCGCCCGGCAAAGCGTTCGGCCACGCGAGCTTCCAGCTGCGGCGTGAGGTTGATCTCGGGCACCATCATCAGCACCTGCTTGCCCTCATCCAAAGCGCGCTGCGCCTGGCGCAGGTAGACCTCGGTCTTGCCGCTGCCCGTGCTGCCCCACAAGAGGAAAGGCTTGTCGCCTGGTTCGGCCAGTTGCGCCAGGGCGGCTTCCTGCTGTGGCGTCAGTTCAGGCAAGGCACTCGGATCCGGCACGGAGGGCTCGGCCACGGCCTTGTTCAAGCGCTTGAGCCGCCGCCCCCACTGCAGCGCATCCAGCTGGCGCAGCTCGGGTGGCAAGACCATCAGCGCCATCTCGCCCAGGCTGCGCTGGTAGTAGCCTGCCGCGAACCTGACGAGCTGCCGCCAGGCGTCTGGCAAGGGGGGCAGGCCATCGAGCACTTCCAGCACCGCCTTGAGGCTGGCCTCGTCCACGACATCGCTCTGATCATCAGAACCCGTGCTCGACCACACCACACCTGTCACCACGCGCTTGCCCAGGGGCACCCGCACGAGCGTGCCCGGCTCCAAGGGCTGCGCGCAGCGGTAGTCCAGCGCCCCCCACAGGCCACTGTGTTGAGGCGCCTCAACCACGACGCCGATTCGGCAAGTGGAAGCGGGGGTGTCAGGCATGCGTTCGTGTCTCCGAAATTCTTACAAGGGTATGAACAGAAGGGGGCAAGTGCTTGATTCGACAGGGCTTTACCCTTATCCACGGGGTCTGTGGATAACTTTGTGGGAAAGCTTTGAAAATGCGCGCTAAATGCTTGTCAGACGGTCGTTTGGGTCAGATTGCCTCAAGATGAGGCACTTGCGGGCTCCCTATATGAATCAACAACTTAGCGCGAAGTGTCGGGCAAATGACCGTTTCGCATACCTTGCCCCATCTGTGTGCACCCGCTCCCGGTTTTATGGGGATAAGTGTGGTATCGCCTGACAAATCAAAGGGTATTCCCTAGTTGCTCGATGCCTTACACGGTTTGTCGGATGTTGTGACATTGTTCACGAACTGCCGACCTTGCCGCAGCCGATTGTTTCATGTGGTTTGGCCACTCGCGCCAACACCATGGGTAAAGCGGAAATGAACGTTTGAACTTGCCTCTCGCTATCAAAGTGCACTGCCAACACCCTTCGCTAAGTGCTTGATTTTACTGGCAGCTGATTTATCCACGCTTTCTGTGGATAACTTTGTGGGAAACCTCTGCACACGCGCGCTAACTGCTTGTCAGGCGGGGGTTTCTCCTGATCTGCACCATCTGAAGGCATGGCCAATTTTTCTTTATGAATCAATAACTTGGAACGTGTGCCCGTGCGCTGCACAGGGTGGCTCCGACATGGCAGATCACGCCATTCTCGTTCGCCCTTTTTTGGGGATAAGTAAGCCGGGCTAGCACAAAAATTGGCCGTCTCCAGCGCCGCAATGCCGCGCATTTTGTGTTAACGCAAGCGTCAATCACGGCATGGGTGGGGCCACACCCTTGTCTTAGGGACATGAAAATCCCCTGCCGGTCACAAACACCCGTTTGAAGCGAGTTATGCTTGAGGATGCACCCAAGGCAGGTCGCCTCCAGACGTGCGGGGTGCGAATTTCTGTAAACCCATCATCCTTAGAGAGACATCCATGAGCTTCTCGATCGAATCCAAACTCGGCGACCTGCTGGACAACGAAACCACCAAGGCCATCCTGGAAAAGCACCTGCCAGGCATCTCGACCCATCCGCAAATCGGCATGGGCAAGGGCTTCGCCCTGTCGATGGTGGCCAAGTTCTCCGGTGGCCTGATCACCGAAGACCTGCTCAAGAAGGTTGCTGACGACCTGGCCGCTCTGGGCTGATCGTCTCGGGCTGATCGTTCTTCGATCTCCCCAAAGAAAAAGCCTCCTGGTTCAGGAGGCTTTTTTCATGGCCGATCGGCCAAGGGAGCCGGCCCGCAGGCCAGCTTCATGGGATCACCAGGTTTCCGTGGGCTGGCTGCAGTCCGACGCAGCAGGGTTCACATCACAACGGATGCGCTTGATGATCTTCAGGCCCTTCTTGTCGTAGAAGCCCTTCTCGGCCATGTCGATGCGGCCGTCGCGCATCAGGTTGATATAGCGCTCGGCATCAACCGGTGACGGATCCAGCCAGAACTTGGCGGGGATCGTGGCGTCAGCGCGCTTGATCAACTCCACCACCCCATCAAAACGGCTGGCCCACACCTCGCGAGACTTCTGACCGAAACCTTCCGGGAACTTGTCGCGCTTGAGGATCATCTGATAGGTCAGGATGGTCATGGGGAAGCGGTGCACCGCCCCCTTGCTGCCCATGCCTTTGTGCAACTCAAGCGGCTTGTAAGCGATGGACGGCGCCATCACCACGTCCACGTTCCCGTTGTTGAACATGGTGCCGAAGTTGGTCACGTCGGCGGCAACAGGGCGAGCGCCCACGCGCTGAATCAACTGCGACTGAGCCTTGTCGTAATCAAAGGCCGCCACGCGTTTGCCACTTGCAGCTTCCAGATTGCTGATCTCACGGTCATTGACGAAGGCATACGCAGCGCCCAGTGGCACGATGCCACCCACTTCATACTGGCCTTGCACCATCAGACCGGCCGCCTTGGGGCTGGAGAAGGTCTGAATGGTCTTGCGCACCACTTCCAGACTCGCGGTCATATCGAGCTTGCCGTTCTTGACCACGGTCGATGCCCCCACGGAGTCCAGGGCGGCAGTCAGCGCGTTGAAAGACCGCGTGCGCAGGGCCGTGGCCATCACGGCATCACATTGCCCGGTGCGAAAATCTTCAACGCCCACGCGCTCATCAATATAGACCTTGAGCTCCATGTCACCGCCATGCTTTTGCATCTCGATGGCGTAGTCCTTGGCGGCGTTGTAGCCGTCACCGCCCGTGCCCAGAATGTCGAACACGCACACACGTTGCTTGGCGGCCTGTGCCACGGGGCTGACCATCACGATGGCCGCCAGGGCGGCCCACTGCCATCTCTTGCTCACTGCGAATCTCCTGAAGTGGCGCACGTTGCGCCGGTTCTGACGGGGCGCATTGTGAGGCACTTTCCGTCATTTCAAGCAAGCAGATGTGTCTGTCACGGCGTTTCCCCCAGTGCACGGGAACTCAGGCTGCCAGCGAACGGGGCGCATTGTCGCCACCCACCCCGTGAAACGCTGGCGCCCGCTTGTGCACAACATGGCGCACAAGCATGGCATGCAGATCTTCACGACGGAACGGCTTGCCCAGGTAATCATCCATGCCCGCATCAAGGCAGCGCTGGCGCTCACCCGGGAAGATATTGGCGGTCAGCGCCACGATGGGCACCGCCGTGAGCCCCAGCTGGCGTTCTTGCTCACGAATCAGTCGCGCTGATTCAAAACCATCGAGCACAGGCAGCTGGCAATCCATCAACACCAGATGCGCGGATTGCCGTGCAAGCCAGTCGATGGCCTTGCGTCCATCATCGACAACCTGCACCTCTGCCCCGATCTGCCGCAAGGCGGCTTCGGCGACCAGGGCGTTGATGGGGTTGTCCTCAACCAGCAGCACCGTGCAAGCCGAAGTCAGCGGCCGAATACCGGCGTGCCCGCGCACAACAGGACGCTCATCACTGCGCGGCAAATGCAGGATGCATTCGAACGTCGAACCCACACCTCGCTGACTGCTGCAGCTCAGATCGCCCCCCATGGCCCGGCACAGTTCGCGGGCGATGGTCAAACCCAATCCGGTGCCACCATGGCGTTTGCCCAGGCCGTTGTCGATCTGGTGGAAGGCGTCAAAGATGTGCGCCTGCTCTTCTTCAGGGATGCCGATCCCCGTGTCCTGCACCACGAAGGACACGCGCTCGCCTTCCATGAGTTGCACGTGCAAGGTGACATGGCCCTGGTCGGTGAACTTGATGGCGTTACCCAGCAGGTTGTGCAGCACCTGACGCACCCGCATCGCGTCCCCGGCTACTGCATAGCCATCCGGCAAGTCGTCCGTACGCAGGCGCAGATGCAAACCTTTGCGATTGGCCGTCACGGTCGACACCCCGGCGACCTCATCGACGAGCGAGGTGAGGTCGAAACAGGCGCGCTCGATGTTCACATGCCCTGCCTCGATCTTGGAGACATCCAGGACATCGTTGATCACGGTCAGCAGATGGTCGCCCGAGCGCTCCAGCAATTCGAGCCGCCGGAGCGCAACCGGGCGGACCTCGTCATCGCGCAGCAGGCGACTCAGGCCCAGGAGGCCATGCAGCGGGGTGCGCATCTCGTGGCTCATGGAGGCCAGGAAACGGCTCTTGGCCTCGCTGTGATGCTGCGCCAGCTTCAAGGCCTGTTCTCGCTCGCCCAGAATCCGCTCATGCTCGAAGCGCAAGGTCAGCAGCTCAACCAGACGCACATAGGCACGGTGGGTTTCCAGCAGCAACAGCGCGGTGAAGGCTGTGAGGCTAACGGCGCCAAACACCCCATAGGAATCATGGCGCGTGAGGCTGTAGGCCGCGCAGGGCAGCAGCATGGCCAGCACATGGGTGGCCGTGGCGCGCACATCCGCATGCAAGATGAACGCCGACAAGGCGGCCACGCCCAGAATGGCCGTCAGGGTGATGGCCGTGAGATCCAGTCGGTCCACCGGCACCAGCCACCACCAGGCCGCCCCCCACAGCACGCCGTCGGCCAGCACCAAGGCGAGAAAGCCACCGTACCAGACCGGGTTGGCGCTGTCCTTGGATTGCAGATACAAACGTGCCTGAACAACCCGGCACGCAACCACCACGGAACGCAGCCCGAACCAGGACCAGACTTTTGTCTGATCAACCTGCTCGTGCAACAACCAGCCCAGCACCATCGCAAACCCGACAGCCATGACCATGACGGTCGGCACGTGCTGACACAGCATCTGGACGCGTGCATCCCAGATCTGAACCTGCAGGTTCGCGTTTCCCCTGTTCTGGCCTGATGCGCGATCTGCTGTTGAAAACATGCGTGTCGCAAACATGAGGCAACCTTTTGATATTGCCCGCAGTATCGATCAGCGTTGCATGCCTGAGGCTATGGGTTTGCGATTGATCGATGACGCCAGACGCATGAATTCATCCGTGACGGACGCCTGAGCGCGGGGGATCCAGTTGATCCGCCCCTGGGTTTTCACCAGGACCAAGCTCAGATACGCCCGACGCAGTTGGGGGCGCCACATTGGCAGCGCAGCCGCCCTGCGTGGTGCGTGCTGCCATAGCGGGCCGTCAACTCGTCCCCCTCGGCGATGTCACGCAAGGCATAGAAGGCCACGCGGCCTTGCTGCACCTTGAGCACCATATTGGGATCACAGGAGTGGTTGGCAAAACGCAAGGGATCGGTGGAGTGGGTTGCGTCGATCGCGCGCTTGTCGGAGATCGCGACCATGAAGATGCGACCGGTGCTGCGTTCGGCCTCGCGCGCGCGGGCACGGGCGGTTCGCATGTCGACAAACTCGCCTCGAATTTCGCCGATCTTGCGGCGATCGGGAATGGGCTCTGCCGCGAAGGCGCCCTGACCATCGATCTGGCTGGGGCCTACGGTCACTTTGAACTTCTGGGGATCAGCCGGCTTGCCGGCAGGCGCAGGAGATAGCACCCCTGCAGGCTCGACAGCTTGGGCAGGTTTGGCAGGTTCAACGGGGACGAGAGGGCGCAGCGTCGGCATCGCGCAAGTATCGCTCACGGTATCAATTGCACACAAACTGAACTAGGGATGGCCAGGCCAGGCCCTGCTGTGGCCAGATTCACGGTTGACACATGCCTCAAATCAGGAGTTCACCCATGTCTTCTCACACCGCCTTCGCGGCGCCTGGCTTGCGCACAGGCCTCATGCATCTGGCTGGCCTGCTGGCCTTGTCCGCGGCCAGCCTCGCCCATGCCGCCAGCTACAGCGGGCCCTTGACCGTGTCCCTGCTCGCCCCCGGCGGCATCACCTCTGACGGCGTGTCGATCGACCCCACGCCCCTCGACCTGACCCAATCGCTGACGCCAGGCGCGCAGATCGTGCCGGGCGATGGTGGCAGCATCGGCGGCTTCATGCTGCCTGCCGAGTTCATCAAGAACATCGGCACCGGCTTCCAGTTGCGTGTCTCCCAAGGCGCCAGCAATGGCACCACCGGCTATCTGGGCTCAGGCACCCAGCATGCCCGCTATCAATTTGATGGCCTCAGCATCGCGGGCTTCACCATCACGGGCCTGAGCTACTCGCTCAAGGACAATTTCCTGAACACCGGCACCAGTGGTGCCAGCAATGAAGCCGCGCTGATCACCGGGCAAGTGGTCAAGCTGCTGTCGCCCCACAGCTTCGAGGTGACCCTCGATCAGATCAAGTTCAGAGACCGCGGGCTGGGCGAATCCAACAACTTCGTGGATTTCCGCATTGATGTGGTGACCGCCGCCGTGCCGGAACCCTCGACCGCCATCCTGGCTTTGCTGGGTGTGGCAATGCTGGGCCTGCGTCAACGCGCCAGCAAGCGCTGAAGAAAGGGCCCCGCCATGTCCGAACCCTTCCTGGGCGAAATCCGCCCGACCGCGTTTGCCTTTGCGCCCAAAGGCTGGGCGCTGTGCAACGGCCAGTTGCTCCCCATTGCCCAGAACCAGGCCTTGTTCGCCATCCTGGGCACCACCTATGGTGGTGACGGCCGTACCAACTTTGCGCTGCCCGACCTGCGCGGCCGCAGCCCGGCGCACACCGCCAACACGCTGCCCCTGGGCGCGCGTGTCGGTGAAGAGGCCCACACCCTGACGGTCAACGAGATCCCCCCGCACACGCACGGCCTGCAAGGAGCATCCGACCTGGCCAACAACGCAGCGCCGGTCGGCAACCTGCCGGCCGCCAAAGGGCGCGGTGGCAAGGACATCTACGCCGCAGGCAGTTCGCCCTTGCAACCCATGAGCCCTCAAGCCGTGGCGCCCGCCGGTGGCAGCCAGCCGCACAACAACATGCAGCCCTACCTGGCGATCAATTTCATCATCGCGATGCAGGGCATCTTCCCCTCGCGCAACTGAGCCCGGAGCATCCATGGCACAACCCTATGTTGGCGAAATCCGCCTGTTTGCGGGCAACTTCGCGCCCGCCGGCTGGGCCCTGTGTGACGGCAGCATGCTGTCCATCGCCCAGAACGATGTCCTGTTCAGCCTGATCGGCACCACCTATGGTGGCGACGGGCAAAACACCTTTGCCCTGCCCGATATGCGCGGCCGTGTGCCCGTGCATCAAGGTCAGGGGCCGGGCCTGAGCCCCTGCGTGATCGGCCAGACCGCAGGCACCGAGCAGGTCACCGTGCTCCCCAACCAATTGCCCAGCCACAACCATGTACTCAATGCCACCACCTCAGATGCCACGGTCGGCACGGGCGTGAGCGGCAGCCTCACGGGCAAGGCTGCCACCACGTCCTTCTATGGCAACACGCCTGGAGGTGGCGCACTGGCCGCGCAGGCCTTGCTGCCCAGCGGTGGCAGCCAGCCGCACAACAACATGGCGCCCTTTCTGGGCCTGAACTTCATCATTTCCTTGTTCGGCATCTACCCGTCGCAAGGCTGAAAGGACATCTGATGAGCGATCCCTTCATTGGCGAGATCCGCCTGTTCACCGGCAACTTCGCGCCCACCGGCTGGGCCTTGTGCAACGGGCAGTTGCTGCCCATTTCGCAAAACACCGCGCTGTTTTCGATTCTGGGCACGACTTATGGTGGCGATGGCCGCACCAACTTTGCGCTGCCCAACCTCCAGGCGCGCATGCCACTGGGTGCGGGCAACGGCCCTGGGCTGACACCGCGCAGCCTGGGCGAGGCTGATGGTGAAGCCACACACACACTGAGCACAGCAGAAACACCGCAGCACACCCATGCCGTACAGAGCGCCGTGGCGCCAGACAGCACCCAGCCTGGCCCGCAAGCCTTGTGGGCGCGCAGCGGCGACAACGCATCGCTGTACCGCGCCCCAGGCACACCCACGCCCATGGCGGGCACGGCGGTACTGGCCAATGGCGCCGGCTGGGCCCACAACAACCAGTCACCCGCCCTGGCGCTGTCTTTCATCATCGCGATGCAAGGCGTCTACCCACCCCGCGCATGATGCGTCTGCACGCCAGCAAGCTGATCCTGCGTCTGCCAGCCGCACTCAAGGGTGCCTGGCAGTGCGCACCGGCCAGCGCAGGTGATCAGGCCTTTCTGGGCGAAGTGTTTGCCAGCACCAGAAGCATCGAGCTGGACCTGCTGGGGCCGGACGCCGGCATGCGCGAGGTCTTCATTCGCACGCAGATGCTGGCTCAACGCCGTTCGGTCGAACTGCACTACCCGGCGGCCATCGAGCTGATCCTGCGCCACCATGGCCAGCCTGCCGGGCGGTTGTGGTTGCATGAGGATGGCGATGGACTGCGCGTGGTGGACATCACCGTGCTGCCAGCCTTCCAGCGCATGGGCGGTGCCAGCGCCTGCCTGCTGGCCTTGCTGCAACTGGCCGATGCCGATGGCGTGGCAACCCATCTGCACGTCATGCGAGACAACCCGATCCGCCACTGGTATGCCCGACTGGGCTTCGAGACAACGACCGTGTCTGGCCTGCACCAGGCCATGACGCGCATTCCCACGGTTCAGGAGTATGAGCATGAACAAACGTGATTTCATTGTGCAAGGCAGTGGTACCTTGCTGGCCGGGGTTGCCACGAGCACCTGGGCTGCACACGCCACGGACGCATCGGCTACGCCAGGCACCCCGGAGGCCTCCACCGCAACCCAGGCTGGCTGGCAAGCCTTGCTGGGACAGGCGTTCAATAGCCAGACCAAGCTAGGCCGCCCTGTGACCTTGACAGTGATCGCCGTAGACGGCCAGGCCACCGATGTGGCTGCACCAGGCCTGACGCAGTTCACCGTGTCGTTCCAGGGCCCCAGGGCCTTGCCACTGAAAGCGGGCCTGCATCAGCTGAGCCATACGCAAGCAGGCCAGGTACAGCTGTACCTGGAACCTGTGCCCCAAGGTGAGCACATCCACTACGACGCCCATTTCAGCTTGCTGCGCTGAGCACACAGGCGATGGAGATCACTGGGCAATGATTCATGAGATGCTCGGCCCATGACCTCCTGCTCTCCCTGGATCATTCATTGCGACGGCAGCGCCGAGCCCAATCCGGGCCGCATGGGCATGGGCGCCGTGATCGTGGCACCGGATGGTGCTCGCCAGACGCTGTCTTTCACCAGCAGCGAGCGGGGTTGCAACAACGAAGCGGAGTTACGCGCCTTGATGGCTGCCTTGCATGCGCTGGAGGCGACGCACGTGCAAGCGCTGCAGATCTTCTGTGACAACAGCGTGCTGGTGGCGCAACTCGATGGCCACAGCACGCAGCCGCCCGTGATCAGGCTGAGAGACTTGTTCGAAGAGGCTCGGGCCTTATTGGCCAGCTTTGATAAGGTCATGCTGAGCTGGATCCCGCGCCACCGCAATGGTGAGGCCGATGCGTTGGCTCGGGCTGCCATTGGCTTGCCGCCCAAGGTCACGGTCAAGCCATTGCAGGGTGCGCGAAGCAAGCTGAAGAGGCGCAAGCGCCAGGGCTGAGCGCCCGTCCACGCAGGCGCTGGCTGGTCAGGCAGGCAACAAGCCATCCGCCTTCAACAGGCTTTCCAGGCACTGATCCTGGATGCCATAGAAGGCCTTGATGTCCTTGATCTGCGCGACCACCTCGTCATTCGACTTGGCCTTGGCGCGCTTGACCGCCAGGATCATCTTGTTCTTGTTGGTGTGCTCCAGCGAGATGAACTCGAAGACCTGGGTGTCGTAACCCGCCGCGTCCAGCAGCATGGCGCGCAGGCCATCGGTCAGCATCTCGGCCTCCTGGCCCAGGTGGATGCCGTGTTGCAGGATGGGCCGCAGGGGATGCGGGCTCAGCAACTGCGGGCGGATCTGCTTGTGGCAGCACGGCGAGCACATGATGATCTCGGCGCCGGCGCGGATGCCCAGGTGGATGGCGTAGTCGGTGGCCACGTCACACGCGTGCAGGGCGATCATCACGTTGAGCGCAGTCGGGTGGTACTCGCGCACATCGCCTTGCTCGTAGTCCATGCCTTCGAGCTGGAGCTTGCCGATCACGCCCTGGCACAGCTTGACCAGCTCGTCACGCAGCTCGACGCCGGTCACGCGGGCATCACGGCCCATGCTGTGGCGCAGCCAGTCGTGGATGGCGAAGGTCAGGTAGCCCTTGCCTGAGCCGAAGTCCACCACGTGGATCTGATTCTGCTCGGCCAGAGGCGAGCGCGCCAGCGCCGCCGCAAAGACTTCGACGAACTTGTTGATCTGCTTCCACTTGCGCGACATGGCCGGGATCAACTGGCCATGGGCGTCGGTCACACCCAGTTCGTGCAGGAAGGGGCGCGACAGTTCCAGGAAGCGGTGCTTGTCGCGGTTGTGGCCTGCTGAGCCAGCCTCTGCAGGGGCCGACACCACGGCGGCCGATCCGGGGCGCCCGGCAGCAGCCGCTTCGGCACGCGCCTGCGCGGCTTCGGCATTGGAGGGCTTGCCCACGCGCACGCTGGCCTTGCCCTTCTTGCTGAAGGCAAGCTGCACTTCCTCGGTGGGCGTGTGCAGATGGGCGTTACGGAAAGTCTGCGCCTGCGCCCAGCCCATCACGTGGGCGATGCCCTCGGCCAGCGGCAAGTTCTTGGTGATGTCCTTGGTGGGATAACGCAGTACGAAGGACAGATGCGGCTGGCCCTTGAGCTCGACCGGACGCACCAGCACACGCTGCAGATCCGGCCCCAGCTGGGCGTCGTCGCCCTGGTAGTTCGCCATCACCAGCTTGTCGCAGCGGCCTTGCGCGACAGACTGGCTCAGCAGATCACGAAAGCGCGACAGGGGCGCGGCATTGGCCTCGTCCTGCGACATCCTCAACCCTTGGAGGTGTCGCCACCCGCGCCACCTTGACTACCTTGGCCACCTTCGCTGCCCTGGCCACCTTGTGGGCCACGGGGGCCGCGGTTGCCGCCATCACGACGCGCGCCATCACGTTGGCCGCCTTCACGCGGGCCACCGGCACGGCGTTGTTCACCACGCGGGCCATCACCACGAGGCTGGCCTTCGCGACGAGGGCCTTGCCCCTCACGGCGTGGACCGCCGTTGCCGGGATTGCCACCTGGGCGGCCCTGGCCATCACGGCGACCGCCATGCTCAGGCCGGCCATGCCCATGGTGCGGGCGCTGCGGACGTTGCGCGTCTTCCAGAGCCTCGGCACGCGCCTGAGCCAGCAGGCCATCCAGGGCTTCGGGCGCCACGCCCTTGAGGGCGCAAAAGTTGGCCGTGGTCAGCTTGGTGGTTTCGAAGTCACGCAGCAGCGATGAACGCTGACGACGCTCGGCCTGCTCGGCTTCGCGCTTGGCGTTGGCATTGGCGCGGCGGCGCACCAGCTCGTCGGCGGCCACCTTGCGGTGTTCATCGGTCAGCTCGCCAGCGGGCTGGCCATCCAGATCGAATCGCTGCGTGGCCTTGGACACGGCGATCAGGTAGGAGGTCGCGCCGGTATAGCGACGGAAGAAGGCCGACAGGGCCTGCTTGCTGAACACGCCGGGCGCACGCTCCTGGATGTCCACCTGGATACGCAGCTTCAAAGGCTTGGGCTGGCCCTTGAACAACGCCGGGAACAGCTCTGCCAGGCGGGCTGCGGTGGCGGCCGGCGACTCAGGCTGCTGGGCCTGAGCAGGTGCGGCGGCACTGTCTGCGGACGCCGCAGCGGCGGGCACGGCTTCTGGCAGGGTATCGAGCGCAGGGGATTCAGCGGCTTGGTCGGCAGGCACCGGGGAGATCGAGGACATGAGTCAGGCGTGTGAAAACGGTAACCCCCGATTGTCACCCCGTATCGCCCTTTAAATATGAACAGTTTGTGTCCTGAAACCCAAGGGGGTCAAACCCGTCCAGCGCTTAAAGGAACGCGTGAAGGCACTTTGCTCGCTGTAGCCCAGCAACAGGGCGATTTCAGCCAGTGAAAGCGCGCGGTCACTGAGGTACTGGCGGGCGAGTTGCTCACGCGTGCGGTCCAGCAGGTGCTGCCAGGTCATGCCGCTGTCGGCCAGGCGGCGCTGGAGGGTGCGCGTGGACTGGTTCATGGCCTGCGCCACCTTGTCGACCGACACATCGCCATCGGGCAGCAGGCGCACCAGCAGTTGTTGCACAGCCTTGTCGAAGGCGTTCGGATCTGGCAGGGCGTCGAGCAGGGCCTTGGCCTGGCGATCCAGCAGGGCACGCAAGCCAGGCTCGCGATGCGGCATGGGGATGCTCATGTAGGCCACGGGGAAGCGCACCAGGGTATGGCTGGCCCCAAAATCCACCGGGCAGCCAAAGAACGCTTCGCAGGCCTGCGCCCGCTCGGGCGGCACCTGGTACACAAAGCCCACACGCGAAGGCGGCGGCGGGTTGTCGATCTGCTTGCGCAGGAAGGTCACCAGCGCGGCAATGGCGGTTTCATCGGCCACCACGCCCGTGGTATCGGTGCGCGCCCAGCGGATTTCAACTTCGCCCTGGTGCATCACCACCTCGGCCAGGTCCACCCCATAGAACAGACGCTCGTAGCGCTGGTAGATGGACACGGCCTCAGCCAGGTTGTCGCTGGCCAGCACCAGGTAGCCCAAGACGCCTACATGGCGCGGCAACACGCCCGCGCCGATGGACAGGCCAGGCGCAGGCAAGTCCGGCCTGAGCGCAGCCCCCATGTCCAGGATCTCGCGCCAGACGTCCAGTGGCACCACGTCATCCGGTGCGTAGGCCGCCAGGCGCGCACGGATGGTCGGCGCAGGCAGCCGCTGCGCATCCAGCCAATCCGTGAGTAATTGCGTCCAGGCGCCTGTGACGCGCATCAGCATGCTCATATGTCATGGATAGTTAAAAAGCCGACATCGATTGTCGATGCGATCGGCTCGCCCGTCTTTACATTGCATGCCATCACGTTGAGGAGACAAGCAATATGGAAGACATCCTTCACGCACTGAGCTTCGTGCTCATCGCCGGCGCGGCCTTCATGGTCGTCATCCTGGCCGAGGCCGCCTACCTGCGCCGCCAGGGCAAGACGGACGCCTACAACCTGAAAGAGTCCATCGCCAACATCAGCACCGGCTTCATCTACAAGATGGTGGACGGCGTGGTCGTGGCCCTCTTCATCACCCAGTTCTATGACGACGTGGTCAAGCTGGGCTTGCAGTACACCCCGTCCAACAAGTGGCTTGGCATTGCGCTGCTGTTTTTCATCACGGACTTCCTCTTCTACGTGGCCCACTTCGTGATGCACAAGGTGCGCTACGCCTGGTGCTCGCACATCACGCACCACAGCTCGACGCGCTTCAACTTCTCGACCGCGCTGCGCCAGAACTTCCTGTTCGACCTCAGCGGCCTGGTCTTCGTGTGGGTCCTGCCACTGGCCCTGATCGGCTTTGACAAGATGTCCGTCGTCATCGCCATCGAGCTGAACCTGTTCTACCAGTTCTTCATCCACACCGAGACCATCAAGCGCCTGCCCGCCTGGTATGAAGCCATCTTCAACACACCCTCGCACCACCGCGTGCACCACGGCCGCAACCCGGCCCAGATCGACACCAACTTTGCCGGCGTGCTGATCATCTGGGATCGCCTGTTCGGCACCTTCGTGGACGAGAAAGACGCCGGCAAGATCGTCTACGGCATCAGCCACCGCCAGCCCACCACGCTCAACCCGCTGCGCCTGAACCTCGACGAGTGGTTCGCCATGTGGGGCGATGTGTGGCGCCACAAGGACCTGCGCATCCTGTGGAAGCACCCTGACTGGGTTGAAGAGCAATACCCCGGCGCGCGCACCTTGCCTGGTCGCAGCGCCGCCGCATGATCGGCCTGATCCACCACACGCCCACGCGGCGTGCCTTGCTGGCGATCACCGCTGTGGTCTTTGCCGGCTTGGCTTTGCAGACCCTGCTGAGGCCCGATCTGGTGGCGCTGGTGGTCGGCAATGGCCTGCGCAGTGCCAATGACTACAGCGAGCTGCACGCGATCTACGCGGGCCTGTGGCTGGGGCACACCGCACTGGGGCTGCTGGCTGCGCGCCATGTGGATCGTCAGCCCTTGCTGGGCGATGTCCTGGCGCTGTTGATCTTCTCGCAAGCGGTGGGCCGTGTGATGTCGGCCGCGCAATGGGGATGGCCCGATGGCATGCTGCGCGTGATGATGGCCGTCGAGGTCATCAGCGGGCTGACCTTGTGGCTGGTTCGCCCGCACCGCAAGCCTGCCGTCTGAACAAGTCGTTCAGGTCGCCACAGCCGCACTTGAACGCCGTATGGCACCGCTCGGTCGCACGGCGCTTGCCCACGCCTGACCAGGCATGACGCAATACCCCTCTCTCAATCAACAGGGGACCGACATGCATCACACCCGACTGCACCACATCCGTCAATGGCTCGCCGCCACCTTGACCCTGCTGTGCGTCACGGCCAACGCCACCTCACCCAACGCCCTGGTCGTGTTTGGCGACAGCCTCAGCGACCAGGGGCTGGTCTGGCAACAGCTCCAGAACACGACGGGGCAAAACCTGCCGCAGGCCCCCTATTACTTCGACGGGCGCTTTTCAAATGGCCCCGTCGCCGTGGAATACATGGCCCAGGCACTGGGCGTACCACTGGACGACCGAGCATGGGGCGGCGCCACAACAGGTCGCAGCAATTTTCTGAACAAGCAGGGAGAACTGGCACAAACCGGGCTGCTGGATCAGGTCGACGGCTACGTGCTGGCGCATGGCGCACATTCTTTGGACAGCCAGTCGCTCTACGTGTTGTGGGCCGGCGCCAATGACATGATCTTCAGCCCCAATCAGGCCACGGCCGACAAGGCCAGCCAGCAGATGATGCAAGCACTGGACACGCTGTACGCAGCAGGTGCTCGCCACTTCTTTGTGCCCTTGATGCCGGACCTGTCACTCATGCCGACCTTCAAGGGCCTGTCAAGGCTGTTCCAGCCGGCCACCGAGGCCTACAACCAGAGCCTGACAACAGCGTTGCGCCAAGCCAGCGCAAAACATCCGGATGCAGCCATTCAATCGTTCGACACGGTCAACTATCTGTCCGCCTTGCTTGCTGCGCCAGGTACCGCCTTTGCCGACACCAGCACGGCATGCGTGAAGGGCACGTTCGAGAACGTCATATCGGTATGCGCCAATCCGCAGGACCATGTCTACTGGGACGGCACGCATTTCACAACCGGGCTGCATGCCCGACTGGGTACGGCCTTTGCGGCAGCGGTGCCAGAAACCGCCAGTGGCACCCAGATGAGCTGGGGACTGGGCGGCTTGGCTAGCTTGCTCTGGCGGGTACGCATTCGGCGCACAAGACGCCTGGAACGCGCAGCCCAACCAGATCGATCAAGCCGAATTACTTCTTCTTGGCAGCGGCCTTCTTGGCAGCAGGCTTGGCAGCCTTCTTCGCTGCGGGCTTGGCGGCAGGCTTGGCAGCAGCCTTGCGAGCAGCAGCCTTGGGGTCCACAGCGGCCTTGAAGGTGGCGCCAGGTGTGAACTTGGGCAGCTTGGCGGCGGCAATCTTGATCTTGGCGCCGGTGCTGGGGTTCACGCCGTTACGGGCAGCGCGTGCGTGTTGCTTGAAAGAACCGAAACCAGGAATCACGACGGCGTCGCCCTTCTTGACACTGGCCACGACCACGTCGAGCAGGGTGTCAAGGATGCGGCCGGCTTCAGCCTTGGTCAGGGTGTGCTTGTCAGCCAGGTGCTGGATCAGATCGGTCTTGTTCATAAGTCGAAGTTCGAGT